>NC_015638.1:2595584-3296168 GCF_000211855.2 Lacinutrix sp. 5H-3-7-4 | reverse complement strand
GTGTTTTTTAATTAGTTCTAAGTTAGGTGAATTTTGGAATAATTCGGGCCTTTTTTATAGCTGGACAAATATGTGAACAAAAAACTTAAAAAAAAAATGATTTCCTATTGAATATTTAGTTTTTTTTTCTCATAATGGATGTTAAAACGAAACTACAAAAAATAATCCATAAAACGTTATGAAAACCGATAAAATTGACATAAGAGTACGTTATGCAGAAACCGATCAAATGGGTGTAGTTCATCACGGAAATTATGCATTATATCTGGAAATAGCCAGAATTGAATGGTTGAGAAAATTGGGCATTTCTTACCGTAAAATGGAAGATGATGGTATTGGTTTACCAGTTGCCTCACTAAGTGTAAAATATAAGAAACCTATTCGTTATGATGATGTAATTACAGTTAAAACAACTCTTAAAAAAGCGCCTTCTGTTAAGGTTGAATTTGAGTATGAAATACTGAATGATTTTGGTGAAATTCTATCAACTGCATCTGTGGATTTGGTTTTTGTAAATTTAAAAACAAATAGACCTACAAGACCACCTCAATATTTTCTTGATGCATTAAAAAATTAATTCTCTAAAGTTTTTATAGACACCTTATATATAGAATCGAAAATCTCAAAAATTTCTTTAGCATCTCGTTTTCTTGTTGAAATGGTAATTTCGCAATCGAGTTCTAATTTTTGATTAGTAATATTTAGATTCTTTTCTTTTATAACACGCATAACTTTATTCATTAACTCATATTCAAACTTAATTAAAAAGTTAATGTCTATTGTTTTTGTAACAATGTTAGAAGCTTCTAATGCTAATTGTGCTCCTGTTTTATAAGCATTTATTAAACCACCAACGCCTAATTTAACACCGCCAAAATAGCGAACAACAACTATAAGAATATTGGTAACTTCGAAAGATTGTATTTGTCCGTAAATAGGCATGCCTGCACTATTATTAGGTTCGCCATCATCATTTGCTCTATAAGCTATATTTTCTGTACCAATTTGGTAGGCATAACACCAGTGTCTTGCTTGGTGATGTTGTTTTTTTAAATTTTCAATGTGGTTTTTTACATGGTCTTCATTATAAACAGGAAATGCATAGCCAAAAAATTTTGAGTTTTTATCTTTAAATAAAACTTCTTCCGAAGGTTTTAAAATTGTTTTATATGTGTCGGTATTATTTTCCATTATGCCAAAGTTACAAGTAAAATGGAAAGTATTGCAACTAAAATACCAACCCAGTTTTTTAAGCTTAATTTTTCTTTAAAAAATAATAAGCCAACTAAAGTTGATAACATGACAATAGCAACATTGTTAACAGTAAAAATTGTAGAGCTTTCAATACCTTTGTAATCTAGAGCTTTTAAAATTAAATAAATAGAGTAGTAGTTTACTACTCCTAATATTAAGCCACCAAAAATACTGCGAGAATCAAATTTAAATTTGCCTTGTATTGCTTTTACAGTTAGTATTAAAACACCAATAATTCCTGCTATAGCAAAAATAGTTGCAGAAAAAAGAGGAATACCATCACTGGAAACATAAGAGTTTTCTAGATACTTAATAGTAGTGTCTATAACTCCAGAGCCTATGAATAATAAAATAGGAAGCCATAAGTTTTTTATTTTTATGGTTCCTGTTCTTGCTTTTACCGAGGTTAGATATACTGCGATTAATGCTAAAATAATTCCTGTTGTTTTTTGAAAATTTGAAGTTTCGTTATAAACATATAAACCAAAAACTATTGGAATAACTACACTCATTTTACTGGCAACAGATGCTACCGATAATCCGTTACGTTGTGCAGTTAAAGCCATAACATTAAATATGCTAATAAATAAAAAGCCTAAAAAAACAGCACCTAAAAACCACTCTTTATGTATGATTTCTTTAACAACAAAAGTTTCGTTAGAGCTTAAAATACCAGTAGTAAAAGCTGCGAAATAATTTATTATAATGGCTTGTAATGTGTTTATTTTAAATTTGCCTAATAAATTAAAAATTACAAAAATTAATGTTGAGGCAATTATGCTTAACAGAAGATAAATCAAAATAAATCTCTTTTTATTGTAAATAAATCTGTAATATCTTCGGTTTTAGGGTTGTTATTCCAAACGTTTATGCCAAGTTTTTGTGCAGCTACAGTATTTTCGACTGTATCATCTATAAATAGACATTCCTCTGCTTTTAAATTATTTTCGTTTAAAACAAATTCAAAAATACTAGCATCAGGTTTTCTCATCATGATTTCATGAGAGAGATAAAACTTATTAAAACTCGATTTAAAATCGTTATAAAACGGTACATGTTGTTTTATACAATCGATGTGTAACGCATTAGTGTTACTTAAAAGTATAAGATTGTATTTTTTTTCTTTAGCTAAAGTTTCAATAAAATTTAAACGCTTTGGCGGAAAGTCTCGGATAATAAAGTTCCAAGCATCGGTAATATCTTTTTTAGAAAGCTTAGGGAAATTTTCGGTATAAAATTCTAAAAATTCGTTTGTAGACAATAAGCCTTGCTCATATAATGTGTTAATGGCTATTAAATCATCAGATAGTGTTTCCATTTCAAAAAGCTCTAAAGCATTGCTCATCGCGCCTTCTTTGTCTAAATTAATAAAGACATCTCCAAAATCAAAAATTATGGTTTTTATCATTTTAATAGGTGTTTCTAAATGTGTTAGAAAACTAGTGGTTATTTTGGTAAGTTAATAAAGTATCGTTTAATATGGTTTCTTCTGCTTTAAGTTCTCCAGAAAAATTTGGTGCTTTTATACCATCAGTAAAAGTAATATTGCCTTTAAAGACTCTTGCTTCGTCCCAAAGATTTTCATTAATAAAAAGTTGTAAGGTTTTTGCGCCACCTTCAATAATAACCGAGTTTATGGTTTGCTTAAATAAAAAGGAGCAAATTTCATTAGCTGTTTGTGCTTTAATTGTAAACGTTTCTGCTTCGTTATTAAAAATTGTATATTCTTTAGAGAGCAAATTATTTTTGTCTAAAACAATTCGCGTAGGGTTATTGCCGCTCCAATCCCTTACATTTAAAGTAGGATTGTCCTTTATAACTGTTGTTGTACCTACTAAAATAGCTTGTTCTTGGGCGCGCCATTTATGCACAAGCTGTCGTGAAATTTTATTTGTAATCCAAACTGGTTTTTGTTCTGTTCTGGTTTTTGGAGCAATATAGCCATTACTGGTTTCTGCCCATTTTAATATTATATAAGGACGTTTTTTATTATGAAATGTAAAAAAACGTTTGTGGTGCTCTTTACATTTGTTTTCTAAAATACCTAAGGTAACTTTACAGTTGGCACCCATTAACTTTTTTATGCCTTTACCGGCAACTTCTGGATTATCATCTACACAGCCAATAACAACATTAGGTATATTGTGGTGAATAATTAAATCGCTGCATGGTGGTGTTTTACCATAGTGGGAGCAAGGCTCAAGAGTAACGTATAGTGTGCTTTTTTTAAGTAAATCTTTGTTTTTAACTGCATTTATTGCATTAACCTCGGCATGATTACCTCCATAAGCACTGGTAAAACCTTCTCCAATTATAATATTGTTATGTACTATTACCGCACCAACCATAGGATTAGGACGTGTTGTGCCTAAACCATTATTAGCAATTTGTATTGCTCTTTGCATGTATGTTTCGTGAGTAGTCAAGGTTTACAATTTAATTTTTACATCTTGAATTTCATCTAAGGTGTATTTATGAGAGAAACCAAAAACTTTATACTTTATTTCTCCTTTATATTGCACTTGCATACCTTTATTTAAAACACTATTAAGTAAACCACTAAGGTTGTTTAAATTTAAAATTTTATTCGCAGGAATGTTTGCTTTTAAAGGGATTGAGAACTCTTTTTTTGCAGGAACGTTAAAAGTTTTAGAACTTACCGTACCAACTTCAATATCGTTAACAACAACTTTAATACCATCAGTTTCTAATTTACCACCAATAGTATTTGGATTGTTAAAAAAAGCATCGGCAGTTAAAATAATAAACTCATTATTAGAGTCTTCAACTTCTATGTTTTCTACACGTAAAAATTCTGGTTTTTCGTTTACTTTGCAACTTAGTATTGTAAGTAGAATTGTTGATAAGATTATGAGTTTCTTCATCTAAAATTTTTTATAATTACTGTATATTCAGCCTCGAAAGAGAGCGTAAAAATACCATAATATTGTGAGTAATAATAATTACATAATAAGAGAAATAGAACAGCAGGATAATGCAGCTGTAGAAAGTGTTATAAGAGCTTGTTTTCCAGAGTTTGATATTCCACTAGAAGGTACTGCTTTTGCAGATCCAGAGACTAAGAAAATGTTTGAATCTTATCAAAATAGTAATGATGTGTATTATGTAATAGATAGAGATGGAGAAATACTTGGTGGCGCTGGAGTAAAACCTTTAGAAGGCTTTGAAGATCGTGTTTGTGAGATTCAAAAAATGTATTTCTCTCCTAAAGTAAGAGGTAAAGGTTTGGGTAAAAAGCTATTTAAAAAATGTTTAGAAACAGCAAAAACATTAGGCTACAAACAATGTTATATAGAGTCTGCACCACAGTTAAAAGCAGCAATTCATATTTATGAGTATTTTGGTTTTAAGCATTTAAATGCGCCATTAGGTAATACTGGACATACAGCTTGTGCTGTTTGGATGCTAAAAGATTTATAAAACTAAAAACATGCTTGTGTTAATTAAAGATTTAAAAAATATCTTTCATAAAGAATTAGATGCTATTTATGGAGTAGAAGAAGTTGCTAGCTTTTTCTTTATTTGTACAGAAAACTATTATAATGTTACGCGTTTACAATTAGCCTTAGATTCAGATTTAGCTATTAATAAAGAAGAGCAAACGGTTATATTTAATGCGCTTGAAGATTTAAAAAACGAAAAACCCATTCAATACATAATTGGTGAAACAGAATTTTATGGTTTACCATTTAAAGTTAATAAGCACACACTAATTCCAAGACCAGAAACCGAAGAACTTGTCACTTTGGTTTTAAAAACTGCAAAACAAAAACTAAAAGAATCTAAACCACTTACCTGTTTAGATATAGGAACAGGAAGTGGTTGTATAGCAATTTCACTAGCAAAAGAATTAAAGGAAGCACAAGTTTATGCAATAGATGTTTCTACAGAAGCAATAAAAAAAGCAAAAGAAAATGCAGTATTAAATAATGTAGCTGTAGAGTTTATTAAATGCGATATTTTAAACGCTTGCAATGAAACATTAAATAAAGATTTAAAGTTTAATGTTATAGTTTCAAATCCGCCATATGTTAGAAACCTTGAAAAAGCGGAAATAAAAAACAATGTACTTAATAACGAGCCACATTTAGCACTGTTTGTAGAAGACGACAACCCATTACTTTTTTATAAGGCAATTGCTGAGTTTGCAACAAAAAAATTACATAAAAACGGAAAACTTTTTTTTGAAATAAATGAATATCTTGGAGAAGAAACTAAAGCTTTAGTAGAAAATATAGGCTTTAAAAATGTAGAAATAATAAAAGATATATTTAATAAAGATAGAATGTTATCTGCAGATTTATAAGTTTATAAAACAAAATATAAAAGCAATTAAAATGAAGAATATAGCAGTTTTTTGTGGTTCAAGTTCAGGAAATGATTCAAAAATAATTTCTGAAGCTTATGCTTTAGGTAAAACATTTGCAAAGCGTAATATCGCTTTAGTTTATGGTGCTGCAAAAATTGGCATAATGGGAGAAGTAGCAAAAGGAGTGCTTGAAAATAATGGCAATGCTATAGGTGTAATTCCTGAGTTTTTAAAAACAAAAGAAATTGTAAACGAAAACTTAACTCATTTAATTGTAACCAATAGTATGCATGATAGAAAAGTTGTTATTTACGAAAAAAGTGATGGCTTTATAATTATTCCTGGCGGATTTGGTACTATGGATGAATTTTTTGAAATCACGACTTGGGGACAATTAGGTTTACACACTAAGCCAATAGGTATTTTAAACACTAACGGTTATTATAATGCACTAATTGAGCAAAGTAAAACCATGGTAAAAAACGGTTTTCTAAAACAAGAAAACTTAGATGCTGTTTTGGTAAGCGACAGTATTGACGATTTATTAGAAAAAATGAATAATTTCACACCATTGCCAGCGCCAAAATGGTTGAATAAAGAAGGATTGTAAAATGAGTAAAAAGCAAGAAATAGAACAACTACGTCAAGAACTTAGAGAGCATAATTATAATTATTATGTATTAGATAACCCAACTATAAGTGATTACGATTTTGATATTAAATTAAAAGAACTTCAAGCTTTAGAAGAAGCACATCCAGAATTTTTTGATGCAAACTCACCAACATTACGTGTTGGAGGAGAAGTAACAAAAAATTTTAATACAGTAGTTCATGAGCATCGCATGTACTCATTAGATAATTCATATTCTTTAGAAGACTTAAAAGATTGGGAAACAAGAATTAAAAAATTAGTTGATGGCGATATTAGTTATACTTGTGAGTTAAAATACGATGGTGCATCTATAAGTCTAACCTACGAAAATGGAAATTTATTAAAAGCAGTAACACGTGGTGACGGTTTTCAAGGCGATGAGGTTACCGCAAATATAAAAACCATAAAATCTGTACCATTACAGTTAAAAGGTGATTACCCAGCAAAGTTTGATATTCGAGGAGAAATAGTTTTGCCTTTTAAAGGGTTTTTAAAAATGAATGAAGAACGTGTAGCAAACGGAGAAGAACCTTATAAAAACCCTAGGAATACAGCATCAGGAAGTTTAAAGCTTCAGGACAGTGGAGAAGTAGCAAAACGTCCTTTAGAATGTTTGTTGTATAATTTAACAGGAACAAATCTAGGCGTCGAAAATCAATTTGAAAGCTTAGAAAAAGCTAGAAAAATGGGATTTAAAGTTCCTAACGAAGCACGTTTGTGTAAAACTATAGATGAGGTTTTTAAGTTTATAAATCACTGGGATACAGAACGTCATAACTTACCTTATGAAACAGATGGTGTTGTAGTAAAAGTAAATAGCCTATACCAACAAGAAGAATTAGGTTATACCTCAAAAGCACCAAGATGGGCAATGGCTTATAAATTTAAGGCAGAGCAAGTGTCTACTATTTTAAAAGAAATTACCTATCAAGTAGGAAGAACAGGCGCAATAACGCCAGTGGCAAATTTAGAACCTGTGGATTTAGCAGGTACAGTAGTAAAACGAGCATCGTTACATAATGCAGATCAAATAGAAAAACTAGATATAAGAATAAACGATACTGTTTTTGTAGAAAAAGGAGGAGAAATAATTCCTAAAATTATAGCTGTAGATTTAACGCAAAGGCTTCAAGATTCTAAGCCAACCAAATACGCAACACATTGTCCAGAGTGTCAAACACCTTTAGAAAGGCTGGAAGGAGAAGCAAAACATTTTTGTCCAAATTATAATGGTTGCGAACCTCAGGTAATAGGTAGAATACAACACTTTATTTCTAGAAAAGCAATGGATATTGAAGGCTTAGGTGGTGAAACTGTTGGTTTATTGGTTAAAGAAGGTTTGATAACGAATTATGCTGATTTGTACACACTTACAAAAGCACAAATTTTACCATTAGAAAGAATGGCAGAAAAAAGTGCAGAGAATCTAATTAATGGTATTGAAGCTTCAAAACAAATTTCATTTGAGCGCGTGTTATTTGCAATAGGAATTCGTTTTGTAGGAGAAACAGTAGCTAAAAAACTGGCTAAACATTATAAAAGCATAGAAGCTTTAGAGCAGGCATCAATTGAAGATTTAGAAAAAGTTGATGAAATAGGAATTAAAATAGCCGAAAGTGTTGTTTCCTTTTTTGCTTCAGAAGAAAATAGAAATATTATAAAACGTCTAAAAAATGTTGGCGTTCAGCTTGAGATTTCAGCCGAAAAATTGGCAAACCAAACCAATAAATTAAAAGGAAAATCGTTTGTTGTTTCTGGAGTGTTTACCAAAGTTTCACGTAATGAACTAAAAAAACTAATTGAAGATAATGGTGGTAAAAATGTAAGTTCTATTTCATCTAAAACCGATTTTGTTGTTGCAGGAGATAAAATGGGGCCAAGTAAAAAAGAGAAGGCAGAAAAGCTTAATATATCTCTTATTACAGAGGATGAGTTTTTACAAATGGTTGATTTGTAAAACTTTATTTTTAATAAAATTTGTAATAAATAAAAAGCAACGACCGTTTTTCTTGTATAGTATTTTTTGAAGTTGTTATTTTGAAAAAAAATTCAACCGTATTTTTAAATGTCCGTAAAACTAAAGTTATTTCTAACGGCTATCACAATTATGTTAACTGTGATAATTTTAAATGTATTGGGTTTAGAATTATGGTCTTCTTCTGTAGAGCTATTAATGGTTCCAGGTATTGCGATATTTTATTTTATAAGAGGTGAAAAAGTATTAGGATTAACGCTTTTTTTTATATTTCATTCTTTAGGTAATATTGTAAATGTTTTAGACTTTAATCAAATTTCAGATTGGTCTTATTACTTATGTAACAGTTTGTATATTTTAGCTTATATAGCCTTTATATGTTATGTATCTAAAGATTTAAAATTTTTATACCTCTTTAAAAATAATAAACTAGATTTAAGTGTTTTAGTTATACTAGCATTTAGCATGGTTTATGTGTTAATAGAGATTTTACTACCTATAGAGTTTGATTCAAATTATATTTATTTAATTCAATTAATAGAGTTTACTTTTAGTTTAGTATTGGTTGTTTTAATGTCTTTATCATTTTTTAAATACATTCAATTTTCAAGTAAAAAATTCTTCTTTCTATTTTTAGGTTGTTTGTGTTTAGTATTCGCAGAACTTATTCTTATTGGTTATTATTATATAGCAGAATATGTTTTAATTAGCTATACGTCAACGGTGTTGTATGTTTCTGCGTTTTTTATGTTATACTACCACACGCTAATTAATCATGTTAGTTTTATAGAAACAGAATAGTTTTATTTATGTTTTTAAAACACAAGTAAAACTAAGAATTATCTTACACACAACATGTTTAACCGATAAAAAGCATGTTATTTACGATTAAAAGTAAATATTTTGTATATTTGTAGTCCCAAATTTACTGATTAATGAAAATTACAAAACTGCAAATAGTTAGCAGCGTGATCTTAGCGCTTGCTTTTGTTTTTTTATTTGGTGTTATTTTTAATGTAGAAATAATCTCAAATTACTCTAGAGCACTTGTGCTACCATTTTTTGTTTGTCTTTATTTTTTAGAGTCTAAAAAGAAAAGCGCTTATTTTGCGATGTTTTTAATAGCATTTTCTCTTGCAGAGCTTTCTAAAGTTTTTTGGGACTTTCATTACACCTTGTTTTTTAAGGTTAGCAACCTATGTTATATTTTAGGGTATTCTTGTTTGCTTGTATATATGGCAAGGAGTATGAGTTTTACTGTTTTATTCCAAAAGTTTAAGCTTCATATTGCAGTATTAACCATTTTTAATGGTTATCTTATTTATACGCTTAATCAAATGATTTTGGCAGACAATTCTATTGAAGTTTATACTTTTAACTTTCTTTTAGAATGTTTGTATAATGTGTGTGTTTTATTAATTCTTTCGTTTTCACTTTTAAACTATTTATATCATGATACAAGACGTGGTTTATTGTTGTTTTTAGCAAGTGTTTGTATTGTCTTTTCAGAAATGATACAAGTAGCTTATATATTTGTGTCGTCAGTATATATACTTAATATTGCATATTCGTTATTACTAATAGTTGGTTTCTTTTTGGTGTACGTTTATATTACATCTAAAATTAATAAGTACTATAGATTGTTATTTTAAAAACGGAATGGTTTTTCTATAAAAATAAAGTGTAATTGCCGCAAGAATAAAAACTACTACTGCGGTAATAAATAGAATGCCACCATCATTATTTACTACAATACCAAGTTTTGTTAAGTGCATAATTAGTGCACCACTTATAATTCCTAGAGTTAAAATTGCTCCAGCCCAAATGGTTTTTGGTATTAATAAAAGTATACCAGCAATAAGTTCTAAAACTCCAATTCCAATTCTGCCATAAGGTTCTAGACCAACCTGTTTAAATATAAATATACTGTCTGGGTGACCTGTAAATTTAAAACGAAGCGTTTGAATAAGAATTATAGCAATAGCTAATCTAATAAAAAAAAGGACCTTAGTTTTCATATAAAATGGTTTGGTTTAAACTATAGGTCGTAATTTTAAAATAGAATTTACACAATTATTGAAGTTCCGTTTGCTGTTTTATTTTTTTCGGCATCAAAATAAAAATCTATACGACCTAAATTAATACCATAGCATCCCACTTGGTTTACTAAAACATTTTTACCATCAGCATTTTGTGCTACAGTTGGTTTTGGTAAAAAAGTGTGAGTATGCCCACCAATAATTAAATCTATATTTTTGGTTGCTTTGGCAAGGTTTAAATCTGAAATTTTATCTGGACTTTTTTTATAGTGATATCCTAAGTGTGATAGGCAAATGATGAGGTCGCATTGCTCTTCATCTTTTAAAATTCTAGACATGTCCTGTGCAATTTCTATAGGGTCAAGATAATTAGTTTCTTTGTACATGTTTTTATTCACAAGGCCATCCAATTTTATACCTAAACCAAATACGCCTACTTTAATTCCATCTTTTACAAATACGTGATATGGCTTAACGTGAGTATCCATAATGGTATTTTTAAAATCATAATTGGCAGATAAAAATTTAAATTCTGCATGCGGTAATTGTGCATATAAGCCATCTATACCATTATCAAAATCATGATTTCCAATAGTAGCAGCATCGTATTTTAATTTAGACATAAGTTTAAACTCTAACTCACCACCGTAGTAATTAAAATAAGGTGTACCTTGAAAAATGTCACCAGCATCTAATAAAAGTGTGTTTGGGTTTTCATTACGAATAGACTCTACTAAAGTAGCACGTCTGGCAACGCCACCTTGGTTTGCATTACGTCCATCATCTGGTCCAAAAGCATCAATATGACTGTGAACATCATTAGTGTGTAGAATTGTAATTTTTTTTGTTTTAGTACTTGCAGTGCAAGATTGTAATCCAAAACCGCCTAATGTTACTAAAGCAGTTGCAGCTGCAGATTGTTCTATAAATTGTCTTCTTTTCATAGTTATTTAGTTTGAATAAAACGGTTGTCAATTTTTGGGTTTATGGTGTCGTTCTTTTTAAAATAATCAATCATAGCATTTCTTATTTTATAGTTCAAATGGTAAACACTATCGTTAGGTTTAAAAAATCTCATACGGTCACCACCATCATATAAATAATCGTTTGTTGCTAAGTAGTATATCTTGTCTTTTATTATATTTTCACCTTTAACCAGTGTTTTTGTAATATTAAAGTCTCTATCTAATTCTAATTCCATACCGCTAATTGGGTGTGCTCTTTTAGCGTGCCTTAAATAATCTGCCATACTATCTAATTGCTGTCCCTTTAAAGCAACAACAACAATACTGTTTTCAAAAGGCATAACTTGAAAAGCAGTTTCGGTAGTTATGTTTCCTTTAGAAATAATTGAGCGAATTCCTCCATGATTTAAAATTACGGCATCAATATTTTTATTAGTACGTTTATTAAAAACAATATTTCCTTGACTATAAACAATGTCAGCCATTAAATTACCTATTGCAGTATTGTATTCGCCATCATTTTTTGTGTAAGTTTCCGGCGCGTAAGACAGTACAGCATTCATGTCTTGGTTAAGGCTTTTACGGTAAGGAGCTATTATAGAATCAAACTCTGCATGTATTGCAATACTATCTGTAACTGCAATTTGTTTACCTTCAATTTTAGATAAATGTTGTGTGTTTTGTTTACAGGCAGTAAAACTAGCTGCAATTAACAAAATAAAAAAGGCATTAAATTTCATATACTAATTATTAAAATTAAGCTGTGTATTAGTTAGGTTTTGCTACTTTTGTAACAAAGCGATAAATATAGATGATTTTAAAAGGATTTAAGGAGAAATCTAACCAAAACTATATTAATAAAACTTTAAATAATCGCGTTGTTAACTCAAGCGATTCCAAAATTAAGAGTGTTGGAGTTATTATTAATATAGATGAAATGATTGATTATAAGTGGTTTGATTCTTTATTTAAAACTCTAAAAATAGAATCTAGTAACTGTGAAATTATAGCATTTACAAAAGAAAAAACAATAGAAGAAAATAATTTTTTTAACAGCTTTAATAAAAATAGTATAGGTTGGAAAGGAAATATTAAAAACGAATCGCTAAAAAGTTTTTTAAGTAAAGAGTACGATATCTTAATAAGCTATTATTTGGAAGCTTCAATGCACTTAAAGTTATTAACAGTAAAATCTAAAGCAAATTTTAAGGTTGGAATACTGCATGAAGATGAAAGATTAAACGACTTGATAATAAAAACACCTGTTAAGGCATATAATACGTTTGAAAAAGAACTTTTAAAATACCTTACAATATTAAATAAAATATAATTTTAAAACAGATGAATAACCCTTTTAAAGGAACAGGAATTGCAATTGTAACACCTTTTAATACAGATAAAACTGTAGATCACGAGGCATTAAAAAACATAGTAGAATATAATATAGAAAATGGAACAAACTATATTGTAATAAGCGGTACAACCGGAGAAAGTGTAACCGTAACAAAAGAAGAAAAAGCCGAAATAATAAAAACTATTGTTAAAGTAAATAATGATAGGTTACCATTAGTATTAGGTGTAGGCGGAAACAATACTGCAGCAGTAATAGAAGAAATTAATACAACAAATTTGTCTTCCTTTAAAGGCATTTTATCTGTTTCACCATATTATAGTAAACCAACACAAGAAGGCATTTATCAGCATTTTAAAGCTATATCTCAAGCTAGTCCAGTGCCTATTATTTTATATAATGTTCCAGGAAGAACAGCATCAAATATGCTGCCAGAAACAACATTAAAACTAGCTAAAGATTTTGAAAATATAGTAGCTGTAAAAGAAGCAGGAAACAATATGTCTCAATATTTACAGTTAATAAAAAATAAACCAGAAGGTTTTGGTATAATATCTGGAGATGACGATCTAGTATCTATGGTAGCGCTAGCAGGAGGTGATGGCGTAATAAGTGTTATTGGTCAAGCACTACCAAAAGCATTTTCAAGCATGATAAATTTAGCAATGGAAGGTAATGCAAAAGAAGCATTTAAAATTCATTTTGAGTTAATGGAAATAACAAGTTTAATTTTTTCAGAAAACAATCCATCAGGAATAAAAGCCGTTTTACAAGAGTTAAACCTGTGTAATGATACAGTAAGATTGCCACTAGTAAAAGCAACAGAAAGTTTAAAAGAAAAGATAAAAAAATATCTAGCACAATTTAATAAGCGTTAAAAATTACTTAAACCACACATTAACTGTAATTCAACACTTAATTTAGCATTAAAATTATATTTTTAAAATCCATAATAAAAGCATATTTTTGCACCTTGTTTAAAATTCTATGAAGAACTTAGTTATCATCCTAATTACCTTGCTAACAATTACTAGTTGTAGCGAATACCAAAAAGCCTTAAAATCTGAAGATGTAGGTGTAAAGTATAGAATGGGAGTTAAAAAATATGAAGAAGGTAAGTACTCTAAAGCAAACCGTATATTCGAGATGATTATACCGCAATATAGAGGGAAACCACAAGCAGAGAAATTAATGTTTCTAAACGCCGATGCTTTGTACCAAATGGAAGACTATTATGTTTCGGGCTATCATTTTGAGCGTTTTATATCCTCATATCCAAAAAGTGAAAAGTTAGCTGAAGCAAGTTTTAAAAGTGCTAAAAGTTATTATGAATTGTCACCGGTTTACTCAAAAGATCAAACCGAGACAATAACAGCATTGCAAAAACTTCAAGAGTTTATTAACCTGTATCCAGAATCTGAAGCAGAAGTAGCTCAAGCCAACGAAATGGTAAAAGAGTTAGATTATAAATTAGAGAAAAAAGCTTTTGAAATAGCAAAGCAATACAATAAAATATCAGACTATAAAGCATCTATTGCATCATTTGATGATTTTATAAGTGATTTTCCAGGAACATCATTAAGAGAAGAAGCTTTATATATTAGATTTGATTCTGCTTACAAGTTAGCAACAAAAAGTATAGAACAATTAAAAGAAGAACGTTTATTAGCAGCAAAAAAATACTTTGATGCATTTAAAAAACGTTATGCTAGTTCAGAGTTTTTAGCTCTGGCAACTGTGAAAGCAGAAAATATAGACAAACAATTAGAACAATACAGTACAAAAAGTTAATATAACTATGGATTTAAAAAAGATTGATGCGCCTTTAAGCACAACGACTTATAATAGAAATGCAGTAGATGCACCAACAGAAAACATCTACGAAGCTATTTCAATTATATCAAAAAGAGCAGAGCAAATTAATTCTGAAATTAAAAAAGAATTAATCGAGAAACTTGAAGAATTTGCAACATATAACGATTCATTAGAAGAAATTTTTGAAAACAAAGAGCAAATTGAAGTTTCTAAATTTTATGAAAAATTACCAAAGCCACACGCTTTAGCAGTAAAAGAATGGTTAGATTCTAAAATCTACCATAGAAACACAGAGGAAGACAAAAAATAAGTATGTCTATATTAAGTAGCAAAAATATATTACTAGGCATAAGCGCTGGTATTGCTGCTTATAAAACAGCCTCATTGGTAAGAGCATTTATAAAAGCAGGTGCAAACGTAAAAGTTGTAATGACACCTGCTTCTAAAGACTTCGTTACACCTCTTACTTTATCTACATTATCTAAAAACCCTGTACATTCTACCTTCTATAATGAAGACGATGAAAATGCAGAATGGAATAACCATGTTGAATTAGGCCTTTGGGCAGATTATTTAATAATTGCACCAGCAACAGCTAATACATTGTCAAAAATGGCAAATGGTACCTGTGACAATTTACTATTAGCAACATACCTATCAGCAAAATGTCCAGTATATTTTGCACCAGCAATGGACTTAGATATGTATAAACATCCATCTACAAAAAATACTTTTACAACACTCCAAAGTTTTGGTAACATTATGATACCAGCAACATCGGGAGAATTAGCAAGTGGTTTAGTTGGTCAAGGTCGTTTAGCCGAGCCAGAAGATATAGTTACCTTTATAGAAAACGATATTTTAGGAAAATTACCTTTAAAAGGAAAAACAATACTAATAACAGCAGGACCAACACATGAAGCTTTAGATCCAGTAAGATTTATTGGAAATCACTCCAGTGGGAAAATGGGTTTTGAAATAGCAAAAGCATCAGCAAGTTTAGGAGCTAATGTAATATTAATTACAGGTCCAACAAATCAACAAGTAAATCACAGTTTAATTCAGGTTGTTCCAGTAGTAAGTGCACAAAACATGTACGATGCAGCACATACTTATTATAAAAATGTAGATGTAGCAATACTATCTGCTGCTGTAGCAGATTACAAACCAAAAGAAATTTCTAACAAGAAAATAAAAAAGAGTGATACAACGTTTGTATTAGAGTTAGAAAAAACAAAAGACATTTTAGCATCTTTAGGCGAAGTAAAACAAAAACAATTATTAGTAGGTTTTGCATTAGAAACTAACAATGAGTTAGAGTACGCAAAAGGAAAGCTAAAAAAGAAGAATTTAGATTTAATTGTTTTAAATTCGTTAAAAGACAAAGGTGCTGGATTTAAAAGCGATACTAATAAAGTCACTATAATAGATAAAGAATTTAATATTAAAGCTTACGAGCTAAAATCTAAAGCAGAAGTCGCCAAAGATATTTTAAGAGAAGTAATAAATAAATTAGATGCGTAAATTAATTATACTTGTAACCATTTGTATTAGTACTTTAAGTTTTGCACAAGAACTTAACTGTAATGTTGTTGTTAATGCACAATTAACAGGTAACGAGAATTTGCAGATTTATAAAACTTTAGAAAATCAACTAAAAGAGTTTGTAAATAAAACACAATGGACAAAAAAGCAATTTAAATTACAAGAGCGCATAGACTGTAATATTGTAATTAATATAACAGAGCGTAATAATGATAATTATAATGCTACAATACAAGTACAATCATCTAGGCCAGTATATGGCTCTACTTATACAACTCCAATTTATAATATAAACGATAAAGATTTTAATTTTACCTATGTAGAATTTCAAAACCTTATATATAATGAAACACAGTACGAATCTAATTTAGTATCTGTATTAGCATTCCATATATATATGGTTCTAGGTTTAGATGCCGAAAGCTTTGCGTTAGAAGGTGGCGAAACTTACTTTAAACAAGCACAGCGAATAGTAAATTATTCTCAACGTGATAATAATACAGGTTGGAAATTAGAAGATGGATTACAAAGTAGATTTGCATTAATAGATAATATATTATCTCCAACATTTATAGAGTTTAGACAAGTAATGTATAATTATCACATTAGAGGATTAGACATTATGGCTAAAAGTAAAAAAGATGGAAAAAACGAAATAGCGTTAGCACTAGCTTATTTTGCAAAAATGAATAGTCGTAGACCAAACTCTTATTTAACACGTGTTTTTTTTGATGCAAAAGCACAGGAAATCGAAAATATTTTTTCATCAGGACCAAGTATAGACGTATCAGGTCTAGTAGATGTTTTAAATCGTGTTGCTCCAACACATGCAAGTAAATGGAGAAATATTAAGTTTTAATTTATTTCCGTTTTTACAGTTGTAAAAGGAAACTTTAACCCTAAAATTATTACTTTAAATGTTAACTTCACTATCAATAAAAAATTATGCACTAATAGATGCATTACAAGTAGATTTTAATAATGGATTTACAATTATTACAGGAGAAACAGGAGCAGGGAAATCTATTTTGCTAGGTGGTTTATCCTTAATATTAGGTAAACGTGCAGATTTAAATAGCTTAAGAAATAAAGAAAAGAAATGTATAATAGAAGCACATTTTGATATTTCTGGCTATAACCTAAAAAGTTTATTTCAAGCAAACAATTTAGACTTCGAAACACACACAATAATTAGAAGAGAAATACTACCATCTGGAAAATCTAGAGCGTTTGTAAACGATTCACCTGTAAACCTTACTAGCTTACAATTATTAGGCAAACAATTAATAGATATGCACTCTCAACACGAAACACTACAGCTGGTAGATGATGCTTTTCAGTTTCAGGTAATAGATGCGCTATCAAATAATAAAGAAGAATTACAAAATTATTCAGCAAAACTTTCAGATTATAAGAAATTAAAAAAAGAATTAGAAAGTTTACAAAAATTTCAATCTGAAGCAATAAAAGAGCATGATTATAATACCTTTTTACTAAATGAATTAGAGGCTGCAAAATTAAAAGCAGACGAACTTGAGGCTTTAGAAGAAGAATATGAAACATTAAATAATATTGAAACTATACAAGAAAAGTTAACAGTTTCAAATCAATTATTTAGTGATGAGCAATTAGGAGTCATAATAACTTTAACAGAGTTAAAAGTAGTTTTAAAACAATTATCTAATATATCTATAAAATACCAAGATTTATACAATAGAGTAAATAGCAGTTTTATAGAACTAGACGATGTTTTTTCAGAGTTAGAAGCCTTTCAAAGCGATATAGAAGCAAATCCAAATAGGTTAGAAGAAGTAAATAATAAACTAGTTATACTAAATAATTTATTTCAAAAACATGCTGTAGATAATATTTCTGCTTTAATAGAGATAAAGCACACATTACAAGAAAAAGTAGAAGCTACAGAAAATGTAGAACAAGATATAGAGCGAAAAGAAGTAGAAATAAATAAAGTAAAAACAAGTTTAAATACATTTGCAGAAAAAATTCATATAAAACGAATAAAAGCAATACCTAAACTAACAAAAGAATTAGAACATATTCTAGCTCAATTAGGGATGCCTAATGCAAAGTTTGAAATTAATTTTAAAACATCTAAAACGTTTTTTGCTAATGGTAAAGACGAGTTGTCTTTCTTGTTTTCAGCAAATAAAGGAGGTCAATTTCAGTCGTTAAAAAAAGCAGCGTCTGGTGGAGAGTTATCCAGAATTATGTTAGCTATAAAATCCATACTTACAAGATATATAAAATTACCAACCATAATGTTTGATGAGATAGATACAGGAGTATCTGGAGAAGTATCTAATAAAATGGCAGATATTATGTCTCAAATGAGTACAACAATGCAAGTATTTAGTATAACGCATTTACCTCAAATAGCAGCTAAAGGTAACTCACATTTTAAAGTATATAAACAAGATGTTAATGAGGTAACAACTACAAACCTTGTAAAGCTAAATCATGACGATCGTATTATAGAAATAGCTCAAATGTTAGGCGGCGTAGAAGTATCAAATTCTGCATTAGCACATGCAAAAGAATTACTGAATTAAAATTATTTCTATTATAAACATTATCTTTGATTAAAAAATAAAAACATAATAGTAGAACTAACTATATAACAACTAAAAAAATGTCATATAACTTACTAAAAGGAAAAAGAGGAATCATATTTGGAGCATTAGATTCTAATTCAATTGCTTGGAAAACAGCCGAACGTGTTCATGAAGAAGGAGGAACATTTGTTCTTACAAATGCGCCTGTAGCAATGAGAATGGGTCAAATAAATGAACTTGCAGAAAAAACAGGCTCACAAATAATTCCTGCAGATGCAACATCTATTGAAGACCTTGAGAATTTAGTATCTCAAGCAACTGAGATTTTAGGAGGTAAATTAGATTTTGTATTACATTCAATAGGCATGTCTATTAATGTAAGAAAAGGCAATCACTATACAAATCAAAACTATGCATGGACACAAAAAGGAACAGACGTTTCTGCAATGTCTTTTCATAAAACTATGCAAACACTTTATAAGCAAGATGCAATGAACGAGTGGGGAAGTATAGTAGCGCTAACATATATGGCAGCACAACGTGTTTTTCCAGACTATAATGATATGGCAGATAACAAAGCTTATTTAGAAAGTATAGCACGTAGCTTTGGATATTTCTTTGGAAAAGATAAAAAAGTTAGAGTTAATACCATTTCACAATCACCAACACCAACAACAGCAGGAAGTGGAGTTAAAGGATTTGATGGTTTTATAGCTTATGCAGAAAAAATGTCTCCATTAGGAAACGCAACAGCAATGGACTGTGCAAATTATACCGTTTCATTATTTAGTGATTTAACAAAACGTGTTACCTTACAAAACCTTTATAACGATGGAGGATTTAGCAACATGGGAGTTAGTGATGCAGTAATGGATGCTTTTGTAGAAGGCCAAAAGTAAAAACATAAGATATATTAATTTTAAAGCCATATAGTTTAAACTATATGGCTTTTTTATATAAATAAGGTGCTAATAATGTTAATTAATATCGAATTAAAAAAACTCAAACACCTTTAAACGATATTATATAGCGTGTGGTCGATTTGTTAAAGAATACTTAAAATAGCTGAATTATTATCAATATTTTAGGCGAACCTATAATAAATTTTAACTAAAACAATCACATATGAAAAAAATTACTTTATTTACTTTACTTATGTTTTCAGTAAGTCTAGCTTTCGCACAAGTTGGATTTAGTGAAGATTTTGACTCTGGAACTCCTGCAGGTTGGACAGATTCATATGCCAATACTGGATCAGAAACATGTTCAGGTTCTTCAGAAAGAGATAACTTATATAGTGGCTCAGCTTCAGGAAATCTAACAAGCCCTAATTATGTCGGGCAATCAAACGGAACAGATTTAACTGTTTCCTTTGATTATAAAGTAGTAAATTGGTCTGCAGCAACGGTTGCAACTGCAGCAGATTTTGGAACTGCAGAATTACAATATTCATTAGACGACGGAACAACTTGGACAACAGTTTTAACAATTGATGATACTAATCACGTAGTTGCTAATACATGTGCTACTATGATGGCAGTTATTCCTGCGGCATCATTACCTTCTGGCTCTGATGTTAAAATACAAATAGCGAATACCTGGAACGCAGGAGACTATTATTTTTATGTAGATAACTTTGATGCTTCTCAAGTTGTTGCTAATCCTCCAAACTGTGATGCACTATTAACAGAAACTACAAATGTGTCTGTAAATGGAGATATCTCTTGGAGTGTAGGAACTGGAGTGCCTACAGGTTATTTTATAACTGCAGGTTCTACAATGGGAGGAACAGATTTAGCAGATAATGTTGATAACATGAATTCAACGTCGTATAGTTTAGGAGCTTTAATGGCAGGTACTACTTATTATGTTACCATTACACCTTATAACGATAACGGTAGTGCTACAGGTTGTACAGAGCAGTCTTTTACAACTTTTGTACCTCCAGCAAACGATGAGTGTGAAAATGCCATTGCTTTAACAGTTAATGAAGATACATCTTGTGGTACAGTAACATCTGCCACTACACAATATGCGACAGCATCACCGCAACCAGATGACGCCACAGGAACACCAAATACAGACGTATGGTTTACTTTTGTAGCAACAGCAACAAATAATAATATTGAAATATCAAATGTTGTAAATCAAGGTGGAGGAACATCTACTAGTACAGATATGGGTATGAGTGTTTTTGATGACGCAGCCGGATGTAACATGACAGCTACTAATGAAGTAGGAGAAAGTGATCCTAATACTCTACAATTATCAGGACTTATAGTTGGTAATACATATTATGTAAGAGTTTACGGTTGGTCAACCACTGTACAGTATAATAACTTTGATATCTGTGTTGGTACTCCTCCAGCTCCACCAGAAAATGATGATTGTGATGGTGCAATTGCTATTACGCCTTCAGCAGATGATACGTGTGCAAACGCAGTTTCTGGTTCGACACAGAGCGCAGCAGCCAGTTCATCTCCAGCATGTACTGGCGGTAAAGATGTTTGGTATTCTTTTGTAGCTGCTGAGGATGGAGAATATATTGCAAGTGTTACTGAGACCTTTGAATCTGGTTTTGCAAGTACTTATTTTTCTGCTTACGAAGGTGCTTGTGATGCTTTAGTTCAAGTAGGATCTTCTACAAGTTGCTTTAATACTGGTGATTTAACAATTGCTACTGTAGCTGGACAAACTTATTTTATAAGTGTAAGAAGTAGTTCTACAACTAATTACGTAGAATTTGATTTATGTGTATACCCTAAACCAGCACCAATAGCAGGTCAATTATGTGAAACAGCTATAGATGCTTCTACATTACCATTTTCTACTACAGATGATACAGCAAACTATTTTGATGATTATTCAGGAAGCCCAGGAGCATCTTGTTCTAGTACTAGTGGTTATCTTAATGGAGATGATGTAGTATATTCTTATACTGCTACTGAAGATGCAGTAATAGCTGTAGATTTAACAAATATTGGTTCTACTTATGCAGGAGTATTTGTATACGCAGATTGTGCAGATATTGGTACAACTTGTTTAGATGGAGCTACTAACTTGTCATCAACTGCAGATTTATCATTTGATTTTGATGCGGTCTCTGGAGAAACATATTATATTGTTATTTCTACTTGGGCATCACCACAAGCAACTACTTATACTTTAGATATTACAAATGCATCTTTATCTGTAGATGAATTTGAGAATAACACATTATTCTCTTATTACCCTAACCCAGTTAAAAACACGCTAACTTTAAATGCTCAAAAAGAGATTTCTAGTGTAAATGTGGTTAACATGCTAGGTCAAACAGTTTTAAAAACTACACCAAATGCAGTTTCTAATGAGTTAGATATGTCTAGTTTAAAATCTGGTGCTTACTTTGTACAAGTAACTGTTGGTAATGCTGTGGAAACAGTTAAGATTATTAAAAACTAATTTTAAAATGTAATAAACATTTTATATAAATATAAAAGCCACTCAAATTTTTGAGTGGCTTTTTTTATTGGTTTTCTGTATGTACATTTGTGAGATGCAAAATGAATTTTCTTTTATAATTCCTGTATTTAATAGACCAAATGAAATTGAGGAGCTTTTGGTAAGCTTTACTAAGCTTACTACTAAAGCTAAATATGAAATAGTTATAATTGAAGATGGCTCTACTATCTCATCAAAAACAATAGTAGATAAGTTTAATAGGCAACTAAATATTTCATATTATTTTAAAGAAAATTCTGGTCCAGGAGATTCTAGAAACTATGGAATGCAAAAAGCTAAAGGCAATTATTTTATTATTTTAGATAGTGACTGTATTTTACCTGCACATTATTTAGATGCTGTTGAAAAAGAACTAAATAATGAATATGTAGATTGCTTTGGCGGTCCAGATACTGCTGATAATTCTTTTACAAACCTTCAAAAAGCTATAAACTTTAGTATGACTGCTTTTATTACTACAGGAGGTATTAGAGGAAAAAAAAGTAGTGTAAATAAATTTCAGCCTAGAAGTTTTAATATGGGTTTGTCTAAAAAAGCATTTTTAGCCACAAAAGGCTTTGGAAATATACATCCTGGAGAAGATCCTGATTTATCAATAAGATTGTGGCAATTAGGTTTTAAAACTAAATTATTTACTAACGCTTATGTTTACCATAAAAGACGAATCTCTTGGAGTAAATTTTATAAGCAAGTTAATAAATTTGGTAAAGTTCGTCCTATTTTAAATACTTGGCATCCAAAAACAAAAAAACTTACCTATTGGTTTCCTACTATATTTACAATAGGTTTAATATTATCAATAATACTATGTGTTTTTAATATATTTTGGGCTTTAATATTTTATTTAATATACTATTTAACAGCATTTATTTCTGCAATAATTTCAACAAAAAGTATAATTGTAGCTTCACAATCTATTATTGCGATAACAATTCAGTTTTTTGGTTATGGAGTCGGTTTTTTAAAATCTACTCTTTATCTTACAAAATCAAATAAAAAACCAGAAGTCTTATTTCCAGAATTATTCTTTAAATCGAAATAATGTCCACACTAAAAACTAAAATTAGAAATGTATTAAGAAGCAGAAAAATTAATAGTTTTCTATTATTTTTAGGTATGGCTTTTGGAATTTTAGTACTCACAAAACTCTCTAAAGATTATACAAATACTATTAATTTAGAGATTAAAGCAAAAAACCTACCAGATGAAGTTGTACTATTAAATGATACTTCAAAAAAAGTAAATATAACCTTAACAACTTATGGCTTTAACTGGTTAAGTTATTATTTAAGACCTCCAAAAATTACAGTAGATTTTAAAAAAGATGTTATTAAAAAAAATAATACTTATTTATGGACTTCAAAAAAGGCTTTTTCAAATATTAATAAACAAATTGGTAAAGAAATAATAATCCAGGATATTTCACCAGACTCATTATTCTTTAATTTTGATGTTAACGCAGTTAAATTGGTGCCAGTGAAACCAGATGTAACATTAAATTTTAAATTGGGTTACGATATTATGGATAAAGTTAAAGCTATACCAGATTCTGTTAAAATTATTGGGCCAGAATCTTTAGTATCTAAACTACATATAATAAACACTCAGAAATTAGAATTAGAATCTGTAAATAAGCCAGTAATACAAGATGTAGCCTTAAAATTAGATTCAATAAACCCAATAATTAATATAAAAACTAAAACTGTTACTATCAAAGCAGATGTAGAGAAATTTACTGAAGGTACAATAGATGTTCCGGTAACATTAATAAATGTACCAAACAACACATCGGTTAATTACTTTCCAAAAACTATTAAAGTTTCATATTATACTAGTTTAAGTCTTTTTAAAAATGTTAAAACACAAGATTTTAAAATTATTTGTGATTTTAAGAAAATAGATGAAAATAGTAATTTCTTAACACCAAAATTAGTAAGCGAACCTTCAACAATAAAATCAGCAAGACTCCAGCAGCAAAGTGTAGAATTTATAATTTCAGAATGAAAATAGTAGGACTTACAGGTGGCATAGGAAGTGGTAAAACCACTGTAGCAAAAATGTTTAAAGCATTAAATGTACCAATTTATATAGCAGATGATGAAGCTAAGGCATTAATGAAGCGCTCTAAAGTTTTAATAAGACAATTAAAAGCATTATTTGGGGAAGAAGCATACATTGGAAATGAGTTAAATAGAGCATTTTTAGCTAATGCTATTTTTAACGATAAAACACTGTTAGAAAAAATGAATGCTATTGTACATCCTAAAGTTGCAAGACATTTTAAACGATGGGTAGCAAAGCAAAATGCACACTATGTAATAAAAGAAGTAGCAATTCTTTTTGAAAACGGAAGCTATAAAAACTGCGACGCTATAATAACAGTAACAGCACCTAAAGAAGTAAGAATAAAAAGGGTTATAAACAGAGATAATTCTAATAAAGAAAAAGTAGAAGCTATAATTAAAAACCAATGGCCAGATGCTAAAAAAATAGAGAAATCTCATTTTGTAATAGAAAATATAGACTTAAAAGCAACAAAAACCCAAGTAGCAAAAATCCATAACATCTTAATAGAGAATCTTTAAAAAAGTAAAATTTAACATTTTTGTTAACGTTAGGTTAAATGCTATGACATCTAAATGTTAAAATGTTAATTTTGATTGATGAAGAAGAAAGTGTTTCTTGTATTAGTCATTTTAATGACCCTATCGCTTATAGGAATAATATTTGTACAAGGCTATTACATATCAAACTCTGTTGCTAATAAACAAGACCAATTTACCTTTAATGTTAAAAAAGGACTAAGTTCTGTGTCTAAAGAAATTGGAGATGAAGAATACAGAGATGTTGTTACTAAAATACGAGATTTATTAAGACAAGGTGTAGCAGTAAATGTAGATACTACAGCATTTATAGACCTTTATATAAAACAAGATATCTCTAATACAGACGAAACACTTATTTATAGAAATGGAATTTTAGAAGAAAACTATAAGTTATCTTCTGCGATCTTTGACATAGGTTTAGATAGTGTTAGCATTAAAAAAATTATAAGTAAAAACGAGACCAAAGTTTATAAGTCAAGCTCATTAGACGGGACCGAAACAACCTTGTTTAAAAGTGGAGAAACCAATAGAACAGAAGATATAGATTTTGAACCATTATATCTTAAATATTCTAGCAGAAGACCAATACATAAACGAATTAATGTAGAAAAAATCGATAGATTAATTAAACTACAGTTACTGCAAGATGATATAGATATAGATTACGAATTTGCAGTATATAATAACGATTTGGCAACAAAAGTTAAAACCGAAAACTTTAACTATGAAAATGCTTTTATGAGCGTGCCTTTTTTTGATAATAAAAATGAAAATAATTATAGATTACTAGTAGAATTTCCAGATAGAAAAGAATTTATTTGGTCGTCTATAATTGGAATGATTATACTATCAATAATTTTTACAACAATAATTATTGTAGCATACTCAAGTGCTTTATTTCAATTAATAAAACAAAGGCAAATTTCTGAAATCAAAACAGATTTCATAAATAATATGACTCATGAGTTTAAAACACCAATAGCAACAATAAACTTAGCTTTAGATTCTATTAAAAATCCAAAAATAATAGATGATAAAGAAAAAGTACAACGCTATTTACACATGATACGTGAAGAAAATAAACGTATGCATGCACAAGTAGAAAATGTTTTACGAATATCTAAACTAGAAAAAAACGAACTAAACATAAGTAAAGATAGAGTGCGTTTACACGATTTAATAGAAGACGCTATTTCTCATGTAGAGTTAATAGTCGAAGATCGTGGCGGGCACATAGAAACTAGTTTAAAAGCAGCAACATCTACTGTTTTAGCAAACGAAACTCACTTTACAAATGTGTTAGTTAATATTCTGGATAATGCAATAAAATATTCTCCAGAAGCACCAATAATACAAGTAGAAACCATTAACGTAGGTAATAACGTTTTGGTAAATATAAAAGATCATGGTAGCGGTATGAGTAAAGCCGTTGCAAAACGTGTTTTCGAAAAGTTTTATAGAGAGCACACAGGAAACGTACATAACGTAAAAGGTCATGGCTTAGGCTTGGCCTATGTAAAAAGAATAGTAGATGACCATCATGGTCACATATCAGTAGAAAGTGAAAAAGACAAAGGAAGTACATTTACAATAAAACTTCCATTAATATCATAACATTATGGATGAACAGCAAAAAAAAATATTATTAGTAGAAGACGATCCAAACTTTGGAACCGTTTTAAGAGATTATTTAATGATGAATGACTACGAAGTAGTACATGCCAAAAATGGTATGGAAGGTTTCGAGAAATTTAAAAAAGATGATTTTGATCTTTGTATTTTAGATGTTATGATGCCCTACAAAGATGGATTTACCTTAGCAAAAGAAATAAGAGAAAAAAATGCCGATGTGCCAATTATTTTCCTTACTGCTAAGGCAATGAAAGAAGATGTGCTAAAAGGTTATAAAGTAGGAGCAGACGACTATTTAAACAAACCTTTTGATAGTGAAGTTTTATTAATGAAAATAAAAGCTATCATGCAACGTAAAGCAACAGAAACAGTTGCAGATAGTAAACAATTTGAATTTAAAATTGGAGGTTTCGATTTAAACTCAAAACTTCGTTTTTTAACTTATAAAGGCGGAGAACCAACAAAATTATCTCCAAAAGAAAACGAGTTATTACGTTTATTAGCGCTTCATGAAAATGATTTAATGCCAAGAGAATTAGCATTAACAAAAATATGGAGAGATGATAACTACTTTACCTCTAGAAGTATGGATGTTTACATCGCAAAACTTCGTAAGTACTTAAAAGTAGATGAGAAAGTTGAAATATTAAATATTCATGGCGAAGGATTTAGATTAGTTGTAAATCCTTAATCAAGTATTTTTACAATAAAAAAAGCACGACAGTTTTAATTGTCGTGCTTTTTTGTTTTATAAAGCATTAATAAATTTTACATCTCTTTCATTATCAACTGCACTTTTAGCATCTTCTACTAAAGCGTCAATTTCGTTAGCTATACATGTGTTATAATTAGAATTTGTACAAACCTTTTTTAAATCGGTTAACATTTTATGTAGTTTAGTAACTAAAATTACATCGTGTTTGCAATACGTTCTCAATGCGGCCATGACATAATATAATAAATCTTTAAAACTAACTGTAGCTAAAGCAACATTAGTAATGTCTTCATATTTATATAAACTCGTGTCACTTTTTTTACATCGTAAAACAAATAATTGTGTTAAGTAATCTATAGCATTTAAAGCTGTTCCAGGATCATTAATTCCAGGAGACATGGCTTTTAAAGCAATTTCTGTTAACTGCTTAAAAGCAAGTATATAATTATCTTCTATAAGCTCACTTTTGGCAAAATCAAAATGTTTTAAAAGAAGCTCTACTTTATCGTTATCAAGTTCTTTTTCAGATTTAAATAAACTGTCTTCTTTTAAAATAAAAGTTCCTTTTATAGGTAGTACTTCAATTTTAGTTTTAAGTTCATGGGCTATTCTTCCTATATTCTCTATAGAAATATCTTGTAGGTAACCATTGTTTTTTGGTGTGTAAGTTGTCCAGTTACTAGTGTCTTTAAAAGCTTCAGTTTCTAGTTCTTTTTCAAGATTAATTAATTTTTCTAATCTAGATTTAGAGACTTTAAATATTTTAGACATAATGTTACTTATCTGTATTTCTTGAGAAATAGAGTGTATAAAATAGATAAATGCAGCTAAGCAATTCACCATAAATATTATTGAAAATAAAACCGAAAAACCTGGTAGTTGATATTTGTTTCCGTCTGGTTCTATAGAAACTAAAATAAAAATACAATACAATATGGTTGCTAAATAAAAACCTAAAACAGTTTGGTGTCTTCTATTAGATATTAGTCCTGGTAATAATCTTGGAGAAAAATTACTTGAGGCTTGATTTAATAAAATCATTACCATAGAGAAACTAAAAACCATTATAGAAATTAAACCAGCAATAAAGGTTGTAAGTAAAGCTCTTGCAGTTTCACTGTTATTTATAACTAATTCTGGAACAATATCTAGCAGGTATTTAGATATGCCAAGATTTTCTAAAAAAAACATTAAATAAGCAAAAAGGCAACCAGCAAGACCTATTATAGAAGGATAGAAAGCTATTTTGTCTTTTAGTTTATATATTGTTCTAAAAAGTTGATTTATTTTATCTTTCATAATATTAGTTGTAACTACTAATATAATGTTTGTAAATAGAATATTTAGTGGCTTTGCATATTAGTTTTTATACAAGCAATAATCTCTGTAACGCTGGTATTATAATCAAACCAGAAAGTAGATTTGTTTCTCTTAAACCAAGTAAGTTGTCTTTTTGCAAAACGGCGAGAATTTTTTTTAATTTCTTCAATAGCAAATTCTAAATTCCATTCGTTATTAAAGTATTTAAAAAGCTCTTTATATCCAACAGTATTTAATGCATTTAAATGTTGTTTGCTAATTAAGGCTTTTGCTTCTTCAATTTGTCCGTTATCAATCATGATATCTACACGCTTATTAATGCGGTTATAAATAATGTCACGATCTGCAGTTAAACCAATTGTTATAGTTTTAAAGTTACGGTTGTTTTTATCTTTATTTAAAAATGAAGAATATGGTTTTTTAGTTCCAATACATATTTCTAATGCACGTATTACACGTTGCGGATTATCTATAGCTATTGTATTGTAAGATTTAGGATCTAAAGTTTTTAGTTTTAACTGAAGCGACTCTAAACCAAGTGTTTCTAAATCCTTGTTTAACTGTGTTCTAATACTTTTATCTACGTCTGGAAAATAATCTAACCCTTTAGTTACAGCATCAACATAAAGACCAGAACCACCAACCATTATAACGACATTTTTATCTTTAAATAAAGTGTTTAATGTATTAATTGCTTCCTTTTCAAATGTGCCAACACTATAGTCATCAATTATAGATTTATTATGAATAAAATGGTGTTTAGCTTGAGAGCGTTCTTCATGAGTTGGAGCTGCAGTACCAATTTGCATTTCTTTAAAAAACTGTCTTGAGTCTGCCGAAAGTATTTCGGTATTAAAATGTTTAGCAAGTTTAATGCTTAAACTTGTTTTTCCTATAGCGGTTGGTCCAACTATGGCAATTAGGTATTTGTTATTTAAGCTCAATTTAATTATTGAATATGAAGGTTGTGACCACAGCTATAGCAATACTCTGCATCGTCTTTATGTTTTGTAGATAAACAGTTTTGGCATCTTTGCGAGTTTAATTGTATATCGTCATGATTGCCATTGTTTTTATTACCTGTTTTATTTGCACTTTTAGTATATTCTGCAGATACTATTCCTGTTGGTACTGCAATAATACCATAACCCATAATCATTATTAATGTGGCTAAAAATTGGCCTAATGGAGTTTGTGGTGCAATATCACCAAAACCAACTGTAGTTAACGTTACAATACACCAATACACACTTTTAGGAATATTGGTAAACCCATTTTCTTCACCTTCTATGAGGTACATTAACGTTCCAAAAATTATTGAAGCTATTATTACAGCAAATAAAAATACAGAGATTTTTGCACGACTAGCCTTTATAGCAGAAGCCAATTGGTTTGATGCACCAAGATACCGTGCTAGTTTTAGAATTCTAAATACTCTTAATAGACGTAATGCTCTTAAAGCAACTAGAGCATGAGTTCCTGCAAAAATTATAGATAAATATTTAGGTATTGTTGATAGGAAATCTATAATACCATAAAAGCTAAATATATACTTTAAAGGTTTTTTTACAGTTATTATTCTTGCAATATATTCTACGGTAAAGAGTATGGTAACTATCCATTCGCCAATATTTAGCAGGTTGTGATATTTATCATCAATCCACCTTACACTTTCAAGCATAACAAGTATAATACTTGCTAAAATAAAAACAAGTAAAACAACATCAAAAAGCTTTCCTGCAGGAGTATCTGCTTCGTAGATAATCTCATATAGTCTATCTTTCCAATATGTGTTTTTCTTTTTACTCATAGAATCAAAAGTACTAAAAAGATTACGTTTAATTTTCAGTATTAAATTTAAGAATTTTTAAACGCTTTTTTTTACGCATGTATGTTTGAATAATATGTTGCGTATCTCTATTATTATCCATTGGTGTTAATATAGATTTTAAGATTTCTATATTGTTTAATTGATAGTTTAAATCGTAAAAACTATAGCCTTTATAAACACCATTTTCAATTAAAATGGCGCTTCGTTCGTTTACATTTCTTCCGCGATCAATTATAATCATGTTTTGATTGCTGTAGCTATATTTTTTTATAATTTTTTGAACTTTAGAATTATAAGCTTCTGTATTTTCTTCATTTATACAAGCGCCTTCACATTCTTTAATTTCGTATTTAAAACAACTGCTTAAGGTTTTTTCTAAACCTGTAAGTTTTAAGCATAGCTTATGTTTTTCGGCTGCATGATTTAAAAAAGCTTTGCCACTTTGTTTGTTTGTAAAAGTGGTTATTGCTTTTTTTCTACCATCAACAGGTTCTATATTTAAATTTATATAACCATTGGTGTCAATAGATTTATAAAGGCCGTGAGAGAATAAACTTTTTTTTAGTGCTCTATTTAAAATAGGTTTATTACGCTTAATTTCTTCATTTTCTTTTAATAAAGCAATAAGTTCGTTTCCTGTTGCTTCGTAAGTTACTGTGGTGACTTTTAACTGGATTTTTTTAGACTTACTATCTGTACCCGTAAAATGTTGGTTTATACGTCTTTTTATATTTTTACTTTTTCCTATATATATAATATCACCATCTTTATTATGTATATAATAAACGCCAGTAATACTTGGCATTTGTGCTATAATATCTACAAGTTTTGGTTCTAGTTGAAGCTTTGGCTGTTTGCGTAAAAATGTTTGAATTATAGTTTTCTCAATATCTTTACTAAGTAAAAGTTTAAAAAGTTTAACTGTAGCTAATGCGTCTCCAGATGCACGATGTCTATCTGTCACGGGTATTCCAAGTGAACGCACTAATTTACCTAAGCTATATGATGGTAAATCTGGAATAAGCGTTTTAGATAACTCTACAGTACAAAGTGTCTCGCGTTCAAACTCAAAACCTAAACGCTTAAATTCTGTACGTAAAATTCTATTATCAAATTGTGCATTGTGAGCAACTATAATACAGCCTTCGGTTATTTCAACTATACGTTTTGCAACCTCATAGAATTTTGGAGCATTGCGTAACATATTGCTATTTATACCTGTTAGGTTTACTACAAAAGGTTGTATTTCACGTTCTGGATTTACTAAACTTATAAATTGATCTACAACTTCGTGGCCATCAAATTTATAGATTGCAATTTCTGTTATGCCTTCTTCATTATACTTACCACCAGTAGTTTCTATGTCTAAAATTGCGTAAATAGGCTAAGTTTTTAATTATAATTTCTAGCTCCAAATATACTACTTCCTATTCTAACCATTGTGCTCCCACAATCTATTGCTAGTTTATAATCGCCACTCATTCCCATACTTATAGTTTTTAGGTTACAGTTTTTACTATTTAGAAGTTTTAATTCTTCAAAAACCGTTTTTAAAAGTTTAAATTCTTTTTTTATTTGAAGTTGGTTGTCTGTAAATGTTGCCATTCCCATAACACCTGTAATATTTATGTTTTTTAATGTTGAAAAGTCCTCCGATTGTAAAATATCTGAAGCTTCTTGTGTAGACATACCAAATTTAGAATCTTCTTCGGCAATTTTAATTTGAAGTAAACAATCTATAACTCTATCGTGTTTAATAGCTTGTTTATTAATTTCTTTTAAAAGCTTAAAACTCTCAACACCATGAATTAAACTAACAAAAGGAGCCATGTATTTTACCTTATTGCGTTGTACATGTCCAATCATGTGCCAAGTAATATCTTTAGGCATTTGTTCATGCTTTTCTGCCATTTCTTGGATTTTATTTTCTCCAAAAATGCGTTGTCCAGCATTGTAAGCTTCCATTAAATCACTCACCGGTTTTGTTTTAGAAACAGCTACTAATGTAACTTGTTCTGGTAGTGATTGTTTAATTATGTTGAGGTTGTTTTGTATGTTCATATTAATTATAATAAAATTTGTAAATATCTGGTCTTACTTCTTTTAAGTAATTTTTCCAAAAGCTTGTTTTTTTTGGTGTAATACGCTGATTAATTTTATTTATAATAAATGCAATTATTTTATTATTGGAGATTGATTTATCAATTAATAAATCATTTCCTTGATTATCAAAAGCAATTAGGGAAGAGTATTTATCATCATAGGAAGATGCAGCTAAATTTACAACATAATCAATACCTTCAATATTAATATCATTCCAGATTAAAAGATGAGATTTGTTTTTTTTACTCATGGCGATAGTTGACCATTTACCAAATTCATCATAAACTATTTTTGCTGTTATAGTTGGATGATGTGTGCAAAACTTAATTTCATTATAGGTGTTTATAAATTTAAAATCAACTAACCTTTTTGACCAACTTATTTGATTTTCATTTTTAACATTATAGGATGAGCAGTCTACTTTGGAACTTACATCTTTTGATATAAATGTTTTTTTGCTTGAACAGCTTAAAAGCACTAATAAAACAATAGTTAATAAATTTTTCATTATTTTTAAATAATATCTTCAAAGGACTTCTGCCTTCGCAGGAATTTCTTAAAATTCATATATAGTTACACCGCTACGTAGCTTAGGTTCAATATATGTGCTTTTTGGTGGCATTTTAAGGCCATCGTCTGCAATTTGTTTCATTTGTTCTATTGTTGCAGGAACCATACCAAAACCAACTTTAAACTCGCCACTATCTATTTTGCTTTTTAAATTTACAATATCTTTTTTTCCGCTTAAATAATCTATTCTATTATCATTACGTAAATCGGTAATACCAAGAATAGGTTTTAAAACGGTTTGGTAAAGAAGTTGTGCATCTAATTCTTCTAGCGAGGTTTTAAATTTATAGTGTGTTTTACGTAAATATAGTGAGTAAAATTCACCATCTAAATACATACTAAAATGATGTGATTTTGATGGTTTATAGGGCATTATTCCTCGATTTTCTATACGATAAATAGTGTCTAGTTGTATTAAAAATTCTTCTTTAGTATAGCCGTTTAAATCTTTTACCAATCTATTAAACTCATGAATTCGTAATTGAGATTCAGGAATTAAAAAACTCATAAAAAAATTATAAGCTTCGTTGCCTTTATGGTTTTTATTTTCGGTTTTTAACTCTTTACAAAGTAACTGTGATGATGCCGAGCGGTGGTGACCATCTGCTATATAAAGTGTAGGCATATTTGCAAAAGCGTTACTAATAGTTTTAATGTGCTTTTGGTTGTCTATTTGCCATAAATAATGCGTATCGCGGTAAGTTGTGGTAAACTCAAACTCTGCACGTTGCTCTTGTATCTCATTAATAATTGTATTAATGGCTTTATTATCTGGATAGGTGAGTAGTACAGGTTCTGCATTAAAACCTACTGTTTTTAAGTAGTCTTTAAAAATGACTTCGCGACTAACAATAGTGTCTTCGTGTTTTTTAATAATATCGTTTTGATAATCTTCAACACTTGCGGCGGCAACAATACCATTAAAAACCTGTTTATCTCTGTCTACAACTTTGTAAATGTAAAAACTAGAAGCATCATCTTTTTTAAATACAGCATCTTCTTTAAATTCCAAGTAGCGGTTTTTTACTAATTGATAACGTGCTTCTCCAGAAATTTCTTTTGCATATTTATAACCAGGATTTACAATGTGTAAAAACGAAAATGGGTTATAATCTAATCGCGCTTCACGTTCTGCTTGTGTATAACTTTGGTACGAGCGTGAGGCAACTAAGCTAACTTTATCTCGTGTTGGTTTTACTGCTTTAAACGGAAGGATTTTTGCCATTAATTTTTATTACTTCTTTTTATTTTTTAAACGGAAAAACTATCAATTACTGTAAAAACCTCAGTTTACTTAATAAACTGAGATGATACTTTTTCTGCTTTTCTACTTTCTGAATAATCGTAAAAACCTTCACCAGATTTAACGCCTAATTTTCCAGCTTGAACCATATTTACTAATAAAGGACATGGTGCGTATTTAGGGTTTTTAAAACCGTCATACATTACATTTAATATAGATAAACAAACATCTAAGCCAATAAAATCTGCTAACTGTAATGGTCCCATTGGGTGTGCCATACCTAATTTCATTACCGTATCAATTTCTTCAACTCCAGCAACGCCATTATATAATGTTTCTATAGACTCGTTAAGCATTGGCATTAATATGCGGTTGGCAACAAAACCAGGATAATCGTTAACTTCTGTTGGTGTTTTACCTAAAGTTTTAGATAACTCCATTATGGTATTTGTAACTTCGTCGCTAGTATTGTAACCACGAATAATTTCTACCAGTTTCATAATAGGTACAGGATTCATAAAATGCATACCAATTACCATTTCTGGTCTTGATGTTACAGCAGCTATTTGTGTAATAGAAATAGACGATGTGTTTGTTGCTAAAATGGTGTCTTCTGGGCAAGCCTCGTCTAATTGCTTAAAAATTTTAAGTTTTAAATCTAAATTTTCTGTAGCTGCTTCAACCACTAATCCTGCATATTCAACACCTTCATTTACGTTAGTGTATGTTGTTATGTTTGCTAAAGTATTTGCTTTGTCTGCTTCAGAAATTTTTTCTTTAGCAACCATTCTATCTAAGTTTTTGGTGATAGTTGCAATACCTCTTTTTAGTGATTCTTCACTTATATCTATTAATTGAACTTTAAAGCCTGATTGTGCAAAGGTATGAGCAATACCATTTCCCATAGTTCCTGCTCCAATTACTGCTACGTTTTTCATATAAAAAAATATTATTTTAATTCCTAAGAGATAAGGAATGTGTTATTATTAAATTGTTATAATACATCATTTAAGTATAAATGATTTTTGATTTTTATTTTGTGCTAATTAAAATTGATCGATTATCATAGTAGCAACACGTAAAGCCTCGGTACCATCATGTAATGTTACTATTGGTTTTGTGTTGTTGTTAATAGCATCTGCAAAAGTTTCTAACTCGTCTAAAATGGCATTATTGGTTGATATTTGAGGGTTGTCAAAATAGATTTGCTTTTTTACACCTTCGGCATTTTGAAGAATCATATCAAAATCTCCAGGTTGTGTTGGTGCGTCTTTCATTTTTACAACTTCGCATTTTTTTTCTAAAAAGTCTACAGAGATGTAAGCATCTTTTTGAAAGAAACGTGTTTTACGCATGTTTTTTAATGAAATTCTACTGGCTGTTAAATTAGCAACGCAGCCGTTTACAAATTCAATTCTTGCATTTGCAATATCTGGTGTGTCGCTTATTACCGAAACGCCACTTGCAGATACATGTTTAACTTTAGAGTTTACTACACTTAAAATGACATCGATATCATGAATCATTAAATCTAAAACTACAGGAACGTCTGTGCCTCTTGGGTTAAATTCTGCCAAGCGATGAGTTTCTATAAACATAGGGTTTTCTAGTTGGTCTTTTATTGCAATAAATGCTGGATTAAAACGCTCTACGTGACCAACTTGACCTTTTACGCCATATTCTGCCACTAAGGTTCTTAGTGTTTCGGCTTCCTCAACAGTATTAGTAATTGGTTTCTCTATAAATATGTGTTTGCCTTTAGCAATAGCTTGCCTTGCGCAATCGTAGTGAGATAAAGTAGGTGTTACAATATCTACCATATCTACAGCATCTATTAATGCATCTATAGTATTAAAAAATTTATAACCAAATTCGGCTTCAACCTTTTTGCCATTTTCTTCGTTAGCATCATAGAAACCAACAAGGTTGTATTTAGTAGACTCATTAAGAAGTCTTAAATGAATTTTCCCAAGGTGTCCAGCACCTAAAACTCCAGCGTTTAGCATTCTGTTTACGTTTTTTTCAAAAATAAGATATTTAGCTACGAATTTCACAAAATTGAGTGAATTTTTCACTGTTTTTTAGTTTAAAATTAAATTAAGAAATTACTTTTAAACCGAAAGATGTTTTGCTAATTTTATCGTTCCTAACTGCTTCCTATTTTGAGAGATACTTTTAAACATCAAGGCTTAAGACAACAACTTGTTAATGTGTTAAAAAACAAAGGTATTACAGATGCTTCTGTATTAGCTGCTATTGGTAAAATACCACGCCATTTATTTATGGATTCTAGTTTTTTAGAACATGCTTATCAAGATAAAGCGTTTCCTATTGCTGCAGACCAAACTATTTCTCAACCTTACACAGTAGCTTTTCAAACCGAATTAATGCAAGTAAATCGCGGTGATAAAATTTTAGAAATTGGTACTGGTAGTGGTTATCAAACTGCAGTATTATGCGAAATAGGTGCAAAAGTTTATAGTATTGAAAGGCAACAAGAGCTTTTTAAAAAAACCAGCAAATTTTTACCAAAATTGGGATATAGAGCTAAAAAACTAATTTTTGGTGACGGTTATAAAGGTTTGGTAGAGCAAGCACCTTTTAAAAGTATTATTGTAACAGCTGGTGCACCTTTTGTGCCAAAACCATTATTGGCACAATTAGAAATTGGTGGGCGACTTGTAATACCTGTTGGTGATAAAGTACAGACGATGACACTTTTTGTTAGAAAAGGTCCAATGGATTTTGATAAAACCGAGTTTGGTGAGTTTAGGTTTGTACCACTTTTAGAAGATAAAAACTAAGGTTTTTTAAATACATTAATTATTACTAAAACTATTGGTGCAAAAGTTAAAACTGCAATTATAGCATATATTAAATATTCGCTCCATACTCCAAATTGGTTTCCATTTTCTAAAGCAATATTTACTACTTGGTAACTAATAATAGCAAATAGTATAGCAATTAATAAATTTACATAGCTAAGCATTTTTACAGCATCTTTGTACTGTTTTTCTATATTTTCTGGAGTTATTTTTACTGGATAATTAAAAATATGAGGATATTGATTAAGCTTATACAAACCAAAAGCTGTTATTGCTCCTATTATACCTAAAACAAATACAGAGTTTTTACTACCGTAATTATCTACTTCTCCTTTGTAATTAAAATGCATTGGTACTTGTTCTGGTAAAACCGAATAATATATTGCTGGATAAACAAAACAGAAAGCAACGCATAAAAATGTTATTATCTCTAACATTTTTTGAGTTTGATTTTTTTTAAGTTTTATTTTTGGTCTATAGTCGTTAAACATAACATGCTGCTTGTTTAAATGTAATATATTTATAAGCCTATACCAAACATTACTGCATCGTTTAAAAAGCCATTTTGGTATGAGCGTACGTAATCTACTCTAAGTATTCTAAATTTGCCAAATCCTAAATTTTCTAATCCTACAGAAAATTCGCTATATGGTTTGTTGTTTTTAGTTGAAGCAATATTGCTACCAATAATTAAGTTTGTTTTTAAGGCTCGTAATAATGGTAATTTGTTCATTATATAGCCTTTAAAATTATGCTCGAAATGAAATTCGCCATAATTATTATTAGTACTTAAAGTATAATATGGTAGGTTTTTAAAACTGTTAGTGTAATTACTGTTTCTGGTAAAATGAATTTGATTACCATTAAAATGTTTGTAGTCTACAAAAGCTATATTATTTGCGTTATTAAAAAAGCCTCCTTTTAAGTTGTATTTAAAATCTCCAAAAGTTCCTAAGTCTACATTTTGAAACAGTCTAACTTTATACTCATCAAAATTATAGTTAGAATTGTTAGCGCTAAAGCCTTTTTCATATCCAATATCCAATGTTGGATATTTGTTACCAGGAATATTAAACTTTCCATCTGGATAGCTTAAATAATATTGTCCAAAATTTATTCTTGCAACAGCATTAAATTTTATAATATTATGGGTGTTAAATGGTGCGCTATTAAAAGCAGTTTCGTTTAAAGGATTGTTACTAGTGTAAATATCATCACTTTCGTTTATAATAGAATAATCGGTACTATTAAACAGTGATTTTCGTCTTTCGTATGCAATATCTGTAAACAGTCTAAACCCATTAAAAACTTCTTGGGAGTAAGCGACTTTAGCAAAAGTAAGATCGTAAAATTTAGCATAGTTATCTTCAAAAAATAAAGAGCTAACTGCATTTTCTAATCTTGAAATAGGTTGAGCATTATTAAACTGTTTAGCTTCAACACCTCCAGAAATTGTTAAAAATTGGTTTTTAGTAGCGTTAAACCTCATTCTTATTAAGGCATTGGCTCTTAAACGGTCATCTGCTTCGCCATAATTTAAAGTGGTTTTTATAAAAAGATAGCGTCTAAATTCATTAAAGTTTTTAGTAAACGTTAAATCCATATTAGCATTCCAGCCTTGAACTGTATTAAAGCTAAGTCCTGTAAGTGGAGATGTAATATCAAAGTTGTATTTTTTATAAGAATTTTGGTATGTGTAACCACTAAGCAAACTGTTTAGAGGTTTAAAACTGTTGTTTTTTCTGTCTATAGAATCTAAATATGGTTTAGACTCACGTAATATTTGTAAACTGTCTTTTTTAATATAATCTTTAGCTTCTGCATTAGTTAATGGTACTGCTCTTTTTTGGTTCCAATAGGTAGAATCTTTTTTATTAGAATTTTCTTTAAAAGAAAGTAATTCTCTTGAAAATGTTTTTTTATCAAATTGTGGAGAGAAATCCCAATCACTATATCCAGCAACAAATCTACCATCTCCTTTTATACCAAGCATGCCAAACTCTAAATCGAATGTAAGTGATAGTTTTACCCAAATATTATCTTTCTCTGAATAGGAATAATTTTGTTGGATAAAAAAGAAATCTACTGGAGGAATTTCTACTTGTAAACCTGTTATGTTTAAATCTACAGCATATAAATGCCAATCGTCTTCAACAATATATACATAGCCAGAAAAAGCTTTATCATTAGGTCTTTTAGCAGTGGCTTTAATTTTATTGATTAAATTACCTCGTTCATCAAAAAATACACCTTCAAGTTTATATTGGTAATAATTAAAGGCATAATCTGCAATTGGAGATACTATTTTGGCATCGGCTAATTCTACAGTGTTTTCATAAAAATCAAAGTTTACATTTGCTGCATTATTAAAGCTAAAACCATTATCATCACCACTAATTTTTGAAGCAATTATAGTTTCTTTTAAAGGTTTTGGACGTTGGTATTTTAATTCAGATATGGTTTCAGATAAATAAATAATGCCACTTCTAGTAGAATCTAAACCACCGCCAAGATCACCAATATCTTGACCCATAAAATTTTCTGGAGCGTTTTTAATTCTTAATAATCCTTTAGAGTAAAAATTAGCGCGATAGGTTTTTAATTTTTCAAGTGTTGTTTTTCGGTTTTTAATAGCTTTTTTTATTATTTCAATAGCAGGATCTTCTTCTGTATTAATTTCAACTTCTGCTAAAGAAATATCTTCTGGTTCTAGCGTAACATTTATTGTAAATGGGAAACTAGTAATATTTACATTTTTTTTTAGTGTTTTATAACCTAAATATTTAAATACTACTGTGTGCTTGCCTTTTGTATTATATTTTAGAGTGTATATACCATCATCATTACTAGAAGTACCAATGTATGTATTGTCTATATATACGTTAACAGCAGATAGAGGTTCATTTTTACTAGAAGTTACAGTGCCAGAAATTTGAGAAAATGTAAAGTTGAAAGCAAAAAATAATAAAAGAGAGAGTAGAATTTTTTTCATAAAAAAAGATTAACGTTTTATTACTAAGACGCTTTTTTTTACAAAAAGGTTGCCTTGGTTTTTTCAAACTTAAAAATAAAAAGAATTTATAATTGTTATAGCAATCATAATTTTTTGAAAATTAGATGACTAAAAGTTTTTTTTAATTCTATCTAAATTACGTTTATTATCTCGGTCTTTAATTGTTTCGCGTTTATCGTACAATTTTTTACCTTTTGCTAGTGCTATTACAAGTTTAGCATAACCTTTATCATTAATAAATAATCGTAAAGGAATAATGGTTAAACCAGAAGTATTAACTTCTTTTTCAAGTTTTTTTAACTCTCTCCGGTTTAAAAGTAATTTACGTTCTGCTTTTGGTGCATGGTTATAGTAGTTTCCATACACATATTCTTGAATGGTCATGTTTATAACAAACAGTTCGTTTTGTTCATTAAATTCACAAAAAGCTTCAGCAATTGAGGCTTTACTGTCTCTAATAGATTTAATTTCTGTTCCTGTTAAAACAATTCCAGCAGTATATTTATCTAATATTTCGTATTGAAATTTAGCTTTTTTATTAAGTATGTTTATCGTTTTTTGCATGTTATGGCAAAGCTAAAAAAATAGTATTAATATTTAGTTCTTAGCTCGTGTTTTATTCCTGTGTTTGTTATTGTAACTATATATAAATTATTGTAATTGGTTTCATCTATTTCTGGATATATTTTTTCTCCAATTATAGCATTTACAAAATTAGGTATTGTATTGCTATGTCCAACGATAAATACATTTTTACCAATATTATTACTCTTAAATGTATTGTAGTTCATAGCTACTGGATCGTAGATTTTTGTATTTAATTTTTGAGATTTTGCTGTTGGTAAAACTGTGTTTAAAGTTCTGGTAAAATCTGTAGAATATATAGCATCAAGTTTTATGTTTTTAAAAAAATTAGCAAGTGTATTTGCACGGGCTTTTCCGCTTGGTAATAATTTAGGATTGTTTTTAGGTTTGGTATCTTTTTCGGCATGCCTAACAAAATAGAAGGTGGTAGTTTCTTGTTTAGTGCTTTTAGTGTTTTTTTTATTTTGTGCTTTTGCGCAAGAAAATGTTGTAAATACTAATGCTATTATAATTAAATGTTTCATTGCCAATTTATTCATGGAGTTGCGAAATCTAAAGATATTAAATTCAGTCTACAATACTATTTTATTGTTTTATATTTAGGCTAAAATTAACGAAATGAGTACTAAAAATATAGATGTCAATACAGATTACGATTTAATTTGTGTAGGAGCAGGAATTATGAGTGCCACTTTAGCGCTTTTGGTAAAACTGGTAAAGCCAGAACTAAATATTTTAATTCTTGAAAGATTAGATGGTGTTGCACAAGAAAGTACTGCTGCCTGGAATAATGCAGGAACAGGACATTCTGCCTTATGTGAATTAAACTATACACCGCAAAAAGGCGATAGTGTAGATTGTTCTAAGGCTTATAATATTTGTACTCAATTTGAATTATCTAAACAGTTTTGGAGTTATTTAGTTAATAATAAATTAATTAATAATCCTAAAGATTTTATTAATCCAGTACCACATCATAGTTGGGTTACAGGAGAAGAAAATGTAGCATTTTTAGAAAAAAGATTTAATGCTTTAAAAAATCATTTTATGTTTGAAGGCATGGAGTTTACCACAGCTTTAAGTAAAATGAAAACTTGGTTTCCTTTAATAACAGCAAGTAGGAGTGAAAATGAAATTATGGCTGCAACACGTATTGAGCGCGGTGCAGAAATGAATTTTGGTGCTTTAACTAAAAAACTATTTTATATACTTGAAAAAGAGTTTAATACTCCGGTACATTGTAACGAAGAGGTTTTAGATATAGACCCAGATAAAGACATAGAGTGGTCTGTAGTTGTAAAAAACACTAAAACAAAAAGAAAGCAATATTTAGATGCAAAGCATGTATTTATTGGTGCTGGTGGCGGCAGTTTATTATTATTACAAAAAGTAGAAATTAAAGAAAAAGATGGTTATGGAGGTTTTCCTGTAAGTGGCGAATGGCTGGTTTGTAAAAACGAAGCTATTATCAAGCAACACTTGGGTAAGGTGTATAGTAAAGCAGGACCTAATGATCCACCAATGTCTACACCGCATTTAGACACGCGTTTTATTAATGGAAAACGAGAATTATTATTTGGACCATTTGCTGGCTTTAGCCCAAAATTTTTAAAAGAAGGTTCTAATTTAGATTTGTTTAAATCTATTAAGCTAGATAATATAAAACCTATGCTTGGTGCATTTTGGGATAATTTACCATTAACTAAATATTTAATTGAGCAAGTTTCAATGTCTCATGAAGATAGAATGAATGATTTAAGAACTTTTGTTAAAGATGCAAAAAGTGAAGATTGGGAACTTTTGGTCGCAGGACAACGTGTTCAAATTATAAAAAAAGATGAATATGAAGGTGGTAAATTACAATTTGGTACCGAAGTGGTAAAAAGTAAAGATGGTAGTATAACCTGCTTGTTAGGTGCTTCACCAGGAGCTTCTACAGCAACTTATGTAATGTTAGAAGTTTTTGAAACTGCATTTCCAGAAATTGTAAACTCTAAAGTAGGTAAGCAAAAGTTAGATGAAATTGTTCCAATTTGGAAAGCAGAAGTGACTGCAGAATTATTTAAGAAAACAGTTGAACATTCACAAAAAGCTTTAGAATTGTAGGTTAAATTACTTATTTATTTATTGTTGCTGTTTTCTTTGTCTAAAATACCTTTAACCCATTTAACAGCATCTGTTAAAGAGTCGAAAATACCATAAGGTTTGCTATAGAATTTTTTTTCAAACTCTGCGTTAGCTCTCATGCTTTCACTACCAGGAATTATGGCAACAGCAATAAGGTTTGGTATTTTTTCTGCTTCTTTATAAACCATTGGGTTAATTGAAAAGGAGTGTACTCTATTAGCGATGTAAGCAACTTTTTTATTTTTAAAATGTTTATCTAAAAGCTCCTTTAGTTTTTCGGTTTCTTCATACGAAATGAGTTGGCCTTCTTTTACTTGTTTTATTAAAAAGTCGTCAAAAATAAATATTTCGGCATGTGGTTGATTGTAATATTTAAACATTCCCATTAGCTTTTTCTTTTTTTGAATCTTTAACAAGTTTACTGGCCCAAATTATAGCGTCTGTCAAATTATTACAAACTAAAGAAGGCTTATTAAAATATTTTAATTCTTCTTTAGCTTCTTTAAAAAAAGTTTGATTATTAGTGACTATAATAATAGCTAATAAATTTTTCATTTTTTCAACTTCTTTGTAAACTAAAGGATCTACTGTGTAAGATTTTACTCTGTTAGAGATGTAAACAAGACTTTTATTTTCAAAATGAATTTTTATTATTTCGCGAAGTATTACTGTATGGTCATGATCTAGACATTCTCCTTCATGCATTTGGCTAATTAAATAATCATCAAAAACAAAAGCTTCTGTATCATTTAAATCGTAATAGTGGAACATGCCCATAATTATGCTATTAATTGTAATAGGTTAGTTTACTAAAGATAAAAAAAATAAATAAAAAAGCGACACTCAACTTAACGTTTTGTGTCGCTTTTTCAAACTAACTAACTAACCATTACCATCACAACGCACTTAAATTTAGTTTATTTTATGCGTTTTTATAATTAACATTCTTTTGTGATTAATCTTAAAAATATATAATGTTTTTATAAGTCTTGAGTAACCAAATCACTTTGATTTCTAAATACTAATTCTTTATCGAAAGCATCTAATAAAATTACACTATCTGTAGTGACTTTACCAGATAAAATTTCTTTACTTAAAGCATTTAATACTTCTTTTTGAATTACTCGTTTTACAGGTCTAGCTCCAAATTCTGGCTCATAACCTTTATTTGCTAAATAATCTATAGCTTCTGGAGTAGCGTCAAAAGTAATGCCTTGTTGCGCAATCATTTTATTTACACTTTTTAATTGTAAGCTTACAATTTCTGTAATATTTTCTTTTGTTAAAGGTGTAAATAAAATAGTATCATCTATACGGTTTAAAAACTCTGGTCTTACTGTTTGTTTTAATAAACCTAAGACATCTACTTTTGCTGTTTCCATAGCAGTTTCAATATCTTTAGTAGCCTCAAAACGCTCTTGAATTATTTGACTTCCCATATTAGAGGTCATTATAATTATGGTGTTTTTAAAATCTGCAGTACGACCTTTATTATCTGTTAAGTGACCTTCATCTAAAACCTGTAATAAGATATTAAAAGTATCTGGGTGTGCTTTTTCAATCTCATCTAAAAGTACTACCGAGTAAGGTTTTCTTCTAACCGCTTCTGTTAATTGTCCACCTTCATCGTAACCTACATATCCTGGAGGTGCACCAACTAAACGACTTACAGCGTGGCGTTCTTGATATTCACTCATGTCTATTCTTGTCATTGCGCTTTCATCATCAAACAAATACTCTGCTAATGCTTTTGCAAGTTCTGTTTTACCAACACCAGTAGTTCCTAAAAATAAAAAGGTTCCTATTGGTTTTTGCGGGTTTTGTAAACCTGCTCTAGAGCGGCGTACTGCATCACTTACGGCAACTATAGCTTCTTCTTGGCCAACAACGCGTTTATGTAATTGATCTTCTAATTTTAAAAGTTTTTCGCGTTCACTCTGTAACATTTTGGTAACCGGAATACCTGTCCATTTTGCTACAACTTCTGCAATATCATCGTAAGTAACTTCTTCTTTAATTAAAGATGTTTCTGCTTGTGATTTTAATTCGGTTTGTAATTTTTCAAGTGCTTCTTGTGCTTCTTTTATTTTACCATAACGAAGCTCTGCTACTTTACCATAATTACCTTCTCGCTCAGCCTTTTCTGCTTCAATTTTAAAGTTTTCAATATCCTGTTTTGTGTTCTGGATTGTGTCTACAACTTCTTTTTCGCTTTTCCATTTGGCGTTAATTTCATTGCGTTCTTCTTTTAAATTAGCTAAATCACTACGTAAAGATTTTAATTTTACTTCGTCTTTTTCACGTTTTATTGCTTCAATTTCAATCTCTAATTGCATTATTTTACGATCTAAGACATCTAACTCTTCTGGTTTAGAGTTTATTTCCATACGTAATTTTGATGCAGCTTCATCCATTAAGTCAATAGCTTTATCTGGTAAAAAACGATTGGTGATGTATCTTGTAGATAATTCTACAGCTCCAATTATAGCTTCGTCTTTAATACGAACTTTATGGTGTGTTTCGTATTTTTCCTTAATGCCTCGTAAAATTGAAATAGCACTTTCTGTATCTGGCTCGTCAACCATTACTTTTTGAAAACGACGCTCTAATGCTTTATCTTTTTCAAAATATTTTTGATATTCATCTAAAGTAGTTGCACCAATAGACCTAAGTTCTCCTCGTGCTAAAGCAGGTTTTAAAATATTAGCAGCATCCATTGCGCCTTGTCCGCCACCAGCACCAACAAGCGTGTGAATTTCGTCTATAAATAAAACAATATCGCCTTCGCTGTTAGTAACCTCTTTTATTACAGCTTTAAGGCGTTCTTCAAACTCACCTTTAAATTTTGCACCAGCAATAAGAGCGCCCATGTCTAGTGCGTATATTTGCTTATCTACTAAGTTTTCTGGTACATCTCCATCAACAATTCTATGTGCTAAACCTTCGGCAATTGCTGTTTTACCAGTGCCTGGTTCACCAACAAGTATTGGATTGTTTTTTGTTCGTCTAGATAAAATTTGAAGTATTCTTCTAATTTCTTCATCACGCCCAATAACAGGATCTAATTTTCCGTCTTTAGCTAATTGGTTTAAGTTTTTAGCAAACTTATTTAGTGAGTTGTAAGTATCTTCCTGACTTTGTGATGTTACACGGTCGCCTTGTCTAAGTTCATTTATTGTTGCTTTTATAGTTTTTTCGGTAACGCCTTGATCTTTTAAGACTTGAGCAATTTTACTTTTAGATTTAAAAATAGCTAATATTAAATGTTCTATAGATACAAACTCATCATTCATGCTTTTCGCAATTATAGAAGCTTCATTAAGTGTTTTTGAAGTCTCTCTTGAAAGCGCTAATTCGCCACCGCTAACTTTAGGGAAACTTTCTAATTGCTTGTCTAGAATTTGTTTTAGCATGGGAACGTTAATATTCATCTTTTTTAAAATAAATGGTAATACGTTTTCATCTACTTCAAAAATAGCTTTAAATATATGTTCGTTTTCTATTTGTTGGTGTCCTAAGCTTTGAACAAGCTGTTGTGCTTGCTGGATAGCTTCCTGGGATTTTATTGTATAATTATTAAAATTCATCTATATGTGTTTTAATTATTAATTTCTTTAATTTTCTTGTTTATAGTCAATTACCTTACCACAATAAAAACACCTAAAAAACAAGACAAAATGACTTGTTTAACTCTATTTAAAGTGACTTTTTGTCTTGCTAATGAGTAGGTTGCAAAGGTTTTAGTTTGGTTTTTAAACGAACTATAGTTAAGTAATAGTATTAATTATTATATTTATAAATCTATTGCTAAATCAATTACATTTCTATTTATAATATTTAATGGATACCCTAAAAAAGAAAATTAAACACCGTTACATTTTATTCTCTTCAGCTACAATTTTATTGTTTTCTTTTCTATTTTTTGTTGTAGAAAGACATGTTGCAGTACAACAAGATGATGCCTTTAAGATTAATAAATCTGGAAAGCAACGCATGATAAGTCAAAATATAGTAAAGCAAGTTTTAGCATATAATAATGATTTAAGTTTTTTAGATGTAAAGAAAAATGACTCTCTAGTTAAAGCACTTTTAAATGAGTTTAAAGCCTCTCATGATTACCTTAAAAAGAATTATAAAGCTACAAAATATAGTAATTTAGATTCTTTATTCGCTGTAGCGGAAATAGAAATAAATAAAATTGTAAGCTCAAGTAATACTATAATAAATAATACAGATACGGCTAGTTTAAAAAACGAAATTAAATCACTAATTGTAGTTGAAGATAGGTTTTTAAATACAATGGATGCTATTGTATTGGAGTATCAAGTAATAGCAGAACAAAATATAGAAAAACTACAAAATAGTTTTTATAAACTAATTACAATTACTTTACTCTTATTAGCGCTTGGTTTTTTTTACCTTTTAGTGCCGACAGTAAAATCCTTAATATCAAAAAACGAATCATTACAGGCTAGCAATAAAGCTTTAGAGCAATCTAAAGAAGAAATAAGGAAAAATTTAATAGAATTAGAACAGTTAAAAGAGGATATAGAGAGTAAAGAACGTTATAATAGAATTTTTATAGAACAAGCAGCACCATCAATAGCTATGTTGGATAATGATATGAAATATATTGCTGTTTCAGAAAAATGGAAAAAAGACTACAAAAAAGAAGGTCAAGATATTATAGGGAAATCTCATTATGAGGTTTTTCCAGAAATTGGAGACGACTGGAAAGCACAACATCAAAAATGCTTAAATGGTTTTATTGATACCTGTGACGAAGCGCCATTTGTTAGAGACGATGGTACAATACAATGGATTTTTTGGGATGTTAGACCTTGGTATTTAGAAGATAATACAATAGGAGGTTTATTAATGCATACCGGTGATATAACTAAAATAAAAGAACAAGCCTTAGCAAAACAACGTATAGAAGAAATTTTAAAAAGAACCAGTAGCGTGGCACGTATTGGTACTTGGGAGTTAGATTTAGAAACAGATTTGTTAACCTTTAGTGACATTTCTAAAGAAATTTTAAAAGTTCCTAAAGACTATAAAGTTTTAAGCAAAAATAGTTTACACCTTTATAAAGAAGGTTTAAGTAGAGTAAAAATTATAAGTGCATTTCATAAATTAGTAAACAAAGGAGAGCCTTTTGATTTGGAGTTAGAAGTTGTTACTGGAGAAGATGAGGTTATTTGGATAAGAGATATTGGTCAAGCAGAAATTGTTGAAGGAAAATGTGTTAGGCTTTTTGGTGTTTTTCAAGATATTACACACATAAAAAACACAGAACAAGCCTTATTGCGCAAAAACGAATTATTAAATTTTGCCGAGGAAATTTCTTCAATAGGTCACTGGCAATGGAATATAAAAGACGATACTATAGACTGGTCATCAAATTTATATTTAATAATGGATTTAGATGAAGATTCGGTTGAAATTACATCAAAAACCATTTTAGGTTTAACACATCCAGAAGATTTGAAAAAAGTAAAATCTCACATGGATGCAGTTTTTGAAAATAAAAAATATGATAAGGGATTAGTACACAGAATAATTTCAGGAAAAGGTGTTGTAAAAACAGTACAAGTACTCGCTAAAGTTTTTACAGATGAGAATGGTGAAATTATTGAAATAATTGGAACATGTCAAGATATAACTAAACAAAGATTAGCCGAAATTAAGTTTAGAGGTCTTTTAGAATCTGCACCAGATGCAATGATTATTCTAAACAATAAAAAGCGGGTTCATTTAATAAATAAGCAAGCCGAAAGTTTATTTGGTTATACTGCAGCAGAATTAAAAGGAGAGCGAATTGAAACCTTATTGCCAGAACGTATAATAGAAAAATTCAAAGTATATAGAGATGCTTATTTTGCAGATCCAAAATCTATTGCAATGGGCGAGAATAGAGAGCTAATAGGTTTAAATAAAAGTGGTAAAGAATTTCCGGTTCAAGTAAGTTTAAGTCCGTTAGAAACAGATGAAGGCTTGTTAGTATCGTCTGCCATTAGAGATATTTCTAAACAAAAACAAGTAGAACAAAACATACGTAATTCTAAAGAGCATTTAGAACTATTAGCAAAAAAGCTAAAAACAAAAAACATACAATTAGCAGATTTTGCACACATAACATCGCATAATTTAAGAGCTCCAGTTAGTAATTTAAATTCGCTAATAGATATGTATTATTTATCTCAGGATGAAAAAGAAAAAGAAGAAGTTTTTGATAAATTTAAAACAGTAATATCTCATTTAACAGATACATTAAACACATTGGTTGATGCTTTAAAAGTGAAAAAAGAAAAAGTAAGTATAGAAACTGTTTATTTTGATGTTACACTTAATAAAACTAAAGAGCTACTTACAGCTCAAATAACTGATACCAAGGCAGAAATTACTAGTGATTTTACTGAAATAAATAAAATAAATTACAATAAAATTTATTTTGAAAGTATTTTTCTTAATTTAGTAGAGAATGCCATAAAGTATAAATCAAAAGATAGAGCCCCAAAAATACATTTAAGCACCAAAAAAGTAGACGGTACCATAGTTTTTGAAATTGAAGACAATGGGTTAGGCATAAATTTAGCCAGACACAAGCATAAATTATTTGGTTTAAACAAAGTTTTTCATAGGCGTCCAGATGCTAAAGGAGTTGGTTTATTCATGACCAAGTTACAAATAGAATCTTTGGGTGGAGAAATTACTATTGATAGCGTTGTAGATAAAGGCTCTAAATTTATCATTAAATTTAATAAATAACCATGAGTAACTCTTTAAACATTTGCATTGTTGATGATGATGAAATTTACAAGTTTACCGTTGTAAAAATTTTAGAATCTATAGATTTTAATAAAAAAATTGAAGTCTTTTCAGATGGAGAAGAAGCATTTTCTTTTTTACTTGATAATATAGATCAACCAAAAGCATTACCAGATGTTATTTTATTAGATATAAATATGCCTGTTATGGATGGCTTCCAGTTTATGGAAGAATACATTAAAATTAAACCAAGAGTAGGTAAGAAAATTACAATTTATATGGTGTCATCATCTGTAGATCCTATGGATTTGCAAAAAGCGAAAGGTATTAGTGAAATTTCCGACTATATTATTAAGCCAATTAAACGTGGTGAATTAAAAGCAATAATTAGTAGTCTTCGCCAAGAAGGAAAAATTTAATTTTTTGCAAAAAAATAATATTTAAAATATGCTTAACGGCATATTTTTTTCATTTTAAAAACTAAAAAATTATATGGGAATTTTTAATAAAATATTTGGTGACTCATCACAACCAAAAGAAGAAAAGGTATTACCATGGATTCCTTTAACAGCTATTTCCCAACTGGAAACTATAGCAGAAAAATCGAAATCTAAAACACAAATTATATTTAAGCATTCTACACGTTGTGGTATTAGCCGCATGGTAATGAACCAATTTATAGATGCATATAATTTAGATTTAAATGTAGATTTATATTATTTAGATTTATTAAACTATAGGGAAACCTCAAACGAAGTTGGCTATAAGTTTCAGGTCATGCATCAATCTCCACAATTACTTATTATAAAAAATGGAGTAGTAGTAGCTCATGCAAGTCATGGTGCAATTAATGAATTAGAATTAGAAAAGTTTATTTAAAATATATAAAGCTTAAAACTCCCAAATAACGATGCTGTTATTTGGGAGTTTTTTTATTTAACTTCTAAAATTATATCTACGTATAATACTTTTTAGTTGAAGTTTAAGGTCTTCGCCAGTGTCATAAACCATTTGTTCGTTACTTGGAAATCTTAATCTTCTGTTTTTAAGTAAATTTATGTCTTCTGCTGTTAAGGCTCTTTCGTCTCCTTTTACATTGGCATATATATTATCGAAAATAAATTCGCTATTAATAGGGAAACTTCTTATTACTTGATTTTGCTTTAAATTATTATATACAACTCTAGCTATAATTTGTGTAGATTTTAATTGATTATATTCAAAAAATCTAGCTTTAGCAGTTATTATTTTATCCTGCTTTATATCATTACCAAGGCTGTCTTTTACAACATTTCCGTTAGTGTCTAAAACGTATTCCCAACCATCAACAATATTCTTTTTTCTTAGTAGCTGTGTTTCTGTAATACGCTCAGGAGAAATATTTATACGTTGTAACTGTAATAGCATTTCGTATTTATAATCTATGTTATTTGCTGGACTTACATGATATACAGTCCAAAAATCATTTAAACCATACGTATCAAAATTTAGTAATTCGTTTTGTAAACGATTAGGTATTAACTGGTTTGTATTATTAACAATACCAACAATAACATAGTCTGTACCTTGGTGTTTTGCAACCTCTATAAGTTGTCTTGTATCTTTATAATTAGGATTTATAGTTTCAACTTCATTAAACAATTGGTAAGCTATCCTGTTTTTAAGCTTATCATTAGTGTTTAACAAGGTTAAAGCTTCGTTGTATTTATAATTAGAAAGCTTTTGTTTATAGTTAACTATAGCATTACTATAGTCATTAAATTTTAACTCTACTAGTTTACCATCAATATACAGTGGCATTACAGCTTTAATAGCACGTTGTCTATCTTCAAGGTCTAAATACAAATTATAAATAGTCTCAAACTGCTCTGGATTTCCATCTTTTTTTAAATGAGAAATAGAGTTATGGTTTTCGGTAACCACTTTGTAAAAAGCATCTTGTAACATAACAATAAAATCCTGCTTTCGTTTTTTATCTTTGTTATGTTCTAATTTTTTAAGCGCATTACTAATTGCCTGGTCATAATTTCCAGAGTTTAGTTGTTTTTCAATTTGCTTTCTTCCAACACAAGATGTTAGTATTAGAAGACCTACTAAAAATAGTGTAATTTTTTTCATCTTCTTACGTTTTACGGGTTTATACTATAAGTATAAAATCAAATGCCATGCCAAACGCAAAAAAGCCTTAAAACGCTATAGGTTTCAAGGCTTTTTAAAAGTTTGTTATTTTTAAAAAACTATTTTTTTGCTTTATATATTGGTAATAATTTGGTTGATACTTCTCCAAACCCAATTCGTGTACCATCTTTCTCACAAAAGCCACGCATAATAACTGTATCGTTATCATTAATAAATTTACGTTCTGTGCCATCTGCCATTTTTAACGGTTTTTCACCACGCCATGATAACTCTAACATAGAGCCATAAGAATCTGGTGTTGGTCCAGAAATAGTACCACTTCCCATCATGTCTCCAGAGTTTAACGGGCAACCATTTACAGTATGGTGTGTTAATTGTTGTGCCATACTCCAATACATATGTTTAAAGTTAGAACGGCTTACAACTGTTTCTTTGGCTTTTTCTGGTTGTATTGCAACTTCTAAGTTAATATCAAAACTCTTTTTACCTTTTTGCTGTAAATAAGATAATTGTTTTTTTAATGGTTTTGGTCCTGCAACTCTGTAAGGCTCTAAGGCATCTAAAGTTACAATCCATGGAGAAATAGAAGAAGCAAAGCTTTTTGCTAAAAATGGACCTAACGGTACGTATTCCCATTTTTGAATATCTCTTGCACTCCAATCGTTAAATAATACTAAACCAAAAATATACTCTTCGGCCTCTTCAATAGGAATAGGCTCACCTAAATCGTTAGCATCTGTGGTTATAAATGCCATTTCTAATTCGAAATCTACTAATTTACTTGGACCATAAACAGGTTCTGTTTCACCAGCTGGTAAAGTTTGACCTTGTGGTCTATGTACAGGAATTCCAGAAGGAATAATAGATGAACTTCTACCATGATATCCAACAGGAATATGTAACCAGTTTGGTAATAAAGCATTATCTGGATCTCTAAACATAGTACCTACATTAGTAGCATGTTCTATACTCGAGTAAAAATCTGTGTAATCACCAATTTGAACTGGTAATTGCATTTCAATTTCATCTAAACGAAATAATACAGTTTCTTTATTTTTTTTATTGTCTTTTAACTCATCATTTTCTGCATCAAAAATCTCTGCAATACGATTTCTTACTAAACGCCAGGTTTTACGGCCATCTGCTATAAAATCATTTAATGTATCTTGAAGAAAAATATCATCAGTTAATGGGATACCTTCAAAATAACCTAGTTGGTGTAAAGCACCTAAATCTATGGCTGTATCGCCAATACGAGTTCCAATAGTAATAATATCGTCTCTGGTTAAAAAGACTCCAAAAGGAATATTTTGAATTGGAAAATCTGAATTTTTATCAACGTGTAGCCACGATTTTCTATCTGGATTGTTAGCAGTAATTGGCATAACTATATCTTGTGTTTTTTGTTTTTAAATCTATTCAAACCTACATAATTTTTTTTAGTTTGAAATACTTTTGCTATTAAAAAATGCTTAAAATTCCATGAAATATATTGAGTTATAAACATAATGTAAAAGATAATAACAATCTATTAGAATCTACTGTTTTTAAGCAAAAAAAAGCATCCTTTTTAGTATTTTAGCGGCAATCTAAAAAAAGACATATTTATGCAACGTGATGAACAAATATTTGAGTTAATTCAAGCTGAAAAAGAACGCCAGTTACATGGCTTAGAATTAATCGCCTCAGAAAACTTTGTAAGTGACCAAGTTATGGAAGCTGCAGGTTCTGTTTTAACCAATAAATATGCCGAAGGTTACCCAGGAAAACGTTATTATGGTGGATGTGAAGTAGTAGATGAGGTAGAGCAAATAGCAATAGATCGTGCAAAAGCATTATTTGGAGCAGAATATGCAAACGTACAACCACACTCTGGTAGCCAGGCAAATACAGCAGTTTACCATGCCTGTTTAAAAATAGGAGATAAAATTTTAGGTTTCGATTTATCTCACGGTGGACATTTAACTCATGGATCGCCAGTAAACTTTTCTGGTAAATTATATAACCCAGTTTTTTATGGTGTAGATAAAGAAACTGGTGTTTTAAATTATGATAAAATTGAAGAAATAGCAAAGCGTGAAAAACCACAATTAATAATTGCTGGAGCTTCTGCTTATTCTCGTGATATAGATTTTGAACGTTTTCGTAAAATTGCAGATAGCGTTGATGCTATTTTATTAGCCGATGTTTCTCACCCAGCCGGTTTAATAGCAAAAGGTATTTTAAACGATCCTATTCCACATTGTCATATTGTTACCACTACAACTCATAAAACATTACGTGGACCTCGTGGTGGTATGATTTTAATGGGCAAAGATTTTGAAAACCCATTTGGTATAAAACTTAAAAATGGAAATTTACGTAAAATGTCATCGTTATTAGATTCTGGTGTATTTCCAGGAAATCAAGGTGGACCATTAGAACATATTATTGCAGCAAAAGCAATTGCTTTTGGAGAAGCTTTAACAGATGAGTTTATGCATTATATGTTACAAGTAAAACGAAATGCTAAAGCTATGGCTGAAGCTTTTGTTGCTAAAGATTATAATATTATTTCTGGTGGTACAGATAACCACATGATGCTTATTGATTTAAGAAATAAAAACATTACAGGTAAAGATGCAGAACAAGCACTTGTAAAAGCAGATATTACAGTTAATAAAAACATGGTGCCTTTTGATGATAAATCACCATTTGTAACATCTGGAATTAGAGTAGGTACAGCTGCAATTACAACTCGTGGTTTAAGAGAAAGTGAAATGGCTACTATTGTAGATTTAATTGATGAGGTTATTACTAATTATGAAGATGAAGATAAATTAGATGCTATTGCTGTTAGAGTAAATGCAATGATGAGCGATTTACCGTTATTCTCTGCATAGTTTTATTATTATATTATTTACATAAAAAAAGCCTGCAATTTGCAGGCTTTTTTTATAAGATGTTTTAATTTTTTATTCGAAAACAGTATGTTGGTATGCACCAGCATCTGGAGCACTTGTTCTGTTAACTCCTAATATATCATTTGGTACTTGTGAAGCAAAAGATGAAGCACCAATACCATTGGCATTAGAATTGTCTCCAATAATTAATTTATTTAGGCTTGTGTTTTTAAAGTCTGGTTCTTGATTAAATATATTATTCTCGTAATTCACGGTGTTTTCAAAATTGTAATTATCTCCAGTAAATTCATTTAAGTTATCACTAAAACGCAGTAAGCTATTGGTGAATTTAAAATTGAATATAACTGAATCGTCTTCAATTTCATCTAATATAAATTCAGGATTATCATTACCATATATAATACAGTTGTTAAAATTAGCTTCGGTTAAATTGGTTATAGTAACTGCATCTTCCGTTTCTAAAAAGTTATTAATTAATAAGGCAGGAAATTGCCTAAAACTATTATTCCAATAATTAGCAATTGTACTATGTGTAAAATTATATTTTCCTCCAAAAGTTAAAGCAACAGAAGATTGACCTGAGTTATTAACCACAAGATTTTCTGCAGTTATAGATGTATTTATGGCTAAAATACCATAATTACCAAAGTTGTATAATTGCGAATTTGTTATTGTCAATTTATCATTAACAGCATCTGGATTTGCATCAACTAATAAACCAACAGTTCCGTTTTTAATAGTAGCGTAATTAATAGTATTATTTATACTGTTTTCAAAAAGCCAAATGGTTCCCCATTGTCCAGGTACGTTTTCAAAATTTGGCTCTAAACGATCACTTTCAAAAATGACTTCGTTTTCTAATAAATCTGGATCTGTACTTAATGCTCCATTTACATTTAGTGTCGCATTTTCTGAAACTATTAAACCAGAATCTGCATGAAAATGAATTCTCGCTCCAGCATTAACTGTTAAGGTTTCTCCGTTTGGTACGGCAGCGTAACCGTAAATTACATATGGTTTTTCGTTTGTAAACGTTAATTCGTCAGGCATAAGTTCTCGACCTTGAATTTCGGTTTCAAATTGTTCTCCATTAACATCAAAAGTTAGTGTTTCTATAATACCGGTTGCATCATCACGTTCTGGAAATATAAAAACAGCGTCTTTAACTAAAGTTACTAATTCTACATCTTGGTAATTGCTTCCTGTATCAAATTCAATTTTGTCTGTATATAAAATTTCGTTATTAAAAAACGGATCGTTATTTGGGTTGTCTGTATTAAAAGTAGTTTCAATAAATATAAATAAACTGTCTTTTGCTTGAATTTCTACATTATTAAAAGATTTACCAGCAACACCATCTACATTTAGCCTGAAACCAGAGTTTTCACCTCTATTAAGCTTTACAGTTGGAATGCTAATATCATCATCACTACGGTTGTAAACTTTAAGGTTATAAGTACTTGAGCCTATATTGGCAAAAATAGTATCAAGGTAAACAGTATCTTTAGAAAACTCTAAATTACCAGTACTAGGAGCAAAGTCAAAATCTTTACGACAAGCGTTAGATAGAATTAAAAGTGCGATACAAAAAATAAAATATGTTATGCGTTTTATAGCCATGAGATAATTAACTTTAAGGGACTAAAATATAACTTTTGAAAAACTATTTTAGTATTAATATTCTTTTATTAAGTAAATAAATCTGCAATTTCTTGAGTTATACGTGTTGGTTTTTTTGAAGACGTACTCATAAAACACCAATTGGTTGTAGATTTTGCTAATAAAGTATTGCTCTTTTTGTTAAAAATTTCTATAATTCTAGTTGATTTTACACCTTTAGCTTCTGTAACATACGTTTTAATTAAAAGTGTTTCATTTAAAACTGCAGATGCTTTATAGTCTATAGTATGTGATAGTAGTACCCAAAAATAGTTTTTTAAAATAGAAGTAGAAGCGTTTTTATGCCAATGTGCTTTTGCAATATCATTAACCCATTGTACATAGCGTACATTATTAACGTGCTGTAATTCATCTATATCATTTTCTGTAACTACTATTGTTTCGCTATAAACCTGCATGTTATTTTTCAATAATTCTCACTTCAAATAACTTATCCCAACGTTTTCCTGTAACAAATATGGTTTGTGTTTCTGGGTTGTAAGCAATACCATTAAGTACATCTAAACCTTTATGTTGTTTTACTTCTTTTTTTAAAGGAGAAAAATCTATTACAGCTTCAGTTGCACCATTTTTTGGGTTTATAATCGCAACACCATTTCGTTGGTATATGTTGGCGTAAATTTTTCCGTTAATCCATTCAAGTTCGTTAAGTTTACCAATTTTTCCTTTATTGGTATAGACTTGAATATTATTTTCTTCAACAAGATTTTCAGGATTTAACAGCCAAATTTTTTCGGTTCCATCACTTTTATAAAGCATTTTACCATCATTACAAATTCCCCAACCTTCTTTACTTTCTCCAAATTTAAAAGTACTAGAGCGTTTAAAAGTATCAAGATTGTATACAAAGCCTTTGCCGCTTAACCAGGTTAATTGGTATATTTTATTATTTAATATGGTTAAACCTTCACCAAAATATTGATCTGCAAGATTTATGTTTTTAAGTACTTCTCCAGTTTTATAGTTTACTTTACGTAATTTACTCTCTCCTTTTTGTCCTGTACTTTCATATAATTCGCCGTTAAAAAATTCTAATCCTTGAGTATAAGATGTAATATCATGAGGATAGGTGTTTACAATCTCGTAACTATAAACTTTTGGAGATGCATTATTTACAATAGCGATGTTTCTGGTAGCAATTTCTGTTTCTCCATCAAAATTAATAGTGGCAGTAATAGTTTGAGATCCTAATTTAAAATCGCTTAAAAGTACAGATTTATCTACTGTTTTACCACCTATTTCATAGGTAATAGATTCTATTTCAATATTTTTAGGGTTAGCAATAGATAATTCTAGTGTTTCATTTAATGCTATTGTATTATTTGTTGCATTTGTTGTGATGTTAAAGTTTTTTTCTTGTTTAGAATCACCGCAACTAATAAGAGTTATTGCTAAAATTATGATTGTAAGGTAATTATGTAGTTTCATTTTTAGTAATTAATTTTAAGCAAGATATTTATTAAAATTCAGTATAAAAAATCATTGTGATAAAATTAAAACATTGTATATTTGCCGCGGCAAGTCCTACACAACCAGCTCCTGTTGAATCCTCCAGGTCGGGAACGAAGCAAAGGTAAGCGGTCGTAGCGGTGTGATGTAGGTAGCTTGCCTTTTTTTGTACACTAAACTCAAATCTTGAAAGCTTTTGCGAATCAGGATTTTTTTGTTTATTGTATTCTTTTCAATATAAAACTCATAATATTTAAACACTAAATTATATATGTCTAAAGTCGTTTTAATAACAGGAGGATCTTCAGGAATAGGAAAATCTATTGGTGAGTATTTAACTCAAAATAGTTATACTGTTTATGGTACAAGCCGAAGTGCAGAAAAGTATGTAAATCATCCTTTTAAAATTATTGCTTTAGATGTTAAAAATGTAGACTCAATAAAAAAAGCTGTAGCTCAAGTGGTTTTAGCTGAAGGAAAAATAGATGTGTTAATTAATAATGCAGGTGTTGGTATTACAGGTCCAATTGAAGAAATTCCAGCAGAAGAAATACAACACAATTTTGATACAAATTTTTTTGGTCCTATTAATGTAATAAAAGCTGTTTTACCAGAAATGAGAAAACATAATAGCGGACTAATAATTAATATAACATCAATTGCTGGCTTTATGGGCTTGCCTTACAGAGGGATTTATAGTGCTAGTAAAGGTGCTTTAGAGCTTTTAACCGAAGCATTTAGAATAGAATTAAAAGACTTTAATATTAATATGGCAAATATTGCGCCTGGAGATTTTGCAACTAATATTGCTGCAGGACGTTATCACGCGCCATTAAAAGATACATCGCCATATAAAAAGTATGGTAGTGTTTTAAATGATATAGATGAACATGTAGATAATAGTAGCGATCCTATTGCTGTAGCAAAACAAGTTTTAAAGGTGATTGAAACCAAAAAACCTAAAATACATTACAAGGTTGGCGCATTTATGCAGAAGTTTTCTATTGTTTTAAAATTTATTCTTCCAGATAGTGTTTACGAAAAGATGCTAATTAACCATTATAAGTTATAAATGAAAAAAATATTACTATCTATTATCCTTTCTTTAGGAATGATATCTAGTGATATTATATATTTTAAATATACTTGTGTAACAGATGAAAAATGGCCTAGTTTTTTAGGCTTTCCGTTTGTTCAAAGTACAGATACTACTTGGATATTTTCAATGTCTGGAATACTTTATTTAAAAGGTCTTTTTGGTAACATTATAATATGGTCTATATTCTTTTATTTGCTTCTTTTTATTATATCTAAAATTACAAAAGGTAAATTTGTATTGGCAAAAAACATTCTTGCTTTTTTAACTGTTTGCTACTCGCTGTTTTTTACATTATTTTTTTTTATGCTATAGATTGGAGCTTAGGTTGGGATCATGATAATTTTAAAATGGATTATTACCAAACCAATTTAGAATGTACTAAAACGCTTCACATTTTAGATTAATATCTTTGTTAATATCATTTCATATTATTTTCTATTTAGAAATAGTAAGAAGTTGTAACTTCGTACCATTATTACAAACACAACTAAATATTTAATATGAAATTTTTTATAGACACAGCAAATCTTGCTCAAATTAAAGAAGCCGAAGATTTAGGAATTTTAGATGGAGTAACTACAAACCCATCATTAATGGCTAAAGAAGGTATTACTGGTACAGATAATATTTTAAAACATTATGTCGACATTTGTAACTTAGTGTCTGGTGATGTAAGTGCAGAAGTTATCTCTACAGATTTTGAAGGTATGGTTAGAGAAGGAGAAGCTTTAGCAGAATTACATGAGCAAATTGTAATTAAATTACCAATGATTAAAGATGGCATTAAAGCATGTAAATACTTTAGTGATAAAGGAATTAAAACTAACGTAACTTTAGTGTTTTCTCCAGGTCAAGCTTTATTAGCAGCAAAAGCAGGAGCAACGTATGTATCTCCTTTTATTGGTCGTTTAGATGATATCTCTACAGATGGTTTAAATCTTATTGCAGAAATTAGACATATTTATGATAATTATGCTTTTGAAACTCAAATTCTTGCAGCATCTGTACGTCACACAATGCATGTTATTGATTGTGCTAAATTAGGTGCAGATGTCATGACTGGTCCATTAAGTTCTATTGAAGGTTTACTAAAGCATCCATTAACAGATATTGGTTTAGCTAAATTTTTAGAAGATTATAAAAAAGGAAATTAATTTTCTTTTCATTTATAAAAAAAGCCTCAACTGCATGTTGAGGCTTTTTCTTTATATTTAATCTAATAATTAATGATTTATTACTTCAAGTAATTCTTGTTCAAACTGTATTGTAAATATATTTGCTTTAGGATTTACAATCTCACTTTTCTTATTAACTATAAAAACATTGTTTATAGGTTTAATAGATAAAGAATCTACGGCATGAGAAGGTGATTTAAGCCTATATTCATTATGCACTCTTAAATCAAAATGATTTAAAACTTTCTTTTGGTTAGCATAAGAAATAGAATCTATATTTATAGCAATATATTCAACCTCTGGATATTTTGCATTTAACTCTTTAATACGCTTGTGAGACGTAGTAATATGATTTTTATTTGTTTTAGTCCAAAAATAAATAACTGTAGGTTTTGTAATTATACTACTTAAACCAAGTTCTTTATTATTAGTATTTAAAAGCGTAATATTAGGTATTTTATTACCAGGTTTTAAGCGTTGATAAGATCTTACAACATTTTGTGCTCTTGTAATTTGCTTTTTATTAGAGCTTTTTTCTATAAACGAATTTAAAATACTGCAATATTCTTCAGTTTTATGAGAATTATTAATAAAACGCATAGTTGCAGCATATAATAATCTGTTTTTTATAGACTTATTTTTAACTTTTTCGTCTATAATTTTAAGCTTCTTCAAATTATAGTCTAGAGATAATTCATTATAAATACTATCATCACTTTCCTTAAAATGCTCTTGTAATGCTAAAGTATTAAAGTGAAAACCTAAAAAGGAACTGTATGCAGGATAATCTTTTAAAACATCATCATTATAATTAATGTCACTTCTGTAGCTATAAAAATCTTCTGGTAAAATTTCAAGCATGTGTTTTTCGGTCTTGCTATAATTTGCAATTGGATATACTTCTTTAGAAGAATAATATTTATAATTTATATTGCCTTGAACTAATTTATCAAACAAAGTAGAGGTTTCATATTTAGATTTAAACTTAGCAAGCTTTTTTAATTTATCATCTCGTAAAGCATTTAATCTTTGTTCAAAAGCTTCTGGCATAAGCTGGCTTAATGCTAAGGTGTTTTTTTCATCTTCTTCATTAAGTAAAAATAATTCCATTAAAAAATTATTTTCTTTTGCACCAATTCCAGAGTAAACTAAAGACTCATCAAAATCGTAAGTATTTAGCCTTAAAAGTAAGCTGTCATTAGGTTGTATAAGTACTGTTTGTAATTCTTTACCATCATAAAAAGTATATAAACCAGGCTCGGCTTTGTCAATTTTATAAGCAAAACGGTTTTTCTCATCTAGTTTAATTGTATCTAAAACTTTTCGGGATTTAGAAAGTACAATGTAGTTAGAATAAGGGTTTACAATTTTGCCACCAAAAAAAGCCGAAGTACCATTGGTATCCTTATCATTTTTACAAGAGGTGAAAACTGTTGTAAAGCAGCATAATATGTAGAGTAATTTTATTTTCATTTAAAAATTTTCCAAAAATTGCGAATCAAACAAAAGTATGTTTTGAATTATTGCAATGGTGTTAATGCGTTGTTAAATTGATGCAAACTTTCGTTAAACTCACAATAATAGTAAATTTTAGATACTAATAAGTCAATTGTTTTATGAAACCAAAGATATTAATTACTTTTGCAGCCTTAAACTTTATAGCACTTTGCATAAGGTTAAATTAATAAATAGTAAGACATGTTATCAGTTTCAAATCTTTCAGTACAATTTGGAAAGCGCGTTCTTTTCGACGAGGTAAGTACAGTTTTTAATAACGGAAATTGTTATGGTATTATTGGTGCAAATGGTGCCGGGAAATCAACATTTTTAAAAATTATTTCTGGTCAACAGGAACCTACATCTGGCCATGTGCATTTAGAACCTGGAAAACGTATGTCTGTTCTAACTCAAGATCACAATAAGCACGATGAAGACACTGTTTTAGATACCGTTTTACAAGGTAATAAGCCATTATATAAGCTTAAAACAGAAATAGATGCGTTATACGCAGATTATACAGATGAAAATGCTGAAAAAATAGGAGAACTTCAAGTGCAATTTGAAGAAATGAATGGGTGGAATGCAGATAGTGATGCGGCAGCTATGCTTTCAAATTTAGGTATAAAAGAAGACCTGCATTATACCGTAATGGGAGATCTAGATGGTAAACAAAAAGTACGTGTATTATTAGCACAGGCATTATTTGGAAATCCAGATGTACTTATTATGGATGAGCCTACCAACGATTTAGATTATGAAACAATCGCTTGGTTGGAAAACTTTTTAGCAAATTACGATAATTGTGTAATTGTAGTATCTCACGATAGACACTTTTTAGATGCTGTTTGTACGCATATTAGTGATATTGACTTTGGAAAAATTAATCACTTCTCTGGAAATTATACATTTTGGTATGAATCTTCACAACTAGCAGCAAGACAGCATGCACAACAAAATAAGAAAGCCGAAGAGAAGAAAAAGGAACTTGAAGAATTTATTCGTCGTTTTTCTGCCAATGTAGCCAAAAGTAAACAGGCAACAAGTAGAAAAAAGATGATTGATAAACTTAATATTGAAGATATTAAACGTACCAGCCGTCGTTATCCAGCAATTATTTTTGAACGTGATAGAGAAGCAGGAGATCAAATTTTGAATATTGAAGGACTATCTGCATCTTTAGATGGCGAAATATTATTTAAAGACATAGATTTAAATCTTGCTAAAGGTGATAAAGTTGTTGTTTTCTCGAGAGACTCAAGAGCAACTACTGCATTTTACGAAATAATAAATGGAAATGCTAAAGCCGATTCTGGTAAATTTGCTTGGGGAGTGACAACTACACAATCTTATTTGCCATTAGATAATAGTGATTTTTTTGACAACGATTTAACTTTAATAGATTGGTTGCGCCAGTGGGCTCAAACCGAAGAAGAGCGTGAGGAAGTAAATATTCGTGGCTTTTTAGGTAAAATGATTTTTAGTGGAGAAGAAGCGTTTAAAAAATCTTCTGTATTATCTGGAGGAGAAAAAGTGCGTTGTATGTTATCTAGAATGATGATGACAAGAGCAAATGTTTTACAATTAGACGAACCAACAAATCACCTAGATTTAGAAAGTATTACAGCTTTTAACAATTCGCTAAAAAACTTTAAAGGCACAGTATTGTTTACAACTCATGACCATGAGTTTGCACAAACTGTAGCTAATAGGGTAGTAGAGCTTACTCCAAATGGTGTTATAGATAGATATACTACTTTTGATGAGTATATGCAGGATGCTAACGTAAAAGAGTTACGTGAAAAAATGTATAAAAAATAGCATACCACTACAATTATTAAATAAAACAAAAGCCTCAAAATTTTATTTTGAGGCTTTTGTTTTAATAGTTTATACTCTAATTAAGCTTCCATTTCATTTCTTACGGTTTCTACAATTTGTACAGCTTTTCCTAATTCACTTTCGTGCACATAAACTTCGGGTTGTCCTGGTAAGCTAGTACCAAAACCAGCTAAACGTCCAGATTCTGTTTCGTCTTTAATAACAGGATTAATACCTACATCTTCTAGTCTTTGTTTCATAAGTTGAACAACAATCGTATTTCCTGTATATATTTTTACATAGTTTGAATCCATAATATTTTGTTTTAAAATCTAATATAAGTTACAAAATTTTTAGACTGATAAGTTATTTACTTAGCGTTAAAGTCTGTTAAATGTTAAATTTTTGTAATTAAACATCCTAAAATCAATTAATTACGTTATATATATTAACCCTAAGTCATTTAAATTTTTATATTATGATAAGGATAATACTACCATTTGTTGTTTCAGTTTTTGTAATCTGTTTAACATTTTACAATAGTAGAGTGAATTTTAGTAATTCAAATTGTAAAGTATTAGTACAAAAAACTTCAGGATCTATAGAAGGTTATTTAAAAAATACTGGAGAACATTATACTTTGCTAAGGGTTTTAGAGCATACGGAAATACAGTCACTATTTACTAAAGAAGATATATATACATTATTGGCGCCTACAGATGCTGCTTTTGAAAAATTAGGAAAGTCTAAGCTAGATTCATTGTTTCTTGAGGAGAATACTAGTAAACTTAAATCTATTATTAAAAATCATATAATACCAAAACACGCATCAAAGGACTTAATTTTACAATCTATACTTAAATCTAATAAAAAAATAGATTTTGAAACTTTAGAGAATAAAAAAATAATTTTTAATATAAAAGAAGGTATTCTTACTGTTAAAGTTGAAAAAAGCGAATTGTGTTTAATCGAGTATTCTTCGAAATTGGATAAAGGTTTTATTCATGTTGTAGATACTGTAATATTAACAGATTAAAACAAGCGTGTATTTATAAACTTTACTTAAAAAGTACCTATAAGTCCTATTTGATTTCCCGTAAAGCTAACGTTCCAAGAGATTCTGTTTTTCTTTTTATAATTGTCGCCATAATCATACGCGTTAGAGTTGTAAAGAAATTTATCAATACTATCTACAACTACAATACTTAAAACAGCACCAATTCCAACATCTGTTAACCAGTGTGCACCAGCAAATAACCTAGAAATAGGAGCAATAGAACCAAGAGTATAAACACCTACTTTAGACCAAGTGTTATTAAATTGTTTTGCTATAGAGTGTGCCATTGTAATGGACAATACAGTGTGTCCAGATGGAAAAGAGTGGTGTGCAGGCTCGTTAGACCATAAATGAAACTCATTACTTTTAAGACCGTTTCCAGGTCTTGCTCTACCAAAAACAGTTTTACTTAAGCTTTGTATAACCCCAGTTGTAAATGACGATGATATAATTAATACACTAGTTTTTCTAATTTTTTCGTTTTTTGTAAAAAGACCAAAACCATATAGTCCTGCATTAGCTATAAAATAAACTTGCGGACTACCAAAACGTGTTCCAACTTCTTGAAAAATTTTAGGTGGTTTTTGTCTAGTAAAATATGCACTAGTTTCATCGTCTACTGTTGCTAATGCAAATGCGCTAACAGCTACAGTGCCTAGAGTTGTAAAATCTTTTTTATCCCAGCTTAACGGTCTTAAAAAAGCATGTTTTGCACTTAAAACAGCATTTTTACCATCTTCAATAAATAATTTACCTATAGATGTTGTGTCTTTATCTTTAACATTTAAATCTTTAGATTGAGCATTTGTTTTTATTGTTATTAATAAAATAAAAACACATATTATGCTCTTGTAATAATTAGTCATGTTAGGAAATTTTAAATAATCTATCTTAACTCAGCACTAAGTTTGTTTTCAAAGTTAGATTGTAATTTATTCATTATTTTGTCTATTACTTTATCTGTTAAAGTTTTATTCTCGTCAAGAAAGGTAAAGCTTACGGCGTAACTTTTTTTACCGTTTGGTAAGTTTTTACCTTGATAAACATCGAATAAATTTACATTTTTTAGTAATTTTTTTTCAGTTTGTCTGGCAATAGTATTTATATCATCAAAAGTGACATTGTTATCTAAAAGTAAAGCAAAATCACGACGAACCTCTGGATACTTAGGTATTGGTGTAAATTTTATTTTGTTACGTTTTGCAACTTCAATTATATTATCCCAATTAAAATTAGCGAATAATACTTCCTGAGAAATATCAAAATGCTTATTGATTTTAGATTTTACAATTCCAAAATCTACTAATACTGTTTTACCTTGACTGTACTGTATGCCTTCAGAAAATAAATCGCTTTTAACACTTGTTGCACGATATCTAGAAATACCTAAGCGACTTAAAATAGCATCTACATTACCTTTTAGGTGAAAAAATGTACTTTTCTCACTTGGAGTAGACCAATTTTCTTCGGTTTTATTTCCTGTGATTAGTAATGTTAAATGCTTAGGTTCTTCTCTTGTGCCATTATAATTGTGATAAGTTTTTCCAAATTCAAAAAACTTAATATTGTTTTGTCTTCGGTTTATATTATGTGAAACAGCTTCTAATCCAGAAAATAGTAGTGATTGTCTTAAAACAGATAAATCTTTACTTAATGGATTTAGCATAGTAATATTATGCTCTTCTTTTAATTGTTCACTTAACTCAATATAGTTTGGATTGGTTAAAGAGTTAGCCATAATCTCGTAAAAACCTTGAGATACTAACTGGTTGCCAACAACATTTTGTAATTTATAGTCTTCAAATTTAGAAGCATTAGAGATAGATGCGTTTAATTTTGTTGTAGTTATAATGTTGTTATAACCGTACACACGTAAAATTTCTTCTATAACATCTGCTTCTCGTTGAACATCGTTTCTATAAGCTGGAATTGTTAAACCTAAACCAGTTTCAGTCACATTATTAACTTTAATTTCTAGTGAAGATAAAATACTTTTTATTGTTTCTTTTGGTATTTCCTGTCCAATAAGTTTTGTAACCTTATCGAAAGTTAAATGTACCTGGAAGTCTTCAATTTTATTTGGGTAAGCATCAGATGCGTCACTTGTAATTTCTCCACCTGCAATATCTTGTATTAATAAAGCAGCACGTTTTAATGCATATTCTGTTATGTTTGGATCTATACCACGTTCAAATCTAAAAGATGCATCGGTATTTAAAGCATGGCGTTTTGCTGTTTTTCTAACACTTACAGGATTAAAATATGCACTCTCTAAAAATATATTTGTAGTACCGTCTGTAACACCAGAGTCTATACCTCCAAAAACGCCAGCAATACATAATGGTTTTTCTGTATCACAAATCATTAAATCATCTTCGTGTAATTCACGCTCAACACCATCTAAGGTTGTAAATTTAGTACCTTTTTCTAATGTTTTAACTTCAATTTTGTTTCCAGAAATTTTATTAGCATCAAAAGCATGAAGTGGCTGCCCTAATTCGTGTAATACATAATTAGTAATATCTACAATATTGTTTATTGGAGATAAACCTATTGCTTTTAAACGGTGTTTAATCCAATCTGGAGACTCTGCTACTTTTACACCCGAAATAGTTACACCGCAATAACGTGGTGCTAATTCTTTATTAGCGACTTCAACATCTATTTTTAAAGTTCTACTATCTACGTAAAAAGAACTTACAGATGGTGTTATTAATTCAATATTAATATCCTTGTGTTGTAATCCTGCTTTTAAATCTCTGGCAACACCAAAATGACTCATAGCATCTGCGCGGTTTGGTGTTAAACCAATTTCAAAAACATGATCGTTTTCAATTTTAAAAAGATCTGCACATGGTGTACCAACAACCGTGTCTTCTGGTAAAACCATAATACCATCATGAGATTTTCCTAAGCCTAATTCGTCTTCGGCACAAATCATACCATGACTTTCTTCTCCTCTAATTTTACCTTTTTTAATAGTCCAAGCTTCTCCTTCTGGAGTATAAAGTGTAGTGCCAATAGTAGCCACAGGAACTTTTTGTCCGGCAGCAACATTAGGTGCACCACAAACAATTTGTAAAGTATCGCCAGTACCAATATTAACAGTAGTAACTTTTAACTTATCTGCATTACTATGTTGTTCGCAAGTTAAAACCTCACCAACAATAACGCCTTCAAGTCCGCCTTTAACACTTTGGTAAGTATCTAAGCCTTCAACTTCAAGACCTAAATCTGTAAGTAATTCACTTGTTTGTTCTGTAGGCCAATCTATTTTTAAAAACTGTTTAATCCAGTTGTAAGAAATCTTCATTTTAACATAATTAGAAACCGCAAATATAGTAATACTTAAGTGTACTTTAAATTTTAGAAAAGGCTTTTATGCTATAAATTATAGTATAAATTGCATAACACTGTTAAATAATATAGAGAAAACGTCTAAACCGTTAAATAAATCGTAAATTAATTAAATATTAACAACTAATTTAAAAACACATTAGTCATGAAAAAAAATAAAATAATATTGTTGTTTGTAATAGGTTTACTATTTGCAGGAACACAGTTTGTTGTAGCTCAGGAAGATAAAAAGAAAGTTGAAAAAGTAGAAACAGAAATTGAAATGGATGCCGATGATGCCATGGAAATGGAGATTAAAAAAGAGGTTGAAGTTAAAACCATTAAAGAGAAACCAGTTGATGCTAAAATAGAATCGCAGCCCAACAGAGTTAATGGTGAAGGAACCAACAAAAAAGAAGTTGAAATTATTGAAGAAGAAGATTTAGAAGATGATGATGACGGTAGCCAAAAAATTATTGGCAAACGCGTAGATGAATAGTAAAATTAATCTATAAAAAAATATTGAAGCATCATGAAAGTGGTGCTTTTTTTATATTTGCATTTTAAAACAGAATTTTATGCTAAAATAAAGTAGCTTTTATTTGTTAGGATTTTGTTGTTACTTCGAATAATAATTAAAGACCTTAATCATGCGATATACACTATTACTTTTAACTTTATTTTTTATATTTTCTTGTGAAGAAAAATCAACTCAGCCAGTTTTATTATCTGGAGATTATAGAGCCGAATTAAAAGTAAGTGAGACAGATATACTACCATTTACTTTTAAAGTAAAAGACGCAAATAATTTAACTGTTTTTAATGCAGAAGAAGAAATAGAAGTTGATGAAATAGAATACCGCAACGATTCTGTATTTATAAAAATGCCTGTTTTTGAAGCACTTTTAGCGGCTAAAATTGAAGATGAAAGACTAAAAGGAAACTTTATAGTTGAAGGCAAAAATAGAGTAGTGCCATTTACAGCAAAAAAAAGCAAATCAAGATTTAATGTTAATACAAAAGCTGAAGCTAATATTGCTGGAAATTGGGAAACTGTTTTTAGTCCAAATACAGAAGCCGATAGTTATATAGCAAAAGGTGTTTTTAAACAAGAAGGTAATATAGTAACAGGTACTTTTTTAACCGAAACTGGAGATTATCGCTTTTTAGAAGGAATTATTACAGGTAACGATTTAAAACTATCTACTTTCGATGGTGCGCATGCGTTTTTATTTACAGGTAAAGTAACAGATTCTACCATAAACGGTACATTTTTCTCTGGAAACCACTGGAAAGAACCTTTTACAGCAAAAAGAAACGAAAATTACAATTTACCAAATGCTAATAATTTAACCTATTTAAATGAAGGTTACGATAGCTTAGCATTTACATTTCCAGATGCTAATGGCAACATGGTGTCTTTAAATGATGAACGTTTTAAAAACAAAGTAGTTTTAGTACAAATTATGGGAACTTGGTGTCCTAATTGTTTAGATGAAAGCAAATATTATACAGAATTTTACAAGCAAAATAAAGATAAAGGTTTAGAAATTGTAGCCTTAGCTTTCGAGTATGCAAAAACTGAAGCTAAAGCCTTTGCAGGTATTAAGCGTTTACAAGAAAGAATAAGTATTACTTACCCAATATTATTGGCACAAACAGGAAGCACAAGTAAGCAAGAAGCACAAAAAAAGTTACCAATGTTAAACCATGTACTAAGTTACCCAACTACAGTGTTTGTAGATAAGCAAGGTAAAGTACGCAAAATACACACAGGTTTTAATGGTCCGGCAACTGGTGAAAAGTTTGTAGAGTTTAAAACCGAATTTAATGAGTTTGTTAATAAATTACTGGAAGAATAATTAAAAACTATTTAATTTCAATATTTTTAGTTTCTTTATCTAATTCACCTTTAAAATCTGGAACAGCTCTTTCATTTTGATTAGCGTCTGTTTTTAAAACACCGTTTTTTTAATATCCTTAATTAGCCATTCCATTTCCATTATTTCTTTACGCTGAGTTTTTATAATTTGGTCTGCAAGTTTTCTAACTCTGGGATCTTTAATATCTGCTCTCTTGCTTGTTAAAATAGCTATAGAGTGATGCGGAATCATACCTTCCATATAGTCAGTGCCTGTAACTGTTATTTGGCTTCTTACAAGACTAATACCACCAAATATCATTACTATGCCTAAGGCTAATAATGCTATATTGTTTTTTTTACTTTTATACATATTAAGCATAAATAATAGCATGATAATTACCATAGAGCCACCCATAATAAGCGTCATAAATAATCGCGTTTCACTAAACCAAAAATGATCGATTATTTGATATGAGTGTGTATACATTAATAAAAACATTGCTATCATTGAAATAGCAATCATTATTAAAAATTTACTATATTTCTTTTTATTGTTATTTTCCATTGTATTTATGTTTTAAATTATAGTTTTTACCTTTTATTCAATTACTAATAAGGTATGTAAATAATTTAGCAAATAAAAATAGAATAGAAAATCCGCGAGGATTTGTGTAAGTAGGCGAGAACTAGTAATAAATTTTACACGTTGTTCCCAGTAGTATTTTATTCCACTTTCTTTTCAATCAGTTTTAATTCTCCGTTTTCATCTTTCCAATATTCGTAATATTCTTTGTCTTCTGAATTGTGTCCAATAACAAATCGTTCGGTCAATTTTGGAATTCCGTTTGTCAATTCATAAACATCTCGTCCGTGTTCGCAACAGCCATTTCGCCAAGTCGAATTAATTTGTTTTTTTTCGCAATCGAATTCAGGTGAAGTTATTTCTCCGTATTCTGTATTTTTTTCAAAGAGTTCATTTGTTGGATTATAAATCCAAAATAGAAAAGGAACATTCGGTCCAGCAGGAAGAAATTCCATTAGCCTAAAATCCGCTTTCCCATCAAAATTCATATCCTCAATTGCAAAAAGTTGGTCGTTTGGAAAAGTTTGACTGAAATAGTTTTTGCTTGGTTTTATAGTTTGCATTAAGATTCCATTTTTCAGAACCTCAATTTTAGTTATTTCACAGTTGGTTTCTTCACATTTTTTTGTCAGACAAAATTCAAATTCAGCATCTGAAAACTTTACTATTTCTTGTGAATAAAGTTTAAATGAAAACAGAATTATTAATATTAGCAGAGTTTTTCTCATATTACTGGCAACGGATTATGTATAAGAATAGTAGCGGTTTTGTGTGCGAGGAATTTCTGAAGGAAATTCAGACGTAGCAAAAATGCACTAATCCTGGATTAAGCACTAAACTACGCATTATTATTACACGCCTTAAGTGTGTAGTTTTTTTATTTCAGTCGTTTTTTAATATCCATTCTCTGATGTAAAATTCTAACGATTTCTACAATATCATTTTCAACTTTTCTATAAAAAATCAGATGTGATTTGATTTTCGTTACTCGATAATTTTTTCGAGTTTGTTCAGCTGATTTTCCAATCAGATAGTTCTCTGCAATAAATTCAATTTCCGCTATTATTAAATCGTAATATCTGTCTGCTTGTTCTTTAGACCATTTGTGAAAAGTATAAATCCAAATTTTATTTAAATCTTCAATCGCTTGTTGGCTTATGCGATATTTGTTTTTACTCATAAGTGTTTACGATGTAATTCTTCCAGATGTTGTTTTGGGTCAAAATTTTCAACAAATCCACTATTTTCTCCAACTTCGAGAGCTTTAATCAGTTCTCTTTCCTTTTTTTCTTCGCGCTCTAACAAGCGTAATGCTGAACGAATTACTTCGCTAACCGAACCATATCTACCAGAATTTACTTCTTCTCTGATAAAATCCTCAAAATGATTTCCGAGTGATATTGATGTGTTTTTTCCCATTTTGACTACAATTTTACTCAAATGTACCAAATATTGGTAACATGGCCAAATTGCACACAACGGTTTTGTGTATGATTTCGTTGCGTGTTTTAAGCACTAAAGTTAGCAAATAAATCACAGATAGAAAGTCCGCGAGGACTTTCGTAAGTAAGCTAGAACTAGCAATTAATTTTATACGGTGTTAGCATACGTTATTTATTCGTTCTCTTATTTTTTCAAGCTCAGTTTTAATATTTTCATCTTTTATTAATTCAGAATGTTCAGTCACTTTTTTAGTAGTTTTTTTCCAAAAAGGATAGAGAAACAACATAGAACTTGTCCCTAAATTTTCATAAGTTCCATTTTCTCTTTTTATTTCATAAACATTTTTAAAATTCACTTTGTCTTTATAATAATCAGTCCTTTTCATTTTTGTAGTAAAAAAATCTAAAAGTCGATTTAGTCCTTCTGATATTTTTATTCCGTATTGTTTTCCGTAATGGATATGACTAATTCCATATCCAACTATTAATTCAGAGTTTCCAATGTCAAATTCAAACCAAACTGATGAATCTTCTTTTTCTTGTGAGTAAACAGTAATATGAAAACAGTCTTCATATTCTTTTGATTCATTATAATTTTCAGGGAAATGTTTGTCAAGGAATCCTTTAATATCATTGTAAATAATTCTATTTTTCTCTATTTCCAATTTAGTTTTTCTTTCAGTTTTGATTCTCGTTTACGTTTCGTTTTTAATGTCTAGTCCTGAAATATGGCTACAGTTTAAAATTGAATTTACGCTGATAATTTATATACCATATTAGGTGTTTTATAGTCTAAAGATAAATGTAATCTTATTTCGTTGTATAAATTAATTGCATTTTTTGCAGCTCTTTTAGCGTGAGTCACGTTATCAAAGGTTTGGTCGAGATAGAATTCATCTTTAAGTATGCCGTTTACGCGTTCAGCCATGGCATTTTCATAACAATGATTTTCTTCGGTCATACTAATATCTATCTTTTTACTTTTAAGTATTTGGGTGTATTGATTGCTACAATACTGTATTCCTCTATCTGAATGATGAATAAGCCCATTAATGTTTTTAGCTTGATAAATAGCTTTGTTTAACGCTCTTACACATCCTTTTAGTTCTAAGCTATCGCTAAGATCATAGCCAACAATTTTTCGAGAGTGCATATCTGTTATTAAAGCGAGATAACAAAAACCTTTAATAGTTCTTATGTATGTTATATCACTTACCCACACTTGATTTGGCCTTGTAATTTCGATATCTTTTATCAGGTTATTATATTTGTAAAAGCGATGATAAGAATTCGTTGTTTTGGCACTAGTTTTCTTTCTAAGAGTCAGCATTTGGTGTTTTCTAAGCACGTTAAACAAAGCATCTCTACCAACTTTTAAGTTAGCTTTGATAAAATCGTCTTTTAGTGATTTTTCGAGTTTACGCACGCCTTCTCTAGGAAGGGATTTACGTCTTTTACTTACAATTTCTATAATTTGTTGTTCTATTTTTAAACGTTTATCAGCTCTAGATTTGTATTTGTAATACGCATCACGTTTAAGTCCAAAACAACTAGCTATAGTTGATAAAGAAGCAAATCCCTTAGCTCTATTTCTAGTTTTAATAAAGGCTAGATATTGAGTTTTTTTTTAAGTTGCTGAACATTTTTATATCCTAATTTTTCAGCAGCTACTTCCAGGTAAGATTCTTCTACCATAGCATCGAGATCCTTTTTAAGTAGTAGCTTTTTAAGTTTTTCATTCTCTTTTTGTAGCGCTTTAATTCTAGATATTTCGTCTTTAGTTTCCACTTTTACTCTGGTGTTCATTAAGTCTTTACGATTGTATTTTTTAATCCACTCGTTTACAGTTGTAGGTGCAATAGAGTAGAGTTTACAAAGTTCGCTTTTTGTGTGTTTTCCGGTTGTAAGTTCGGCTAAAATTTTTAATTTAAAAGGTTCTGAATACCGTCTAATTACTTTGTCATTTTTGTACATAATTGTGTTAAATTATGTAGCCTTTATTCAGGACGGGTCAATATGTTTGGCAACGTTCTAGTGTATGGTTAGTTGCGTGGTTTAGCAACTAAGTTAGCAAACTTTTACGAACCTGTGAATATTCCGAAGGAATATTCGCAAGTACGCTCAATGAAGCAATTAATTATACACGGTGTTAGCACACGTTTTTCATTCATTTTTAGATTGCATTTTCGGCATTGGTGGTGGCGGAATTTGCCTGAAATAGTCAAAGAAAACCTTTAATTCAATGGAATCATTAACTTCTTCCTTTATTTCATCAAAAACTCTTGTCAAATTCACTAATACCTTTTCAAGTTCTTTTCCAGTTTTACTTGTATCTATTGTAACTTCGACTAATGCTTTATTAGGTGATTTTGCATATCGGAAATTCTCATCTTTATTCAGATAGTGTTTTTTAAGAATTTGTTTCAATTCGGATATTGGAAAACCTTTTTCTTTTAAAATCGAGTCAGATGTTATTGGAAGTACATTCCGATATTTTATTAATCCTCCATCATAAACGAATGGCGTAATTCGTTTTTTAATTCGACCATCATTAAATTCAATTGTTAGATATTCCCATTTTCCATAATAGCTTGCTACTTTATTTGTGATTTGACGAAAATTTAAATCAGTAGTATCCAATCCAAATAATACAGCTCTTTCGGTAGAGAAATCAGGTGTAGATGGATAGTATTGAATTTCAGTCGTTTCGTTTTCACAACTTAAAATCAATAAAATAGTCGATATGTATAATGCTTTTCTCAAATGTGTGCTAACCCGACGAGGGTTATGAGTTGTTTTGAACTGTAAGATATTGCAAATATCTGTAAGTTTAAAATAACTTATAACCAGAGTTATTGTTCAGTGCGTAGCGAAGCTACTGCGGTGAGCAATAACTCGGGCGAAGCCCTCGTCGGGTTATTGTTAATGCAAGCGTAGCGCAGCATTAACAATAACGTTGTTGTATAAGATTAGTTGCGTTTTTTAAGCACTAAAGTTAGCAAATAAATCACAGATAGAAAGTCTGCGAGGACTTTCGTAAACTGGCTAAAACCAGCAATTAATTTTATACGGTGTTACCTACAGTTATTTTTCGTGATGTCTTTCGTAATCTAACTTCCATTCGCCATTTATTAAGTCAAAAACCATTGTAAAAGAAACTCCTTCGTCTTTTATTTCAAAATCAAGTTCTATATAGTCTTTGCTTTGATTTATTTCAATAAACTCAATATAAAACTTTAGCAAATCAGTATGTTTAAATTCTACTGTTTTATCTCCAATTTTGAGTTTAGGGAAATTAGATTTATTCAATTCAAAATATGGTTTAAATATTAGTTTCCTTTCAGGCATTTCATTAAAATGCAAATAATCAATCACTTTTGGATTAGTAAATGCAGAAACTAAAACAGTTTTTAAATCTGATATAATTTTTGGGTTGTCAGTTTTTGTTTGAGGAAATTTGAAGTTCCGTTTATTTGAATTTAGAAATTCACTTTTTCTTGACTTGCAATAATCATATCTCATTCGCAAGTCAATTATGCAGGAATCTTTATCAATTAGCATTCTTCTTTTAACATCCAAAGTTCCTTTTCCAGTTTTCTTTGCATTCAAATAAACTGTATCTTCTTTAATTTCGTATTTTCCTTTTGTATTTGTAAATCCGAAATGTCCTGCTGTAACATATTCAAAATTTCCATTTCCATCAAAAATGTAACTCCAATTTGTAGAAGCCCAATATCCAGAATAATTTCCTTGTAAATTCTGTCCAAATACGACTGAACTTAATGTTAAGAAAATTGTTAATATGATGTTTTTCATAATTGTAGGTAACGGTTTTGTATAAGAATAGTGCGATTTTATTCGCGGCGATTTTCCGATAGGAAAATCAGAGTGTATAAAAGAGCACGGACTTTTGATTAAACACTAAATTAAGCATTATTTTTATACATTGTTGGCAAATCGTTTTTTAATGCATTATATAAACTAATGACATCGAAGCTATAGTATCTTTCTTTTCATCAAAGAAAAAGTGCTCATATCCAATCGAGCCTAATAATCCAGTTTGAAAATTAGTGGAACTAACATAAGGAATTTCTTTCTTTTTGTGTTTGTCATAAATGGAAAATGGAATATTCATTATTAAGTCAGATATAATATAATCATCACTGTTTTTAGATAGGCTTCTATCAGTTTCTTGATTATATTTTAATAATTTTTCTTTACGTTTAGCGTAAACAAGATATTTCACATCTTTCTGGCTTTTTTTTATCTGTTCGTCAAAATATTCAATTACATCTTTATAACAGAAAGAATATTGGAATTCAAATTGATTGAAAATAATTTTTTGTTCACACTGAATTTCCTTGCTAAAATACTCTTTAGTACTAACCCAAGCTCCAAAGTATCCAAATCTATCTTTATCAGTATGGTGAACTCCATGAACTTGTATTGTGTCATTTTTCTTAATTAATTCAACATCATTCTCATTTGAAAAATATTCAATTATATCTTTTAGAACAGGTTCGTTAATTCCATTTCTTATTTTATAGTGAAACACATTAGAATCATTAAAATATTCTTTGTTTGTTTTGTGTTCGCAACTAAAAAGAACAACCAAAATAAATATGTTAATCAGTTTTTTTATCAAATGTTTGCCAACGTGTTTGTATATGGTTTGTTGCGTGGTTTAAGCACTAAATCTAGCAAATAAAAACTGAATAGAAAATCCGCGAGGATTTTCGTAAGTAGGCTAGAACCAGCAATAAATTATATACGGTGTTGTAGCCAGTATTTTTTTCTTAAACTACTCAATTTAACTTTGTTCTTACACTTATTATTTTCAAAGTCAGAATAGAATTCATCTTGAAATAATTTCAGATTATCCCAATTCGAAAAACTTTGATGGTCTTTATTTGAATAATAATCTTTACTAACTTTTAATTTTCCAATCTTTTCAAATTCCGTTTCCGATTTTTTGAAATGTTGAGCATAATACCAACTAACCTGTTCTTTTGGTTTAAACTCTTTGTTTATTTGTTGTTCAAGTCTAAATAATAGTTTTGCATTCTCAAAATCATCTTCAGTTGGTTTTTCCGATTGTTTAATGTCAGTTACAACAATTAAATTCAGTCCGAATTCCGTTTCTTTTTCAGATTCCAACACGAAAACTCCACAATAATCTCCATCACTTAATTTAAAAACCAAACAATCTCCTTTTTCGAAAATCGCATTTCGTGATTTTTTTACTTTTCGTTTTCGAGATGTCTTTTTCTCGGTTGATATTTTCTTTAAAAAACCGTCTAAAACTTTTTTCCTTTTAGTCAAGTCAGATTGTGAAGAGTCAAGTTCTTTCCACAATTCGATATCCTTTCCTGACTCGACAATGACTTTAATCCGATTAAGAACTTTTGGGTCAAGTGATTTACATTCCCATTGAGATTTTGCAATAGTTATCCAGAAATTATTTTGGTCTTCGTGAGAATCAATCAATTCCATATTCTCCTTAATTAACTTTTCAGTAATTGCAGGAACTTCCATTCCTTGATTGTATAATTCAAAGAATTCATAATTAATGTCTTCGTAAATGTCGTTTGAAGAAATTCCTGTTCCCCAAGTTCCCATAGGCGTTTTCTTATATTGGCTACCGTTGTTGTATATGGTTTGTTGCGTGGTTTAAGCACCTAATTTAGCAAATAATAACCGAATAGAAAATCCGCGAGGATTTTCGTAAGTAGGCTAAAACTAGCAATAAATTATATACGGTGTTAGCAAACGTATTTTTATTCTTGATTCCTTGCAAAATCTTTTACAACTCGACAATCAGACATTAAATGATTCATTAAATCTTTTAAAAATTTATCTACACTTTTCTCAAACGACATTTCATAAACTTTCATTGTTTTTTCGGCGTATTTTGCGGATGTACCGGAAACTATCTGATTAAAACTTTCCATAGTTAATTTGTCAGTTCCTAATTCAGTCAGTTTCTCACAAGATTCTTTCGAAACTGATTCAATAAAGTCACGTTTCCTTTTTTGTTTTTTTCTTTCTTTTTTCGATAAGGATTTTTGTAAATCAATATTCATTTCCGCAATTAAGTCGTTACTCAATAAATTACTTTGTTCAGTTGACAGTTCAGTTTTTTTTAAGTAAAGTCCAATTGAATTACAATTTCTAAATGCGATAATTTTAGTCAACTTATTTTCAACACCAATTCGAGCAATTGTTTCAATAATTTCTTTCTGTTCAATTTGGTCATTTAAGTCATTTAATACTATTATTCCTTCACTATATTCGAAACTTTCTTCGGTGTATAATTTTTGGGAATAAATAATCTTATAAGAAACAGTTTTTTGAGATTTCAGTTCAGTTTCGATTTTTTTAAATCCGTTTTCACAATCAGATTCCGCCGTATTTTGCGCAAAATTAATTGTCGATAGTAGTAAAAATAAGATTAGGAATATAATTTTGTAGATGTTCATTTATATGTTTGCTAACCCGACGAGGGTTATGAGTTGTTTTGAACTGTAAGATATTGCAAATATCTGTAAGTTTAAAATAACTCGGGCGAAGCCCTCGTCGGGTTATTGTTAATGCAAGCGTAGCGCAGCATTAACAATAACGTTTATGTATAAGAATAGTTGCGGGTTTGTATGCGAGGATTTTCCGAAGGAAAATCAGACGTTACAAACGCGCAACGACCTTTGTTTAAGTACTAAACCGCAATTATTTTTATACGTTGTTAGGTGTTGTTTTTTTATTCAATTATTAATTTTTCCGTTTATTTCATTCGAGTAAATTTCATTTTCTCCAAGTCGAAATTTAACTCTAAATTTTGTTTTCTTTTTCCCGTAATTTTGTCTTAAAGCAGAAATCGCAATCTGATTTGGTGGAAGATAAAATTCAGTCAATCCAGTTCCACAACCATAATTAAAAGGTCTTTCAATTTGCTTCCAATTTCCAATTGAATCTTGAACTTCTGTAACTATTGGTAAAACATCTCCAAATCCAATGCTTAAAGTGTCAGAACTTTGGTTTTTAATAAAAATTGGATAGGATTCTTTATTTACTCGATGTTCAGGCGCTTTATAATATTCCCAAATCCACATTGGGAATCCAATTGTTTTGGTAGTGTCAATGAATACATTCAGGTCAGCTATTTTGGGACTTCTATATTTTCCCCAATCAATATCTTCTAATCTATGTCCAATTTTAGAAGTTTTGTATTTTAATTTAATTGAGTCTTTTATTTTTCCAATATAAACAGGTGAAAACTGAGCTTCTCTTCTGTTTGAAATCGTGTCCAAAATTAATTCATTGTCAAAATTGTCATAGAGAATTAAATTCGAATATGGTTTGCTGATTTGTTCTTTTTGTTCAGTTTTAGCAATTCCGTTATTCTTCTCTTTATTTTGGCAAGAAGTTAAAATTAGAAGTAGTATTATGATGTTTGCAAAATGTTTCATTTAAATGACACCTACGTGTTTGTGTATGATTTCGTTGCGTATTACAGCAACTAATTTAGCAAACACAAACCAAATAGAAAATCCGCGAGGATTTTCGTAAGTAAGCTTGTACTAGCAATGAATTATACACGTTGTTGTGAGCCGTATTTATTGTCTTATTACTTTTTTTAAAAAGATTCTCACATTATTATCAGTTCTAACTTGAACTCCGTTAATAGTGCCTGGAATCCATAAAGGATATTTTTCTTTTAAATGTTCTTTCGCTAATTCGAAAAGTTGAGTTTTATATTTTTCGTTGGATTCTAATTCAGCAACATAATTTCTGATATGGAAATCAGAAATAGTACTATCTTTTTCTACAATAAAACCAACATCGAAAAAAGGCCAACCACCATTTTCTTTTTTATTTTCTTTAATATCAATATTGTAAACACTTAAATAAGGAATGTAATCTGAAGTTCTTTCTTTTTCATTTGGTAATCTTGGTCTTTCATCACAATCCCAATATTCGATTGCGATTTTATTTTTAATTGCATTTTCCAAAAAAATACTGTCTGCTTTTCTATGCATATTTTTTTTAAAGTCAGAACCGTATTTTTCCGATAATACTTTGTCCATATATGCTCCGTAACAACCTTGAGTTTGCCCTTCAAATACTACACAACCAATTAAGTCAATATCATATTTCAGTCCTTTTTCTTCGCACAGTTTTTCAAGTTCTTTTTCATATCGATTATGACCGAATAAAAAGCCAACAGCTTGAGTAAAAACAATTCCTTCGTTTTCTATATCAGACTTTGCTTTGTTGATTTCAGAAATACAAAGTGTGTCAGTTTTCGCAGGATTTGAAACATAAGCGATTGGGTCAAATTTTTCATATTCGTCCTGTAATTCAGAAATTGATTTTTCTTCATTATGTTTCTTTTTTTTCTCTGCACAAGAAAATAAAAAAGAAAGTAAAATTAGTATGACGAATGTTTTTCTCATATGGCTCACAACGGTAGGTATAACCGAAGTTACGGGATTAAAGTTAATGTTTTTCGGCTTATCACAGGCTTTAGCAATTCCGAGTGGATTCGGACGTAGTCGAATCCGCCGTAATTGCGGTTATACATTGTTGTACCACGTATTTTTTCAATTAGGGTTTTCATTATACACTTGGTCAAAATCCAATTCTGATATATTTAAGCCCTTTGACTTTTTGTCAAATTGTTGTTTGTCCATTGGTCCATAAATTCCATCTTCATTTGTTTTTTCTCTTTTCTTTAAGTCAATTATGAAATATTTAGTGATGGTTAAGTCATTCAAATATGGATGTTGTTTAGCGATTATAAAATCAGAGTTATTTCCAACCGCGAAAACATAATTAGAAATAATTCCACTTGAATATGGCGAATCTTTTTCGGTTTTTTCTACTAATGCTCTATTAGCGACTAAATCGTTCCATTCCACAAAGTAATTTCCGATTATTAATTCAGATTCGCCTGGATTATTCCAACAGGAATTTAAAGTCAAGATTCCGATTAAAGTCAATATGATTTTTGTAATTCGCAATGTTTTGGTCATATGTGGTACAACGGTTACGTATATGAAATGTTGCGTGTTTGTGTGCGAGGATTTTCCGAAGGAAAATCAGATGCAAGCAAACAAAGCAACTCACATTGGTTAAGCACAAAATAGCAATTTTTTATATACAATGTTAGCATACGTTTTTTTCTATCAGTAAAAATATTGCTGTTATAATAAAAATCGGAAAACTCGCAATATTCACAGTATACAAACTATAATATCCTTTGTGTTTTAAATCTCCGTTGTTCTTTATCCAAATTCCGTCCGACAATTTTCCATAGTACATTTGAAAAGCTTCTCTTTTGAATACTTTTTTATAAAATTCAATACCCCCTTTTGAGATTAATAAAGTCAGAAAAGGTGAGAAGGTCAGTAGAGTGCAATTAAATCGACAGAAGTAATTCCAATTCAACAATTCCATTACAATTCCAAGAAATCCGAGTAAGAATGTGATTTTCAAATATCGTTTATAATATTTATCCTCTTTTAGGTCTTCCGTAAATGTTATTATTACCAAACTAAAGAGTTGGTAAATTATAATTATCATATAAAAATATACTTCGGAAAGAGTCATTTCAAATGTCTAGTCCTGAAATATGGCTACAGTTTAAAATTGAATTTACGCTGATAATTTATATACCATATTAGGTGTTTTATAGTCTAAAGATAAATGTAATCTTATTTCGTTGTATAAATTAATTGCATTTTTTGCAGCTCTTTTAGCGTGAGTCACGTTATCAAAGGTTTGGTCGAGATAGAATTCATCTTTAAGTATGCCGTTTACGCGTTCAGCCATGGCATTTTCATAACAATGATTTTCTTCGGTCATACTAATATCTATCTTTTTACTTTTAAGTATTTGGGTGTATTGATTGCTACAATACTGTATTCCTCTATCTGAATGATGAATAAGCCCATTAATGTTTTTAGCTTGATAAATAGCTTTGTTTAACGCTCTTACACATCCTTTTAGTTCTAAGCTATCGCTAAGATCATAGCCAACAATTTTTCGAGAGTGCATATCTGTTATTAAAGCGAGATAACAAAAACCTTTAATAGTTCTTATGTATGTTATATCACTTACCCACACTTGATTTGGCCTTGTAATTTCGATATCTTTTATCAGGTTATTATATTTGTAAAAGCGATGATAAGAATTCGTTGTTTTGGCACTAGTTTTCTTTCTAAGAGTCAGCATTTGGTGTTTTCTAAGCACGTTAAACAAAGCATCTCTACCAACTTTTAAGTTAGCTTTGATAAAATCGTCTTTTAGTGATTTTTCGAGTTTACGCACGCCTTCTCTAGGAAGGGATTTACGTCTTTTACTTACAATTTCTATAATTTGTTGTTCTATTTTTAAACGTTTATCAGCTCTAGATTTGTATTTGTAATACGCATCACGTTTAAGTCCAAAACAACTAGCTATAGTTGATAAAGAAGCAAATCCCTTAGCTCTATTTCTAGTTTTAATAAAGGCTAGATATTGAGTTTTTTTTTAAGTTGCTGAACATTTTTATATCCTAATTTTTCAGCAGCTACTTCCAGGTAAGATTCTTCTACCATAGCATCGAGATCCTTTTTAAGTAGTAGCTTTTTAAGTTTTTCATTCTCTTTTTGTAGCGCTTTAATTCTAGATATTTCGTCTTTAGTTTCCACTTTTACTCTGGTGTTCATTAAGTCTTTACGATTGTATTTTTTAATCCACTCGTTTACAGTTGTAGGTGCAATAGAGTAGAGTTTACAAAGTTCGCTTTTTGTGTGTTTTCCGGTTGTAAGTTCGGCTAAAATTTTTAATTTAAAAGGTTCTGAATACCGTCTAATTACTTTGTCATTTTTGTACATAATTGTGTTAAATTATGTAGCCTTTATTCAGGACGGGTCAAAATGTATGCTAACGTGTTAGTATAAGATTAGTTGCGTGTTTGTTAAGCACTAATTTAGCAATTAATTTTATACATTGTTGCCCACAGTAGATTTTTTTTTTCAGAGTTTAATTATTTCATCAAATTTCGTTTTCCGATTTTTTGCGTTTGAGTATTTTCGTTCAGCGTTTTTTTTCGCAATATTTTTCAATTCCGTTTGAGTGAGCAATTCCGCAACTTGCTAAATTCCGCACGCAATTCAGTTTTGAGTTTCAGATTCCGCAAACTTGCTCAAAAATCCGTTGTGATTTTCATTCCGAATGAATGAGAATTCAGCGCAATTCATTCAATGTTTTATTCCGCAATATTCAGCCATTTTTTGTTCCGAACTGCTTGCGTTTGAGTGCGTTCCGCTATTGTGGGCAACCCGACGAGGGTTATGAGTTGTTTTGAACTGTAAGATATTGCAAATATCTGTAAGTTTAAAATAACTTATAACCAGAGTTATTGTTCAGTGCGTAGCGAAGCTACTGCGGTGAGCAATAACTCGGGCGAAGCCCTCGTCGGGTTATTGTTAATGCAAGCGTAGCGCAGCATTAACAATAACGTTGGCGTATAAGAATAGTTGCGGGTTTGTGTGCGAGGATTTTCCGAAGGAAAATCAGACGCAGCAAACACGCAAGGACTTTTGTTTAAGCACTAAACCGCAATTATTTTTATACATTGTTAGCTTTTAGTGCTTTTTTGTCCGTTTAATTTTTCGTTAATATACTATTTTTTTAGTCGGCTTTTTATTTCCGCATTTTATGTTTTATTCAGCTCGGTTTTCATTCCGCAAACTTGCTCAAATTCCGCAATATTTTTAATTCAGATTTCGAGTAAACAATTCCGCAACTTGCTAAATTCCGCTTTTCAATTCAGTTTTCGATTCCGTAAACGAGCTAAAAAGTCAGACGCAATTCAATTCAGAGTTTGAGTGAGAATTCAACGTATTTTTAAAAATTCAGCAACATTATTTTTCGTTTTTTACTTTCCTAAAACTCAAAAAAAATCGGAACACAAACAGGCTTTTTTTCAGTTTCGTAAACTTGCTCTAGCATTAAAGCTAACGTGTTTGTGTATGATTTCGTTGCGTGTTTAAGCAACTAATTTAGCAAATAAATCACAGATAGAAAGTCCGCGAGGACTTTCGTATGTAGGCTATAACTAGCAATGAATTATACACGGTGTTACCCAACGTTTTTTATCATTTCGTTTATTCTATTTTCTGCTTCTGTTTTTAAAATTCCATCGTAATAATCTCGAACAAATGGATGGTCAAAATCTTCGTGAGGAAAAATTTCAGGTCTGTCATTTCCACTTTTAGTCATTACATCACAAGGAATTGAAGATGTATCTCCATATTCAGGAACGTTGCTACATAACCAACCAAAATATCCAGTTTCGTGATTCGGATTATTGTAATTTTCTTTATAGTCTAAATAACTTTTTTCGCTTAATGAAACCCAAAGTCCATATTCCAGAGTTTCACAAGCGTCTTTTACTTTTTGAGAAAGCGTAACTCTTATAAAACGGTCAATTTGGTCTTCATAATGAATTTCGCAAAAATCCGACTCTAATTTCCCAAGTTCTGTTTTTTCTTTATCAGACAGAAAGTCGTAATTCGCAGGTGATTTAAAAGTCAGAGCAGGCCATTCCGAATGGACTTTTCCACATTCAGAACATTTAAATTCTCCTGTTTTGTTTTTCTTTCTTTTCCAGAACATTTAATATTGTTTAAGCATCAAATTCCACGTAATGTATTAATCGGTTACATTTTTTTTCAATAGTAGGATATTGTGATGATATATCTTCCATAAATTCTTTAATTAGGAAAGATTCCATAAAATATTCAAAACCAGGACATTTTTTTTCGGTTACTTCATAAGTTTTCCATTCTAACTCTTCTTCAGTTAAATTCAGGATTGTAATTTCTGATTCGGGAAGAAACTGACCATCAATTCTTTTTACGTAAAGAACAGATTCTTCGTCAATTTTCTCTGTATTTTGTAAGAATTCTATTAGTTTCATTAAATGTTGGGTAACGGTCTCGTATAAGAATAGTTGCGGGTTTACGTGCGAGGATTTTCCGCAGGAAAATCAGACGTAGTAAACTTGCAACTGCCTTTGATTAAGCCCAAAATTGAGCAATTATTTTTATACATTGTTAGCCACAGTATTTTATTACATTGTTGTTTTTCCATCGTAATATATGTAGTGCAAAGCTCTTATTGCATTCACACAATGATTGCCCCAATGAGATGTAAATCCGAATTTCAATTGCCACAGTCCATCTTCGATTGCCTCGTCCGTTCCGATTTGGTCTATTTTATAAAGTTCCTCTTTTAAATCCGCATAAATATCTGCAACATCATCGACTAACCAACCTTGCGTCGGTTCGTTTTCTTTTTCGTAGGTTGGGTCAAAAACTTCCCAATAAAAACAATCTTTTCCAAGTGAGGAAATCAGATTTACGTTCTGTTCTTTTAGTTTCTCTCTTATAACAGTTTCAAATTCCGATTTTTCACTTGAGTGAATTAATTCGACCGATTTCAGAGAAATTCCAACGTTATATAATTCAGTCAGTTTTTTGTGAATTTCAGGATAAAATTCTTTTTCCTTTATTTCTTTACTTTCAATCAGTTCAATAAATCCACGAGCAACTTTTAGGAAATCTTGAGTTTCTTTTGATTCGAGTAATGATTGTATTTCTTTAGTCAAATTTTGCATTCGTGGTCATATTGTGGCTAACGGTTTTGTGTATGGTTAGTTGCGTGTTTCAGCAACTAATTTAGTAAACAAAAACGAACGCGAGAAAATTCCGAAGGAATTTTCCAAATAAGCAACGACCAAAGCAATTAATTATACACGTTGTTAGCAACTGGGCTTTTTCTATCAGTTTAATAAATAACCAAATTTCTCATCAATCAATTTTGCGCTTACCTTTTGTTCTAAAACTTTTCCTTTAGTGTCAGTTGTAAAATATTTTCCATTCTTTTTTAAATAAATAGTGTCCAATTCTTTATATGACAGATATGGCCATTCCCATAAAATTTGTTCGTATTCTATTGGATTAACTATTTCGTTTTTCCAATTGATTGTTCCAAATAAACTGTTTTTTTTAACTTTTATTAGTTTAGAGTTATCTACTAAAATCTCATCATAAATAGGTGGAATTACTATTTTTCCTTCTCTGCTAATTAATCCTTTCTTTTTGTTCTTTGTTACAAAATGTTCATCTGGACCATATTCCACCCAGTTAGATATTTCATTATATTCTATTGGAATAATTATATTTTCATCAATATCTATTATACCAAAAAAGTTGTTTTTTTTCACAATAAATCTATTCGTTTCATCGTAAAAGCAAGGTGATATTTCTTGGTAAATGGAAGGGATTTTTAATTGCCCTTTTAAGTCTGCTAAACCTACATTACCATCTTTTTCAAGTATTAAAAGGTTGCACCATTGTTTTCTTTCATTACAATTTATTGAGTTATATTCGAAAGGAATAATGGTTTCGGCAAATGAGTTAATAACACCAAATTTGTCATTCTTTTTTGCTATAGTAAAATCTCGATATTTAAAATTTGATAATTGCTCATATTCAAAAGGTATAATTATTTCTCCTTTTGTGTTTATAGCTCCAAATTTCCCATTTTCTTTATAGATGAAATATTTTTGTTGGTTTTCTCCTCGTTTGAGTCTATCCCAAATAATTTCTTTGTATTTGTTTTCGAGAAGAATATCTCCATTGGAATCAAGTAATCCATACTTTCCCGAATCATTGGTTAAAAATTCGGCAAATATATTTGAGTATATCGCAGGATGTTCGATTAGGTCATATTTTAAAGGAATTATTAAAGTTCCTAAACTATCAATAATTCCATATTTTCCATTTTTAGATACTATCGCTAAATTGTTTTGATAAGGTTCTGCAATGTCAAATTTCCCAAAAGGAACTATAGTTTCAAAATTTGAATTGATATATCCAAGTTGACCGTTTTTTTCAACTCGACATAATCCCTTTTTAAAATATGTATTAGTCCTATCGTTATATGAAACTTCTGTGATTTTGTCATATTCAAAATCAGTAAGTCTTTTACCATCACAAGAGAAAAATGCCCATTTTCCATTTTTCATTGCGCATACTAGTTCGTCCGCTTTATTATCTCTTACTTTCTCAAACTCTATTGGAACTATTACTTTGCCAGTTTTGTCAATAAATCCATATTTATTGTTTTTACGCACTCTAGCTAAACCACACTTATAAAAATGACTCTCGTTTTCATACTCAAATGGTATTACGACTTTACCTTTTCTGTCAATAAATCCGTGTTTCCTATTTAATTCCGCTGGTGCAAGTCCATTTGAAAACACACTCAAATCGTCATATTTAAAAGGTATTAAGGTATCTTGAGTAATATTTATGTAGCCTCTTTTTCCATTATTTTCTGCAAGTATCATTCCTTCCTCATCAATCGGATTCAGAAATTTATATTTGTTAAGAGGTATAATTGTATCTCCGTTTTGATTTACGAATCCCCAAGTTTTATTTCCACTAATTCGTTTGTAGGTTTGAGATTCAGCTGAATTTAATTCCGCCTTATTTGGTTTGCAAGAAATCACAAGCAAAAGAATAATCAATATGTTTATAAATGTTCTCAATGTTTGTTTTGCCTTGTTGCTAACGGTCTCGGCTATGAGTAGTTGCGTTGGTTAGCACTTAACTTTGCAAGTACACACCAAACTGAAAATCCACGAGGATTTTCAGAAGTAGGCGAGAACAAGCAATTACTTATAGCCATTGTTGGCAACTGGCTTTTTATTAATAATCTTGAACTAAAACTTCAGTCGGAATATGAAGTGTTGAGTTCAGTTTTCTAATCATTCCTAAAGTCAGTTTACGTTTTTTACTTAAAATTTCACTAACTCTACTTTTAAATCCGACAACTTCGGCTAAATCTTTTTGTTTCATTCCCATTTGTTCCATTCGAAATTTGATTGCCTCAATTGGGTCAGGCATTCCAATTGGAAAGTTCTCATTTTCATATCTGTCAATTAAGATTGAAAGAATTTCCAATTCATCTCCATGTTCAGTTCCTTTTTTTGCATCAAAAATACCCTCAAGTCTGTCGAGAGCTTTTTGATAGTCTTTTTCGTTTCTTATCGGTGTTATTTTCATAATCAGATATTATTTGCGTCTATTTTATCGTATTCTGCGTGAGTTCCGATGAATCTTATCCAACATATTTGGTATTCAAAGTTGAATTTTACAATCAATCGGTAATTATTTCCTTTAATGTTGTAAACTATTCTGTTATCTTTTAAAATACTTGCGCTTGGATAATCTTTTTTTAATTCATTAATATTTGTCCATTCGAATTTTTCAGTTTCTCTAAACCAAGACTTTAATTGTTCTTCACAGTCAGCGTGTTTTTCCCAAAAGTCTCGTAAAGTTCTTTTCGCTATTACTCTCACATTATACTTGTTTGTCGCAAATATAATAAAAAGTTACCAAATTGGTAATGAATTTTTCGTTTTTCAGCTTGTTGCCAACGTGTTTGTATATGGTTTGTTGCGTGTTTTAAGCACCTAATTTAGCAAATACAAACCGAATAGAAAATCCGCGAGGATTTTCGTAAGTAGGCTCGAACTAGCCATTAATTATACACGTTGTTGCAAGTAGTTTTTTTTAATCGTTAATATACTTTTCAAATTCAGTTTTACTCACTTTTAAAGTCTCTGTTGGTTTCTCATATTTAATTTTTCCTTTCTCCGATATTGATATTTTATTTTCGTTAGGTTTTTCGATGAAATATTCAAATTGTTTATCTTGAAAATCAAACCTTGACCAAGCAAAAGTTCCTTTTATTTTTTCGTTTTGATAATAATCAGTTTCAGTTTTAGAATCTAATAATCCATATTCAATTATTTTTTTAAAATGACCATTTCTCGGTTGTGGTTTCCACCAATATATTTCAAATTGTCCTGATTCATAATCGCTGATTTTCCAGTTTTCTCCAATTTTTGGAATTCCTAGTTTTTCTCGTTCGGTGTTAAATTCGATTCCGTGATTTTTATTTAAAGGAATAACAAATTCAGATAGTATTTTTAATCCACCAATTATCAGTAGTAGTATTATTCCATTTAACAATCCTTTTCCTACTGTTCTGATTGATTTTTTAAATTCCGATTTATCTTGTTTATAATCTTTATAGTATGCTATTGCTATTCCAATAGGTACAACAATAAATCCTATTAATATATAGATGTTATAATTCATTTCTCAAATTACTTGCAACGGTTTTGTGTATGATTTCGTTGCGTGTTTCAGCACTAAAGTTAGCAAATAAATCACAGATAGAAAGTCCGCGAGGACTTTCGTAAGTAGGCTATAACTAGCAATGAATTATACACGGTGTTGGCAACTGGCTTTCTTTTTTTCGTTCTGATTTTTATTTTATTCGTTCATTTCAATTATTAATTTTTCTCCGTAATTCAGGTTTTTAAAGAAACTCAATTGTCTCTCAAATATATATCCGTTTTGCGTGAATTCCATAATTTGATTTTCGGTCTCGATTTTTAATTTCATTTCGTCGATTGAATATTCTCCGAGCACAATTCTAGAATATCTTGCAATTAATTTAGAAACTCCTAATTTCAACATAATCCACATTGGTGATAAAGTCAGAGGTTCAACACTTTCTTTTCCACGTATTAATTTTATGTTTTTGATTTCCGATTCTTTTATTGTCAACGCACTTGTTTTATTAGACAAGTTTGACCTTAAAAGAATTCCACCTGAATATTTTTCAAAACTACATTTAGAGTTTTCTTTTATAAATTCCGTCGAATTATTTTTTGCTTTAAAAGACTTTAGATAAAATGATGAACTTCCAATTGCTTTCGGTTTTTTCCAATCGATTTTTGTCGGTTTTCCAATATTTTTCTCGATTGTTCTTGAGTTCATTTTTTCTCGTTGAGTTCGTTTTTCAGCTTGTTGCCAACGTGTTTGTGTATGGCACGTTGTTTTAGGTTTGGTAACTAATTTAGCAAAAGAAAACGAACCAGAGGAAAATCCGCAAGATTTTCCAAGTAAGCAAGAAGTAAACAATGTGTTATACACGTTGTTACCCAACGTTTTTATCTTTCAAATACTTTTTCGGCATACAATTCAGTCAATTCGGAGTACGTTTGTTCGTTCATTTGTGATTCATACATTTTTAATCCAATTGTCTTTATATTCAGACGCTTTTTTCCATTCCAACCACTTTTTTTAGGCAAAAATTTATGAATTTTTTTATTCAGTAATTCAATTCTATCATCTCCCTTATTGAATGCGATTCCATCTTCATTAAGTTCTAATTCCGTTGATTCATATTTTCGGAATGTCATTAATTTGTTTCCAATTATTACCGCAAGAATTGAGGAAAGAAAAGTCAGATAAAAATTTCGACTTATTACTTCAATAAAGTAAATGACTTTTACATCTGGCGGAAGATAAGTTCCAGCTAAAAGAACAATACCAGTTATCAGGAAAACCAGAATTCCGATAATTGTCAAGAAGAATCCAATTCCGTTTACGATTCTTAATTCACTTCCGATTTCTATTTGTAGTGTTTTTTTCAAATGTTGGGTAACGTGTTTGTGTATGGTTAGTTGCGTGGTTAAGCAACTAAGTTAGCAAACTTTAACGAACCCGTGAAAATTCCGCAGGAATTTTCGCAAGTAGGCTAGAACCAAGCAATTAATTATACACGGTGTTACCTGCTGGTATTTTTCCATTCATTTATTATTCGCTTACGTTTTTTTCTATCTTTTCCTTTAACATTTTTTAGTCTGTCTTTGCTATATAACCATTCCATATATCTTTCTTGAATTATTTCGTTATTTACACCTAAATAATATTCCACTCGATTTGGATTGTTTTCACAAAAAGTTAAGGTGCAATTTTGAATTCGAAATACAGTAAAATAAGGTATTCCCTCAATTCTGTCGGCAATGATTATTGCAATTTCTCCTTTTGTTAAGTTCCGATTGTGACAATCTGATTTAACTTTAGTCAACGTTGAATCAGTAAAAAATTCTGCAAGAACTATCAATGACTTTTCTCCAAATTCTTTTATTTTTTCGGCTTGCTCAGTTTTTATTATTCCTTTAGAATTTTCCGTTTCCGCAATTCCAGTTAGCAATGAGTCAATTTCAGATTTGGTTTGTGAATAACTCAAGTTGAGATTCAGAAATAGAGTTAAAAATAGTAATCCAATTTTTTTCATTCAGTTTAGGTTTATTTTCAAATCTATTGTTTGTTTAAATATTCAGAAACTCTAAATGAGTGAACTGCCGTTTTCAATTAGCCTACAGTTTTTTCATACTTGCAGGTAACGGTATCGTATAACCGTCAGTTACGGGTTAATATACACATACTTTTCGGTTTAACACCGACTTTAGCAATTGCGAGTGGATTCGGAGTTAGTCGAATCCGCCGTAATTGCGGTTATACATTGTTATATAGTATTGTCTCTCATTTTTATCAAATTGCTTTTAAACCCTTTATTTAAAAGGGTTTTGTGTTTTTAGATAATGCAAATTAATGCAATAAAATGCTACTAAATGTTAGGTTTGTTGTACCTATTGTTGTACCTTAGTAACACGTTGCACCCAATTGCACAGCCTAAAAACCAGAGTTTTATGTCTTCAATTAAAGTAGTTTTAAGAAAAAACAAGATAGATAAAGCAGGACTTGCACCGCTTTATTTACGAGTAATCAAAAACAGAAAAACTAAATTCATTTCATTAAGTGTAAAACTACAACCGAATGAATGGGATGAAGATAAACAAAAAGTCAAGAAGAATCATAAAAGCTCTACAAGATTAAACGCGTACATCTCTAAAAAGATAGCAGATGCAGAAGGGGAAATTGCAGACCTTGAAAGAAGAAATCAATCTACATCAGCAAGAAGAATAAAAGAAGCTATTAAGGGTAAACCCTTAATTAACTTTTTTGAGTTTGCTTACGATAGATGCGAGAAGCTTAAAGATACTGTAACACTATCCACTTACAGAAGCTATAAAAACAACATCGAAAAGTTTGAAAGGTTTGTAGGGCATCGTGAAATAATGTTTGATGATATTACAGCGACAACCTTAAAAAATTATGCTTCACATTGCAGTTCTAAATTAGGCAACAATAACACAACTATAAATTATGCGTTTAGAATCCTTAATTTAATGTTTAGAGAAGCTAAAAGCGAAGATTTAATTTCTAATGAACTTGCACCTTTTACAAAGTTTAAAGTAAAGAAAAACAAGACTACAAAGCGTTATTTAAACGAAGAACAGTTTGATGCATTTATGAATTTAGAAGTACCACAAGAACATAAAGCACAAGTTATCAAAGATATGTTTATCTTTTCTGTTTTTTCTGGTGGGTTACGTTTTGGAGATGTTATCGAATTGCAATGGAAAAACTACGATAGCAAAAATCACAGAATCACAAAAACGATAAGAAAAACCAAAAGACAGCACAGCATTAAAATAGGTCAAAAAGCGGTTGATATTTTAGAGAAGTACAAAACCAAAGACCAAAAGCAAAACGATATAATTTTTCCATTTGCAAAAGTTGATGAGTTATATTTTAAAGATAGAGAACATAGAAGTTTAATAACCAATAGAGCAATTTCATTAAGTAATATGTATTTAAGCAGAATAGGAAAAGAATTAGAACTACCGTTTAATTTATCCTTTCATATTAGCCGACACACATTTGCTACCAGAGCATTAAATAATGGTATGCGTATAGAACACGTATCTAAATTAATGGATCATTCCGATATTGGTATTACGCAAGTGTATGCAAAAATAATAGGTAGTGAATTAGATAACGCGGTAGATAAATATATAAATTAATATGGGGGAATATTCAAAAATAGAATTGTTGTTATTAGACAAATTCACAGATGCTATTGATAACTTAATTCAATCAGCTATTTATTCTCAAACAGATAAGGATAAACTAATTTATCGGTCTTGTATTAATGATGAAGAAAAAGATGTATTCACTAAAAAGGAGATAAAGAAAATGCAGAAGAAACTTGCTAAATGTAGTCCAGATATAGCAGAGTTTTTAAGATGTTACATAAGTCCGAGCGAATTTGATTTGTCAGGTGATAATTATGACCAGTACAGAGAAAGAATAATCAGAAATTTTCTATCACAAGAGTTTAATGATGTTTTAGAGGTCTTAACAATGAGATTTAAAAAAGTGGAGGATATAGAGGAAGTTGATGAATTAGACTGGGAAGAAATGATTGAAGAAGGGCACTTTGGTATTGATGATAAGTTTATGTCGCATTTTATCAAATATATGGTTGTTGCAGATAGGCTAACCACTTTCAAGAGTATATTGGAGTCCGTAGAAAAAGAAAAAAAGCAACAAGAAAAAGAGAAGTTGACCAATCCAGTAATGAATTACACCAACTACCAAAACGATGAACCTACAGATGTTTTTATTGTAGAAGAATTAGAAAAACGTTTAGCGATAGAAGCGGTAGAATACAAACGTAAACTTGATGATGAATGGGAAAAATACACTTTTGACCCTATGTATTTTGATAACTTTATTTCTGGTAACTTATACAATGAGTTTTTAAAATCCTTATATGAAAGAATCAAGCCATTAAATGACTTTGAAGTTAATAAATACCTCACATTATCAGTAAATCAATTTAAAACCCATACACCAGAAAAACGAGTAGAAGCATTTAAGAAGTTGTATTACGAAACTTATTGGTTTCCGAATTATATGGAATACAAAGAAGAATCCTATATATCAAAATATGCAATGCACGTATGGAAGCACTATAAATCACATTTTAACAAATACAAAGAAGCTACAGAAAACGTATTACAGGACTTTAAAAATGGCTTAATTGGAAGTGGTAAAAAAGAAATTACAGAAAAGCCAAAATCGATATCAAAATCAAAATACAATTCATTTACTTACATAAATAATCTCACTGGGCAAACACAGTTAACCGACTTAATGAATGCTTTAAAACGTAAAAATTTTATTGAGAATTCAACCGATTTAAAAGACTTTAGAAAAATTTTTAGCGGAGAAGAAATTGAAAAGCCTATTGTTTGGACTGGTAAGATTAGCGAACTTTCATATTTCATAAAACAATTGCATAATGAATTAAAACTTGTTGTAGATTTAAAGCAACAGCAATGGGCAGTAACTATAAATTGTTTTATTCAAGAAAACGGAGAGCAATATAACCGTACAAAATTGAGAACTCAAAAAGTTCCGACTACTTCAAAAAGCATCGATTCTGCATTAAATACACTAAAATAACACTCTACACTTAAAGCGCAGTATTAAAATATTTTATTTAAATATTACAGTTAACCTCTTTTAGCTTAACTGTTTTTGTCAATACTCTACACTCTACACCTTACTCTAAACCCTTACTTGTAAAGTGTTTTTAGGCTCTATTTCTGCCAAAATTTGTTTCCATAATCATAAAATTTTATTCAAATGGAAGCAATCATTTTAAGCACCCAACAGTACGCAGATTTAGTAAACCGTTTAGACGAGCTAAACAAAAAATTAGAAGAGAAACAGAAAAACCCTAAAGACACTTTTCTAGACAATCAAGAATTTCTTCAGCTAATGAATATTAGTAAACGAACAGCGCAAACTTGGCGTGATGAAGGTGTTATTTCGTTTTCTCAAATAGGCTCTAAAATCTATTATCGTATGAGTGACGTGCAAAAGTTATTAGACAATAACTATCGTAAAGCATTCACAACAAAAAGAAATAATTACTAATCCTTAAATCTTAAAGTTATGCAAGTAGCCGTATCAGTCTTTAACGACTTCATTTATAAGGTTGAGGATAAGCCTTTAGAAAAAATCCTTAACGCTATTAAAATAGGTACTTATAAAGCCAAAATAAGCGATATAAGAAACCTGCTATCCAATGACAATAAAAAGGAAGCAGACCAATTAAAAAAGCAATTACAGGCGTTTACAGTATCAGGTACTTTTAGTAAAGGTAGAAGTATAGATAAAATAGATACATATAGCCAATATGTAATTTTGGATATAGATAAACTTTCAGAATCTCAATTAAAAGAGGTTAAACAAACCACACGTTTAGCACCTTACACTTATGCATCATTTATTAGTCCTAGTGGTAAAGGATTAAAAATTATTGTAAAAGTTAGCTCTACTAAAGAACATCACAAAGAAGCCTACAACCAAGTTGTAGCTTATTATGAACAAGCATTAAAAATAGATATAGATACCTCTGGGAGTGATATTTGTCGTTTATGTTTTATGTCTTATGATGAAGACTGTTTTATTAATTTAAATGCAGATATTTTCGAAGTCAGTATAAAATTAGAAGAAGAAAAACCAATTTCAATAAAATACAATAATTCAATAAGTAATGATATTGAAGCCTATATATCTGAAATAGAAAAAACAGCAACCGATATTACTGGAAATTATGAAACGTGGAGAAATTTAGGTTTTGCAATTTCAGAAGAATATGGAGAAATAGGAAGAGAATACTATCACAGAATTAGCCGATTTTATATTAAGTATAATTATCAAGAATGCGATAAACAATACACTAATTGTTTAAAAGCGAAAGGTACAGGAATCAATATTTCAACGTTTTATTATATGGCTCACCAAAATAATATCAAACCATATAAAGAACCCATTGAAGAAGAAGTATTAATACCAAATGAAGTAACAAATTCAGAAGATTATTCAGATAGTCCAACATTCTCAACTTCCTTAATTCCTCAACTTCCGCAATTCCTTCAACAAGTAATTAAGTATGCAAAAACAGACCAAGAAAGAGATATAATGATATTAGGTGCTATAACAGCTATAAGTGCTTGTTTACCTAAAATATACGGTATTTATGATGGCGATAAAGTATATTCTAATTTGTATTTATTTGTAACAGCTGCAGCTGCTTCTGGAAAAGGAAAATTAAAATTTTGTAAAAGATTAGTTAATAAAATTCACAAAACAATGCGTGAAGAAGCAAAACTAATGGAAGCCGAATATGATGCAGAATTAGCGCAATACAACAAGAACAAGATGAAAGATGAAAACTTAAAGAAACCTCAAAAACCACCCATTAGAATGTTGTTTATTCCTGCAAATAACAGTTCAACGGGTATGTTTCAATTATTACACGACAGTAAAGGTAGGGGGCTAATTTTTGAAACCGAAGCAGATACATTAGCCAAAAACTTTAAAACAGATTATGGCGATTATTCCGATGGTTTTAGAAATGCTTTTCATCACGAAACAATAAAATATTTTCGTAGAACAGATAGAGAATATGTAGAGATTGAAGAGCCTTGTTTGTCTTGTGCACTAACAGGTACACCAAAACAAGTTTTGGCATTAATGCCTAATGCTGAAAATGGTTTATTCAGTCGCTTTATGTTTTATCAAATGCCAACAAGTACGAATTGGAAAAACGTTTTTGCTATTGATACTAAAAAAGGCTTAAATGAGTATTTTGACAATTTAGGAAATGTATTTTATGAATTATACAGACAACTAATCACAAATACTGAAATTCAGTTTTCATATACAGAAGAACAGCAAGAAGTATTTAATCAATTTTTTTCAAAAATTAATTTATACTATCTAAATGTAAACCCTTTAGAATACAATTCTTCTATTAAAAGAATGGGTATAATTGCGTTTAGAATTAGTATGATTTTAACTGTTTTAAGGATATTAGAAACAGGCGATGTTACAAATCCTTTGTATTGTTCTGATGAAGATTTTCAATCTACATTAACTATCGTAAAAGCCTTAATAAAACATAGTAGCAAAGTGTATTCTAGTTTACCGGTTGATAAAACAGCTATAAACTACAAAAACAAAAAAGAGCAGTTCATAGATAGTTTACCATTACGTTTTTCTACACAAGATTATATAAGCTATGCATCTAAATTAGATATTACGCAAAAAACAGCAGAGCGTTATATCACTAATCTTTGTAAATCCAAATTTTTATTAAGAGAATCACAAGGTAATTACTACAATCCATCAAAAGAAGTAAAGTGAGGGTTTGAGGGTTTTGAGGCTGTTTAGTTTTTCTTCCCTCAAATTTTTTCCATAATTATAATAAATTCATTTACCATTGTTGTAACATTCGCACCTTTTTTATTGCTAGGGCTTGTCTTATTAGGCATTCTTTTATTTGGTATGCTTCTTACAAAAGTATCAATATGTTTAAAGCCATTGGTTTCAAATGCCTCTATAGTAAAATAATCTAAAGGTATCTGCACACCTTTTACATTTCTGTTTCCAACAACATAACAAATTCTACCTTCTTTTCTTATCGCTTTAGAAACATTAGTTATAGATTTATAATAATCATCCAAAAAAGAAAGGACTTCATAATATCTTTTTTCGTCTATCGCTTTTATTTCTTTTAACTCATTCTTGATAGATTCTGTTTTTAATGTAAAATCTTTTATTTTCGTTCCCCCCATTAAGAGATTATCTATTTTTTTTGCATTTTCAAATTTGAACCATTCGTTAGCCCATCTTGAAAATTGTCCATAAGCAACAGTAGTTTTAGAATCACCATAAGGTGGTGATGTTACCACTAAATCAATACTACCTTCTTTAATATAATGTTTGGGTATTTCATTTACTGTATTAAAATCTGCAATTACTACTTTACTTTTATTGTTTATTTTATTGAAGTCTTCTAATCCTTTTATATTTCTTTCTATTTTATTTATAAATAACTTAAAGGTTTGAGGGTTGTGTAAGTGTAGTTTTTCTTTTGCTATTCTATATCGTTTAAACTCACCATTCCTTGTATAGGAAACCTCTCTAACACACTCTGAAAGAGCTAACAAGAAGAAATCTCTAATTGTTTCAGGGTATGTGTTTATAATATTAGTTAAATAATATAACTCTTCAGCTTTTTCTTTACTATACCAAAAATCTACATTTGTAATATGGTCTAAATCTACATTTTGAGGGCGTTTGTAATTTTCTATTGCGTTTATTGTTTTTGAAAAGTATTTTTCAATAAGACCCTCGTTAAAGTTTGTTGTTTTGACAGAAGAAATAAATCTTGCTAATGGATTCAAATCAGTTCCAATTGCATTTATCCCTTGTATTTTAGCTTCAACTAAAGTGGTTCCAGACCCCATATAAGGGTCAAGTATATTTTCAAGTTTACCTTTTGGTTTATAATCTTGTATTAATTTTCTAGCTATTTGAGGTATCATCATAGCAGGATATGTATGATAAGAATGCGTGTACTCTTTAGTATCACTGGTTCTAAAATCCCATTCGTCTGTATATGTCCTTTTGTATTCTTTAATTTTCATTTTACAAATATAATAAAATACACATTACTCACAATATGTGGGTGTTTAATTTTTAACATAAATATATTTTTGCTCACAAATTGTTGGTAAAATGAAATCTGAAATACAATTAAGTGTAATTAATATTATTAGAGAATTAAGAAATGATAATGATTTATCTCAAGCGGGTTTTGCAGATATTATAGGTGTTAGTTATGGTATGATTGGTAATATTGAATCGACAAAATTTAGTCACAAATATACAATTGAACAACTTCAAAAAGCTACACAATTTTTTTCATTTCCTTTTGAAAGATTGTTTATGTCGGAACTCGAGGCTAGCAAAAATAAAAGAGAGGTTATTGATTTACTAATAGAAAGAATTAAAATTTATGATAGATAAAACAAAAATTGAAAAAGAGTTTAATAGGATTAAAAGTTTAGGTTTTATTCCAAGTAGAAGAAAACATAATACAGGTATAGGTAAAACATTTGAAGATTATTTAGGTGTAACTGAAAATAATGATAAACTACCAGATTTTGATGGTTTTGAGGTTAAAAGTCAACGAGCTTTAACTAGTTCTTATCTAACTCTTTTTACTAAAAGTCCAACTGGTCCTAATAAAGCTAATACTTATTTACGAGATAAATATGGTGAAGAATATGAGGAATATCCTGGCTTAAAAAAGTTACATACATCAATTTTTTCAAATAAATTTAATACTTATAAATTAAGAACAGGCTTTATTATAGTTAATGATAAAGAAAATTCTGTAGTTCGTTTAGAGGTGAAAGATTTAGTTACCGGTGAAATAACAGATAAGTCTGTATATTGGTCATATGAAGATCTATCGAAAGCATTACATAAAAAATTACAAGCATTATTCTATGTTAATGCTGAAACTCGTAAAGTAAATGGAGTAGAAGAATTTCATTATACTCAAGCTGATATTTATTTAAACCCTAGTTTAGAAAACTTACTAAAATTAATTGATGAAGGTAAATTAATGGTAGATATTCGTATAGGTTCTTATAAAAGTGGGCGTAATAAAGGTAAGACTCACGATCACGGTACAGGTTTCCGAATCAGACCATCTGATTTAAACCTACTTTATAATGATACTTTAGATATTGATTAGTTGTTTCTTTTAAATATTTACTCACATATATTTTGCTAGATATATTAAAATTTATTTTAAAACTTATTTTAATAGGTTTAATACCAGCTCTTTTACTTTTTGTATCAAAAAGTGATTACGTACTAGATTATCTTATTAATAAAGATTTTTTAATTACAATAGAAAACAAAGAAGTAGTAAAATTTTGGCTCTTTTTGTTAGGAACATTTACAGCAGCTCTTATTGTTCCTGTAAAACTTTTTATCACTGAAAAGAAGTTAAAAAAACAAACAAACTTATTAAAAAATCAAGTTAATGTAATATTAGAACAAATATGTAGAGATTTAGATGTAAGAACTGATTCTATTTCGTTAAGAGTATTTAAAGTTACAAAGCCTTTTTTTTCAAAAACTATAAAGCTAAATTCTTATTATATAGATAATATTACTACAATTATAAATGGGAAAAAGGATTTAGTTTTTGAGGTGAAAAATAATGAAGTACAAGGAGTCGTAGGTCGTACTTATGTTGAAAAATCTTTTTTCGTTGATTATAACATAACAAATGATGATAACTCTTACCAATTAACATCCGAACTTAAAAACAGAATTGGTGATGTACAATTTTGTTGTGCAGCCCCAATTGTTTTTGATAAAGAGAAAATTAAATATATTATTAGCCTAGATTCGAATGAACTTATTCATAAATCAGCACCTAAAACTGCTTTATTAAAGAGAAATTTAGTATATTTAAGTCAATTATTTGATGAATTTATTTTATAACAAATGCCAAATAAAAAAGAAAAAAAAAATAGGGTAGATAGAGCACTTAAAAAAGAAGTTGCATCAATTGAAGTGAGGAATCTATATGCCTTTTTAGATAGTTTTTCTAAATCATCTAAAAAGTATAACTCACTAGATATTAAGGTAGATTCTAATTTAGTAAAACAAAGGTAATTCCTCATAAAATAAAACCCAGTTTTTTCGTACCTCAAAATCCTCTGTTTTTTATTTTATTCCGCTCGCCAACGCGCTTGTAGTTCTTGGTTGCCAACCCTCACACAGCACATTACTTGTTTTATATGCACTATTATATTTTGATAAATCGGTACAATAAAAAAGTAAAAAGCTGTTGCCTGCGCGCATACCAAAAACTACCCAAAGCTATATTTACATAATACAAGTTATAGTAGCAAACGGCACTTTTTAAAGGTTTGCTATCGCAGTGTTAATGCATATTGTAGCTATAACTGGTATTATGTAAAATATCCGCTATTCCAACGCACAATTCCGAACATTAAACCACATTTTGAACAAACATTAAACATCTGAACATTTTAAGGGTTACGTTAATTGATAATAATATTCGTTATCTCATTCAAGCTGCACAAAACCATCGTTAAGTCCAAGTATTCCTTACCTCAAGTCTTTGTTTGTTTCATTTCGTTAACCAATAGTTATTATTAAACTATGGCAATACTCTTAACCTAGTTTGATGTTTATTTGTTTCACAGTATCTTTTAATTATATCAATAGGCAAAGTGAAACCAGTAGCCAATTCAAAATCAGAATAAGCCAAATCTGTTTTGTGCATTGCATATCCTTTTCTGTACAATTCAGGAGTGTCTATATAAATATCAAAAGGTTCTTTCTTCTTCCAACCTTTTCTGCTAAACTCTATGTTTAAGTATGTGTATGTTTCTTTTGTTATACAGTCGAGGTCTTTTGCTCTTCTTATTATTGATGCCATAGATGTAAGCCAAAATCTTTTGTACTCTGCTAAATCTGATAACCTTAAATCATAGAGTGAGTTTTTTATAGCTGCTTTGGGCATTAAAAATTCAGAAGCAAAAGTATTAGCCTCATTTTCTAATTCTTTTTTCCTATGTTTTGGTATTGCAGGATTGTTTATTGAGTGCATTAATAAATGTCCAAGCTCGTGTGCAAGTGTAAATCTTTTTCGGTCATTGCTGAAATTTTTATTCAAAACGATTACCGGATATCCATTATCTGTTTCAAAGGATACACCATCAAATTTATCAAAAGCATCAAGTTCTGCTATAATAATTCCATTAACCTCTAAAAGATTACAAATATCTTTTACAGGTTCGTTAGGTTTTAGCCCTAAAAATTTCCTAGTATAATTCGCTATATATTCAGGTGTATAGCCATCTTCTATATCTAAAGTTTTAAAAGCAAAATCAGGCCACATTAACGAATCAGCCATTTCGTCTATTATATAGCCTATTAATTTGTAACTATGCTCAATATCTGTTCTATCTTTTTTTGTTATGGTAGTTCTTTTTCTATAATGAGCAGTATTTGATTCATTAGATATGTTTTTGCTTAAAAATTCAAATGGAAAGTCTAAAAAGGAAACTATTTTTAATAATAATTCATCTGATAATGTGCTTAATCCTTTTTCAAACTTTGATAAGTTTGGTTGTGACAATCCATCAATCATAGAAGATAAATCTGTTTGTGAATATCCTCTGTATTCTCTCGCAAATGTTAACTGTTTGTGATTGATTTTCATATCTTTATTTTATAGGTTCTTTTAAAAAATAATCGGTCGTACTCGATAGGATTAATAATTAGCCAATTTTTTTGTTGCCTTTTTTCCCTTCTCTTATTAAAGGGGTAGCGGCTTTTTGTGGTTTCGTAGTCATATCTATTGTATTATCAATATTAATATCATCAACAGTTACAACCCACTTCACTCGTTCTTCATCTACATAAACTAATTTAGGTTCAGAAATAATTCCTATACTATTCTTTTTATATCCAAAGAATAATATAGGTTCTTCAACAAAATTAGTACCATTAAACAAAGGTAGTGAGAGCTGATTGGAAATAGCTTCCACTGATTTTGTTTTAATATTCATAGGCTTATCATATTTATCTAATTTTTTGAATAGTATAATATAGCCATTCGTTCGCAGTGTAAATCTTTTGTATTTTCCAAATTTCCAATGATTGGGGAAATACTTCTGAATACATTGTATCATTTTTGAGTTCAACAATGATGCTTCATAACCTCTTGCTCTCGCTTCTGGAGGTGTTTTAATGATTTCACTTTCGTAAAGTTCATACGCTTCCTTAAATGCTTTAAACATTAAAGGAAGTTCGCTTTTTAAATCGAATTTTGCACCCTTTATCGTTGCAATGCGCCTTTTGTTTTGGCGTAAATTCAAATTATTTTTGTACATTTGTACCATAGAAAAAAAATATTTATTATCGGTACGACCGAAAATTTAGTATCTCTGTTGGCGCAGAGATATTTTTTATATTGCAAATATATAAAAATTAAATTAAATTGTATTTTTAATTATATAATTTCTAAACAAAGTTGTAAACAATGTTTTTAGTTTTTTATAAAATCCACTTTTCCCCACCACCCAAGTCAGCGGTTATAAAAAAATAGGTTTATAAAATGTAGTAATACGCCATAGCACATTACATTTTATCGTACCTCAAAAAAGCAATAAGCTATTGTCTAAAAGTCCTGTATAAGTAGCTTGTTTAAATGCTGTTTTATCAAACAACTATTTAAAACGCTACCCATACAAACGCATCATCCAAAGCTCAATACGGTACTAAAACCTATTTTTTTAAGTGTTAATTCCCCAAAAAAGTTATATTTAAAGTATGAAACAAATGATTGAAGATTTATTTGATTTATTCTTTCCTCACGATATTGATGAAAACGGTAATAAAATCGAAAATCCTGAAAGTGATGATTCTTTTGGTACTAAACTTTTCGTAATCATTATGCTTGTTATAATAGTAATATTGGCAGGTATAACATTAAATTAATAAAAGATAGCAAATATATGTGGCTTACTACAGCCCACGCTTTAAGTCTATAAAGCTCAAGCCTACGGTTTTTTAAAAAACTTTTAATTACTAATTCAAAGCAACTTTTCGTTTTGCTTGTAGCTTTTTCTATTTCATTAAAATTCCTAAAAAACTTTTTTAAAAAAAGCTTGACAGCCTTACCCACGCCACAAAGCGGATGGCTTTCTTTTTTTAATTTTTTTCTTTTTCATTTTCAAAAAAAATATGTGTGAGCGTAGCGAACTTTTAATTGGATAGCTATGCCTTATTTTGAAATGAAAACACACAAAATCGGAAAAACTTACTCGAACCCTCATTTTTTTATACTTAACAAAGGGCTTAACAGCGGAAAACCGCTCTCAAATCCTTGTCCTAACTGTTTTGTAGTAATCACAAAAACCGAAACAGATAAAAACACGCTTTTTCACTTGTCTATGATGTTGCAAATAGGCGGTTTTTACGCTTATTATTTAAGGGGTAGTGTTATTCCGTTTATTTCTGTGGATGATTGCAGAAACACGCTTAAAAAAGGGTTAAAAACTACTTTAAATCAAAACGACCAGATGCAAAAACATATTAAAGCGGTTGAGGTTATCAGTAAAAAAGAAAAAGAGCTTCAAAATGTCATTGATAAAATGGCAGTTTTAAAAGTTGCATACATTCGTAATTGTTTCAAATTAATGCAAACAAATGAAGCTTGATGCAAAGGCATCGTACCGCCTTAAAACAGTAACAAAATGGCATTATTTTGGTTATATTTATAGTGAAATAAAGGTTTTAAAGCAATATAAAGTCCGTACCAAATCCAAACGTGTAATTTTTAAATTGTTTTTATATTATGGGAAAGATTTCTCAAGGAATTTTAGGCGGATTATCTGGAAAAGTAGGTAATGTCATCGGTGGTAGTTGGAAAGGTATTGACTACATCAGAATTAAGCCATCTAGTGTGGCGAATCCTCGAACAGAGGGACAAGTAAATCAACGTAATAAATTTACGGTTACATTGGAATATTTACAGCCAAACAAAGAGTTTTTAAAAGTCGGTTACAAGTCTTTTGCGACAAAGAAAACTGAATTTAATGCTGCAATGTCTTATGTATTAAATAATGCAGTAGGAGGGATTGCACCTAACTTCACAATCGATTATTCTTTAGCTTTGTTGAGTAGAGGTTCTTTATCTGGAGTGTTAAATGGAACTACTGACTTAACAACACCAGGACAAGTTGATTTTGCTTGGGGTGATAACTCGGCAGAGGGTAACGCAAATGCAACTGATAAAGCGATGTTGTTAGTTTACAATCCAAGTAAAAAAGAATCTGTTTATATTTTAGATGGTGCAGACAGAACAGCAGGTTCTCAATCGGTAACAATTCCAAACACCTATGCAGGAGACACAGTAGAGCTATTTATGGCGTTTGTTTCTGCTGATGGTAGTCAAGTATCAAATAGTGTGTATTTAGGCTCTGGTACGGCTGCTTAATAACTTTAAGTTTAAATACATTTTATAAACCGTTTCTATTAATTTAGAAGCGGTTTTTTTATGCCTTTAGATTACTTTTAATTATTGGTTAAAATGTTATACCTATGTTGTACCCTTTTTTAATTAATCTTCTAAAACCCTTTATTTATAAGGATTAATTGAGTTAATTAATATAATACATTGTTGTATGCCGTTTTTTATTTATAGTAGTAGTACCAATTACTTTCATAATTAGTGTCAAAATTCTCTTTACTATCTAAAAAAACTGAATAAAAATCTTTCTTAAAATATCCGAATTCGTCATACTTTTTGAGTATGTCAAAATATTGTTCATTCCATTTTTTATGTAATTCAGAATCTTGGTATTTCGTTAATTGCTTATCTGTATAAAAAAAAATTGTAGCACAATTAAATCTTCTATCAATCGTCCATATTTCTGGATTATTTATTTCCGATTTCAGTTTTTTGATGTCTTTGTCAGGAATTTTTTCATTTGCCTCATCTTTTGCTATTGTTTCAAAGTCAGAAAAATAGACAAATAAATTATTCGATTTATAAGTCAGTCCAAGCAGTATTTGAATCCAATTCGGTTTGTTTTTTAGTTCATAATCTGAAGTTATTTCTACAAACTTTTTCGCAATTTCGTTCTGTTTTCTTTCGTCAAATTTATAGGTCTTATTGTCCATAAACTTTCCTTTGTCCTTTGCATATTCTAAACAAACTTGAAGTCGAGGATTAGATTTGTCGTTATCTATATAATCGAAAATTAGGTTTAATGTTTTGACATTATATTTTATGTCAATCCACTTAGCAAGTTGCCCGAATTCCTCTTTAATATTCGAGATATTTTGTTTTATTTTTTTGGTTGACTTATAGTCTTTGTCAGAAGGCATTATCATATTTCAGATAGAGTTTTTTTAAATGGCATACAAACGTTTATGTATACGAGTCGTACCGACTCATATCCAAAACTAAAGATAGTTTAAATAAATAAATTAGACTATCTAAAATAAAAAGACATGTAAGGTATGACTTGTATACGGCGTTCTGATAAGTTTTTTACAGCACATTCAGCTTTTAAGCTGTAACCAAAAAAACGTAGTTTAACAAATCCAGTACCAGATATGCTATAGAAGCACTCGTGAGATCGTGTGTTATTACCTTTATACCTTGTATAAGGGTAGTTGCACACGTGATGATTTATAAGGCATAAGAGCTCTGTATATAAGATAGCATTTGACTTTCTCATTTTTTTTTGCTATCTTAACTTAAGTCTTTAATACGTTAACAACGTTTAGAAATGCATTTCTACGATGCCAATCGTTAAAGACTTGCAAGTAAATTAACTTGTATACATCCCGTCTATATTCCTTCTAAATCACGAACGATTCCGTATTATTTGTTAAATTAATTAGAACGGTCTCGGCTATGATTTCGTTGCGGAAAAATCCGCAGGATTCTTTCCGCCGTAGCCGAAAGATAGCAAATAAGCGTTGAATTCCGATTAGGAATTCAACCGCAATAAATTATAGCCATTGTTACCTGCAGTTTTTTAATTCCGTTATTATTTTTTCAGTTCTATTTCCACCAACAATACAGCCAGAACAAGTTTCAGTCAGCATTGGTTTTGTTTTTAATTCCTCAATTCGAGTTTCAATCGATTTCTTTTGAGCATCACCAAATTCAGTCAGATTACAATAATAAAATTCAATTGCCATTAATCGAGTTGCTGGATTTTTGCTGTATAGTAAATACTCACAATTTTCACTTTTTATTAATCCATCAAACACTTTTCTGTTGTTCATTAAGCTCATTCCATAACCACAGTAATCACCAAAAGTTATTCCAATAAATGGACTCATTATTTCGTTCAGGTTGTTATTATTCCGTTTTTCTATTCCAGTTAACGGTTCGGTTGAGTTGTCAATTCCGAAATAGATTGGTTCCACTTTATAATCGTCATTAACTTTGAAAAGAGTAGATAGCTTTTCCTTGTAAAGCTTTTTTAGTCTCTTTGATTTATTCGGAATGCGTGTTGTTAGTTGATAAGAAACAATTTCGTTTTTGTAATACAAAATCTGATAATTAACTGTCATACTCCCAAGACCTTTTCCACTTTGTTTTAATTGATAGCCAAAGCCTAAATTTTCGCGTCTCTCGTTTTTGACTTCCAAAGTTTTCATTAATTCCTCTGTCGATGTTTCATACGCTTTTTTCAATTCCGTTACGAAAGCTGTATCAACTCGAACATAATATTTTTCCACTTCCGTTTTTTGAGAAAATGAAAAGTTCCAAATTCCTAAAGTCAGTAAAATTGATATGTAGATTGCTTTTTTCAAATTGCAGGTAACGTTTATGTATACGAGTCGTACCGACTCATATCCAAAACTAAAGATAGTTTAAATAAATAAATTAGACTATCTAAAATAAAAAGACATGTAAGGTATGACTTGTATACGGCGTTCTGATAAGTTTTTTACAGCACATTCAGCTTTTAAGCTGTAACCAAAAAAACGTAGTTTAACAAATCCAGTACCAGATATGCTATAGAAGCACTCGTGAGATCGTGTGTTATTACCTTTATACCTTGTATAAGGGTAGTTGCACACGTGATGATTTATAAGGCATAAGAGCTCTGTATATAAGATAGCATTTGACTTTCTCATTTTTTTTTGCTATCTTAACTTAAGTCTTTAATACGTTAACAACGTTTAGAAATGCATTTCTACGATGCCAATCGTTAAAGACTTGCAAGTAAATTAACTTGTATACATCCCGTCTATATTCCTTCTAAATCACGAACGATTCCGTATTATTTGTTAAATTAATTAGAACGGTCTCGTATAACCGTCAGTTACGGGTTAATATGCGTTAATTTTCGGTTAAGAACTGGCGTTAGCAATTCCGAGTGGATTCGGACGTAGTCGAATCCGCCGTAATTGCGGTTATACATTGTTAGCCACTGGCTTTTATTCAGTTCCATATTTCTTTAATTCTGTCAATCCAATTTTTTTTAGTTTGTTCTGTTTTCATTCTCAACTTTTTAATCGGATTAAAGTCAACTTCGTAAGCGGTTTCAATAATTCGCTTTTTTGGTTTATAAATTTTCCCATTTTCGTCCTCAATAAATGGATAGCAATAAACTGTATTTTTAAATCTCGGATTGTCAATTGGTATTTCAAATTTCATAACAGCCTTTTTAATAAAGTCCATTTCAAATCCGTTATTCGATAGTTCCTTTTCAAGTATTCCACGCAATTTTTTCAAATCCGCTTTTAATGGTCTGATATCCGTTTCTACAGGTTCAATTCCGCTATTCAGAATGTCAATTTTAATTTCTTTTACATTTTTGTCACGAGCTATGAAATTCAACCAGTCAGCCATATATCCACCATCATAGTATCCGAGTGTACTCAAGTAACTCAACGCTAAATTTCCTGGTATTCCATTTAAGTTTCTCGTTTTTCCCATCGTTGGTTTTAGCTTGTGGCTAACGTGTTTGTATAAGATTAGTTGCGTGGTTTAAGCACTAAAGTTAGCAAATAAATCACAGATAGAAAGTCCGCGAGGACTTTCGTAAATAGGCTATAACTAGCAATTAATTTTATACGGTGTTGTGCGTAGGTTTTATTTATTTAGGCATTTTAAATATTCGCTCAATTTCTGTCCATTTTTAATTTCGCCATCATAAATATATAATCTGTTATCTGTTATTTTGTTTTCAATTATTAAATCAATTTCCGCTTGAGTTAGTTCAATAAATGCTGAATAAACATAACCTCTACCACTTTTATTTACTTTAGTGTCTAATTTTGCATTTGGTCGTTCAATTTTTTTTCCGTTTTCTAAAAGTAAGATTAAACCTTTTTTAGCAACGTTTAATGTCGAACCAATTTCATTTACAGACATATAGATTTTAGAAGAACCATCTTTGGTTACTTTCATAAATGAAATTCCCTCCGAATAATCAGTCATACTTGTAGTTTTTCCGTCAAACTTGTCGGTTTTAGTTTTAATTGTTTTACAATAAAAATCTTCGGGTAAGTCCAAACCTCCAATTACCTCAAATGGAAAAGAATGTTCATATTTTGGGTCATAATCAAAATAGATAATTCCAGTTTCAGCATTTTCTATTTTGAGTTTATATTTTTCAGTTCCGATTATGTTTTTATATGGTTCAGCAGATAAAACTTTAAATATTTTTCCGACTAATCCTGCATACTTTGAATTATAACTTTCACAACAGTCATATTTCTTTTTCATTTTGTCGTTTTTGTAAAAATGGTCATATCCATATTTCTGTAAACTTTCATCTTTTTCTTTAACTTTAATTTCTTTATCTAATAATAAATTGACATCATTTCCTGGGAAATTCTGTCCGAATGAAAGGTTAGAAATTAGAATAACTGTCAGTAGTAAAATTTTCTTCATTTTGTTTTCGGTTTATATTTTCGTTTTTTTAGGTTTGAGTGAGCAACTTACGCACAACGTTTATGTATACGAGTCGTACCGACTCATATCCAAAACTAAAGATAGTTTAAATAAATAAATTAGACTATCTAAAATAAAAAGACATGTAAGGTATGACTTGTATACGGCGTTCTGATAAGTTTTTTACAGCACATTCAGCTTTTAAGCTGTAACCAAAAAAACGTAGTTTAACAAATCCAGTACCAGATATGCTATAGAAGCACTCGTGAGATCGTGTGTTATTACCTTTATACCTTGTATAAGGGTAGTTGCACACGTGATGATTTATAAGGCATAAGAGCTCTGTATATAAGATAGCATTTGACTTTCTCATTTTTTTTTGCTATCTTAACTTAAGTCTTTAATACGTTAACAACGTTTAGAAATGCATTTCTACGATGCCAATCGTTAAAGACTTGCAAGTAAATTAACTTGTATACATCCCGTCTATATTCCTTCTAAATCACGAACGATTCCGTATTATTTGTTAAATTAATTAGAACTATTATATATACCAAACATAATCATTTTTGTACCGGTTAGCAAACAAATTTGGTGGTATATACCAACTTTTATTAAAGTTTGTATATATTTTATTTTTGGCAGGTTATCGCAACTTTTTAGTTTAATTTTTATCGTGAATACGCTCAACCACACCATTTGCCCAATCTTTAATTCTAGGTCCAAAACATTCTAAAATAGCATCTACACCAACAACACTACCTTTTGCAAGCCTACCTAAAACGGCTAGATTAAGAGTTTGTTTTTTGTTTTTAGAAATTACTAATCCGTTAGGTTTAGTTTCTACACCTAATTTACTATGTATAGCTTGTATTAAATTGTCGCTTAATAAATTTGTTACAATTGGAGCGATTACTTTTTCAATTTTAGGGCTGTCTAAAACCGCATTAATCATAGTGTCTACTATAATCTCTTGGTTGTGTTTTTGCAGTTTCCAACCGTTTTCTTTTAAAGCAATTTCTGGATTGTTTACAAAGTTTAAATTTAGAGTGCCTTGATAGGTTAAAGCTAAAAGTTGTTGTAAGCTTTCTATTGGCGGTCCAAAGGCGTAACGTTTCATGCGTTCGTCTAGCGCAATAACTTGGTCTATAACTTGGTCTTTTAATTTAGAGTGCGACATCATAGCGTATAAAGTAGGTTCGCAGTGTCGCCAAACTTGACCTAGACAATAATCTAAACTTATAGGTTTTGTGGCGGTTGCCATGTCTACATAAGCTTGAATAATTACTTCTGGTGCGTTATCATGCGATAGTAGCAGCTCATGTGTATAACTATCGTCTTTTAAATACGCTTCAATTATTGATTTTAAAGCGTTTTCTGTAAAATTATGTTGGTAAGCGTGGTTCCCTAATAGCATATACTGGTGTGCAACAACCGTTGCAATGGCTTCAATTAAAAATGTATTACCATTACTGTACGATTCATTATCTCTAATTTGAAGTAATTCTGACTTAAAACTTAAAATTTTAGAAGCACTTGGTGTAAATAATGCGTCTATTTTAGAGTTTAAAGGTTTGCTTGCCATTGGTAAACCATCTAAAGAAAAAGGAATAAGTTTTAATTCGCTTTCTCCTCGATGATATTTCATTTTATGAGTTTCTGTATTAACCACTTCAAAATGGCCGCCATTTGCTTTAGTTAAAGCTCTAATAACATCTATAGTTGCTAGACCAAAACCTCTAAGGCCTACGTTATGCGCTTCGGTTTTATAATCTATAGCAAGTAAATTTTCTATTGGGTACGATTTTAAAAAGAGGTTTACATCACTATTTCCTTTGGCATATTTTAACCAGTCTTTAAGCTGTTGCGAGCATTTAGTTTCTTGGTGACCAATAGTTAGCACAACGTCGTCTGCATTATAGGTATTGCCATTTTTTGCAGTAATTGTAAAACACGGATTGTTGTTTTCAACCTCTATAACTTCAGTATTAAAAACAGATAAAATATCGTGCTCTTCTAGCGTTTTTGCAATAGAGTTGTAGCGTGCTTTTAAATATTTTCCTATTTCCGATCGTTTTGGGAAGACTTCATGTTTGTTATTTATAATGTCGTCTTTACTTTTTCCTGTCCAATCATGGTAAGATTGAAAACCTTCAATTTTAAAATGCTTAAAATCTAATGCAGGTCTTTGGTCTATAGTTAATGCACGTTCCGAAATATTTAACCAGTTAGTATCTGGTTGGTTTAAATTGTAAATTGAACCACAGCCTAATTGCGACGATTTTTCGAAAATTATAACCTTTGGAAGTGATTTAAACTCGGCTTTTGCTAAAGCAATCATTAAATTTTCTAATGCTGAAAGACCTCTTGGTCCACATCCAATTATAGCAATGGTTTGTATGGGTTGGTTCATTTTTAGTTTTTAAAATTTTCACACTGAAAGATTTACTGTAAACTAATACTTTCTATAAGTAGTTTAAAATGTTCTTCTTTTTTATTGCCAATTAAAAATGCAAGTTCTTCTATTGAAGGTTTATCAAAATTTGGAATATCTAGCGTTTTACCTCGAAAAGTGGGATACATAGCATTTAAATCGATACTTATAGTTTGCCATTCGCCAGTGGTAGTAAATGGTTTTATGTACGAATGCCTATCGTTAGTATTTGCTTTTATTCTAAGTTGGTAGGTTTTGCCATCACCTTTTAATTTTACTATAATTTTAGAAGTTGCTTTAATCGCTATGGTTTTCATGTTATAGCGTACAGAAGAAAAGCCACCATTATTTTCTAAAGATATTTTACCGCTAAACTCACCGTAACCATCATTGTTTAATGAAAAGGTTCCGTTAGATTTTCCGCCCATTACAATATCGTCCACAATACGCCAGTTAGAAATGTTAGCGTTTTTAGAAAATGTAAAAATAGGAGTAGTGCTCATTATTGTAAATAAGGTTAAAATAGTAGCTAATAATTTCATAGCGTGTTTTTACCAAATTTACATGTTATGATTGTTTTTCTATCTCAAAAAAAAGTTAAAAGGTTTAGTAGGAATTAAAGCGGTTTAGCCGTGAATGGTTTCGCTTTTACCGTAGCTTTTAATTAATTCGCCTTCGAATGCTACAAGCTCTTTCCAGCGTTTATCTACATCAATGCCTTTGCCATATTTTCTTGCAAAGGTTATAAATGTAGTGTAATGTCCAGCTTCGCTAATCATTAAATCGTGGTAAAATTTAGATAGTTCTTTGTCTTTTATACGTTTCGATAAAAGTTTAAAACGTTCGCAACTACGTGCTTCTATCATTGCAGAAAATAATAAGCGATCGACAAAGCTTTGTTGTCTGCTTCCGCCTTTATTCATAAACTTATACAATTGGTTTACGTAATGGTCTTTACGCTCACGACCTAAAGTGTAGCCGCGTTTTTTAATAATATCGTGAACCATCTGGAAATGCTCCAATTCTTCTTGAGCTAATTTTATAAGCTCTGTTACCAACTCTTCATGTTCACTATTGTTGGTGATTATTGTTATAGCGTTTGTAGCTGCTTTTTGTTCGCACCAAGCATGATCGGTTAAAATTTCTTCAATATTACTTTCTACAATGGTTACCCAACGTGGATCGGTTTCTAGTTTTAAGTGAAGCATGCTCATAATGTACTGTTTTTTGGCAAAGGTATTGTATTAGCTAATATAATTCCAAATATTCTTGTACTTACTCATTTGCCTGTATGTTTCTAGAATTACAGCATTTTCTGGGTGGCCAAGCGATGGATCTTTTTCTAAAACCTTTTTTGCGTAATATCTAGCGTGTTGTAAAATGTCGTTGTCTTTTACAATATCTGCAATTCTAAGATTTAATATACCGCTTTGTTGTGTTCCCATAATATCTCCAGGACCACGAAGTTTTAAATCTACTTCGGCAATTTCAAAACCATCATTAGTTCTTACCATGGTTTCAATGCGTTTTTTACTGTTTTCTGAGAGTTTATGGCTCGTCATTAAAATGCAATAACTTTGCTCTGCACCACGACCAACACGACCACGTAATTGGTGTAATTGTGAAAGCCCAAAACGCTCTGCGCTTTCAATAATCATTACCGATGCATTTGGCACATTTACGCCAACTTCAATTACAGTTGTTGCTACCATAATTTGTGTTTGACCTTTTATAAATCTTTGCATTTCGAACTCCTTATCTGCAGGTTTCATTTTGCCATGAACAATAGAAATTTGAAACTCTGGAGCAGGAAAATCTCGAGCAATACTTTCGTAGCCATCCATTAAATCTTTGTAGTCCATTTGAGCACTTTCTTGTATCAATGGATAGACAATATAAACCTGTCTTTTTTTCTTGATTTCAGATCGTAAAAACTGAAAAACTTTTAGCCTATTTGAGTCGTATCTATGAACCGTTTTTATGGTCTTTCTTCCGGGTGGTAATTCGTCTATAATTGAGATGTCTAAATCGCCATAAACCGACATGGCTAATGTTCGCGGAATTGGAGTTGCAGTCATCACCAAAACGTGAGGAGGAAAGGTGTTTTTTTTCCATAATTTAGAACGTTGTTTTACTCCAAATCGATGTTGCTCATCTATAATTGCCAGTCCTAAATTTTTAAATTTTACTTTATCTTCTAGTAAAGCATGTGTGCCAATTAAGATGTCTAATTCGCCATTTTCTAGCATGTCGTGTATTTCACGACGCTCTAAAGTTTTACTTGAACCTGTAAGTAATTTTATACTGATATTCAATTCTTTACACAAGTCAACCAAACCGTTATAGTGCTGGACTGACAAAATTTCAGTTGGCGCCATTAAACAGGCTTGAAAACCATTGTCAAGCGCCATTAACATTGACATTAGTGCAACAATTGTTTTTCCAGAACCAACATCGCCTTGTAAAAGTCGGTTCATTTGTGCATTACTACCTAAATCTGCCCTAATTTCTTTAAGTACTCGTTTTTGTGCACCAGTTAATTCAAACGGTAAATGGTGTTTAAAAAAGGTATTAAAAAGTGCTCCAACGTTTTCAAAAGGAAAGCCTTTTATTTTAGATTTATGAATTAAATTTTTTAAAATTAATTGTAATTGTATGTAAAATAATTCTTCAAATTTTAGTCTAAATTGTGCCTTAAAAAGTAGCTCTGGACTCTTAGGGAAATGGATGTTAAAAAGGGCTTCAGATTTAGAAATTATTTTAAGATTTTCGAGGATGTTTTTCGAGAGCGTTTCAACAAATTTCCCACCCGTTTCTATAAACAGATTTTGCATGATTTTCATCATCATTCTGTTAGTGATTCCTTTGTTAGAAAGTTTCTCTGTCGAAGGATAAATGGGTTGCATTGTAGAGCGTAAATTTTGCTCGTGTTCTGTCTTTAATTCTATGTCTGGATGTGGCATGTTAAACTTGCCTCCAAACAAATTTGTTTTGCCAAAAATCACGTAAGGCACATTTTTTTTTAGCGATTCACGAATCCATTTTTGACCTCGAAACCAAACCAATTCCATGGTGCCAGTTTCGTCTTGAAAAGTAGCTACTAATCGTTTGCCTCTTTTTTGTGCGACTTCCTTAAAACTTGTAATTTTTCCTATAATTTGTACTTCGGCCGTACTTGGGTTTAACTGGTTAATTTTATAGTATTTTGTACGGTCTAAATAGCGATTTGGAAATAGATTTATTAAATCTTGGTAAGTGTGTATGCCAAGTTCTTTGCGAAGCAAATCGGCACGATTTGGTCCAACACCTTTTAAGTAGTCTATAGGAGTTTGTAGGTTAGTTGCCATTAGAAAACGAAATTAAGGTATTTCTATTTAAAGTGAAAGTATTATTTATGTGCTGTATTTAAGCTCATGTTTTAAAATTTAAGTTTTTATTGTGTTTTGCAATTTATGTAGAAATGCTAAAAATTGTATTTTGGTCGCATCCTTATAAAATACTATCCATGAAACAGTTCCTATACATAATAATTGCGTTAATATTTTTTTCCGCGGAAGCGCAACAAACAGAATATGTAGATTTCAAGACTGCTAAGGCTTCTTTGTATGTAGATTTAGAGAAAAAGGAAGTTATTGGTACTATAATTTATACTTTTGATATTTTAAAAAAAACAGATTCTATTTTTTTAGATTCTAATAATATAGATTTTGATATAGTTTATTATAATGATTTAGAATATTTAATTAATTTACCAAATGCAGAAAAGTTTGATGGTACTATTAGAGGAGATTTTGAACCTTCAAAGGATAATGTCCTTACATTAAAGTATCATGTAAAGCCACAACAGGCTTTATATTTTATTGAAAAGAATGAAGGTATACAGGTTTGGACGCAAGGTCAAGGGAAATATACAAGTAACTGGCTGCCTAGTTTAGACGATACTAACGATAAAATAGAATTTGATTTGACAATTATAGTCGATTCTTCTTATAAAGTTATTTCTAATGGAAAATTATTAAAGGTTGATAAATCTAAAGGTTTTAATACTTGGCATTACAACATGCAAAAACCTATGCCTAGTTATCTTGTAGCATTAGCTATTGGTAAATACAATAAAAAGGAAATAACCTCTAAAAGCGGCGTGCCGATTGCGCTGTATTATTATCCTGAAGATTCGGCTAAAGTTGAGCCAACATACCGCTACACAAAGCAAATGTTCGATTTCTTGGAAGAAGAAATTGGTGTAGCTTATCCTTGGCAAAACTACAAACAAGTACCAGTAAAAGACTTTTTGTATTCTGGTATGGAAAACACAACACTTACTATTTTTAGCGATGATTTTATGATTGATGAAACTTCGTTTGTAGATAAAAACTACGTAAACGTAAATGCTCACGAGCTTGCACACCAATGGTTTGGCGATTATATTACAGCCACAGAAGGAAAACACCATTGGCTTCAAGAAGGTTTTGCTACTTATTATGCCTTATTAGCAGAACGAGATATTTTTGGTGATGACTATTACTACAATACACTTTATGAATACGCAAAAGAGTTAATAAACCAACAAGTAAAAGATGAAGCCACACCTTTATTAGACCCAAAATCAAGTAGTGTTACCTTTTATAAAAAAGGCGCTTGGGCTTTGCATATTTTAAAAGAGAAAATAGGAGAGAAGGCATTTAAAACCGCTGTAAAAAACTATTTAAATAAATATGCGTTTAAAAATGTAAACACAGATAATTTTTTAACTGAAGTTGAAAAAGTTTCTGGACAGAATTTAGATGCTTTTAAAAAAGAGTGGTTACTGTCTAAAGATTTGCCAATTGCTAAAATGAGAACAACTCTAAAAAAGAATGAAAGTATTGCTTTTTTAGAAACTATTGAAGATGCAGATTATTTAAAATACAGAACAGACGAAAACGGTTACATACCATCAAGTCTAGTTATGGAATTACCAAAAGGGTATTATACTGAAAGAATAGCGGTTTTAAATGAAGCGCTAAAGAAGCCAGATTATCCTACTTATAAAGAGTTAATTCAAGAGGCTTTTAACTCTAACGAAATAAAAGTAAGACAACTATTAGCAAATAGAATGCCTGAAGGATTTAAAAAAGAAAATGAATCGTTATTACAAGACGCTTCTTACCTTACAAAAGAGCTTGCTTTAATAAATTTATGGAACAACTATCCTTACGATAGGTCTAAATATTTAGAAGCAACTAAAGATGTTATTGGTTTCAATAATAAAAATGTAAGATGCTTGTGGTTAACTTTAGCGCTTGTAACAAAAGAATATAACCCAAGGTTAAACACAATATATATTAATGAATTAACAGGTTATACTTCGCCAGAATATGGATTCCAAACTCGCGAAAATGCATTTAATTATATAAATAAGCTTCAAATATTTAATGTTGATTCGTTGTTAAATTTAATAGACGCTACATCGCATCATAACTGGCGATTTAAGAGTTTTGCTAGAGATTTATTGAAATCATTAAGCGAAGATGAAAAATATAAAGAGATAATTGTTAATTTGCAGGAGCAATTAAAAGAAAAGTAATTATTCTAATATTGCAACTAAACAATAACTAACTCAACAACTAATATTGAAAGCATTAGTAATTTCTGGTGGCGGAAGTAAAGGCGCATTTGCGGGTGGCGTAGCTCAATATCTTATAGAACAGGAAGGAAAAGAGTACGACATGTTTTTAGGAACCTCTACGGGAAGCTTACTTATTCCTTATTTGGCCACAGAAAATCTTGGTAAACTCTACGATATTTTTACACACGTAAACCAACATTCTATTTTTAGTATCAACCCTTTTGTTGTAAAAAAGAAAAAAGGTAGAGAATATGTGTCTATTAATTATTTTAATACCATGCTTCAGTTTATAAAAAAACGAAGAACATTTGGTGAAAGTAAAGCGCTAAGACGAAATATTAAAAAAAACTTTACCGAAGCAGAGTTTAATCAAATTAGAGCAACTAAAGAAGATGTTGTTGTAACAGTAGCTAACCTATCTAAAAACCGAACAGAATATAAATCTATAAACGATTTTGAATATGAAGAGTTTTGCGATTGGATTTGGATTTCATGCAACTACATTCCATTTATGTCTCTAGTAAAGAAAAATGGTTTTGAGTATGCTGATGGTGGTTTGGGTTGTGTTGTACCAATAAGAGAAGCTATTAATAGAGGTGCAACAGAAATTGACGCTATTATTCTTGAAAGTGAAAACCTAGAATACAATAAAGTATTAGGTAAAAATCCCTTTTCACTTATGATTAATCTTTTTGGCCATTTGCTTGATCAAGTAGAGCGAGGAGATATTACAATTGGAAAACTAGCAGCATTGCATAAAAATGTAACACTTAACTTATACTACACACCAACAAAATTGACAGAGAACTCGTTAATTTTTAATAAAGGATTAATGGAAAAATGGTGGATGGAAGGTTTTCTTTACGCTCAAGAAAAACATGGTGATAATAACCCTAATAGTTCTACAGTACCTATAAAACCTATAGAAGATGAATAAAAAAAAGCGATATCTAATTTAGATATCGCTTTTTTTACAAAGTATTATAACTTACCAAAGTTCGCTAACTTCTTTTTTAATATAAGAAAGTCCTGCGTTACTTGGTGCAGCTTTATCCATCATTTCTGTAATAATTGCCTCTCTAAGTTTTTCGGCCGAATCAATTTTATCGCTCATACTTATTTTTCTAATAAGTTGAATTGTAGCACTTTTTGATGCATTAATAACACTCCAGCAATTATCGCTAACATATATTTGTTGCGCTAAATTGTGATCGAACTCCTGTTCTATATTATTTATCAATAACATTTCGTAATCATTTTTATTTGAAGATACAGGATGAACTCGTAAAATCAATCGGTTAGGATTAATACGCTCTAAGAATAGAGATAACCTTTCGTAAGCTTGTAGACGTTGTGGTAGAGATTCTTTTTGTAATTGTTTGTGAATTAAAAACTTACGTCTATCATCTTCATTTTGTATATGTTCTCTAAAAAATAAAAATGCTACAGAACCAACAATAAGTGAAGGTACAGCGTACATTAAAAGGTTTAATAATTGGTCTTCCATTAAAGTGTATTTTAGTTATTAAACAAACTTAATATGTTTAAAAATGTTGTACAAGTAAATTGAAACTACATTTAAAAGTTTATTGTGTTGGTTTTTTATAACCACCTAAATGCTCACAATCTTTTAAAGTCTGCATACCGTTAAAAGGTACAGGTGTTTTATTATATTGATATGTAGTACTTAATTGGGCAGATAGATTATGGTCGTCAATATTCATTTCAATGTCATCCATTTTAAACTGGCATGGATGCTCATAACCTGCAGCATGAGTAATTTCTAAAAACTCTTTTCTAAAAGATTTAAAATACTGTCCTGCACGTTCAGATTTTAAAGGTACGTCTATACCACGTTGTAACCATTTGTTTTGCGTCGCAACACCGCTAGGACATTTGTTTGTATGGCATACTTGAGCTTGTATGCAACCAATACTCATCATGGCTTCTCGGGCAACATTTATAACGTCTACACCCATAGAAAAAGCCATTGCTGCTTTTCCTGGGAATCCTAATTTACCACTACCAATAAATACGACTTGTTTTTCTAGTCCTTTTCTTTGAAATAATTTATAAAGGTCTCCAAATCCATATACCCATGGTAAACTAACATGATCAGCAAAACTTGGAGGTGCAGCACCAGTGCCACCTTCGCCACCATCAACAGTAATAAAATCTGGTCCTTTACCTGTTTTTACCATAATGTCTGTAAGTTCTTCCCATTGTTCTAATTTTCCAATGGCAGCTTTAATACCTACAGGTAAACCTGTTTCTTTGGCTATTGCTTCAATAAAATCTACCATTTCTGGTAAAGTATCAAATGCTTTATGTGTTGGAGGAGATAAAACATCTTTACCTACAACCACGCCTCGAATACCTGCAATTTCTTGAGTGATTTTTGCACCAGGTAAAACACCACCTTTTCCTGGTTTAGCTCCTTGAGAAAGTTTTAACTCTATGGCACGAATGAAAGGGTTGTTTTCAACTAATTTTTTCATTTTCTCCATAGAAAAATTTCCATCTTCTGCGCGAACACCAAAATAACCAGTTCCAAAATGAAAAACAACATCGCTTCCATTGCTGTGGTAAGGAGATAAGCCACCTTCACCAGTATTGTGATAAGCACCAGCAATTTTACAACCTTTATTTAAAGAGTCTACAGCTCTTGCAGATAGAGAACCAAAACTCATAGCAGAAACATTAATTATAGATGCAGGCCTATATGGTCGTCTTCTTTTGTTGTGGGCTCCAATAACTTTAGCGCAAGGTAAAAAATCTGTATTGGTAGCATTAATATGGTTATCATTCACCTTAAAAGGTATCATGGCATTATTAACAAAAATATGTTGATGAGCATAAATATCACGGTCTGTACCAAATCCTTCGTAATTATTTTCGTTTTTAGAAGATGCATATATCCAACTACGCTCTATACGATTAAATGGTAATTCTTCTCTATTATTAGCAACAAAATATTGTCTAATTTCTGGACCAATACTTTCAAACCAATAGCGTAAATGTCCAACAATTGGAAAGTTATGACTTATGGTGTGTTTTTTTTGAAAAATATCTCGAATAGCAATTATTATTAAAACAATTAAAATCCACATCCACCATGATATGTTTGAAATAAAATTTAAAAATGTATTCATATTTAAAGAAAGAATTTTCTCAAAAATAAGAATTAAAGCTGTAACATTTTAAATGAAAAAAAGAAAACCGATTCCAATAAAATTGAAAACGGCTTTCTTATATATAATAGATGATTAATAGCATTGTAAAACTAGTGGAATTTTAAGTCTTAAAACAATCTAATATGGGTGGTTTTTGGGTAGTGAGCTTGTGAAACAGCCACGTTTTACTGCAGTTTGTCTTTTTTGTTAATAACTAGAGGCACTTCTTTGCGACTTTTAATATTTAGTTTCGTGTATATGTTTTTAACATGATATTTAACGGTGTTTTCAGAGATATGTAATTCTAAAGCAATCTCTTTATTGGTTTTTCCTAAACTTATAAGTTGTAAAATTTCAGTTTCTCTAAAGCTTAATAATTGTGTTGTTTCTATTTCTTTTTTATTAGACTTTTGTTTATGTACCGTGGCGGTAAGTTCTTTTATTTCTTCAATATGTAAATCTATATCTGCTCTTATTGCATTATTTTCATTTTTTAGAATTTTAGTTCTGTATACAACTGCAAAAGAGAGTACGAGCATTTCTATTATACCACCAATTTTAACAATGTTAGAGGAGATGCCAAACGTATATATACCAATTAACTTAGCAACATAATAGCAAAAACCTAAGATGAGTATAAAAAAATATGCAAGTAAAAATATTTTAGAAAAATTATTTTTCTTAAAAAGAAATCCTGCACTTATAACATAAACAGCACAAACTATAAATACTAAGAGTTCTAAAATAGTATAGTAAAAAAAGTTAAAACTAGAAACGTAACAAACAGAAAGAATACCAATAATACCAACTAAGCTTAATGAAAGGTATTTAAGTTTAGGATAATAACTTTCAACTTGTAAAAACGAACTTGCAAAAATTACACCTGTAACGGCAACTAAAAAATGATCTAAGGTTTCTATAACATCTATTATGCGCTTAGGTATTGTAAATAAGTTTAAAATACCATCGCTAATAAATAATCCAAAACTTATAGAAAGTAAAAAGAAAAAGTAATAAAGAAATGTATAATCTTTAAAATTTAAAAAATAAAATAAGTTAAGTAGTAGTATTACAATTGCAAAACCATTGTATAGACCAATTAGCAATATTTGTTTTTTTTCGTGAAAATGAAATTGAAAGTCGTTGTATATTTTAATAGGAATAAAAGATTCTCTTTTAGACTCTACTTTAACAAAAATAGGAGCAGTAGCATTGGTTTTAAAAGTATAAAATCGCTCTAATTTTAATGGTTTTAAAGGTTTATTGTTTTGAAACGCAGTAATATTTGTAAGGTGTTGATTTTTAAACTGTATGTAGTTGTCTTTATTAGAAGGCGTTTCGATTTTAAACCAATAATAACAGGAGTTTAAGCCATCATTAATGGTTTTAGTATAAGTAGTAAACTTTACAGTGTTAATTGTTTTAAAAGTTTGTATTTGGTTAAAATCTTTATAATACGAAATGTTTTGTGCTGAAAGTCCATTAAATAAAACTGAAGTAATAAAAAATAGAGCAAACAGAAATTGTTTTTCTATGTGCGAAATCAATAGTTGGTTTTTTTGAAGTTTGTAATAGCATTACAAATATATCTAAAAATTTGTTAGCCAAAATAATTGCTAATTGTTTATAATTATTAATAAAACCAAGAAGTAAACCGCACAACAATACTTATTTTTATACCCTTAAAAAAAGAAAGAGATTTGGAAAAGTATTTAAGCCAATTAAACGAAGCGCAATTAGCGCCAACCATCCAAAAAGATGGCCCTATGATTGTTATTGCAGGAGCAGGTTCTGGTAAGACGAGAGTATTAACATATCGTATTGCTTATTTAATGAATCAAGGTGTAGACTCGTTTAATATTTTAGCATTAACATTTACTAATAAAGCAGCAAAGGAAATGAAAGGCAGAATTGCCGAAATTGTTGGTGATGGTGAAGCTAAAAATTTATGGATGGGAACATTTCACTCTGTTTTTGCTAAAATTTTGCGTTTCGAAGGTCACCATTTAGGATTTCCAAGTAATTTTACAATTTACGACACACAAGACTCTCAAAAGCTTTTAGGTTCTATTATAAAAGAAATGGGACTAGAAAAAGACGTTTATAAAACAAAGCAAGTTTATAGTAGAATTTCTTCATACAAAAACAGTTTAATAACTGTAAAAGCATATTTTAAAAACCCAGAGTTAATGGAGGCAGATGCTATGGCACGAAGACCAAAAATGGGAGAAATATATGCAGAATATGTAAACCGTTGTTTTAAAGCAGGAGCAATGGATTTTGATGATTTATTATTAAGAACTAACGAGTTGTTAACGCGTTTTCCAGCTGTTTTAGCAAAATACCAAGATAAGTTTCGTTACATATTGGTAGATGAGTATCAAGATACAAACCATTCACAATATTTAATAGTTAGAGCATTAGCAGATCGTTTTCAAAATATATGTGTAGTTGGTGATGATGCACAAAGTATATACGCATTCCGTGGAGCAAATATTAATAACATATTAAATTTCCAGAAAGATTACGACAATGTAAAACTATACCGTTTAGAGCAAAATTATAGATCAACAAAAAATATTGTTGGAGCAGCAAACTCAGTAATAGATCACAACCAAACAAAATTAGATAAAGTTGTTTGGACCGCAAATGATGATGGACCAAAAGTAAAAGTAAATCGCTCACTAACAGATGGAGATGAAGGTCGATTTGTAGCAAGTACTATTTGGGAAGAAAAAATGAATAACCAATTGCAAAACAGTGATTTTGCAGTTTTATATAGAACCAATGCACAATCTCGTGCAATTGAAGATGCCTTACGTAAAAGAGATATACCATATAGAATTTACGGTGGTCTTTCATTTTACCAACGTAAAGAGATAAAAGATGTTACGGCTTACCTGCGTTTAGTTTTAAATACATCAGATGAGGAAGCTTTAAAACGTGTTATTAATTATCCAGCAAGAGGTATTGGACAAACAACAATAGATAGGTTAATAGTTGCTGCAAATGCAACCGGTAAAACTATTTTTGAAGTTTTAAAAGAAATAGATTCTATAAAAATTAATATAAATGGAGGAACACGAAACAAATTAAAAGATTTCGTAACTCTAATTGAAAGCTATCAAGTAATGAATCAAACGGCAAATGCTTTCGACCTTGCCGAACATATTACAAAAAGTAGTGGTTTAATAAGAGAATTTAATAAAGATGGTACTCCAGAAGGTGTTTTAAGACTTGAAAATGTTGAAGAACTCTTAAACGGTATTAAAGATTTTGTTGAAGGACAAATAGAAGTAGCAGATTCTACAGGTAATTTAGCCGAATTTTTAGAAGATGTTGCACTTGCAACAGATTTAGACGGTGATAAAGGTGATCCAAACCATGTCGCTTTAATGACAATTCACTTAGCAAAAGGACTAGAATTTAACCATGTGTTTATAGTTGGTTTAGAAGAAGATTTGTTTCCAAGTGCAATGAGTATGAATACACGTAGCGAACTTGAAGAAGAACGTAGATTGTTTTATGTGGCTTTAACAAGAGCCGAAAAACAAGCCTATTTAACCTATGCGCTATCAAGATACCGTTGGGGAAAATTAATAGATTCTGAACCTAGTAGATTTATTGAAGAAATAGACGATAAATTTTTAGATATAACCACTCCAATTGAAGAAAGACGAATAAACCCAATGCTTTCTCAAGATATATTTGGAGATGTAGAACCTAATAAAATAAGATTTAAAAAACCGGTACAGCCAAAATTTAAGAAGAAAACTACAGCCAAAAAAGAACCAGAAAACTTTAAATTAAGTGTCCCAAAAAAGCTTAAAAAAGTAGAAAAGGCTATGGTTGCAGATAATACTAACTTATTTGATAGCGAATTAGCGGTAGGAAATATTGTTAGTCACCTACGATTTGGAAAAGGAGAAGTAATTAAAATAGAAGGAAAAGGAAGCGATATTAAAGCTGAAATTAAATTTGATGTTGGCGGAAGTAAAAAGTTACTATTACGCTTCGCTAAACTTAATATAATTGGTTAAACAATTATTTAAAATAAGTAAAGCCTTTGTATTAATGATGTGTTAATACAAAGGCTTTTGTTTTTGTCCAAGTATCTAATAAGTTTTCTCCAACCCATCCATGACCTTCGTTTGGGTATAAAGTAAACTCATGTGTAACACCTAATTGATTAAGTTTGGCAGCCATATCAACACCTTGAGATATTGGCACCAATTCATCCACACCGCCATAAAACATTACTGTTGGAGGAGAAGTGCTATTTGCTTGATGAAAAGGACTGTAAAGTTCTAAAAAAGAACTAGATGGTACTACACCAAAATATAAAAATGCAGGATTAATAAGATCTGAATATTCAGGATCTGTAAAATTTGTAGGTCCAACAATACTGGCTACCATATTTACATTGTCATCTGTATCGTAATTATAGCTCCAAAGCATAGATAAATGAGCACCAGCACTTACACCAATAAAACCATAATCTTGAGAAATAATGTATTCATTCTGCTTTAATTTTAAATGGTTAATTACACTGGTAATATCATCTAATTGCATTGGAAAAGGAGATATCCCTTGTGAGGCTAAACGATAATTAATATTAACAATTGCATATTCAGAAAGTTCATTTTTAGCAATATCTTTATATGTATTCATGTCTATTTTGTCTCCGCCAACCCAACCGCCACCGTGAACTAAAATTAATATTTTAGTTTCTAAAGTTCTGTTTTCTGGTAAGTAAATATCATATATTTGATTACTGTTGTTACCGTATGAAATATTAAATAATTCAATACTTTCTATGGGCTCAATAATAGTTTGCTGTTCAGTCTCAGGAATATTATTATCACTTGAACAAGAAAAAGAACAAGTAATAATCAATAAGATGAATAAAAAATGAAGTGATATTTTTTTCATAATCAAAATAGTATTTACTTTAGTAAACGATAGAGAAAGATAGTTATTATGGCTCAATTTATTAGAATTTACGAAGAAAACCCTAATCCTAAGGAAATTAAAAAGGTTATTGAAGTGCTTAAAAATGGCGGATTGGTAATATATCCAACAGATACTGTTTATGGTTTAGGTTGCGATATTAATAATACTAAGGCATTAGAGCGTATAGCCAGAATTAAAGGTGTAAAATTAGAAAAAGCAAACCTTTCTTTTATATGCGAAGATTTAAGCAATTTAAGTGACTATGTAAAGCAAATAGATACAGCCACTTTTAAAATTTTAAAGCGTGCTTTGCCTGGACCTTATACATTTATACTTCCTGGGTCTAAGTCTTTACCTTCTGTTTTTAAAAAGAAAAAAGAAGTAGGAATTCGTATTCCAAACAATAATATAACATTAGAAATAGTAAAGGCCTTAGGCAATCCATTAGTGTCAACATCTATTAGAGATGAAGATGAGGTTTTAGAATATACTACAGATCCAGAACTTATTTTAGAAAAATGGGATAACCTGGTAGATTTAGTGATTGATGGTGGTTATGGCGGTAATCAAGGTTCTACAATTATTGACTTATCTAACGATGAGCCAGAAGTTGTTAGAGAAGGAAAAGGTAGTTTAGAGATTTTTTAATTGCAACCTAAATCTATTTGTGATTGTTCGTCACTGTTAGGTATACAATTGCCAGAAAACACACTTGTGGGAACATAGCGTTCTAAATTAGGGTCAAATAACGCATTTTCGACAAAAGCAGTTAAATCTATAATTTCTTGACTTGTTAAATTTAAATTAGTGAACTCTGGCGCTAATTGACTATTTGGAACTAATTCATTTTCTTTTTCTCCGCTTACAATATAAGTTATTACTTCTTGTATAGAGTTAAAAGTACCACCATGACCATAAAACTGGTTAGATTTTAAATTATATAAATTAGGTACTTTAAATTTGTAATTATCGTTACTGTTGTTTGTAAATCCGCCACGGCCTAAACGCTTAAACTCAAAATCTTGTTGGTCTATTACAGTACCATTGCTGTGGTTAATGTCTCCCATACCTAGAGCATAAAAATTGTTAGATTTTAGTGCTGGTCCTGTGTGGCAATTAACACATTGTGCTTTATCAAAAAATAAAATAGCGCCTTTTTTCTCTTGATTACTCATTTCGTAATAATCACCTTTTAGCCAATTTTGCCAAGGCGATTGGTTTGCTAATAGAGTTCTGTTAAAAGCAGCAATTGCTAAACCTGCTGTAACTTTAGTATAGCGTTCACTTTCTGCAAAGTCAGGAAAAGCAGCATCAAACATATCTTTGTAGCCATATTCAATAGCAAATGCTTCATCAATTTTTAATCTGTGTGCAGTTTGTCCTGCCATACCTTGTGTTTCTAAACCTTGGTAACCTAAAAGATTTTCTGGAATTGCATTTGCATTTTGCGCTACAAAAGGAGCGTTAATGCCAGAACCTCCTAAAGAGCCATTCCAGAGCATAACGTCTTGATAGGCAACATTTAATAAACTGGGTACTTTAATAGGTAAAATGTCTATAGAGTCTATTGGCATGTTTCCATCCATAATGCGATTATTTCCATTAAAACCAAAACCGCTTCCGCCTTCACCAATACCTTGAAGGTTTCCAGAATAAAAACCTGCTGCTACTGGATGACAACTAGCGCAAGAATATGAATTTCCTGCCAATTCCATTTTAGGATTTCCTCCGGTAGCCGTTTCATGAACTAACATTTTTCCTAATTCTACTTTGCTTGTATTTAGAGGATTGTTAGGATCTTGTGGAATGCTCAAATAATCGTTAGAATTTGGTAAAATAAAAAAATCTGCACCTTGATTGTTGGAATTTATATTCAATAAAGAAATTAATTCTGAATCCAAGTTAGATGCATCTTCATAATATGTTTCATTTGCACAAGAACATATTATAGATAGTAGAAGTAGAAAACTTAGTTTTTTGTAGCTTTTTTTATTTTTATGAAAACACATTGTTGGTTAATTAGCGTTTCAATATATAAATAAAAATAATTATTTGTAAGTTTTTAATTTTTTTTCGACTAAGTAATGTTTTTCAGGATATACTGAAGCTTTAGATATTTTAATAAAAAAGAAAAGCCCAATCTTTCGACTGGGCTTTTTTATAGATAATTTGTTTATTATCCTTCTTTAGAAAGTTCTTTCATTTCTGTTTCAATCATTTCGTAAAATTGATCGATTTTAGGAAGAATGTAAATTTTTGTTCTTCTATTAATGGCTCTATTTTCAGCAGTATCGTTAGATACTAATGGTAAATGATCTCCACGTCCAGCTGCAATTAATTGTTCTGGTTTAACACCTAATTCTTGTAAAGCTCTTACAATAGATGTACTTCTTTTTACACTTAAATCCCAGTTGTCTTGTAAAACGCCACCTCTGTTGTAAGGTACATTATCTGTGTGACCTTCTACCATTGCTTCAAAGTTAGGCTTGCCATTAATTACTGTAGCTACTTTTGCTAAAATTTCTTTAGCTCTGCTTGTAATGTTATAGCTTCCGCTTTTAAATAATAACTTATCAGATAATGAGATAAATACAACACTTTTTTCTACATTAATTTCAATGTCTTCATCGTTTAAACCAACTTCTTTCTTTAAGCTAGTTACTAAAGCTAGAGTTACACTATCTTTTTTAGTTAAAGCATCTTGTAGTCTTGAAATTTTTAAATCTTTTTCTTTTAAGCTTTCAAGAGATTTTTCTACATTTTTAGCACCTTGTGTAGTTAATACAGTTAAATCTTTAGATGTTTCAATCAATGCTTGATTGCTTGATTTCATATCTGCTAAACGGTCTTTTAATTCTTGTAAACGAGCAGCAGATGCAGCTTCGTCTGCTAGACATTTATTAAGTTTAACGGTTGCAGTATTTAATAAATCTTGTGTTTCTTTGTGTTTGTCTTCAAGTGCCATATAGTCTTTTTTAGACACACATGAACTTAAAGTTAATAATGCCGCAGCACCAAATATCATTAGTTTTTTCATAGTTGTTTTGTAATAAAATTAAATTATAACGCTTCAAAAGTAGCTAATTTTAAAATGTTAAAAGAAGCATTAACAAAACTTTTGCTAAAAAATTATAAATCTGAAAATAACTTCTTATTATCAATAAAATAAGACCATACAATAGATTTTTGTTTAAAGTAAAGTCTTTTTTGTTGTAGTGATTTTCGTTCTTTTAAAAGCTTAGGAAGTCTAGAGTAAAAGGCAAAATGTGCTTTTAAAATAGCTAAGATATGAGCAGGTTTTAGTTCTAATAAAAATTTAATTGCAGCAAACCCATCTAGAGTTAACCGTACTAATATTAGTATAAATAAGTTACCTGAAGCATTTTTTGTTAAAGTTGCTAAACTATTTCTAAAGTTTAAATATGTTTTTTTAGGATTTACAGCATTTAAAGTAGCGCCTCCAACATGATATACAGTAGAATTCCAAATATATTTAGTTTCAAAGTCTTGGTTATAAGCACGCCAGCATAAATCTATCTCTTCCATGTGAGCAAAAAACGATTCATCAAAACCATTTAAGCTGTTAAACACGTTTCTTCTAATAAAAAAGCAAGCACCAGTTGCCCATAAAATCTTTGTATTGTTATTGTATTGCCCTAAATCTTTTTCTATAGTATTGAAAATACGACCTCGGCAAAATGGATAACCAAATTTATCTATAAAACCACCTGCTGCACCAGCGTATTCAAAATAAGATTTATTTTTATAATCTAATATTTTGGGCTGGATAATTGCTGTGTTTTCTTCGTTTTTAAAAGTTTGTATAATTGGAGTTAGCCACTGCTCCGTAACTTCTATATCGCTATTTATTAGGCAAAAAATGTCTTCTTTTAAATCTTTTAGTGCGTCATTATAACCTTTAGCATAACCACCATTCTCCTTATTTTTTATAATTTTTACTGTGGTAAAATTATTTTCAACAAATGCTAAAGAATCATCACTTGATGCGTTATCTGCAACATAAATGGTTGCTTCTTTTGAATATGCTATAATAGAAGGTAAAAAGGTTTCAAGAAGTTTTTTACCATTCCAGTTTAATATAACGACTGCTATTTTCAAATTTTTATTGTTATGTATTAAATTTTAATGCTTAAAATCTGGGATATCTTGAAGAAAATTATATTTTTCTGCTTCAAAATCCATCATGCAATAATAATGGTTTAAACCGTTTGTTACCATTAAATATGTTGCGTTTAATGCCAAGTTATAACGGGCAACTTGATCAAAAGTAGACTGGCTAATTTTTATTTTTGGTGCTTTACACTCTACAATTAAATGTATGCTTCCGTTTGTATTAAAAACAACAATATCATACCTTTTTTTTAAATCATTGATTTTTAGTTCTTTTTCTACATTAATTAACGATTTAGGGTAGCCTTTTACATCAATTAAATACTGTACACAATGTTGCCTAACCCATTCTTCAGGTTGTAAAATCACAAATTTTTTACGAATTGCATCGAATATAGATACTTTATTTTCGCTATTTTTGAAACGGAACGAAAACTTTGGAAAGTTAAGCTCTTGCATACAGTGTTTTATAGTTTTTTCAAAGTTAAACTTCAACAATTAAATACCAAATAACAAACGCTTTTTATTAGTTTCTATTTTGGAATTTTTATTTTTTAATTTGGAATTGCTATAACTTTGGACGAAGTAAAACAACTGGTAACAGACATAAAAAACAATAAACTAGCACCTATTTATTTATTAATGGGTGAAGAAGCATATTATATTGATAAAATTTCAGAATTTATTGAAAGCAATGTTTTAGCAGAAGAAGAACGTGGTTTTAACCAAATGGTATTATACGGTCGTGATGTAACAGTCGAAGATATTGTTGGTAATGCTAAACGGTTTCCTATGATGGCAGATAAGCAAGTAGTTGTTGTTAAAGAAGCACAAGATTTATCTAGAACTATAGACAAACTATCAGATTATGCTAAAAATCCACAGCCATCAACTGTTTTGGTTTTGTGTTACAAATATAAATCTGTAGATAAACGTAAGGCTGTTTATAAAGCAATTAAAAAATCGGGTATTGTTTTCGAGAGTAAGAAGCTTTACGATAATCAAGTACCAGATTGGATTAGAAGAACCTTATCTACAAAAGGTTATAAAATTACTCCAAAGGCTTCGCAAATGCTTGTTGAATTTTTAGGTACTAATCTTGCTAAAATTAATAATGAACTAGAAAAACTTCAAATAGTACTTCCTGAAGGTTCAGAAATTACACCATCGCATATAGAAGAAAATATAGGTATTAGTAAAGATTATAATAATTTCGAACTACGTAAAGCTATTGGTGCCCGCAATGATGCAAAAGCATTTAAAATTATAACCTATTTTGGTGATAACCCAAAAGACAACCCAATGGTTGTAACTGTTTCGCTACTTTATAATTTCTTTTCTCAATTATTGCAATTACATGGTATGAATGATAAGTCTCCACGAAGCGTAGCTTCTGCATTGCGTGTAAACCCATACTTTGTAAGCGAATATTTAGATGCTGCACGTAATTTTCCTATGCGTAAAGTAAGTGGTATTGTTGCTACTTTACGTGAGTTTGATGTTAAAAGCAAAGGTGTAAATGCCAATGCAGTGCCGCAAAAAGATTTATTAAAAGAGTTGTTGGTAAGAATTTTAAATTAACCTTTCTCGTTTCTAATCTTAATTTTATTAACGTTTTATTTTTAAATTAACACTTGAGATTATTTCGTTAACATCTCGTGCTAAATTGAAGTTAAAGCAAGCTTCAAATTCTTATAAAAGCCTTTAATCATAGTATCTTCGAGTAAACAAATTATTAATCTTAAAACACTAACAATGGAAAATTTAAATAGAAAGACCGTTGCAATTTTAGCAACTAATGGATTTGAGGAAAGCGAATTAAGAGAACCAAAAAAAGCCTTAGAAGATGCAGGAGCAGATGTACATATAGTTTCTCTTGAAAAAGGAGAAATTAAAGCTTGGGATAATGGCAATTGGAGTAACAATTATAAAGTAGATAAAACTTTAAGCGAAGTTTCGCAAAAAGATTATAATGCATTAATGTTGCCTGGAGGTGTAATAAACCCAGATACTTTAAGGCAGAATGATGATGCTATAGATTTTATAAAATCATTTTTCGAAAATCATAAACCAGTAGGAGCAATATGCCACGCGCCATGGCTTTTAGCCGAAGCTGGAGTACTTGAAGGTAGAAAAGTAACATCTTACAACTCTATAAAAACCGATATTGAAAATGCAGGTGCTAAATGGTATGACGAAGAAGTAGTTTGCGATAGCGGTTTAGTAACTAGTAGAAATCCAAACGATTTACCTGCTTTTAACTCTAAATTAGTAGAGGAAGTTTACGAAGGTAAACATGAAGAGCAAGTAGCTTAATAGATATAAAGAGCGAAATAAAAAAGCAGCCATTAGGTTGCTTTTTTTTGTAATAAATTTTAACATGTAGATTATTATGAGTAAAATAGTATTATTTACAAGAGTGATTTCCATATTGACAGATACTTAATATATTACACAACTAAAGTAATAAAGTATATGGTGTTACAATGCTTATTAAAAAATGGTTGGAAGATTGTATTTTTGATAAAATAATAATGAGCCAATTTAAATAGAATGTTTAAAAAAACACTTAAATATGTAATGGTAATAACACTTGTAATTATTAGTCTGCTTGTAATAACATATCTGTTATTAACAAATTTTTATCCTAGTTTTGGAGGAGACATTAGTAAAGAGCAGCAAATTGTTTATGCAAAATCTAAACAGTATAAAAACGGAAAGTTTAAAAATACAAATCCTGTTCCTAAAGAATTAAGTTTTTTAGAAACCATGAAACTTACTTATACTTTTTTTACAAAAAAAGTACCTAATGGAAGACCAAAGGCAGATTTAATTGCAACTAGAATAGACTCTGCATCTATCGCAAATTACAAAGGAGAAGCTAGGATGCTTTGGTTTGGGCATTCGTCTTTTTTATTGCAAATAGATAATAAAAATATTCTTTTAGATCCAATGTTTGGTAAAGTTGCTGCGCCATTAGAAATTTTAGGAGCAAATCGCTTTAACAAAGAATTTCCTTTAGAAGTTGAAAAACTACCAGAAATAGATGCTGTTATTTTTTCTCATGATCATTACGATCATTTAGATTATAAAACAATACTAAGTTTAAAAGATAAAACAAAACATTTTTATGTACCACTTGGTGTTGGAGAACATTTAAAAGCATGGAAAATACCTAATAATAAAATTTCAGAATTAGATTGGTGGCAAAGCAAACAATTAGATAACTTGAAATTAGTTTGCACACCAGCTCAACATTTTTCTGGAAGAAAACTTAATAATGGTCAAAGTACACTTTGGAGTTCATGGGTAATAAGCTCTAAAACTGAAAACATTTATTTTAGTGGAGATAGCGGTTATGCTTCTCACTTTAAAACTATTGGAGAAAAATATGGTCCTTTTGATTTGGCATTAATGGAATGCGGTCAATACAATAAAATGTGGCCAGATATACACATGATGCCTGAAGAAACAGCGCAGGCTGGAGTAGATGTTAAAGCCAAAAAAATTATGCCAATTCATTGGGCTGGTTTTAAATTGGCGCTCCACGAATGGACAGACCCAATAGAACGTGTTACAAAAAAAGCCAAAGCTTTAAATCTAGATGTTATAACACCAACTATTGGACAAGAAATTTTGGTGAAAGATTCTGCTAACATCTACACTAAATGGTGGAAAAACCTTTAAAACAAGCGTTTTTATAAATTGTTGGCAAGCATTTTTTTTCTAATTATCTCATGTAATTTTTTCGAGTCAGATTCTACAATCTCGCTCAAGTCAAATTCAATTTTATTTCCGTAAACCGTTTTTAAAATTAGTTTTTTGTTTGTCAATTCAGATGATATGATTTCTTTAAATTTTATATTTTTTCCCAAAAACGATTTGATTTTGATTAACATACCTCTGTTGTTCCATTGAATATAATTTTTATACCAAAACATTTGCGTACTAAACCCAAAAACAATTACGTATCCTAAAGTATTCAAATATTTATGGGTTTTTGGATTTTTAAATTCAATAAAATCAAAAACTCCATTTATTATAAGAAACAATCCAATTAAAATAAGCGGTAGTAAAATCCAACGCCCTTTTTTATTCAAATTCGCAAAGTGGATTCTTTTCATTTTTTTTGCAGTTGCTTGGGAATTATTATCAACAAATTTTAAACGTACTAAATATTTGCATTACATATTTTCTAACTCAAGATTATAATCATATTGCAAATCTTCATGTAGTTTTAAAACCTTTTTAGTGATAGCTTCAATATTACGATCGTAAAGATTTGTAAGTGTTGTATTCCTTGATATAGAAGGTTTCATAGCTTTAAGCTTTTTGCAAAAATAGAGTAGTAGTTCAACTTCAGTTTCCTTATTAAGAGAGTATCTAATATATTTTTTAGTGTTTCGTAGAATTTTACGCACACTTTTCTTTATGTAGAAAAAACTATTAGTATTAATTAAATCAAACTGTTCATCTATTTCTTGCTTTACAGTTTCTATGTAACCAGCTTCACTATCTGCTTCAAAAAGCAAATAGGTTAATAACTCTTTATTTTCTTTTTTAAAACGAGATAAACGCAGGCATAACTCGGCAAGTTCTTGATTGCTTTTGTGTTTTAACTCTTTTCTAATGGTAACTACAGAAACAGCTTTCATATATTTTCTTTTTAAAAAGAAGGGTTTGTTTTTTAGTTTATGCTTTCAATATAACATTTAAATTTATCACAATTAAAAATTATTTAACAGTATTTTTTTTAGAATTGAAGTACCTTTTGGTTGCTGAATTTTTTAGTTCAGTTTAAAGAAAATATTAACCAAAAATTTAATAGATGCCATTTATTTCAAACAAAAAAAGTACAGAACAAGTAGATATATTTTATGAAGATTACGGTAAAGGACAACCTGTAATATTAATTCATGGTTGGCCACTAAGCAGAAAATCCTGGGAGCACCAGGTTTGGAAAATTGTAGAAGCCGGTTACCGTTGTATCTCTTACGATAGAAGAGGTTTTGGTATATCTTCTGCACCTTGGGATGGATATGATTATTCTTCTTTAGCTAGTGATTTAAATGCAATTATTGAAGATTTAAAACTTAAAGACACTATTATAGTTGGTTTCTCTATGGGTGGCGGCGAAGTAGTACGTTACCTAACAGAATATGGAGATAGTAAAATTGCTAAAGCGGCACTAATTTCTTCTATTGTCCCGTTAGTAAAACAAAAGGAGGATAATGAAGCAGGTGTACCAGAATCTGCACTTAAAGACATACAAAATGCTTTAGAAAATGATCGCGTTGGCTTTTTAAAAGATTTTCATAAAGGGTTTTATAATTTTGATGAAACTAAAAAAGAAGGACGTATTAGTCAAGCTGTTTTAGATTACGATTTTATAGTGGCTTCTCATGCTTCGCCAAGAGGTACAATTCAAGCAGCTTTAGCTTGGATGCATACAGATTTTAGACCAGAATTAAAAAATGTAAAAGTTCCAACTTTAATTGTGCATGGCGATGAAGATAATACAGTACCAATAGGAACATCTGCAGAGCAAGCAGCAAAAGGTATAGCTAATTCTACTTATAAAATTATAGAAGGTGCGCCACATGGTTTAAATATTACGCATAAGGAAGAGTTAAATTCTATTTTAATGGATTTTTTAAAGTCTTAATTAAATTTAAAATTAGATAAAAAAAGCCTGCAAGTGCAGGCTTTTTTTATGCTTTAATATGGATGGCACTTTTTAACTCACTAGAATTAGGCGGCTCAAACCATGTTTCCATAAATTCAAAATCTTCTTGCTTTACATTAAACTCGTAAGTAATGCCTTTGTCTGCATTCCTTTTTAAAATGCGGTTTTCTCTAATTTGTTTAGAGCTGTCTAAAAAGTGTAATTGATATTTAATATTATGCTTAGCAGCAAAATTTCTAAACTTTTCGCGATGTTTAAATTTAGAGAAGCCTAAATCTAAAATAGAATCCACACTATTATCTTCTAATTGCAAAATATAAAGCATCATTAGTGTTTCGCTTCTGGATATTCTTTCTAACATCCAATCAAGTTTATCTTCTTTTGTTTTGTCTGGCATAAATAAAATGTTATTCCATTTATCTATAGAAAAAATTATGCCTTTATTTTCTTCCTTAAGTTTGTGAGCGTAAGTTGTTTTTCCTGCACCAGTATTTCCAACTATTAAATGAATCATTTTTTTCCCTTTAATAAGTTTATGCTTACCGTTGCTAAATCGTTATTAGGAAATTTTGAAAAATATTTAGGATCTTGATTTAAACCTGCTTCTTGTGCAATTTTATTAAACACATCTACTTCAAGAATATATTGGTCACTATAACCATGTGTAGCATCGTAAGCAGTAGATGCTGTTTTTCCAATATTATTAGCTGTTAGTGTTGGTTTTATAGTGTGTAACTCTATAATTAATAAGCCAAATTTTTCTACAAATGGTTTCCATTTTTGTAAATGTTCTAGTAAAGAATCTTCAACTAGGTTATTGCTTATTCGTTGACCTTGATATGCAAAAGCACCACAAGAATTACTTACACGATTTGTTGGTTTTTTTGGTGTTTCCCAAATACGATTATGGTCTAAAAAGGTTCGAACATTTAATAAATCGCTTAGCTCAATATTATAATCTTCTTTTAAATCTTTAGCTAATAGATCTGGTCTACCAATGTCTCCCCAAATAACTTTTGCCCAAATATCTGCTTTAATAAGGTTCGCTCTAGTTACTTTTAAAGCAGCTTTGTTAAAGTCTGCACCTACAAGTAATAATGGATGCTCTTCAAGCATTTTACCACGTAAAGTTTGGTGTTCTATAACATCAAATATATGTTGTATAAAAGCACCATTACCACAGCCCATATCTAAAATACCTTTAGGTTGCTCATCTATAGGTTTATTAAATAACTCTATAATAACTTGATCTATTACTTTAAAATATGTAGAATGAGCGCCACCACTTCCCCAAACATTCATTTCTCTATGTACATGTTTTTCGGTAGTTTCTGGATCATCATTTTTAAGAATTTTAGGGTTACCAAATAGTAACTCGTCTAATTTTAAAAATGTTGGTAAATAAGAAACGGTTACGCCATAAGCCGATGCTCGTTTTGCAAAAAATAAGCCTTCGTCTGTAAATTGGTAAGTTTCATTTTTCTTTTTAAACCATCCTAAATCTGTAAGGAAATCTAAAATCTTTTTAAAACTTTCTGGATCTTTATGGTACTCTTCTGCAGTAAAAGAAGCTTCCATAAAATATTTATGGAACAAACCGTTAACACCTAATAATACAGTAATAGGAGCTGTAATACAACCTTCAATGTGTTTTAATATTTGATATTCTACAGTATTACTTTTAGTGTTTTTAAGGCCAAAATTATCTCTATACTTATTAAACACACGTTCTAGAGCTAAAAAGGCATCGCTACCAATACGTTCTTCAGGAAACTTTACAGCGTAATTTAATATGGTTACAGCATCTTTGTAAATATGTGCATAAGAAAATGCTTGTTTGCTTTTTTCATTTATAGAGAAAGATACAATGTCTTTTTCATTGTCTACATTTTGGTTTAGCCAACCTTGAGAACAAAGTAATCTCAAAGCAACATTTAAATAACCCTCGTTAGCATTAAAATGAGAGGTGATTTTGGTAAGCGTTACTATTTTATAATCTAATAAGTATTGTAAAACACCATTTTTATGCAGTGCATAAGTTGTTGTGGCTATTGCGATACCGTCTAAATGTCTAAAAATATTTCCTCTTAAAAGTTCTTTGTCTTTTTTAGTTAGCATAATTTTTAAGTTAGAATTTAAAAATAGTTAAAAAGCTTTACTAAAAAGTAAAAACTTTGATGCAGAACAAATATAAAGTCTGTATGTTTATCTTAATTTAGGAAAATCCTTAGGATTTGCTTCATGCATTACAGCGTAAATTGCTTCAAAAATATCTTCAGCAGATGGTTTAGAGAAATAATCGCCATCACTACCATAAGCAGGTCTGTGCGCTTTTGCTGTTAATGTTTTTGGTGCACTATCTAAAAACTGATACCCGTTTTGTTTATTTAACACTTGATCTAATAGGTAAGCAGAAGCGCCTCCAGGAACATCTTCATCTATAACCATTAAACGATTCGTTTTTTCAAGGCTTTTTACTACATCATGATTAATATCGAAAGGTAATAGAGATTGTGCATCTATAACTTCTACATCAATACCAACTTGTTGTAACTCTTTTGCTACTTCTTCTACAATTCGTAAAGTAGAGCCGTAAGAAAGTAACGTAATATCGTTTCCTTCTTTTATTGTTTCTACAACACCAATAGGTGTTTTAAACTCTCCAAAGTTAGATGGTTTTTTCTCTTTTAAACGGTAACCATTTAAACATTCTACAATTAAAGCAGGTTCGTCACTTTCTAATAATGTGTTATAGAAACCAGCTGCTTTGGTCATGTTTCTTGGTACTAAAACGTGTATACCGCGTATTAAATTTAAAACGCCACCCATTTGAGAACCAGAGTGCCAGATACCTTCTAGTCTATGACCACGAGTACGAACAATTAGTGGTGCTTTTTGGCGTCCTTTTGTTCTGTAATGTAAGGTTGCTAAATCGTCACTCATTATTTGTAACGCATATAGAATATAATCTAAATATTGAATTTCGGCAATTGGTCTTAAACCACGCATTGCCATACCAATACCTTGACCTAAAATGGTAGCTTCACGAATTCCAGCATCTGCAACACGTAACTCACCATATTTTTCTTGTAAACCTTCTAATCCTTGGTTTACATCTCCAATATTTCCTGCATCTTCACCAAATATTAAAGATTCTGGATAGTTATTAAATAGAGCATCAAAGTTATCTCTAATTACCACACGACCATCAACTTCTTCATCTGTATCGTAAATAGGTTTAACTTCTTTAATATTTATGGCTGCTGATTTTGTTTCGTTATGTAAATGCGAACTGTATTTTGGTTGAATTTTATTGAAATAAGTATCAATCCAGTTTATTAATGTTGTTTTAGCTGAAGAGTCTTCGTTGACAACATAACGTAGTACTTTTCTAGCTGTAGAAAGAATATCTTTTCTACCTGGCTCACTGATAGCAGATAAATCGTTAATTATTTTTTCTATAAAAACTTTATTGGCACTAGTTTCTGCTACTTGAGTAAGTATTTTAGAGACTTCTGTTCTTTCTTCTAAAATTGGATTTAAAAAGGCTGTCCAAGCGGCTTTTTTACCTTCGCGTACAGCTTTTTTAATATCTTTTTCAATGGCAGTTAATTCTTCGTCTGTAGAGATACCTGTTTCAAGCATCCATTCTCTAAGTTTAACGTTACAATCGTTTTGCTTTTCCCATTTTAAACGGTCTGCATCTTTATAGCGTTCATGAGAACCAGATGTAGAGTGGCCTTGAGGTTGTGTAAGTTCGTTAACGTGAATTAAAACAGGTACATGTTCTTTTCGTGCAATTCTTGCAGCTTCTTGATAAGTTTCAATTAAAGCAACATAATCCCAACCTTTTACTCTTAAAATTTCGTAGCCATTGGCATCTTTATCACGTTGGAAACCACTTAAAATTTCAGAAATGTTTTCTTTAGTTGTTTGGTGTCTTGCATGTACAGAAATACCATATTCATCATCCCAAACACTAATTACCATTGGTACTTGTAAAACTCCCGCAGCATTTATGGTTTCGAAAAATAAACCTTCACTTGTACTAGCATTACCAATTGTTCCCCAAGCGATTTCGTTTCCTTCTGTAGAAAAATTAGTTGTATCTATTCCTTTTACATTTCTATATACTTTAGAAGCTTGTGCTAAACCTAAAAGTCTTGGCATTTGTCCTGCAGTAGGCGAGATGTCTGCACTAGAATTTTTTTGTTTTGTAAGGTTATTCCAATTTCCGTTTTCATCTAAACTAAACGTAGAAAAGTGTCCGCCCATTTGGCGACCACCAGACATTGGTTCTTGAGATAAATCTGTATTGGCATATAAACCAGCAAAAAACTGTTGTATAGTTAATTCGCCAATAGCCATCATGAAAGTTTGATCTCTATAATATCCTGATCTAAAATCGCCATTTGCAAAGGCTTTTGCCCATGCTAATTGTGGTACTTCTTTACCATCACCAAAAATACCAAATTTGGCTTTTCCTGTTAATACTTCGCGACGACCAAGTAGGCTACATTCCCGACTGGTTACAGCAATCTTATAATCTTCTAAAACCTGAGTTTTAAAATCGTTAAATGATAGCTCTTTTTTTAAGTCGGAATTTGTGCTCATATGTTTAGTTTTTTTGATAAGCAAATTTAGCGAATAAAACTGATTTTGGCAACACTAAAATGTCTTAAAAAAATGATAATTTAGTATTGAAACGCGGTTTTTGGTACGAATTACTTATTAATATTGAATTATATGAATTTCTGTTGAAAATAATTCAATTAATTAATACCAGCGTCTAGTAAATAATTTTATTAATGTATTTGGGGATAATGTTACAATAAAACGAATGCTTTTATCGTATTCTGGCTGTGCAATCTCCCAACCTTTATTGGAGTAAACAGGTAAATATAATTCAAAATAATCCTGAACAAGGTTTAAGCGAATGCCTGAATCATAAACAAATTTTGGACTGCTAAAATGGTTTTTTACAAAACCTACATCGCCATAAGCCATAATGTATTGCCAAATAGTTGTACTTGTATTTATAGTTGAAATCCATTGGTTTGCAAAAGCAGGTTTTAATTGAGATTTAAAACCACCTTCGGCAAGAATTAGTTGTTGGCTGGTTATGCCTTCATCTTCGGTTCTACCCAAATAATCATAATCAAACAAATAGTCTGTTGGTCTATCTAGTGCAAAACTAAAGAAGTTGGTGTCTTGAAATGTGTTGTTGTATAAAAACGTACCAATATATGCTCTTACATTGTACTGTCTATTTTTTTCGGTTAACTTTCTAAATTCTAAAGTAGCAGAAAGTTTTCCAAAGTCTTTAGCTAATTGAAGGTCTGTTGCTATTGAGCCAAAGTTTTTTAAATTATTATTTATTGAAGTGTAATTAGCATTAAAAACGCCATATTTTGGTTCGCCTTCAATTTCAAATTCTCCTGTTGGATCTTCGTCGCGATCGACACTTACATACCTGAAATTTAAATATTGCTTTTTGTTTTTTCTTAAATCTTTAGGGTCTCTAAAAGCAAATGAAATTGATGGTGTAAATGTTGTATAAGATAGGTCTTTTGCGTAGTTATAGTTTTCAACTCGTACTGTGTATCTTGTGCTAAAGTTTCTAACGTCCTCTTTTCTGTTTATATAACTTAAATATGCGCTTCCAACTAAAGCATTACTTTTTATACCATATTTAGGACTAAATTTATAAAGAAAATCTTTTGAAAGTACTGTTTTGTTATAGAGTTTAAGTCCTGGCGAAAAACCATCGTACAGATTATATGCAAACTCTGGCATAAAAAATATTTGGCTATAATCGGGATCTTCAACATCTTTAAATAGTCTAAACTGAATTGGTTTATCTAATAATTTGTTTACAGCTTTCCAGTTATTTCTATCTTTAACTTCTGGAATAATTTTGTCGTAGTTTAAAGCTAGTCTATCTAAATCTGCTCCCGGAATAGTAATTGTTTTTTCGCCATTAAAACCTTTAATCCAGATTTTATTTACAACTGTATCATTTTTAATTGAGAATAAAGAAATTGGTACGTTGTTTTCTTTTTTATTAAGTAATGTTACAACTAACGAATCTCCTTTTTTATTTATATTTTTTATACGGTAATCTATTTTAGTATTTGTGTTTAAAAAATCCTCATAAAACCAATCTATATTTTTAATGCTATTGATTTTTAAATAGTGGTAGAAATCTATTCCTGTTGTAGATTTTAAGCTTTTTTCGTTTATAAATTGTTTTACTGCATTTTCTGCTACTTTACTATTGTTATAGCTGTTTAAATATCTTAATCCTGATCCTGCTTTATATTTATTACCAATATTTTTATTGTATTTTAATAAAGAGTCTTTAGCCATTGTTAGTGGCTGGTCTAGATTTGTTCTTGCCATATGTAAATAGGCAAGATTATATTGGTCATTAAATTTTAAATCTGCTGCATGAAATGCTCTAATGCCCCATATATTGCCTAATGTTCCAGTAAGCTTTACCCGAGGATAGTTTTCTTCAACATATTTCATTAAAAAATAGGTTTGAATACCATCTATTACCCATTGGTCTTCTCTTGGGTTTATTAAAACAACATTTTCAAGGTAATTTCTTAACGCTGTTTTTAATATTTTCATTTCGTATTGAAATGTATCTTGAAACGGACGAATAAAATCTGGTAATAAATTTAAACCATAAATTGGTTCTTTTTTATAATCTATCCAGGTTAAGAGTAGTTTTTCATGAGGGTATTCGCCAATATTTTCAGTAATATATTTTGTAACTCTATCTGTTATAATTGCAACATCTGTTCTTGGTAAATTTTCTGTATCTATATTTGACTGTATCGCAAAATAATCTGTTTCAACGGTATTAAAATCGTTGCTTTGTTTTAATGTAAATTTTGTATTTATGCGGTCTTTACCATGTATTGTAGTTATTTTTCTACCTTGATTTTCTTCAGACTTTATTTCATTTAACTCTGAAATTAATGTGTAAGCTGCATCGTAATTAGCTTCAATTGTAATTTCTGCTTTTGGTATATAAGCATCATTTAAATCTTTGTTACTATAATATTGCCATTTTCCATTAAATATTGCTGGTGTAATGTACCAATAACGTAGCATAAAATTATTATCATCACTTATACCGTAACGTGTAAACTTATCGTTTTGCACTTGTACGGTATAATTTAGTGTGATGTTATAAGTATTTCCAGGCTCTAGTGGTTTATTTAAGGCGACTTTTATAACATCTGGATGCTGTTTTAGTCGTGAGTGATATAGTTCTTGATTTTCGTCTTTAATAGAAGATATTAGTGTAAAACCACGATCTTCATCTTTTGCAAAATGAAATGTGTTTTTAAATTCTTCGGCAAAACGTGTTGCTAAAGGCGTTGTTTTAGATGAATAGCTATTACTCCAATCGTTTAAGTATATAGTGTCTAATACTTTGTTAGAAGTATTTAAATACTTTATAGTTTGATTAATATGTATGCTTTTTGTTGAAACATCAAAGTTTGCTTTAATGTCAATAGTATTTTGGCTAATAACCAGATTACTAAAAATAAGGCATAGAGAGAGTAATATGTAATTCTTTTTCAAAGGATATACAGCGCTTTTTTTACTAATAACGTAATAATTTTTTAAAAACGTATGCCAATTTAACAGTTTAACTTTTAGAAGTTTGGACTTAAGTTGTATTCTTTATAGAAAGCGTCTAAAATAGTTACTACTTCTTCTTCTGTATCTACAAGGTGAATTAAATCTAAATCTCCAGGACTTACGTTAGTAAATTTATCTAAAACAGTTTCTTTAACCCAATCAATTAATCCAGACCAAAAGTCTGTACCAACAAGTATGATTGGGAATTTTTCGATTTTGTTTGTTTGTATAAGTGTAATGGCTTCAAAAAGCTCGTCTAGTGTACCAAAACCACCTGGCATAACAACAAAACCTTGAGAGTATTTTACAAACATTACTTTACGAACAAAGAAATAATCGAAATCCAGACTTTTATCATTATCAATATATGGATTGTCATGTTGCTCGAAAGGTAATTCTATGTTTAATCCAACAGATGTTCCTCCTGCTAAATGTGCACCTTTGTTACCTGCTTCCATAATACCTGGTCCACCACCAGTAATTACACCATAACCTGCTTCGCAAATACGTTTTGCTACGTTTTCAGCTAGTTTATAATATTTATGATCTGGTTTTGTTCTTGCTGAACCAAAAATTGAAACACAAGGTCCAATTTGACTCATTTTTTCAAACCCGTTAACAAACTCTCCCATAATTTTGAAGATTGCCCAAGAATCGTTTGTTTTATTTTCATTCCAACCTTTGTGATGTTGTTCTTTTCTCATGTATATAATGTTATTTACTTTCTATATTTGAAAGATGTAATTAGTGTTTTTTATTAATAATACGTTGCATAATTTTCAGCATCACAAATTTAACAGAAATAGTGACTTTAAGCTTAAAATATTGAAATAAAAAAAGGCAACCATTTTGGTTGCCTTTTTTAATATGTTTAAACTAAATTTTTATAGTGGTTTTCTGCCTGAAATAATGTTATAAAGAATTACTATAACTGCGATTACTAATAAAATGTGAATTAAACTATTACCATCTAATCCTGGCATTACACCTAAAAAGCCTAAAAGCCACATTATAATACAAATTACGGCTACAAGCCAAAGTATACTTCTCATAATTTTTTGATTTTTATGGTTAACTATTTTAAATATACAAAATATTAAAACGCCTTACTGTTAACAAACTGATAAAGCACACAATTGTATTTTTTAATTTAATTAAGCTCTTTTTTTAAAAATCTTGCAGTATAACTTTTTTTATGTTTAGCAACTTTTTCTGGAGTACCTTCAACAATTATTTGTCCGCCACCTTGACCACCTTCGTAACCAACATCTATAATATGGTCTACGGTTTTAATTACATCAAGATTATGCTCGATTATTAAAACGGTATTACCTTTATCTGCTAATTTGTTTAGTACTAGCATAAGTACTCTAATGTCTTCAAAGTGTAGTCCGGTAGTTGGTTCATCTAAAATATAAAACGTGTTTCCTGTATCTCTTTTACTTAACTCTGTGGCTAATTTAATGCGTTGGGCTTCTCCACCAGAAAGCGTTGTGCTCTGTTGGCCTAAAGTAATATAGCCTAAACCAACATCTTTTATGGTTTTAAGTTTTTTATGAATTTTTGGTATGTTTTCAAAAAAATCAACACCTTCATTAATTGTCATGTTTAAAACATCGCTAATACTTTTTCCTTTGTATCTAATTTCTAAGGTTTCACGGTTAAAACGTTTACCTTGGCATGTTTCACATTCTACATAAACATCTGGAAGGAAATTCATTTCTATAACACGTAAACCGCCACCTTTGCAAGTTTCACAACGACCGCCTTTTACGTTAAAGCTAAATCTGCCGGGTTTGTAACCACGTATCATGGCTTCTGGTATTTTAGCAAATAAACTTCTTATTTCACTAAAAGTACCTGTGTATGTTGCAGGATTACTTCTTGGTGTTCTACCTATTGGAGATTGGTTTATATCTATAACTTTATCGCAATGCTCTAAACCTTTAATACTTTTGTATGGCATGGGTTTTTTTACACCGTTATAATAGTAGGCGTTAAGAATAGGGTATAAAGTTTCGTTAATAAGTGTAGATTTTCCGCTGCCAGAAACGCCAGTAACTCCAATCATTTTTCCTAAAGGAAATTTAACCGAAACATTTTTTAAATTATTTCCGGTACAGCCTTTAAGCTCTATAAACTTACCATTGCCTTCACGGCGTTTTTTAGGAACTTCAATTTCTTTTTTGCCATTTAGGTATGCAGCAGTAAGTGTGTTTTCTTTTAATAATTGCTTTGGTGTGCCTTCGCTTATAATTTCTCCTCCATGTTTTCCTGCTCTTGGTCCAATGTCTATAACATGATCTGCTCTTTCAATCATATCTTTATCATGCTCAACAACAATTACCGAGTTTCCAATATCACGAAGCGAAACTAATGAGTTTATTAGTTTTTCGTTATCACGCTGGTGTAAACCAATACTTGGTTCATCTAAAATATATAAAACACCAACCAATTGCGAACCAATTTGTGTTGCTAATCGAATACGTTGTGCTTCGCCACCAGAAAGTGATTTAGAGCTTCGGTTTAAGGATAGGTAATTTAGACCGACATCCAGTAAAAACTGAAGTCTGGCTTTTATTTCTTTAATTATTTCTTCAGCAATTTTAATTTGCTTATCGCTAAGATGTTTTTCTAAATCTTGAAACCATTCTGCTAAATCAACAATGTCTTTATTTGCTAATTCTGCAATGTTTTTTTCGGCTACTTTAAAATAAAGAGATTCTTTTCTAAGTCTTGAGCCTTCGCAAACGGGACATTTAATCTTGTCCATATAATCTTTTGCCCAACGTTTTAAAGATCGAGATTCTGCCGTTTTGTATTGGTTTTCTATAAAATTTGCAACACCTTCAAAATCTATATTATAATCTCTGGTTATACCTAGCGTTTTACTTTCAACAGAAAACTTATCATTACCACCGTATAAAATAATTTGTTTTGCTTCGTTTGGTATATCTTTATAAGGGTCTGTTAATTTAAAATTAAACCGCTCTGCAATAAGTTGTAGTTGCTTAAAAATCCAGCTTTTCTTTTCTGGACCGTGTGGTGCTAATGCGCCGTTTTTAATAGAAAGCGTATTGTCTGGAACAATTTTTCTTTCATTTACTTGATATAAATCACCAATTCCGTTACAATTTGGGCAAGCACCTTTTGGTGAGTTAAATGAAAAATTATTTGGCTCTGGATTTGGATATGATATTCCCGAACTTGGGCACATTAAATTTCTACTAAAATAACGAGCTTCTTGCGTATCTTGATCTATAACCATTAAAACATCGTCACCATGATACATGGCTGTGTTTATAGTTTCATCTAATCGTTTATCATTTGCAATATTATCATCAACTTTAAGTCTATCAATAACAATTTCTATATCGTGGTTTTTATAACGATCTAGCTTCATGCCTTTAACTAAATCTTTAATTTCACCATCGGTTCTAACTTTTACAAAACCTTGTTTTGCAATTTGCTCGAACAATTCACGATAATGTCCTTTTCTAGAACGTATAACAGGAGAAAGTATGTTAATTCTTTTTCCTTTATAACTTTCTATAATTAACTTTTTTATTTGCTCGTCGCTATAGCTTACCATTTTCTCGCCAGTATTATAACTGTACGCATCACTAGCACGAGCATAAAGTAAACGTAAAAAGTCGTAAATTTCTGTAATAGTGCCAACAGTAGATCTTGGTGATTTACTGGTTGTTTTTTGTTCTATAGCAATTACAGGAGATAAGCCATCAATTTTATCAACATCTGGACGTTCTAAACCACCTAAAAATTGTCTTGCATATGCAGAGAAAGTTTCAATGTAACGCCGTTGTCCTTCAGCATAAATAGTATCAAACGCCAGAGAAGATTTTCCGCTACCAGATAAACCAGTAATAACAACTAGTTTTTCTCTTGGTATGGTAACATCTATATTTTTTAAATTGTGAACTCTGGCACCTTGTACCTCAATGTTTTCTTCGTAATTGGTCATAAATTATTGTCCTTCCTTTTTACATTAAGAAAAGGTGTAAAGATACGCGTTTTTGTTGTAATAATATTGTGAGTTTAGTTTATAGAAATAGTGATGATACTTAATGTTTTAAGCGTGCTAATTAAGCTTTAAGTTTAGCTATTTCTTTAGCTTCTAATGCTTTTTCATAATTAATTTCTGCCGACTTTAAAAAGCCAAAAAACTTTGTGCCGTCTTTTCTTTCTACGGTAATAATTGTTTCGCCATTTTTATTTTTAGCAACATTAGTTACTGTAATAATAGCATCTTTTACACTATTATAGCTTGCAACTGCACCACGTTTAACTAAAATATTTGGTCTTGGAAAATTAATATGCTTGTAAGTTTCACTTGTATTTTCATTTACAATATATTGATCACCAACTTCTGGCATATTTTGTAAAATTAAATTTGAGTTTTTTGCGCTTAAAGATAAGCTTAAGGCTATAAAGCAGATGGTTGTAAGTAATTTCATGATAATTTGTTTTTATTTTAAAAATACTATAGAAAAATAGAATTATCAAGTGCTTTTAGAAATTGTTAACAAACAAATTTTAAATTTTTATTCAATAAAATAAATGATACATTTAGCTTGTAAAAATAACTTTGAAAAATAATTAAAATGAAAATATTAGGAATAGGTTCAAGAATAAATCACACTAAGTTTGGTAAAGGTGTTATTACAAATGTTGATAATAAACAGTATTGGGTAACTTTTATTGAAAACGGACTAGAAACTATTGATTTAGATGAAAGTATAGAGGTTATTGAAGCAGCAGAAAATGAAGTAGATACAGTTAGTTTTTTTGATGTAGAACAAAGCTTTATGCGTTTGCTGAAAAAGTATAGCGACGTTAGTGAAGTTGTGCATATTGGTGATAAATGGAAAGGCGGAAAACTAATTTTAGAGCCAGGAGATACCAATTTAAAAAGCAAAGAAATTAAAATAGATGATTTTTTTCATAAAATCACTATGGTTCGTGACCGTTTGCGAGTTATGGAGCAAAAAATAAATTCAAGTAAAAATCTAGACGAACAAGAGAAAATAGATTTACAACAATATATTACACGAAGCTACGGAAGCTTAACAACCTTTAATGTACTTTTTAAGGTGAAAGCACAGCAGTTTGTTGGGCAGAAGAGTAAATAGTAACTATAATGATTGTTTGGTTTTAATATTTTCAATTTCAATACCTAAAACCATCATTTTATGAAATGTTGGTAATTGAGCTCCGGTTTTGGTTGTTTTCCAGTCGTTCCACGTTGCTTTTAAGCCACCAATAGGTAGGATGTCTACCCACATTTGAAAACTTTTTGGTTTGTGTTCTTCATCAAGATGCCAAAGGTATGAATCTCCAGGTGTTGAACCACCAGAATTATAAGTTACTAATAACGCTTTTTCATTGTTTTCTTTTGTAACAATACTTCTTGTTGTACCATTATCAAACACTTTGTATGGTGCAACAAGCCAAAAAGAATCGTTATTAAAATAAGTGATTGCTTTTTCAATAAGTTCATTTTTGTCTTGGCTAGTAATTGGTGTTTCGTTTTTAAACACTTTACTATTAAACTTGTTGTTTAAATCTAGATTTACTTTGTAGTTTTTCCAGTAAACTTCACAAGTGTTTTTTGCTTTATTCCATTTATAGTGATGACGTTTTTTAAAAGTCCACTCAATATAATCTGTTGTTTTGTAAGCTTCAAAATTTAAAGCAGTTAGCATTTTATTTGCTAAAATATCTGCTTGTGGTGTATTTTCACCTTGAGGTAACTCTTCATTATATTTAAAGTAAACAAAACCATAGAGTAGTAGTGTTGGTAGGGTAAAGAACACTATAATTCCTGCAATAACTTTTAATACTTTTTTTACTGTAAGTTTTTTCTTTTTACTCATTATATATAGATAAAAATACTTTTAAGCTAGGCTAATTTTTGTGCAAAAATACTGAAAAATATATGGTAAGTTTTAAAATCCTGCGGCAGCATCGTCACCACGAGAATCTGCGCCACCTTCAAGCGTACCATTTGGCAAAACTAAAATACCATCAACAATGCCAATAACAGGTGAGCGTTCTTCATTTATGGTGTACCCTTTTTGTTGTAAAGCTAAAATGGTGTCGTTACTAAAACGGTTTGGTTCCATTCTAATTTCGTCTGGTAACCATTGGTGATGAAAACGTGGTGCTTCAACAGCTTCTTTCATACTCATTTTAAATTCATGCACATTTAAAATAGTTTGTAATACTGATGTTATAATTGTAGATCCGCCAGGAGTTCCAACGCTCATTAAAAGTTTACCGTCTTTTTCTACAATAGTTGGTGTCATAGAACTTAACATGCGTTTTTCTGGTAAAATGGCATTGGCTTCAGCGCCAATTAAACCATAAACATTTGGTATGCCAGGTTTGCTAGAGAAATCGTCCATTTCGTTATTTAAAAAGAAACCTAATTCTTGGCAATATAGTTTAGAACCGTAACCAGAATTTAAAGTTGTGGTTACAGCAATAGCATTTCCAAATTGGTCTATAATAGAGTAGTGCGTGGTTTCGTTACTTTCAACAATATCTATAGTGCCATGAGAAACTTCACTTGATGGTGTTGCTTTTTTAAATGAAAAACTTGCCATTCTGTTTTTTAAATAAGCATCACTTATTAATTTATCTTGTGGTATGTTAGTAAAATCTGGATCACCTAAATAGTAACTTCTATCGGCATAGGCACGACGTTCTGCTTCTGCTAATACTTGAATAGTTTTTACGGAGTTGTGTCCAAATTTATCTAAATCAAAAGCTTCTACAGATTTTAAAACTTGTGCCATTGCCACACCACCGCTTGATGGTGGAGACATAGAAATTATACGTAAATCATCATAATTAAAAGTAATTGGTTCTCTCCATACTGGTTTGTAATTAGCTAAATCTTCTTTGGTTATTATACCGCCATTTTCCTGAATAAATCTAGCTAATATTTTAGCTGTTTGTCCTTTATAAAACTCATCGCTGCCATTATTCATAATACGAGTTAAGGTTTTAGCTAAATGTGGCTGTTTTATGGTGTCGTTTTTTTTCCAAACTTTTGTAAAAAGAATAGAATCTTTATTGGTGATTTTAAAATCTTTTAATTTTTCGGCTAATCTAACTTCTTGTTTTTTTGTAACTACAAATCCTTTTTTAGCTAATTCTATTACAGGTTTAATTATGGTTGTAATTGGTAAAGAACCAAACTTTTTATGCACCTCAAAAACACCAGCAACAGTACATGGAACACCAACAGCCATTGCACCGCGAGTACTTAAATGTGGTATAACGTTGCCTATTGAATCTAAATACATGTTTTTTGTTGCAGCTAAAGGCGCTTTTTCTCTATAATCTATGGCACCAATTTTACCACTGTTAAGTCTATAAACCATAAAACCGCCACCACCAAGATTTCCGGCATAAGGATAAGCAACTGCTAAAGCTAAATCTGTAGCCATCATAGCATCAAAAGCGTTTCCGCCTTGCTCTAAAATTTGTTTGCCAATATTAGAAGCTTCTGTTCTAGCAGAAACAACCATAGCATTTTTAGTAATTAATCCACGTATTGGTTCTTCTTTTTTACAAGAGAAAAAGACTGTTAATACTGCTAAATAAATTAGCGTGTTTTGTAATTTCATATTACGGTAGTAAAGTAGTTTATCGGTTTTCTATTTCTTTTAATTTTTTTGCAGAAAAGTGGATGAGTTCATCAAAAAATTTGGTAAACTCGTCTTCAAAATCATTATAGAATTCTTGGAGTTCGTTTATGGCTAAATTCATTTGCGAACGATTTTGTGTTCTACGATTCATACCATCTAAAACTTTTGCAATGCCTTCTATTGAGGCATAGCTTAAAAGCCAGTTGTCTGAAATCATATAAGGCATCATTTTTTGAATTCTAGAAGGAAGTATTTCAAAATTATCTTGTAAATTAGTGTAGAAATCTTCAATATATTCTGCTAAAGGCACATTAGAATATTGGCTCCAGTTTTTAGCCAAGAAGTGATCATATAAAATATCTACAATTACACCAGAATAATGCCCGTAATTTTTGTGAAGCCTTTTTGTGCTAACTCTAACTGTTTTATGTGCATCTGTAAACGTATCAATCTGGCGATGTAATAAAATACCGGTTTGTATATCTTTTGGGTATTTAAGATATTTTTTACCTCGAATACCATCAGCAATAAAATTACCAATAGTTATTTGTTTATTGTTACCAGAAAGATAAATGTGCGCTAGGAAATTCATAGTTTTTCCTGCAGAGGCAGGAATAATTTAGTTAGATTATTTACAATCGTCAATTTACAAATTCATAATTTATAATTACGCTTTTGAAATAGTATATTTGTGCAATAATTAAGAAAATAATTTATGACACTAATAAAATCTATTTCAGGAATTCGAGGTACAATAGGCGGAAACGTTGGCGATAACCTTACACCAATTGATGCTGTAAAGTTTGCATCTGCTTACGGTATATGGTTAAAATCACAACGTGATAAAAAAGATTATCGTGTGGTTGTTGGGCGTGATGCAAGAATATCTGGAGAAATGATACAGAATTTAGTAATGAATACTCTGGTAGGATTGGGTATTCATGTTATAGATTTAGGTTTGTCTACTACGCCAACAGTTGAAATTGCAGTACCTATGGAACATGCTGATGGAGGTATAATTTTAACTGCAAGTCATAACCCAAAACAATGGAATGCATTAAAATTATTAAATGCAAAAGGAGAATTTTTAGATGCAGTAGAAGGTGCAAAAATTCTAGATATCGCAGAAAGCGATGCCATGGCGTTTGTAGATGTAGATAATTTAGGAAAAATAACTAAAAATCAAGCTTATATAGATTTGCATATAGATGAGGTTTTAGAACTAGAATATGTAGATAAAAGTGCTATTGAAGCAGCTAATTTTAAAGTTGTTGTAGATGGAGTTAATTCAACAGGAGGTATTGCAATACCTTTGCTTTTAGAACGTTTAGGTGTAGAAGCAGTAAAATTATATTGTGAACCTAACGGACATTTTCCTCATAATCCAGAACCGCTTAAAGAACATTTAACAGATTTATCTGCAGAGGTACAAAAACATAATGCAGATTTTGGAATTGTAGTAGATCCAGATGTAGACAGATTAGCATTTATGGACGAAAACGGAGATATGTTTGGCGAAGAATACACTTTAGTAGCTTGTGCAGATCATGTTTTAAGTAAAAATCCAGGAAATACAGTAAGTAACATGAGCTCAACTCGAGCACTAAGAGATGTTACAGAAAAACATGGCGGAACGTATGAAGCTAGTGCAGTTGGAGAAGTAAATGTAGTAGCTTTAATGAAAAAAAATAATGCTGTAATTGGTGGTGAAGGAAATGGAGGAATTATTTATCCAGCATCTCATTATGGCCGTGATGCACTGGTTGGTGTCGCTTTATTTTTAACACTTTTAGCCGAAAAGAAAATGAGTGTTAGTGCGTTACGCAAAACTTATACAAGTTATTTTATGAGTAAAAAGAAAATTGCATTAACGCCACAAATAGATGTTGATGCGATTTTAATGCAAATGGCGGCAAAATATAAAGATGAAAATTTAAACACTGTTGATGGTGTGAAAATTGATTTTGCAGATAATTGGGTACACTTACGTAAAAGCAACACCGAGCCTATTATTAGAATTTATACTGAAGCATTATCACAAGAAAAAGCAGATGAATTAGCAGATAAGATTATTGCAGAAATTAAGCAAATAGCTAATATTTAGTATTTTAGTAACACAAAAAAAATTATGATTACTACAAAAGCACCAAGAGAACAAAAATCTGAATTAGAAGCTTATTTTTCTCAATTTAGAAAACATATAATAGGTATAGACCAAGAGTTTGAATCGCCATACGGTAAACAAAAAATGGTTTATACAGATTGGACTGCTTCAGGTAGATTATACAGGCCAATTGAAGAGAAAATTACAAATCAGTTTGGACCTTTTGTAGCTAACACGCATACCGAAACAACAGTATCTGGTACAGCAATGACGAATGCTTACCATAAAGCAAGACATATTATTAAAGGTCATGTAAACACTAATGCAGATGATGTTTTAATAGTAGCAGGAAACGGGATGACAAGTGTAGTAAATAAGTTTCAACGTATTTTAGGTTTAAAAATACCAGAGAATATTAGAAAATATGCTACTATTCCAGATGAGTTACGACCAGTAGTTTTTGTAACACATATGGAGCACCATTCTAACCATACATCATGGCTAGAAACTATGGCTAAAGTAGAAGTAATTCCTGCTGGAGAAGATGGTAATTTTTGTATTAAAAATTTAGAAGTGCTTTTAGAGCAATATAAAGACTGTACATTAAAAATAGCATCTGTAATAGCAGGTAGTAATGTTACAGGAATACAAACACCACATCATAAAATTGCAAAAATGATGCATAAGCACGGCGGTGTTTGTTTTGTAGATTTTGCTTGCTCTGCACCTTATGTAGATATTAATATGCATCCAGAAGATGAAGACGAAGCATTAGATGCTATATTCTTTTCTCCTCATAAGTTTTTAGGAGGACCAGGAACTTCTGGTGTTTTAGTTTTTAATAAAAAACTATATAAAAACATGATTCCAGATTGTCCAGGTGGCGGTACTGTATCATGGACAAATCCTTGGGGAGAACACAAATATATAGATAGTATAGAAGATAGAGAAGATGGTGGAACACCTGGATTTTTACAAACTATAAAAACGGCATTAGCAATTAAGCTAAAGGACCAAATGGGTGTAAAAAACATGTTAGATCGTGAGCATGAACTATTACATTTAATATTTAAAAACCTTGGAGATATAGATAACATTAAAATTTTAGCTCCAAACCAAAAAGATAGGTTGGGTGTAGTATCATTTTATATTGAAGATTTACATTTTAATTTAGGAGTTAAAATATTAAACGATCGCTTTGGAATTCAAACGCGTGGCGGTTGTAGTTGTGCAGGTACTTATGGGCATTATTTATTAAATGTAGACCGTGAGAAGTCTAATGCTTTAACCTGTGAAATTACTTCGGGAGATTTAACACATAAACCAGGTTGGATACGTATGTCTATACATCCAACAACTACATGCGATGAGATAGACTATGTTTGTGAAAGCTTAATAGCATTAGCTAAAAACCACTTAGAATGGTCTAAAGACTACGAGTATAATAAAGCAAACAACGAGTTTATACATAAAACTTTTATACCAAAGCAAGATACTCGTGTAGAAGATTGGTTTAAGCTTTAAAAACAGTAGGTTATTTATTAAAAGTATTAATGGTAATGCTTTTAATGAGTACCTTTTTTATAAAAACTTTTTAGGCACTTTATCGCGGTGTTTCCAGCGTTTGTGAGTCCATAAATAATATTCTGGTTCTTCTTTTACCTGTTGCTCAACATAGTTTTTAAATATGTCTGTAATTTCATAATTATCAAATGTATTTGGGTTTTCTGCAATTGTTTTAAATGTTGTTTGGTAATAACCACGTCCAACTTTTCTAACATCAAAAAACACAACAGCCATATCTAATCGCTTAGCAAGCATTTCGGCACCTGTATGTATTGGAGCCATTACTCCCATAAACTCGTTCCAATGGTGTGCCTTATCTGGTTTTGGAGATTGGTCTGCAACAAACCCAGTAATACTTAACTCACCACTAGCTTTTACATCTTTTAAAGTTTGTATAGTTTCTTTGGTGGTGATTAAATGGCTATTATAACGAGCTCTAATACGTTTTATAAGTCTATCAAAATATTTGTTTCCTAATCTTTTATATACGCCAAAACCTTTATGACTTACGTAAGTTTGTAAAATAAAAATCCACTCCCAACTTGCGTAGTGACCACACATAATAATAATATCTCTGTTTTCCTTTTCAAGTTTCTTTATTACTTCAACATTAGTAAAAGTGTAGCGTTTTTTCATTTCGGCTTCAGAAATAGTCATAGATTTCATAGACTCTACAATCATATCACACAAGTGGTGATAGAATTTTTTTGTGATTGTATTTATTTCTTCTGAAGACTTTTCAGGAAATACTAATTGTAGATTATTAATTACAACTTTCTTTCGGTATCCAAAAATACGATAGATAAAAAGGTATAGAAAATCGGAAAAAGCATATAAAAGCTTAAACGGAAGGATAGAAATTATCCAGAAAAACGGATAAATTAAAATATAGACTAAAAATTGCATCAATTAGTTTTAGATTTGCAATACAAAGATATACTATATTTAAAATAAAACTAAGTAGTTAATGGACATAAATATTATAACACTTGTAATTATTGGAGCTAATGTTATTGCTTCTTTAAAAGGTTTCAACGATTTTGAGTTTTTTGAAAAATACAAGTTTAGTATTGGCGCAATTATTAGAGGAGAGAAAATTAGAATGTTAAGCTCTGGTTTCTTGCATGTTAATTTGCAACATTTAATATTTAATATGTTTTCGTTGTACTTTTTTGCACCAGTTGTTGTTGGTATGCTAGGCGATATAAATTTTGTTATAATTTATTTGGGCAGTTTATTATTGGGTAATGTTTTATCATATTATTTTCATAAAAACGAATATCATTATACGGCAGTTGGAGCAAGTGGAGCAGTTATGGGTATTATTTACTCGGCAATACTATTGCAGCCAGGTATGAGTTTGTATTTATTTTTTATTCCTATACCAATTCCTGCTTATGTTTTTGGGGTTGGCTATTTGTTATATTCTATTTATGGCATGAAAGCCCGAAATGATAATATTGGTCATGACGCTCATTTTGGTGGAGCAATTGGAGGCTATGTATTAACCTTAATTTTGGCATCGTGGTTATTTAAAACCAGTATTTTAATGATTGTTTTATTAGCTGTACCAATTATACTTTTATTTATACTAAAACGCTTAGGAAAAATATAATTTATGAGTTTTAATAACGATACTATAGTTGCATTAGCAACCGCATCTGGCGCTGGCGCAGTTGCAATAATTCGTCTTTCTGGAGAAGCAGCTATAACAATTGCTAATGCCGGTTTTAAGTCTGTAAAAAAAAATAAATCACTTTTAAAGCAAAAAACACACACTATACATTTAGGCCATATTGTAGATGGAGATAGAATTATAGATGAGGTTTTGGTTTCGGTTTTTAAAAATCCAAACTCTTATACAGGAGAAAATGTAGTAGAGATTTCGTGTCATGGTTCTGTTTATATACAACAAGAGATAATTCAATTATTTTTAAGAAACGGTTGCCGTATGGCAGATGCAGGAGAATTTACTCTAAGAGCATTTTTAAATGGAAAACTGGATTTAAGTCAGGCAGAAGCTGTTGCAGATTTAATTGCGAGTGATAATGAAGCCTCGCACCAAATAGCAATGCAGCAAATGCGTGGAGGTTTTTCTTCAGAAATTGCAAAACTTCGTGAAGAGCTTTTAAATTTTGCCAGCTTATTAGAATTGGAATTAGATTTTGCAGAAGAAGATGTTGAATTCGCAGATAGAACACAGTTTAAAGAATTAATTAACCGAATAACCTTTGTATTAAAACGTTTAATAGATTCTTTTGCAGTAGGAAACGTAATTAAAAACGGTATACCAGTTGCCATTGTAGGAGAACCAAATGTTGGAAAATCTACATTGTTAAATGCCCTTTTAAATGAAGAACGTGCCATTGTAAGTGACATTGCAGGAACCACTCGCGATACTATTGAAGATGAATTAGTAATTGAAGGAATAGGTTTTAGGTTTATAGATACTGCAGGAATTAGAGAAACTAAAGATGTAGTAGAAAGCATAGGCATTAAAAAAACCTTTGAAAAAATGGAGCAAGCACAAGTAGTGATTTTGCTTTTTTCTGCTGAAGAGTTTCAAACTGAAAGTCAACGATTAATTTTAGAAATTGAAAAGATAAAAAATCGTTTTCCGCTTAAGCCATTAGTTATTATTGCAAATAAAATAGATACTTTAAACGCATCTGAAACCGAAGAATTAAAATCTAAAATTGATAATATTCATTTGCTATCAGCTAAATCTGGAATAGGAGTAGAGGCATTAAAAGAAAAATTAATAGGTTTTGTAAACACTGGAGCGCTAAGAAATAATGAAACCATTGTAACAAACACACGTCATTACGATTCGCTATTAAAAGCTTTTGAAGAAATAAATAAAGTAAAAGCAGGTTTGGAGTCTGGATTATCTGGCGACCTAATGGCTATAGATGTTAGGCAAGCTTTATATCACTTTGGAGAGATAACTGGAGCTATTACAAATGACGATTTATTAGGTAATATATTTGCAAACTTCTGTATTGGGAAGTAGTGTGCGAGGACGAAGTCGCATAAGTAAAGTGGGTAATAAAAAACTTAGAAATTTGTTGTTTTTAGCAGCCTTTTCAGCCTATTAATACAACAAATCTTGTAAAGCATCATTTGACAGAATAGTAGCCAAAGGAAAGAGTAAAAAACTAGCATTAATTGCTGTGGCAAATAAACTATTAAAACAAGCTTTTGCTATTGAAAAAAGTGGGTTGCCTTATGATGAAAACTTTGTTTCAAAATTAGCTTAAAATTGCTTGTTTTTTAACTCAGTTCTTTGTTGTACACCGTTTTTATCTTCCGTGATATTCCATATTCGGCAATTGTTCAGCGTTCTTTAAATACTTGTCAAACCATTTTAAAACTTGCTCATTAACTTCATCTTTGTGTTCAGAAATTCCGTGGTCGCCTCCTTCAAACATTATAAGTCTGTACGGAATTCTATTTTTTTCAAATTCCAAGGCAAGGTTTAGACTTTGTTCTGGTTTTACTCTCCAATCAGAATTTCCGTGTAGCATTAATATCGGAACATCTTTCGGGAATTTATCAGCCCATTTTATTGCAGACCTTTTTTCTAATTCTACATCTTTATTTTCAGCATAATTTGGAATCAGTTCTGATAAAACACCTGTTTCCATTTCAGGTCTATCTTTAATAGAACTAAAATTATCAGAAACTGCTCCACCAACTACAGCTGCTTTAATCTTATCGGTTTTTGTCAATGCTATATATGTCATCATTCCGCCACGACTCCAGCCGTACATTCCTATTCTATTCGTGTCAGCAACTTCAATTTCATTTAAGACTTCTGTTAGAATAGTTATATCATTAACATCTTTGCCACCAAATTCTTCTTTTCCTTCGCTTCCTCCATTTCCTCTATATTGACTTGCAATTACCACATAACCTTCTTTTGCAATCTGACCAAGTGTAATTGCTCCGTGAACAATTTTAAGTGAGCCAAAATCTCTATTTCCACCTCGATTGTATATTACACAAGGATAATTCCCTTTTTTCTTGGGCTTAACCAAAAGTCCGTTAATTTTCAAACCATCACTTAAATATGTGATTGAATAAATGTCAATACTGTCTAAATATTTAAAATTTTCTTTCCATTTAGTTTGTCCATTTATGTCTTCTGTTAATCTCGGATAAATTGGTGTTTCTGATAAATCAGATATTAATTTTTGACGAAGAAGAAGTTTTTTTTCTTGGGCATCACAATTCGTAAATAATAATAAAAAAGCAAATATTGTAATGTATTTCATAGGTTTGTTAAATGTCTTGTCCTGAAATATGGCTACAGGTTAAAATTGAATTAAGCTGATAATTTATATACCATATTAGGTGTTTTATAATCTAAAGATAAATGTAATCTTACTTCATTGTATATATTAATTGCATTTTTTGCAGCTCTTTTAGCGTGAGCCACGTTATCAAAGGTTTGGTCGAGATAAAATTCATCTTTTAATATGCCGTTTACGCGTTCAGCCAAGGCATTTTCATAACAATGATTTTCTTCAGTCATACTAATATCTATCTTTTTACTTTTAAGTATTTGGGTGTATTGATTGCTACAATACTGTATTCCTCTATCGGAATGATGAATAAGTTGTTTAATGTTTTTAGCTTGATAAATAGCTTTATTTAACGCTCTTACACATCCTTTTAGTTCCAAGCTATCACTAAGATCATAGCCAACAATTTTGCGAGAGTGCATATCTGTTATTAAAGCGAGATAACAAAAACCTTTAATAGTTCTTATGTATGTTATATCACTTACCCACACTTGATTTGGCCTTGTAATTTCCATATCTTTTATCAGGTTATTATATTTGTAAAAGCGATGATAAGAATTCGTTGTTCTGGCACTAGTTTTCTTTCTAAGAGTCAGCATTTGGTGTTTTCTAAGCACGTTAAACAAAGCATCTCTACCAACTTTTAAGTTAGCTTTGATAAAATCGTCTTTTAGTGATTTTTCGAGTTTACGCACGCCTTCTCTAGGAAGGGATTTACGTCTTTTACTTACAATTTCTATAATTTGTTGTTCTATTTTTAAACGTTTATCAGCTCTAGATTTGTATTTATAATACGCATCACGTTTAAGTCCAAAACAATTAACTATAGTTGATAAAGAAGCAAATCCCTTAGCTCTATTTCTAGTTTTAATAAAGGCTAGATATTGAGTTTTTTTTTAAGTTGCTGAACATTTTTATATCCTAATTTTTCAGCAGCTACTTCCAGGTAAGATTCTTCTACCATAGCATCGAGATCCTTTTTAAGCAGTAGCTTTTTAAGTTTTTCATTCTCTTTTTGTAGCGCTTTAATTCTAGATATTTCGTCTTTAGTTTCCACTTTTACTCTGGTGTTCATTAAGTCTTTACGATTGTATTTTTTAATCCACTCGTTTACAGTTGTAGGTGCAATAGAGTAGAGTTTACAAAGTTCGCTTTTTGTGTGTTTTCCGGTTGTAAGTTCGGCTAAAATTTTTAATTTAAAAGGTTCTGAATACCGTCTAATTACTTTGTCGTTTTTGTACATAATGTTTAAAATTATGTAGCCTTTATTCAGGACGGGTCATAATGAATGCCAACGTTGTTGTATATGGTTTGTTACGTGTATAAGCAACTAATTTAGCAAATAAAAACCGAATAGAAAGTCCGCGAGGACTTTCGTAAGTAGGCTATAACTAGCAATAAATTATATACGGTGTTGTAACACGTTTTTTTATTTTTTCCGTTTCTCAATTTGTTCCGAAATCAGTTTTTCTAATTCCGAGAAATTTATTCTCAATGAGTTCGAAATAATTGACAATGGTGAACCATAGATTCTATTATTCGCTTTCATTGCTTTTTTTGAAATAAAGTTCTTTGAACGTTCAATATATTTTTCTGGCTCAGAAGTCAAAACGACAATAACTTTTGCTGAACCTGTTCCCCAAGATTTTATTCCAGTTATATCTTTCCATTCTATAAGTCCAACACTTGTAGCGTTTGAGTTGTCAATAATTCCGTCATCATTTATAGTTAAACCTGCTTTTCTGCTAAAGACTTTTTTAGCTATAAAAACGAAACAAAGTCCAAAGAATAAAACTCCTGCTAGTCCACTTATAAAAACAATGTTTTTCGGATAACGAATAGATGCAAATCTTTCAGGTTCTAAAACTCCCCAAGCTCCACCAATAACAAATGCTAATGCGCCAATCATAATTAATATGATTTTCGTTTTGCTTAAAGGTATCTTAATTTCATTCATTTGCGGTAGTTTGGTCAAATGTGTTACAACGTTTATGTATACGAGTCGTACCGACTCATATCCAAAACTAAAGATAGTTTAAATAAATAAATTAGACTATCTAAAATAAAAAGACATGTAAGGTATGACTTGTATACGGCGTTCTGATAAGTTTTTTACAGCACATTCAGCTTTTAAGCTGTAACCAAAAAAACGTAGTTTAACAAATCCAGTACCAGATATGCTATAGAAGCACTCGTGAGATCGTGTGTTATTACCTTTATACCTTGTATAAGGGTAGTTGCACACGTGATGATTTATAAGGCATAAGAGCTCTGTATATAAGATAGCATTTGACTTTCTCATTTTTTTTTGCTATCTTAACTTAAGTCTTTAATACGTTAACAACGTTTAGAAATGCATTTCTACGATGCCAATCGTTAAAGACTTGCAAGTAAATTAACTTGTATACATCCCGTCTATATTCCTTCTAAATCACGAACGATTCCGTATTATTTGTTAAATTAATTAGAACGGTTTTGTATATGATACGTTGCGTAGTTTAGCACGTAATTTAGCAAATAAAAACCAGATAGAAAATCCGCGAGGATTTTCGTAAGTAGGCTAGTACTAGCAATGGATTATATACGTTGTTAGGCAACGTTATTTATAATATTCAATTCTTGCATTTATAAAAGATTCTGTTGAATCAATTCCCGTAGCTTTATATCTGATGCAGTTTTTTTTAGAATCATACTTAACACAATCATAAATACTTTCGCTAAAAATTTCTCCATCTTCAATAACAACGATTGAGTTTTTTACTATTTTTCCGTTATTCAATTCAGTAACATCTTTGATATTTGAGGAAAATCTATCGTAAACATTAAACTTAATCAAATTCCAATTTGAATCATATAAAAACTCTGTTATTTGGTAAGGAAACACACTGTATTTTAAATTTATTGAATCTGTTAAAGAGTTTCCTAAAGCTCTGTATTCAGATTGCATAATTAATTTTCTTTTTTTATTTAGTACGTTTTCAATTTTGGATTTACTTACAAATTCCCTTGAACCATTGAAATATGTTTTCGAAATCAAAAGGTTCTTTTCATCATAATTAAAAGAATGAAAATGTAATAAACCTTCGGACGAATACTGATTCTGTTCGGATATCATTCCATTTTCATTGAAGTAAAATTCATTATCAATGTAAAAGCTATTTTCATCTTCTTTTTCATTTTTTGTGTGTTCAAACTTTAGGCTTTTCACTTGTCCAGTCAATCCAATTTTTTCTAGGTCAGTTGTAGTATTTTTATTTTCTGAACAGCTAAATAATAAAATTGAAATTGCAAATATTTTAATGTAGTTCATTCGTCTTAATGTTGCCTAACGTTTATGTATACGAGTCGTACCGACTCATATCCAAAACTAAAGATAGTTTAAATAAATAAATTAGACTATCTAAAATAAAAAGACATGTAAGGTATGACTTGTATACGGCGTTCTGATAAGTTTTTTACAGCACATTCAGCTTTTAAGCTGTAACCAAAAAAACGTAGTTTAACAAATCCAGTACCAGATATGCTATAGAAGCACTCGTGAGATCGTGTGTTATTACCTTTATACCTTGTATAAGGGTAGTTGCACACGTGATGATTTATAAGGCATAAGAGCTCTGTATATAAGATAGCATTTGACTTTCTCATTTTTTTTTGCTATCTTAACTTAAGTCTTTAATACGTTAACAACGTTTAGAAATGCATTTCTACGATGCCAATCGTTAAAGACTTGCAAGTAAATTAACTTGTATACATCCCGTCTATATTCCTTCTAAATCACGAACGATTCCGTATTATTTGTTAAATTAATTAGAACCGCCGACGACTATGAGTTGTTTTTGGCGAAATCAAATATGACGAAGTTATTTGATTTCGTTAAAAATGACTTATAGGCAGAGTTCTTGTTTAGTGCGAAGCGAAGCTTTGCAGTCAACAAGAACTCTGCGGCTCGTCGGCGGTTCTGGTTAATGCAAGCGTAGCGCAGCATTAACCAGAACGGTCTCGTATAACCGTCAGTTACGGGTTAAAGTACGTAAATTTTTCGGTTTAGCACAGACGTTAGCAATTCCGAGTGGATTCGGACGTAGTCGAATCCGCCGTAATTGCGGTTATACATTGTTGGCAATAGTGATTTGTTCAAATTGTTTTTCCATTTCATCTCTTTGATTTTCCACTATCCAATTGTCAAATTTTATCAGGTTCTGTTTTAAGTCCGATATTTTGTCGCTGAACATTAAACAACCTCTGTCATCGTACATCCAAAACCATTTTTTAGTTCTCGGTTCAAAAAAATAAACAAGTTGATGAATGGTTGGTGAAAATCCCATTTCGGTATTCGCTATTCCATTAAATATTTCAGAGTATTTAATTTCATTTCTTTCCGCTTTGCAAATCGTTAATTTTCCTTTTTCTCGCTCAATATTGTCTTCGTGGTCAAAATATCTTGTCGCCAAATTTTCCGTAAACTGTTCGGTTTTTATGTTTTCCGATTTTAATAAGTCGTAAATGTGGTTTGGTGTCTGAGCAAACATATCGTCTCCGAAGTCGTAAATAATCAAATAAATTTCTGAATCTTCGTCAATGTGATTTTCAAATAATTCAGTCGCACGTTTTGTGGATTGATTTACTCGTTTTTTAGTTCCGTTTTCATATGGGTCACCGAGTTCAAATCGTAAATGATATTTTAGTCCACGCTCAATTGTATTAAAATCAGTCAAGTCAATTGCTGAATTCAGATATTCTAATTCTATTTCGAGGTTCTTTTTCATCATTATTGCCAACTATTATATATACCAAACATAATCATTTTTGTACCGGTTAGCAAACAAATTTGGCGGTATATACCAACTTTTATTAAAGTTTGTATATATTTTATTTTTGGCATGATATCGCAACTTTAAAAAAAAAATGTTTTTAAAGTTAAATATATAGTAATATTAAAATAAATCATAAATATGCTGTTTTAAAATAGGTTTAAAATGTTTTAAGTGTATTAAGTAGCTATTATTTAACAAAATGTTCTGGAGAATTTAAATCAATGGTAAAAGCGGGAAATTATAAATGATGCTATTTTATTTTTATTAAAATTTAATTACCCAAATTCTAAATTTAAAACTTATAATACAAGTAAAGGTTTGCTTAGCTAAAATGTAGATAGCAATTTAGTTTCAATAATAAAAAAGCTTGATTGACATAAGCAAACAAGTTAAATAAAACCATTATTTTAGCTTAAAATAATGGAACGAAGACTTAAATAATTAAAGGCTTAAAATATTAATAATAACAATAGATTAAGTTTAAATTTATACAAATTTGTACATTTCTTTAGTCTAGAGTGTTGTTTATTAGGATTTTAAACTTCTGTATTAGTAAGTAAATTGTAAAGTAATGAGAGACTTTTTAAAAAGTAAAAAAATAATAACAATAAGTAGTTTAATAGCTATGCTATTAATAACTTTAAATATTAATGCGCAAGCATTTACTAAAGAGGAGTTGCAAGATTCGATAGCAAAAACACCTTATTTTTCAATACATAAAGATAATTATTTCATAACAGGAGTTCCTACAAATAATGCCATAAACAGCAGTACAGCAAATGCAAAATACCAAATAAGCTTTAAGCAAATACTTACAAGAAGTAAATTACCTTGGGATACATATATATATTTAACATATACACAAAAATCTTTTTGGAATATTTATGAAGAGTCTTTTCCGTTTAAGGATATTAATTTTAATCCATCATTAGCTGTAGGAAAAATTATTTATGATAAAGATGAACGTTTAAAAGGTTTAGCAGTTGTTGCTTTCGAACATGAATCTAATGGAAGAGATAGTATTGCTTCAAGAAGTTGGAATCGATTAAGTTTAGAGTACACTACAAAAATTTTTAAAAACACAATAGCTAATGTTAAGGCTTGGGTACCATTTGGGTATCGAGATGGAAATCCAGAACTGTTAGAGTATGTAGGTTTGGGTGAAGTAAATTTAACACATACTATAAAACCAGATAAGTTTATATTTGATTTAAGGCTTAGAAAAGGTCTTAATTTACATGGCAAAGGCTCTGTTAGATCAAGATTATATTTTAATCCATTTAAACAAAATGTATCAAATCAATACATAATGTTAGAGTGGTTTGTTGGTCAAGCCGAAGGTTTATTAAACTACGAGCAATCTAGCAGTATGATAAGGTTAGGTTATGTAATTAGAACCAATGAGTTTAAATGGTTTAATGGTAAATAATGTATTAGTTTCCTTTTACACGTTTCCATAGGTTTTGCATAAGTTTTTTTGCATCACGTTTGTTTTTTTCTTGTTCTGTAAATGAAACAATTCCATTTTCATCTTTTTCAATTTTATATTTAAATACAAAAGCTTGTGATTCTGGTTCTAAATCTAAGAGGCCAAAACGCAAATCGTTATAAAATAAGCTATCATCTTTTTTAGAGATAGTGTACCAACCATTAGAAATTGCTATCATTTTTTGTACTTTCTTGTTTTTTTCAAGGTGTTTTATTAACTCATGGTTTTTATTGTAAGTATAAAAAGTAATAGGTTTTGTGTCAAAAAAAGAGTAATTAGCCAAAAGGTAATTGTTTTCGGTTTCTATATTAGCACTCCATAAAATGGTATTAAGTGGAGAAGGTCGAGTATCTATTTGTTTGTACTTAATATTTTGGTTTTGCAAAGCATTTTTAAATTCCTCAAGAGCTAAATGTTTAAAAATAAGTGTAGTACATAAATAAATTGAACTTATACTAAGACCTAGAATATTATAAAAATGCCTTTTTTTAGTATGTCGTTTATAAAACATTACAATAATTAAACAAAGTAAAAAAGGTAGTGTATATAAAGGGTCTATTACAAAAATGGTTTTAAAAGCTAGCCTAATGTCTAAAGGCCAAAATAGTTGGGTTCCCCAAGTAGTAAAAGCATCAAGAATTGGATGTGTTAAAAATGCCAAAAAAAATAATAGCGACCAAGACTTAAAATTCTTATAACGTTCATATTTATTCACAATCCATCCAAAAACAGGAGCAAATACAATAGAAAATAATACTGAATGAGTAAAACCACGATGTATAGCAAGTGCTGTAACCGTATCTGTAAAAAAAGAAGCAAATACATCTAAATCTGGTATTGTACCAGCAATAGCTCCGTATAGCAAAGCTTTATTGCCTATTTTTTTACCAAGTACAACTTCGCCAACACTGGCACCTAATATAATTTGAGTAAGTGAATCCATAATAGTGGCGAATGTAGTAATTACTGTAGATTTTAGTTTATCATAAATCCTTTTTTATACTATTTACAATAATCATATTGGGAGTTTATAAATAAACACTTATCTTGTTAAGACCTCTAACGCTATCTTTATGAGTATTTACCTAACAATACTATTAGAATTTTTACTTTTATCATCTAGTATTTTAATACTATTTGAATTTAGACACAAAATAGGTTTAGCACCATTATATTTAATATTAGGAGCTATACAATACCTGCAAGCTTTCTCAGGAAAAATTATAAGTTTTAATTTATTGGGAGACGTAGCAACTTATCCTAATTCTAAAGTTCTTTTTTGTTCGGTTTTATTTGCTTTACTACTTGTATATATTAAAGAAGGCGTAAGTAGCACAAGAACATTAATTCTAGGTATAATAATTTCCAATTTTTTTCTCTCTATTTTGTTTAGTGTTTCGTACACACAAGAATTATATTCTACAGGATTCGATAAGGTAGAATCGTCTGTGTTTTTTATGAATCAAAGGTTTGTAATTTCTGGAACTTTAGTGCTTCTTTTAGACTTTTTATTAATAATAACTGCCTATCAAACTTTAGTTTCAAAATTTAGCAAACTAAATTATTTTGTAATTCTATTTCTTTCGCTACTCTTTGTTTTAGTTTTTGATGTATCACTTTTAAATGTATTATTTAATTACGGTTCGCAAAGTTTCAATACAGCTTTATCAAATAATATTTTAGGAGTTTTAATAACAGCAACATTATTTGCATTAGTATTATATATTTATATAAAATATAAAGGCAAACAAAAAAACAAGGCAAGTTTTATTGCAGGTCAAAATAGAGATGTTTTTTCAATATTACGTTACCAATCAACATATAAAAATGCTTATGTAAAAAATGAATTAGAAACACAATTAATATCTACATTAAACAGCATATCAGATGGTTTTGTGTCTTTAGATTCTAACTGGTGTTACACTTATTTAAATGATAAGGCTGTAGAATATATAGGTAGAAGTAGAGAAAGTTTAATAGGTAAAAACATGTGGGAAGAATTCCCGGAAGGTGTTGGTTCTAATTTTTATAAAACATATAAAAAAGCTTTTAGTACACAGGAGACACAATATTTTGAGGATTATTATCAAGGTTTAGATAAATGGTTTGAAAACAGAATATACCCATCTTCTAATGGTTTAGCAATATATTTTACAGATATAACCGAAAAGAAAAAACAAGATAAACAAAACCAAATGTTACTCTCGTTAGTAGAAACAAGCGACGAGTTTATTGGTTTGGCATCATTAAAAGGTGAACCAATATATTTAAATACAAAAGGTAGAGCATTAGTTGGGCTTGAAAAAGATGAAGTACTGCCAAATTCAATTTCAGATTTTTTCCCAAAAGAATATAATAAAGTAATAGAAAATGAACACATGCCTGCTATAGAAAAAGAAGGTAAGTGGTATGGTGAAGCAAATTTTAAAAACTTTAAAACCAATAATTTGTTACCTATTGAAATGTCTGGGTTTGCTATAAAAGATAGTAAAACACAACAACCAATTGCATTAGGCGTAGTGGCATCAAACATAAAAAAAAGAAAAGAATCAGAATCTAAAATAAAAAATATACAACAAAAATTACAAGCAGCAGTAAGAATAGGGAATATAGGTTACTGGAGTTGGGACATTGTAAAAGACGAGGTTTTTTGGTCAGATATACTCTATGAAATTTACGATGTAGATATAAATAAAAAACTTAATTACGAAACAGTATTAAGTAGAGTTCATCCAGATGATAAAGCATTTCATGAAGAAATAACAAAAAATAGAATAAATAATAAAAGCACAGAACCTTTTGAATATAAAGTACTAAGGCAGGATAATACCATTAGATATGTAATGGTACAAATGGAAGTAATAGTTAACGAAATGAATAAAGCTATAATGTTTCAGGGAACAGTTATAGATATTACAGAAAGAAAAGCTGCCGAAGAGAAACTAAGAGATAGCGAGCTTTTATTTAGAGGTTTAACACATGGAGCTCCTGTAGCAATGTTTAAAACTAATAAAGAAGGAGAATGCATATTTGTTAATGATGGTTGGATTAAATATTCTGGATTAACCTACCAACAATCTCTAGGTTACGGTTGGACAGATTCAATACATCCAGATGATAAAGATCGAATTTTAAGCGGTTGGCACCAAGCATTAAAAAATAAAGAAGATTACTTAACAGATTTAAGATTTGTAAATAAAAAAGACGAAATTCTTTGGTTTACATCCAAGTCTGCAGCACTGTTTGATGATAATAAGCAATTTCAAGGCTACGTTGGTTTATTAATAGATATTACTGAAAGAAAAGCTGCCGAAGAAAAATTAATAAAAAGCGAACATCTATTTAAAAGGTTAACATCTAAAGCACCAGCTGGAATATTTCAAACAGACGCTAATGGTTATTGTAACTATGTAAATGAAAGATGGATAGAATATGCAGGCATAGATTATAATGAAGCAATGGGATATGGTTGGGCAGACGCTATACATCCAGATGATAGAGAAAGAATTACCATTGAGTGGGAAGCTTATATGAAATCCAGTAGTAAAGAACTTGAAACATCTTTTAGATTTAAACATAAAAATGGTAAAATTACCTGGGTATCTGTAAAAACAGTAGGAACTTTTGATTCTAAAAATAACATTAATGGCTATATAGGTATGGCCTTAGATGTTACAGATAGAAAAATAGCCGAAGAAAAACTTATTAATAGCGAAAAACTATTTAGAGAATTAACCTCAAATGCACCAGTAGGAATTTTTAAAATGGATTTAGACGGCACATGTAACTATGTTAATGCAACATGGGTAAAATATGCAGACATGTCATATAATGATGCTATGGGCTTTGGTTGGACCCAAGCAATCCATCCAGAAGATAGAGATAGAGTTCTACAAAGCTGGATGAAAGCTGTATCGCTAAAAAAAAATTACTATGTAGACCTTAGGTTTAAAAATAAAAAAGGGAAAATAACATGGCTTTCAGTTAGTGCAGTTAGAACCTTTAATGCTAATAATAAATTGTACGGTTATATAGGTGTAGCTTTAGATGTAACTACAAAAAAGAATAACGAAAAATTAGAAATAAAACACAAACAATACCTAAACAACATAATTAATAATATAGGAGATCCCGTTTTTGTTAAAGATGAAAACAGTAAGTTAATACTTGTAAATAATGCATTGTGTTCACTATTTAATTTACCAAGAGAACAAATATTAGGTAAAACACTAACCGAAAAAGTACCGTACGAAGAAAGAGAAAGATTTCTTGAGATAGATAAACAAGTTTTAGCAACAGGTGTCGAAAATGTTAATGAAGAAACAGTAAGCCTTAATAATCAAATAATAAGAACACTATCCGTTAAAAAAACCAGATATATAGACGTTAGTAATAAAAAACTCCTTATTGGTGTAATTAGAGATATAACAGAAAGAAAAAAAGATGAAATAAAAATTAAAGAAAGTCAAGAAAAGTTTTTAAAAGTATTTCAATCTAGTGCCATAGGCTATTCAATAATTAATATGGATCAAATTAGAATAGATGTTAATGAAGCATTGGCTGGAATGTTAGAAACTACTAGAGAGCACTTAATAGGAAACAAACTAGAAGACCCAACAGTAGAGATTATAGATGCTAAATATTACGAGCAAAAAGATAAATTATTTAAAAAAATGATGACACAAGGTTTCTTGTCTAACGAAAAACTAACAAGAACCTTAGTAAGCGGAAAAAAAATAAGCCTTTTAGTTTCTGTCGAAGCTATAGAAATAGGAGGAGAACCTCATGCACTATTTGCGGTGATAGATAATACAGAGAAACAAAAATCAGAATTAGAACTTGAAATATATAGAAACAAATTAGAAGATTTAGTAGAGTTAAGAACATTAGAATTAGAAAAAGAAAAAGAAAAAGCACAATCTGCAGATTTAATGAAATCTGCTTTCTTGGCAACCATGTCTCATGAGTTACGTACACCTATGAATTCTATAATAGGCTTTACAGGTATATTATTAAAACAATTGGCAGGTCCTTTAAACGATGAGCAAAAAAAGCAACTCACAATGGTTAAAAGCAGTGGCGAAAGTTTGTTAAGTTTAATAAACGATATTTTAGATGTATCAAAAATTGAAGCAGGTAAATTAAACGTAGCATACAGTGCATTTAAATATTTAGAAATATTAGAAAAAACAATAGCCTTTTTAACACCACAAGCAGAAAAAAAAGGATTGAAAATTAAAACTGAAATTTCAAACTTTGATATTGTTATAGAAAGTGACGAAAGGCGCGTAGAGCAAATATTACTAAACCTAATTTCTAACGCAATAAAGTTTTCAAATAAAGGTATAATATCTATAAAAGTTAAACTAGAAGGTAATTTTGTTATTACTAAAATTATAGACCAAGGTATTGGTATAGAAGCAAAACATATTAAAACACTCTTCGAGCCTTTTGTACAATTAGAAGCAGGACTTAGCAGGCGACATGAAGGTACAGGATTAGGTTTATCTATAAGTAAAAGTTTAGTCGAAAAACTTGGAGGAGAGATACTTGTAAAAAGTCAATTAGGTGAAGGCAGCACATTTACCTTTAAATTACCTTTAAAAAGTAAAAAATAACAGAATAATAATGAAAATTGTATCTTTTTAATACAAACATTTTAATATATTTAACGGTGCTGTGTTGATTGTTGATATATTAATATATAAAGTACATGAAACCAACCGTTTTAATAATTGAAGATAATGAGCAAAACATGTATATGTTAGCTTACTTACTTGCCAGTAAAGGTTTTGAAGTCTCTAAAGCCTTTAATGGTAAAGACGGTATAGAATTAGCAAAAAAAAACCAACCAAATCTAATTTTAATGGACATTCAATTACCAGACATGGATGGATACCAAATATGCTCAGCATTAAGAAATAATGGTTTGCCTAAATCTACTGTTATTATAGCAGTAACTTCTTATGCTATGAGTGGCGATAGAGAGAAAGCTTTAAAATCTGGAGCTAATGGATATATAGAAAAGCCTATAAATCCAGAGACATTTATACAACAAATGGAAGATATCTATTATGAATAAAAAAAATACAAAAACCATACTGTTAGTAGATGACACCTTTGAAAATAGATATTTACTAAGAGCAATATTATTAGAAGCTGGATATGCAATTATAGAAGCAAAAGAAGGAAAAGAAGGCTTAGAGAAACTTCAAAAATGTAATATAGATTTAATAATATCAGATATTTTAATGCCAGTAATGGATGGCTATTTGTTTTGTCAAGCATGTAAAAACGACGAAACATATAGAGAAATACCTTTTATTTTTTATACCTCTACTTATACCGAAAAACCAGACGAAGATTTAGCATTAAAAATAGGAGCAACTCGCTTTTTACGTAAACCTAATGATCAAAATAAATTATTAAGTACAATAGAAAAAATATTTAAAAATAATACACCTAAAAACAAAGCAACAGATAAAGAGAAAATAACAGAAGAAGAGGTTTTAAAATTTTTTAGCGAAAGGCTAATAAGTAAACTAGAACAAAAAAATATAGACCTTAAAAAGGAAGTTTTAGAAAAAGATAAAGCAGAGCAATTATTACTTCATGAAAACGAAGTTCTTGAACTATTAGCAGTAAACACGCCACTAAAAAAAGTATTCGATAGGTTGCTTTTAAATTATGAGTCTATACACCCAAACACCTATGGTTCTTTAAGCCTTTTAGATGATGATAGTAAACTTTTAAGCACATTTTCTTCACCATCATTGCCAAAAGGATATACTAAGCATATTAAAAACTTAAAAATAGGAAAAAACGTAGGCTCTTGTGGAACATCAGCATATCTAAAAAAACCAGTAATTGTTTCTAATATACCAGAAGATAAACTGTGGGAAGACTATAAAGATATTGCAGCAAAATTTAATTTAAAATCATGCTGGTCGTTACCTATTTTGTCAAAAGATAATAAAGTATATGGTACGTTTGCAATCTATACAAAATCTGTAAACACACCATCTTTAGAAGACATAAAAGAACTTAATTTTGCAGTAAACTTAGCCAAAATAGCAATAGAAAAAACTAAGGCTATTGAAGAGGTAAAGCAAAAAGACGAATATTATAGAAATTTAATAGACCAAACTAACGATGCTATAATTACATACAAACAAGATGGTGTAATATACGATTTTAATAAAGCGACTTATAAAAATTTAGGTTATACTCTAAAAGAGTTTTCAAAACTTAAAATCCAAGACATTGTAGTAGATCAAGTATTTCAAGACCCTATAGTAAACAAAGATTTAGGAGAAGGAAAACCAGTAGTATTAATAAAAAAGTTTAGACATAAAAAAGGCCATTTATTAGATGCCGAAATTTCTGCAAGAAAACAAAAATCTGGTTATATATTAGGGGTTGTAAGAGATATAACAGAGCGTCAACAACACCTAAAAGAAATAAAAAAAGAAAAAGAGTTTACTTCAAACCTTTTAGATACTATGCGAGAAGGCTTGTACGCAATAGATCTAGATTCTAAAATTATAAGAGTAAATCCTTCATTTTGTAAAATGACGGGTTTCACAAAAAACGAACTTTTAGGAGTTAAACGTCCATACCCATTTTCTCCACCAGAATTAAAAAAAGAAAATGATATAAGGTATAAGTTACTAAAACAAGATAAAAACTTAACAGATTACGAAAACATATACCAACGTAAAAATGGCGAAAAATTCCCAGTACATATTTTAGTCTCTAGACTAGATGATGAGCAAGGAAATAAAGTAGCTAATTTTGCAACAGTACAAGATATTACACTTCGTAAAAAGGCAGAAAAAGAACTGCAGGAAAGCGAGTTTAGATTAAAACAATCTCAAAAAGTAGGTAACATTGGTTCTATAGTAGTAGATTTTGAAACTATGGAATTTGAGTCGTCTAAAATATTCGACAATATCCTTGGTGTAGATAAAAACTTTGTAAAAACAGTAGAAAATTACAATAAACATATTCATCTTGAAGATATAAATGAAATTTTTGGAGCCTTACAGCAAGCCATAAAATATAACAAAAAATTTGACAAAGAATACAGGATCATTAGACCTGTAGATAAAAAAGAAATTTGGGTACATAGTATAGCCGAAAGTATTTTTGATGATAATGGTAATCCTGTAAAATTAATAGGAACGTTACAAGACATTACAGAGCGTAAACAAATACAAATTAAACTAGAGGAAGACGAGTTTAGGTTAAGGCAATCTCAGGAAGTTGGTAATATTGGTTCAATAACTGTAGACCTCACAACAAATACTTGGCAAACAACAGACGTTCTTGATAAAATTTTTGGTATACCAAAAGACTACAACAAAACTCTAGATAACTGGGCGAAATTAATTCATCCAGAAGATAGAGAAGAGTTAGTTGCCTATCTAAATAGTTGTATAAAAAACTACAAGCAATTTAATAAAGAGTATAGAGTAATAAGACATAACGACAAAAAAGTAGTCTGGTTATATGGTATTGCCGAAACAGTTTTTGATGAAGAGGCAAAGCCAGTTAAAATGATTGGTACAATACAAGATGTTACAAGTCGTAAAGAGTCAGAAATTAAATTAAAAGAAAATGAAAAATCCCTAATTGTAGCCCAAGATATAGCTAAAATTGGGAGTTTTAATCTAGACTTGTTAAAAAAAGAAGCCGAAACATCAATAACGTTTAGTAATATAATAGGAGTTAAAAAAGGCTTAAAAATACCATTTAGTTTATGGCAAAACATAGTTGTTCCAGAGCATAAAGCAATGGTAAAAAATCAAATGTTAGAGTGTATTAAAAATGCTAAAACATTCGATTTAGAATATAAAATTTTAACAGAAAATAATAAACAAGAAAAATGGGTTCATGGCCTTGGAGAAATAGTCTATAATAAAAAAGAGGCAACTAATTTTATAGGCACAATTCAAGATATAACAGAGCGTAAAAAAGCCGAAAACGATATTAAAAGCGCCAAAGAGTTTAACGATAGGCTCATTATGGCAATGCAAGAAGGACTTTTAATAGTAGATTTAAAAGGCGAAATATTAATGGCAAATAAGTCTAGTTGCGACATTCTTGGTTATACAAATGAAGAGCTAATAGGTATGGAGATGCCATATCCATTTGCTAGAATAGAAGATTTTGAAAAAATATCTAATATTATTCAAAGTTTGGTTGAAGGTGAAATACCTCTGTTTCAATTAGAACTAATTAGAAAAAATGGAGAACAATTTTTAGCTTCATTTTTAGCAGGAAATATAAAAAATGACAAAGATGAGGTCATCGCATTGTTTGGTACAATGAAAGATATTTCCGAAGAAGAAAAAAATAAAAAAATACTAAGAGAAAACGCTAAAAAATCAAAACAAAAAAAGGAAGTAATATTAGAACTGGCAAAGCTTGTAGGAAAAGATTTAAAAACCTCACTAAATAAAATAACAAAACTCGCGGCACAAACATTAGATGTTGGCAGAGTAAACATTTGGAGCTACAATAAAGATAATGTAGAATTTTATTGCGAAAAAAATTACGATTTAGAAACAAATAAATATACAAAAGGCGATATAGTAGACTTAACCGTACATTCAGCTTACTTAGAGCAATTAAAAGCCGAAAAAACAATTATTGTAAACGACGTTTTAACAAACCCAATAACAAAAGACTCTGCACAAGAGTATTTTATACCAAATAAAATTAAATCCATGATGGATGTTTTCATAAACACAGCAAATGGTTTTTATGGTGTATTAAGTTTCGAGCAAACAAAAACAATAAAAGAATGGACGGCAGATGAGCAGGAATTTGCAAGTTCCATAGCAAACATAGTGTCTTTAATGATTGAGAGCAATCAAAGAAAAATTGCTGAAGACGAATTAATTATCGAGAAAGAATTTTCAGACGAGTTATTAAGCTCGCTTCAAGAAGGACTTTCTGTAGTAAACACTAATGGTGTACATATAAAAGTAAATCCAGCACTGTGTAGAATGACAGGGTTTACAGAAGAAGAACTAATAGGTATTAAAGCACCATTTCCTTATTGGCCACCAGAAGAGTATAAAAACATATATAATATTTTAGAAAACCCATTAGATAATATTGGAAAAACCATTCAATTAAAACTAATGAGAAAAGAAGGAGAACGTTTTCCTGCTGTTTTAGCTATATCTGCCATAAAAGATAAAAATGGAGAATTAATTGCCTTATTTTCTACTATAAACGATGTGACTAAAAATGTTGAAAGAGAAAATGAATTAAAAGAAAGAGCTTTAAAATCAAATATTAGAAAAAATACCATAATAGAACTCGCTAATTCAATAGGTGAAGATTTTAACGAGTCTCTAAAAAAAATAGCCATTACATCTGCTAAAGCAATGGATGTTGCAATGGTTACCATTTGGGAATATAAAGACCGTAAAACGCAATTACTAAGTAAAGTTTTCTATAATTTAATAGAAGATAAATTTGAAGCAAACAAAGTATTAGTTACAAAACGAAAATACCCTAAATATTTTGAAGCATTCGAGGAAAAATCCAGTCTAAATATATCAGATGTTGTTAATAATCCAATTACAAGCGCATTTACAGATGAATTTTATAACTATAATAAAATTTTATCAAGATTAGACGTTGTTGTTTATGGTAGAAATGAAGATTATGGTATAATAAGTTTTGAGTGTACAGTACCAAATAGAGTATTTACACCAGACGAAGAAAGTTTTGCGCTCTCAATAGCAAGTCTTGTATCACTTATGGTTGAAAGTAAAGAACGTATAATAGCAGAACGTGGTATTGTACAAACCAACCAGTTGCTGGTAGAAGCAAATAAAGAGTTAAATCAATTACGAGATCAATTAGAACAAGAAAACGTTTACCTTAGAAATGAGTTAGATCTTGTTTTTAATTTTGAAGAAATGGTTTATGGTAGTGTTGAGTTTAGTAATGTTTTAACTGAAATTGAAAAAGTAGCACCAACAGATGCTACAGTACTTTTATTAGGAGAATCTGGTACAGGTAAAGAGTTATTAGCAAGAGCAATACACAATATAGGTTCTAGAAATAAAAAACCATTAATAAAAGTAAACTGTTCTGCAATACCAAGAGAGTTAATAGAAAGTGAATTGTTTGGGCACAAAAAAGGATCTTTTACAGGAGCATTTAGTGACAAAATAGGAAAGTTTGAATTAGCACATGAAGGAACTTTATTTTTAGATGAAATAGGAGAATTACCACTAGATATGCAACCTAAAATTTTAAGATTTTTACAAGAAGGAGAAATTGAAGTTGTTGGTGGTGCTAACGTAAAAAAATTAAACGTTAGAGTAATAGCTGCAACAAATAGAAATCTTGAAGAAGAAGTTAAAAAGAAACAATTTAGAGAAGATTTGTATTTTAGGCTAAACGTTTTTCCTATAGCAGTACCACCGCTAAGAGAAAGAAAAGACGATATACCGTTATTAGTAGAACATTTTGTAGATAAATTTAATAAGGCTTATGGTAAAAACATAAAATTTATTGCAGACGAGTCTATGAGTAAACTAAAAGCCTATAATTGGCCAGGTAATATAAGGGAATTAGAAAACTTAATAGAGCGAGCTTCAATATTATCTACAAGTGAAACATTACTAATACCAGGTTTTGAATCTACTGTACAAAACTCAAAAACCATTAACGAAAAAGATTTTTCTTTAGATACGGCACAACGTAACCATATTCTTCAGGTTTTAGAAAAATGTAATTGGAAAATTAGTGGAGAAAACAGTGCTTCAGAATTGCTAAAATTAAAGCCTAGTACATTAAGAGATAGAATGTCAAAACTTGACATAAAAAAAAGCAATAAAAAGTAACGGTATTCCGTGTCTGCCTTTTTTTGCAACTATCTAATTCACGGTATTTCGTGGATTTTAAAACTGTGATTTTTCTTACTTATTTTTTTAAATACCTATTTATCAGGTGTTTGTGATTATTTTTTTAAGTAATTATTTTTTTGGCACATCAATTGGATTGGTGTTTATCCCAAATCATAATTAATAAAAAACATTACAAACTATGAACAACATTATCCAATTTAATGGTATTGAATTTTACGTAAACAGAGAAGTTATTTTATGCAAAATCTATCCAAGCTTTTTTACAAGCTATAATGAGCATGATATAGAAGAGATTTTCTACAATGCAGTTAGTATTCTAAATTTTAGAAACGATATGCCTCTTTTATTAAACCTGGATCAAGTTAGTAGTTTAAATGCTGTAAACATTTTTAGACTAATCTCTAATAGTGCAGCAATAAATGCGCTTAACTTTTCTAGAATTTTTATCTCACGCTCACAAGGCTTAAAATCAATCTTTTCATATAGAGGTTCTTTAGGAGATCAAAATATTGTAGTAGAACCATATTCAGAAAATAGCTTGGCCATTGTATATGCCGAGAATAAAAGTAGAGTGTTTAATAAATTAAACTAAACCGCCATGAGTAAAATGATAGGATTTAATAATGCAATGTTTTGGACAGACGAAGCCAATATATTGTATTGTGAATTTAATAATGACGATGCTGGAGCAAAACTAGAGTTAAGCTTGCTAAAATCTTATATCGCTGCAATCATAAAATTATGTAATGGTAAAGCCATGCCATTTATTATAGACCTAAAAGGTGCACGCGGTACTTTTTCTATAGCAGCAGCTAAATATTTAGCCTCTAATCCAGAATTAGAAAAATTAAAAATCTCAGAATCCTATATAAGTAATACCATTGGCACAAAACTATTAATAGGCTTTTATAAACGGCTGTATGATCCCATTACACCATTTGGTGTATTTAAAGATATCGCAGCAGCTAAAAAACATTCTCTAGCAATAAAAAATAATTTATATGAAAGCAACTAACTATAACTTACCATATTTACAAGACACTACTATTTTAGATGTTATTGGCGAACAATCCATTTATGCCATGATAGATAAATTTGGTAGAGTAGAATATGCTAATGCAAATATGTGTAAACTTTTAGGTTATAGTGAGAATGAGCTTTTAGGAGAACCATTAAAACTTTTAGAATCTCCATTACACAGCGGCTTGGTTTATAAAACACTTTGGAAAACAATAAAATCTAAAGAAAAATGGAATGGCGAATTAAAAGCAAAAGACCATTATAATAATGATTTATGGTTAGACACAACAGTTATACCTGTAGATAAAGAAAGCAAACTCGTATATTTAGTTATATGTAAAGATAATACAAAGCTTAAATTACAAAATAAAGAACTTATAGCAGAAAGAAATAAAAACAATATGTTTTTAAAAAGCATTCCTTTTCGTATTTTCTCTATAAGTAAATTTGGTAAAATTTTAAAAGTAAATAAAGACTTTTGGGAAGAAGAAGTTAATGATATTATAGATACTTATATCTACGATTATATTGGCTTTAATTGTTACGAAGAATTTAAAAATAATATCTACGAATCTTTTAAAAGTAAAAAGGCAAGACAATTTGATTTTTTCGACTTTGATTTTAAAGGTGCAAAATCTTTTTACTCATCTATTGTTTCTCCTAATTTTAATGCGCTAGGCGAAGTAGATTCTCTAACCTTGTGCATTAATGACGTTACAGAGTTTAAAGAATTAGATAAAGAAGTTGAAGAAAAAGAAGCAAAATATAGATTAATTTATAAATCTATTGATGTGGGTATAATTGTGGTAGCAGATCACGAAGGCAAAATTAGAGAATGGAATAGAGGTGCAGAATTAGCTTTTGGTTACACCGAAAAAGAAATATTAGGTAGACCATTAGCTGTTTTAACATCTAAAACCTATAGAGAATCAAGCATAAAAGAATTAGCAAATGCAGTAAAATTACTTAAAAACAATAAACAAGTAGATATTATAGAAATGCAATGCCTTAAAAAAAATGGTAAAGAATTTCCTGTAGAGTTTACTTTTAGTAGCTTAACATTTAACGGTAAAATGTCTTATTGCGCCATGATGTTAGATGTTAGTGATCGTAAAAACTTAAAAGAAAAACTAAAACAAAAAACCGAAGATTTAGAACTGTTTTTATACCGTTCTGCTCACGATCTTCGAGCGCCATTTGCTTCTGCTAAAGGATTAATTAATTTATTAAAAGACGAAACAGATATTAACCACGCACAAGATATTGTGCATATGCTAGATACAACTATAGATAATGGTAGAAACCTGTCCAACAATCTACTAGAGGCGTCTATGATTACTGCAAAAAAATCAGAATTTAAAAGAATAAACTTTACACAAATAATAAATAAAGTATTAAGAAAATTAAGCTGTGATAAAGTAAGTAGTACAATAGATTTTAATGTAGATGTTAATATAGAAAGAACATTTAAGTCTAAACCAGAGTTAATAGTCTCTATATTTAATAACTTAATTGAAAATGCAATAAAATACTCAAGACCATTAGCGCCAACACACAAACCTAATATAGATATTTTAGTTAATACAAACAGTAAAGGAGTAGAAATTGAAATTTATGACAATGGTATTGGTATAAATAGTAGAGATATTAATAAAATATTTAATTTATATTACAAGTCAAATTCAGATACGGTACCAGGAAGTGGCTTAGGCTTATATATAGTAAAAAGTATAGTTGAAGGTTTAAAAGGTGAAATACAAGTTAAAAGTGAAGTTAATTACGGCACACGTTTTAAAATGTTTTTACCTTTTAATTAAAATATTTATGTTATGATAGTAAACTTAATGTTAATAGATGATAATAAAATAGATTTATTTATAAATCAAAAAATTATCGAAAAAGAATCTGCACTATGTAATATAGAAGCTTTTACAAGTGCAAATTCAGCAATGAAATATCTAAAAATTTTAGAAAATGTTATGGATTATAATACGTTTAGTAAGCCAGACATAATTTTCTTGGATATTAATATGCCAGACATGAGCGGATTTCAGTTTCTAGAAGCTTTTAAAGCGCTTAATATTGAAAATAAAAGTTCAATTAAAATTTATATGTTGTCTTCTTCAGTAAATATAATAGATATTCAAAAAGTTAAAAATGAAGAATCTTGTATTGGGTTTATAAATAAACCATTAACAAAAGAAACAATAAAAAGTGTTTTCAATAATTATAAATTAGAAAAAGAAAATAATTTTCAGGAAAACATTTAAGCCTATAATTTACTTTTCAATATAAAACTTAAATATACTGCCTTTTCCAAGAGTAGAATTTAATGTAATACTTCCATTTTGACTTTCAACTAGTTTTTTAACAGAAGCAAGTCCCATACCTGTGCCTAAATTACCTTCGTTATCTTTATTTCCAAGAGTAACAAATAAATCAAACACAGTATTTAATTTATCCTCTGGAATACCACGACCATTATCTTTAACAGTAAAACTATAAAAATCGTCGTTTTCCTGAAAATCAATATTAACAATTGTAGTTTCTTTATCGCTATATTTTACAGCGTTAGTTAATAGATTAACCAAAATTTGTAAAACAGCTGGTTTATTAATAGTTATGTTACCAACATTTTGCGTGTAAATAAGCTCGACATTTTGTTTTGGAACTGCTATTTTTTTTGCCTTTAAAATTAAATCTTCAAACGGTATTACTTCTTTTTTTTGTGTAATTAATTCGTCATTTTTATAATATGCTAAAGTAGCATCAATATAATTTTTTAATTCAACCGAGGAGTCTTGAAGGTATTCTAAATACATTTTCGAGTCCTTAGTTAGTTTTCCTTTATTTTCTTCTTCCAGCAAACGTGTTAATGCTAAAATATTAGACAAAGGCGATTTTAAATCATGAGAAACTACACCAGCAAATTTATTAAGCTCGTCGTTTCGTTTTTCTAACTTATTTTTTATTTCGTTTAGTCTTTTGTTTCTAAGCCTGGTTTCTAGTAAGTTAACCACCTGTTTAGAAATTGTAACTAAAGCTTTTTTTTGTGCTTCGTCTAATTGGCGTGGTACGTGATCGTAAACACATAAAGTGCCTAATTTATATCCTTCGGGATTTATTAATGGTACTCCAGCATAAAATATTGCTTGATGTTTATCAACTAAAGGGTTATCGTGAAAACGCTCATCTTTTCTAGCATCTTCAACAATCATGATTTCATCACTGTTTATAGCATGACCACAAAACGAAACATTACGTGGCGTTTCGCTATGTGGAAATCCACAATTAGATTTTATGTAGTTTCGGTCATTATCTATAAAGGTAATTAACGAAATAGGTGTGTTTGTAATATAGCACATCAACTCCGTTAAACTATCGTAATTTTCTTCTTGAAAAGTATCTAAAATAGCGTAACTCTCAACAGCACGTTGTCTTTTTCTTTCATCTTTGGGTATTTGTGCTTCAATCATAATACTTGAGGTCATTAACGTATAAAAACCAATAAAACTCCGTTTAAATACTTATTTATTAGACTAAATACGTAAATTCTCCTTGCAAGGTTTCATTTTTTATTGAAAAAATGTCCCAATTTTTTCATAAAAAATTGATTTATAGTTGTTAATTATTAAGTTGGCCAAACTATAGTCTTGATTAGTAGAATGTTCACTTTTGTAAGCGACACAGTAAATACCTGCAGAGTGAGCAGCTTTTATACCATTTGTAGAATCTTCTATCACTAAGCAGTTTTGCTTTGGGAAACCTGCTAATGCTGCAGCTTTAATAAATATTTCGGGATGAGGTTTAGAAGCTTCTAAATCAGCACCGCTAATTTTTGCTTTAAAATATTGATCTAAATTAAACCTTGTAAATACATTATTAATAGTAAACATAGAAGCAGAAGATGCCAAAACTAAAGTTAAACCATTAGCGTGATAGTTTTTTATTAAATCTAAAACGCCATCAATTAATTTTAAACTAGGATCTGTATTAAACAAACCTTTAAAACAATCTCTTTTTGTTTGTACTAAATCTTCGGGATCACTATCAAGTTTATAAATATCACAAAGTTTTTTGCAAACATTTAATGTAGATTGTCCTGTAAAGGATTCGTATAATTCTATGGAAACCTCAATATTAAAAGCTTCAAACATTTTAAAATAAGCTTTTTTATGTAACGGTTCGGTGTCTACAATTACACCATCCATATCAAATAGTATCGCGTTTAGCATTTCTTTTACTTTTTGGCTAAATTAATGAACTTATTTGTGACATAAAAAAGCCACTAAACATAATAATTATGGAAATAGTGTTAGCTTTGAAATTATATAAAAGAGCATATGAAAGAGCAATTTTTAAAACAATACAACTACCTTTTTGAAGATGAATTATTACAAGAAATTAATAAAGTAGGAATTTTAAAAACTGTGTCAGAAGGTGATATGCTTATGGATATTGGTCAGGAACTTATGGCTATGCCACTTTTAATTAACGGCGCAATTAAAATTTTAAGAGAAGACGAAAATGGTAACGAACTAATTCTATATTTTATAGAACAAGGTGATACTTGTGCAATGACAATTAACTGTTGCATGGGTCAAGTAAAAAGCAAAATTAGAGCAGTTGCCGAAGTTGATACCCAACTAATTATGGTGCCAATAAAAAAAATGGGAGAATGGATGAGTAAATATCAAACATGGCAACATTTTATACTGCAAAGCTATCATGATAGAATGATGGAAATGTTTGAAACTATAGATAGTATTGCTTTTCTTAAAATGGACGAGCGTTTAATTAAGTTTTTAAGAGACAAAGCAAAAGTAAACCATAACGATATTATTAATACAACACATTTAGATATCGCAAACGATCTTCATACTTCAAGAGTCGTTATTTCTAGGCTATTAAAAAAATTAGAAAACAGTAATAAAATAGAGTTACAACGTAATTATATAAAAGTTTTAGACCTGTAACATAAGTTACATACAAAACACTTTTATAGGCATACTTTTGCTAAAAAAAGCATGCATAGTCTTGAAATTATTGGGTATTTAGGAGCACTGTTAATAGGTGTGTCTTTAGGATTAATTGGTGGTGGTGGTTCTATATTAGCAGTGCCAGTATTGGCATATTTGTTTAATATAAACGAAAAAACAGCAACAGCTTACTCCTTATTTGTTGTCGGTTTTAGTGCATTAGTAGGAGGTTTAAAACAACATTTAAAAGGTTATGTAGACTGGAAAACCGCAATTGTATTTGGAGTTCCTGCTATAATAGGAGTAACTACAATTAGATATTTTATAATACCTATTTTACCAAATACTTTATTCTTTTACAATAATATAACTTTTACAAGGCGTATGGCTATGTTTGGCTTGTTTGCTTTATTAATGTTTCCCGCAGGAATAGCTATGTTAAAAACAAGAAAAGAAGTAAACGTAAATAAAAAAGTAAAATACAATTATCCATTAATTTTAATCGAAGGTCTTTTTGTTGGTGCGCTAACAGGATTAATAGGTGCAGGTGGCGGCTTTTTAATTATTCCAGCTTTAGTGATATTAGCAAAAGTTAAAATGAAAGTTGCTATAGCAACATCACTAATAATAATTGCAGCAAAATCTCTATTAGGTTTCTTTTTAGGAGATGCAATAACAATGAATGTAAACTGGAGTTTTTTAATACTTTTTACAACAATATCATTAATAGGAATATTTTTAGGAAGCTACCTGAGTAATTTTGTTGATGGAAAAAAACTAAAAAAAGGATTTGGATACTTTATCTTTTTAATGGCAATATTTATTTTTTATATGGAGTTTTTTATTAGCTCATGAATGTAACTAAGGTTACCTTAATTTTAGTTTAAATGCCTTAATTTTGTATAACAAACATATAAGTCATGAAAATAGAACAAATATACACAGGATGTTTAGCACAAGGTGCTTATTATATAGAAAGTGAAGGCGAAGTTGCAATTATAGACCCTTTAAGAGAAGTAAAAGACTATATAGCAACAGCAAAAAAAAATGAAGCAGAAATTAAATATATTTTTGAAACACATTTTCATGCAGATTTTGTATCAGGTCACTTAACATTATCTAAAGCAACTGGAGCACCAATAGTTTATGGACCAACAGCAAACCCATCTTTTGATGCTATTATTGCTCAAGATGGACAAGTCTTTAAAATTGGAAACATTACAATTACAGCTTTGCATACTCCAGGTCACACCATGGAAAGTACAACATATTTATTAAAAGACGAAAAAGGAAAAGATCACGCCATATTTAGTGGTGATACATTATTTTTAGGAGATGTTGGTCGTCCAGATTTAGCCCAAAAAGCTGCAGATATGACAATGGAAGATCTTGCAGGAATGTCTTTTGAAAGTCTTCGTAATAAAATTATGCCACTAGCAGATGATGTTACAGTATATCCTGGACATGGTGCAGGTTCTGCATGTGGAAAAAACATGATGAAAGAAACTGTAGACACTTTAGGTAACCAAAAGAAAATGAATTATGCTTTACGTCAAGATATGACGAAAGAAGAATTTATAAATGAAGTAACCGATGGTTTAGCACCACCACCAAAATATTTTCCTTTAAACGTAAAACTTAATAAAGAAGGATATCAAGATATAGATACTATAATAGAAAAAGGTAGTAAAGCACTAACACCAGACGAATTTGAAACTGCAGCAAACGAAACCGAAGCTTTAATTCTAGATGTGAGGCATCAATCAGAGTATGTTAAAGGTCATATACCACGCTCTATTTTTATTGGTTTAAAAGGAGGATTTGCTCCTTGGGTTGGCGCTTTAATAGCAGATATTAATCAACCAATACTTTTAGTTGTAGATGAAGGCAGCGAAGAAGAAGCTATAACAAGATTATCTCGTGTAGGCTTTGATAATACATTAGGATATTTAAAAGGAAGTTTTAAAGCGTGGGAAGCTTCAGGTAAAGAAACCGATAGTTTAATTTCTATATCTGCCAATGAATTTAAATCAAGATTAGAAAAAAATAAAATCCCTGTTTTCGATGTTAGAAAAGAAGGTGAGTTTATTGCAGGTCATATAGAAAACGCAAATTTCACACCATTAGATAATTTAAACAACCACTTAGCAGAATTCCCGGAAAACGAACCATTTTATGTGCATTGTGCTGGTGGTTACCGTTCAGTTATTGCAGCTTCAATATTAAAAAGTAGAGGTATACATAACCTAGTAGATGTCGCAGGAGGAATGGGAGCAATTAAAAAAGCAGGAATACCAGTTTCAGATTTTGTTTGCCCAAGCACCTTAAAAAAATAATAAGCATTAATAAATACCAAAATAAAATTATAATAACAATGTAGCTAAAAAAATAAAATATGGATACCGAAATATTAGCAAGAATACAATTTGCATTTACAATAGCTTTCCATTACATATATCCACCGTTAAGTATAGGTATTGGTTTAATAATGGTAATTATGGAAGGTTTATATTTAAAAACGGGAAATAAACATTATGAAATATTAACTCGTTTTTGGCTTAAAATTTTTGCATTAACATTTGGTATAGGTGTAGCTACAGGAATAATAATGGAATTTGAGTTTGGTACCAATTGGGCTGTATACTCAAGATATGTAGGTGATATTTTTGGAAGTGCTTTGGCGGCAGAAGGTTTATTTGCCTTTGGTTTAGAAAGTGCTTTTTTAGGTGTTTTAGTATTTGGTTGGAATCGCGTCTCACCAAAAGTGCACTTTATTTCTACAATAGGTGTGTTTTTAGGGTCTATGTTTTCTGCAGTTTGGATTGTAGTAGCCAATAGTTGGCAACAAACTCCAGCAGGTTATAAAATTGTTGGTGAAGGATTTAATGCAAGAGCAGAAGTTACAGACTTTTGGGCAATGGTTTTTAATCCTTCAAGTGTAGATAGAATTATTCATGTCTGGCAAGGCGCTTTTCTTGCCGGAGCATTTTTAGTATTGAGTGTTCATGCATACTACCTTTTAAAAGGACGATATATAGAAATTTCAAAAAAAGCATTTAAAATTTCACTAGGTGTTGCAACTATTATTTCTCTTTCACAATTGGTGTCTGGACACAGCTCTGCAGATGGAGTTGCAGTAAATCAACCAGCAAAATTAGCAGCAATGGAAGGCCATTATAATAAGTCTGCTCCGGCAGATTTATACCTTTTTGGTTGGGTAGATAATGAAACACAAAATGTAACCGGTTTAGCATTACCAGGAGGACTTTCATTTTTAGTACATCAGGATTTTAATGCGCCAATTACAGGATTAAATGCATTTCCAGAAGAAGAAAGACCAGGTCAAGTTAATGCCGTTTTTCAGTTTTATCATATAATGGTTTCAATAGGTATATTTTTAATATTACTAACACTGTATGCTAGTTTTTTATGGTGGAAAGGAAAACTTTTTGATAAAAAATGGTTGCTAAAAATTTTCGCTTTTTCTGTACTATTGCCGCAAATAGCAAATCAAGTAGGTTGGTTTGCGGCAGAAATGGGAAGGCAACCATGGATTGTTTACGGACATTTAAAAACCAATGAAGGGTTTTCTCAAGAAGTGTCATCAAATCAAATTTTATTTTCATTGATTTTGTTTTTGGTAGTATATGCAATACTTTTTCTTCTGTTTATTTATTCATTAAACAAAAAAATAAAACATGGTCCTTATGATGAAGCTAAAAATCCTAACGAATTTTTAAAATACGTCTAAAATATAATAATTATGGAAACTATTTTTGGTCTGGATTATCCAACATTATGGTATTTAGTAGTAGGCTTATTATTCTCTGGTTATGCCATATTAGAAGGCTTTGATTATGGAGCCGGTGCTTGGCATTTATTTTTTAAAAAAGATTTAAGTAGACGTATAGCAATAAATGCTATTGGTCCACTATGGGATGCAAACCAGGTGTGGTTAATTATTGGTGGTGGCGCATTATTTGCAGGGTTTCCTGTTATGTATGCCACAATGTTATCTTCCATGTATGTTCCTTTTATGTTGTTTTTAATGTTACTGGTATTACGTTCTGCTTCTATAAAATTTAGAAGCGCAGAAGAGATGAAATGGTGGAGAAAAACATGGGATATAATTTATTTTACATCTAATACACTAATCTCTTTTTTATTAGGAGTAGTTTTAGCGAATATATTACAAGGCATAGAAATTCATGAAAACTTTGCTTACAAGGGTGGCGTATTTTTCTCTTTTTTAAATCCTTATGCTATTATAGTTGGTTTAACAACTTTATCTTTATTCATGATGCAAGGCGCCATATTTTTATTGCTTAAAACAGAAGGACGTTTGCATGCTAGATTAACTTTTTTATTAAAAAAAGGGATTATTTTTTTTATAAGTAGTTTTTCAATTACATCGCTATATACTTTAATATTTTTACCAGGAGTAGCAGATAAATTTAAAGAAAATCCTGTGTTTTTTATTTTACCAATTTTGGCTTTTTTATCTGTAGCAAATGTTCCAAGATTAACAACAAAAAAGAAATATACGAGAGCATTAATTTTTTCTTCGCTTACAATGGCTTTTTTATTAATGCTAGTAGCGTTTCAATTATATCCTGTTTTATTACCTTCAACAATAGATTCTAGTTTTGATGTAACAATTTATAATGCAGCGTCATCTCAAAAGTCATTAGGTATAATGTTAACTATAGTTGTAATTGGTGCACCGCTTTTAGCAGGTTATTTTTTGTTTCTATACAAAACATTTCATGGTACTGTTAAGTTAGACGATACTAGTTATTAAAATTCGATTGTGTTACAATTGTTACAAATAGTACATTTCTAAACGTTTATATTTGCATAAAAAATAATTTAATGGATTTAATATATAATACTTGGCCATGGTATGTGGCAGGTCCGCTTATAACCTTAACTATGTTTTTACTTTTAAAAACAGGTAAAAAATTTGGTATGTCTTCTAATTTAAGAACCATGTGTTCTATAGGTGGTGCAGGAAAATTTGTGGATTTTTTTAAATTCGATTGGAAAAAACAAACCTGGAATTTATATATCGTTTTGGGCGTAATTGTTGGCGGTTATATAGCTTTGCAATTTTTATCTCCTACAGCACCTCAAATTAATAATGATGTTGTTTTACAATTACAAGAATTAGGGATTACTAGTACAAATACTGCTTTTTTACCTTCAGAAATTTTTAGCACAGAGCATATGTTAACTGTTAAAGGTTTCTCTATTTTGTTAATAGGTGGTTTTTTAGTTGGCTTTGGTGCACGTTACGCTGGTGGCTGTACTTCTGGACATGCAATTTCTGGTATAAGTAATTTACAGTTACCATCTTTAATAGCTGTTATAGGTTTTTTTGTTGGAGGCTTAATAATGGTTCATTTAATATTTCCTTTAATTTTTTAACAAAACTAAACTTGTAAAAAGAGGTAGTTTATTAATTAGGTTTCAACAACCTAAAAGTTATAATATATAGCAAATGAAAAGTTTTTTATCGTTTTTTAGTATAGGTTTATTCTTAGGAATATTATTTATAAAGTCTGAAGTAGCCTCATGGTTTCGTATCTACGAAATGTTTCAGTTTAAAAGTTTCCACATGTATGGCATTATTGGATCTGCAATCGTGTTAGGTATTATAGTAGTAAAATATTTGAAATATAATCAATCAAAAGATTTTAGTGGTCATACTATTAACATTCCACCAAAAGAAAAAGGTGTAACGCGATATTTATTAGGAGGTATTCTTTTTGGATTAGGTTGGGCGCTAGCTGGTGCATGTCCAGGACCAATGTTTGTACTTCTAGGAAGTTTATTGCCTAGTATACTAGTGCTTATTTTAGGAGCGCTTTTAGGTACTTTTATATATGGTGTTTTAAGAAATAAATTACCACATTAATACATTTTGGTATTTTTCTATTTAAATTAATAAATTCTTTATAAAAAATGTAACAATTGTTATTGTTCTGCGTCATATAAGTATCAATCAATCAACTGGATTTTTTTCAGTATTAAATCAAAAAAAAATGCAAAACGATAGACAATTAGTTGTTATAACCCATTTAAGCCAATTACTTACAGTAATTACTGGCTTTGGAGGTTTAATAGTTCCTCTAATTATTTGGGCAACAAAAAAAGACGAAAATTACGAGATAGACAGTCATGGCAAGAAAATTATTAATTTTCAATTAAGCTTAATTGTAAACTGTATTATCTGTATACCTTTAATTTTATTATTTGGTTTAGGCATACTTGGCTTTATAATATTAGGACTTTTTTCTATAATATTTCCAATAATAAATGCAATAAAAGCTAGTAATGGAGAAAATCCATCTTATCCCTTATCTTATAATTTTGTTAGTTGAAAAAGTGATTATTAGATAAAGAAAAGCGCAACCTCTATAGGTTGCGTTTTTTGTTTAGAAAAAAAAGACAGACCTACAGAAAAAAATAAAACAGAATATGTGATTAAATATTAATTTTGTTTATCAGTCACTATGTCTCGTTTTATTATTTACATACTATTTTTAATAAACATTTGTTTGGTACAAGCGCAAAATCCTGTTTTTGTGCCTATGTCTAATGTTTCTAAACTTCCAGATGTTGAGTTTTATGATGTAATAGAAGACCAACAACACTACATTTGGTTAGCTGCAGACAAAGGTTTATACCGCTATAACGGAAAAAACTACAAACACTTTAGTCATCCTAAACAAAGAGGAAATTCTCTTTTTCAGTTAAAATTTGATGCTAAAAACCGACTTTGGTGCAACAATATTTACGGGCAATTATTTTATGTTGAAAACAGTAGCTTAAAGCTATTTTATGATGCTAGTAAATTGGTAAATGGACAATTAGCAAATTTTGAAATACTAGAAAACAGCATACGTTTATTTACCGTTATTGGCATTTTTGATATTGATAAAAGCACCAAAAAAGTTACCGAAGTGTTTAAAGGCATGTGTATTACTAATGCTAAAGATGGTAACAATAACTACACATTTGTAATCAATTTTGAAGGCGATTTAGAGCGTCATCGATTATACAAATTTGATAGTAATACAGATACAAAAATACTTGAAATCACAAGTAGTAATCGTATACAATCACCAAGAATTTTTGCCTTTAAAAACATTGTTTTTTTTACATATAAGAGTTCTAGTGGAAATCTTATTTATAGAATAGATAAAACCAAAAACACATCAAAAAAAGTAATAACACCTGCTAGATTAAAAAACGAAATTTTTTATAATGTTTTAAATATTGAAAATGAGTATTGGTTTTTAACCAGTTCTGGTGTGTTTGTTTATCGTTTTGAAAATGAAATTTTCACGTTTAAAGAACAACTTTTTAAAACAGAATCTATTACCGATGTTCAAGTAGATTTTAATAATAATTATTGGTTTACAACACTAGATAACGGCGTGTTTGTAGTTCCAAATCTTAATGTTAGACGTACAAGTTTAGAATTTATAGACGCTAAAATAACAGCGTCTTTAGCATTACAAAACAATCAATTTGTTTTAGGAACCAATGATGGTAAATTACTGTTTTACAATCACAATCAGCTAACAAAAACACTGCAATTACCAGGAAAAAAAATCATCGGAAAACTTTTTTTTGATGCGCAAAGCGAAAAACTTATAGTAAGTATTAATGCTTCAGAATCGTTTGTAGTTAATCTAAAAAATGATGAAATTTTAGACGTAAATAACCAATTTTCAGTTGCTAAAACATTTTCTAAAATAGATGTTAATACCTTGTTTTATGGTAATTATCGTCAAGGAATTGTATATAAAAATCCGTTTAATAATCCTAAACAACAAATTCTAAAAGAAAGTCGTGTAAAAGCTTCGGTGGTTTCTAATAATCATTTATTTGTATCGTATATCGATGGACTTTACAAATACAATACCCAAACATTTAATGCAGAAGAAATTACCTTCAATTCTAAAAGTTTACTGGTTAATACCCTAACTAAAACTAACGGAACAGTTTGGGTTGCAACCCAACACAATGGATTATTAAAATACGAAAACAATACGCTAAAACCTTCAGGAATAAAGCTTCCTGAAAATCTTCAAATTAATGCCATTTATGCCGATGGTTTAGTGTTATGGATTTCAACTGATGCTGGGTTATTTCAATATCATACAAAAACACATCAGCTTAAATCATTAAGTGCGCAAGATGGTTTAAATACAGCAGTTAATGATTTTTTAATTCTTCAAAATCAAATTATTGTAAACTTGCCTAAAGCATTTTATACTTTGCCAAAATCGGGTACCTTGTTCAAAGATTTAAAAACTGCTAAAGTTAGGGTAGAAGCTATAAAAATTAACGATCGTGATACTGTAGTTAAAAACAACTATAAATTACCTCATAATTATAATAAAATAGGACTAGCTTTTAATTCTAACGGATTTCAATCTAATCAACATGTTAATTACCAATATCGTGTAAAAGAAATTGATACAAGCTGGCAAAATTTACCTGTAAACACTCACTTTGTAAACTTTAATAGTTTGTCTAGTGGCACATATACTTTTGAGTTAAAAGCCCAAAATTTAAGTGCTAAACAAGCTGTTTTTGCTACACCAATAACCTTTATAATTGCTAAACCATTTTGGGAAACCTATTGGTTTTATGGTTTAGTTATAGCAACAATAATAGGTTTAGTTTGGTTATATTTTAGATGGCGATTACAACAAAAAGAAGTACAACGCATTGCAGAAATTGATAGAATTTTAACCGATAAAAAAATAACCAATTTAAGGTTAGAAAATTTACGTTCGCAAATGAATCCGCATTTTATATTTAATGCTTTAAATTCTATTCAAGATTATATCATTTCTAATGAAAAGGAATTGGCAAGCTCTTATTTAGTGAAGTTTAGCCGCTTAATTCGCATGTACTTAGACTATAGTCAGCAAAACGAAATTACTTTAGAAGAAGAATTAAATGCTTTAAAATTGTATTTAGAATTAGAAAAAGTGCGTTTTGAAGACGAATTGGAATATAAGATTACTATCGATAATCAGTTAAAAACAAAACAAATAAAAGTGCCGTCATTATTCATTCAGCCGTATGTTGAAAATGCTTTAAAACACGGATTGTTACACAAATTAAGTGACCGAAAATTACATATTAAAGCTAAAATTATTCAGCAAAATAAATTAGAAATTACAGTTAAAGATAACGGCATTGGTCGCGCACAATCCGAAAAATTAAAACGACCAAACCAACAGCACAAACCGTTTGCTACTAAAGCTAACGAAGAACGTGTGCATCTTTATAAAAACAAATTAAAGCGTGATATAGCCATAACTACCAACGATTTGTATGACGAAAACGACGTAGCTGCAGGTACAAAAGTGGTTATCACCATGCCAATACATTAAGATATGAAAGCGATAATTATAGACGACGAAAAACGCGCCAGACATTTACTATCAAACCTATTAACCGAACATTGCGCAAGTATTACTAGCATTGAAGAAGCGCAAGATTTAGCATCTGGTGTCGATTTAATAAAAACCAGTAAACCAAACGTTGTATTTTTAGATATTGAAATGCCTAATCAGTCTGGATTAGATATTTTAGAATACTTTCCAAACCAAATCGATTTTAAAATCATTTTCGTTACGGCATACAATCAATATGCGATTGAAGCTTTCAAACTGTCGGCTGTAGATTATCTGTTAAAACCAGTTGATACCAACGAGTTAAAAGAAGCAGTAACAAAAGCTGAAGAAGCGATAAAAGCCAACAATTTAAATGACCAATTAAATAAGTTACGCGATTCGTTAAAGCAACTTTCAATGGACAAAATTGCTTTAGAAATCCCAAAAGGCATCATGTTCGCATCGCATAATGATATTGTTTATTTTGAAGCCGATGGTATGTATACCAACGTACAACTTATGGATGGTAAACAAAAAACCATTTGCAAGCCATTAAAGCATTTTGTTGATCAATTAGAGCGTAACGCGATGTTTTTTAAATGTCATCGTTCGTATTTAATTAACTTAAAATATGTTGATGAATTAGTTAAGGATGATGGCGATTATTTATTAATGAATAACCAAAAACGCATCCCAATTTCAAAATCGAAACGCGATCAGTTTCTTGAAGTAATTAAGGAAACGTTTATGTGATTTATTTGAAGTTTTTGAAATTCCTTCAGAAAAAAAATCATCATTTTCAGAAAAAACCAAATTAAGAATAGTGGTTATGTGCTTTATTTTGAAGTCTATTAAACACAATTCTTATGAAAAAAATAGTTCTATTATTCGTTTTGGCATTATGCTATAACGTCTCTCATGCTCAATTTGGTAAAATGCTAAAAAAGAAAGCCAAAGCAGCAGTAGAGAAGAAGTTAGATAAAAAAGAAACGAGCAGTACATCTTCAAAATCTGAAAACGCTTCAGGAATGGTTGGCAATTCTTCAACTGAAAATTCATCAAAAACAGAATATACCGATGAAGAATTTAAAGCAGAATTAGCCAAAAAATATCCAAACGACCAGGCAAAGCAAGATTTATACTATCAAAAATATCTTGAAAAAAAGCAACAAGAAGCAGACGCTAATAAGCCAAAATCTGAAAATTCAGTAAGTGATGAGTTTTTATACATGTCGTATCCATTTGCAATGACAAAAGGCATGAGCGCAGTTGGTGTTGATCGTGTAAAATTAAGACGCCAAATGACAGACATGGGCGATAATGTAGATTTATTGCCTGCACAAGATCCAGATTATGCATGGTTACGCTTTTTAACAACACCAGAACTAGTAGCCATGTCACCAGAAGGTTATGTTGGTTATGAGTTGGTTTCAGGAATGTTTACAACCAAAGTTGGAGCAGACCGATCGCAAACTTTAGAGTTTGGTACAGGCATGCCAATTTTAGTAAGAGGAATGTTAATTGCAGACGATGTTTTTGTTATTTATGCTGCATCGCACCAAGGCGGACACGCATTTAACGTACCATCATATATGCACGAAAAAGATATTACTATTTTAAACGTTATTGGTAAAGGCGAACAACAATTTCATGTAGAGTGGTTAGAAAAAGCAAAACCAATTGTAAAAGAATTTGAAGCCACGTTAAAAGCAAATTATGATGCAGCTGCAAAATCAACTATGGATGCTATAAAAATGCCAAAAGTAGGTAGCATGAATAGTAATACATCATTAGTGAGTTTTGCTAAAGAAAATGTATCTAAAACCATTGCAAAAGATGGTGCAAAACTTCTAAAGTTAAATATAGAATCTAACGACTGGAGTATTGTAAAAAACAAATACACAGGTCGTATTTTATACCGTTGGATAAAAGGTGCATTCACAGAAAAAAATAAAAATAACGATTGCTATTTACAAGGATTTTTAATCAAGCAACAGTACAATGGTAGCGGCTATGGTAGCTCACAATTTGGTGGTGTTATTCACGGTCAAATGCCTTACGGACAAAAAATGAATTGCGAATAATTAAAAATGCGCTAATAACCCATAGTTTTTTAAGTCTGCTTATTTAAGCAGGCTTTTTTTATAATATTTAGTGTAAAAATAATCTTTATAAATCATTCAGAAAGAAATTAGAGCTATTCAGAAAAAAGCAAATTGAAAACCTTCAAAAGTGCAGTTATTTTGTTGTTGAATATTAATCTCAATTACAATGAAAAAAACTTTACTCTTATTTTCTTTTTTAATAGCGACTGCATGGTGTAGCATACATGCACAAATAAACATTCCCGATGCTAATTTTAAAGCGTATCTTGTTGGAGATCCAGCTATTAATACAAATGGTGACTCTGAAATATCAGTTGCTGAAGCACAAGCTTTTTCAGGTGAATTATTAATTAATGGTTTGTCAATTTCAGATTTAACAGGAATAGAAGAATTTATAAACATTACACGATTAGATTGTTACAATAATAATTTAACGTCTTTAGATGTAGGTAATAACCTAGCATTAACACGTTTACACTGTGCTGCTAATCAAATTGAAACCTTGGATATTAGCGCAAATACATCAATTACAGATATACAATGTCATAACAATGGTGTGTTATATGAATTAAACATTGCCAACGGTAATAACAGCAACTTTAGCTATATGAAAGCCTATGGAAATAGTTTATCATGCATTCAAAAAGATGCTGGTTTTACGCCGCCTGCAGATGCCGGAATATACAGCCAAGGTTGGACCAAAGGTAATACGGCAGTTTATGGCGACGATTGTGCTGCGTTAAACCAAACTGTAAACATTCCAGATGCCAATTTTAAAAGTTTTTTAGTAAACGATAGTAGTATCAATTTAAATAATGATACTGAAATTACAATGGCTGAAGCACAAGCTACTACCGAGTTAATTATGAACGGTATTGGTATTGCAGATTTAACAGGTATAGAAGCCTTTATAAATTTAACACGTTTAGATGTTCCTAATAATAGCTTAACTACTATAGACGTGAGTAATAACTTATCATTAACACGTTTGCATGCTGGTTTCAATAACTTAACAAGTTTAGATATACGTTTAAATACAAATGTTGATGAATTGTTTTGTCATGAAAATAGTTTATTAGATACCTTATTAATCTCTAACGGAAATAATAGCAATTTCATCTATATGAAAGCTTATAATAATCCAAGTTTAAATTGTATTCAGGTAGATGCAGGCTTTTCACCACCAGCAAACACTGGTCTGTATAATGTAGGTTGGACTAAAGATGGTCAAGCAAGTTATAGCGAAAATTGTATTCCTTCAGTGTATTATGTAGATGCAAATGCAACAGGCGCCAACGATGGAAGTTCATGGACAGATGCTTTTACAAACGTAACGGACGCTTTAGCACTTACCAATTTAAATGATGCTGTTTGGGTAGCAAAAGGAACCTATACATTAGCAGATAAAAACACACCAATAGCCGTTAGTACAAACGAAGTAGATATTATTGGAGGTTTTGCAGGAACCGAAACGACTCTAGCTGATAGAGTTTTAACAGCTATTCATACTACAAATGCTACTATTTTTACAGGTGATATTAATGGTGATGATATTGATGGTGATTTCTCATCGAACAAAACAGATAATGCAGAACGATTATTTGAATTAAGAACAAGCAACGTCACTTTTGATGGTATTATTTTTGAAAACATTTACGATACTTCACAATCTGGTGGAGTAGAGGAAAACGGTGTGATATTTATACCAAATAATTTAAATGCTAATAACTTAAAAATTAAAAATTCGGTATTTAGAAATAACTATTCTAATGGGTATTTACTAAAAATTAGAAAGTTTAATCAAGGATTACTAATTGAAAACACCAAGTTTATAAATAACACCATTGTTAATATGGGATTGGTTCTCTTAGTCTCTGATAGTACAAACGGTTATATTTTTACACGTTGGGCAAATGTCTTGGTAGCAGATAACGATATAAATATTACAGCCTTAGATATTTACAGAGAAGATTGGAATAACGGAAGCACATTAGATGTTGTAATTAATAATAGTACGTTTGTTAATAACGATTATAATGGTACTTATGGCAATTCTATAACGGCATCAGGTAATGGAAGTGTAAACCTTAATATTAATAATACTATTTTTTGGCAGAATACTGTTAATGGTACAGCAGCCACTAGAGATATTTCTAATGGGTTAGACGAGCATTACGATGTGTTTATTAGAAATGCTATTGCAAATGTTCCGTCAAACGCTGGAACTTATGGAACGTTTTCAACGACTAACCTAACCACTTTAGATCCAGCAACAGATAATTTAAATTTAGACGCAGAATACAAACCAACATCAGCTTCAAATTATATTGTTGATCAAGGAGATAACGCTTACTACGATGAAGCTTTATTTGGCGATTTAGATTTAGCGGGTATTACAAGAATTTTTAACACTACGATAGATTTAGGAGCTTACGAGTACAATTCTACATTAAGTGTTGATGCTATTTCTTTAAATACAAATTCAATAAAATTATATCCTAATCCAGTAAATGATAGATTGTTTATAAAATCGGATAACAGAATAGACTCAATAACAATTTATAATGTAAATGGACAAATAATTAAACAAAAAGAAGCATTTTCTAACGGATTAGACGTGTCTGCTTTAAATGCAGGTTTATATTTTATAAATATTAAATCTGATAACGGAGAGAGCATTAAAAAGTTTATTAAAAACTAATACGTATTAATTAAAAAAGCACCTTGCTTATAAGGTGCTTTTCAACTTTTAAAAAATAAAAAAAAATGAAAACATTAAAAATTTTATACTTAAGTCTATTAGTAATCGTTTTTGCATCTTGTTCATCAGATGATGATAATAACTCAAATGAAAACAATACTACAATAACAAATAAAATAACTGTAGGCGATTCAGATTTTGAAATGAGTACAGCAATTGTTGAACCTACATTAAATAATTCGATATTTTTAAGCTTAACAAATAAAATACAAGCAGAAATTGAAGCATCTTATAGCGGTACTATACTTAACAATGTAGATTACTTTACGGCTAGAATAAACCATTCAGATTTGACATCTAATGTCACTTATGATTTAACTGAAATATCAAATTTAGAATTTATTGTAGATGGTGACGTTATAAATTCTGAATACGAAAATGGTTTTAGTCAATTTTATAAAAGTGGTAGTGATGAGAATTTAGAGGTTACCCAAGGTAGTATTACGGTTACTAATTATTCTACAGATAATTTAACTTTAAGTTTTAACTTTTTAAGACATGATGGTACCGAAATTTCAGGAAGTTATAATGGTATACTTTTACCTTTAGATGATCAAGAATAAATAATATTTAAAGAAAAAAGGGCAACCATTTGGTTGCCCTTTTTTTATAATAATTTGTAATTATTGTTTTATAAAATGATGGTTTGATATGTTAGCTAGAATAACAGTACCATTATCTATAAACTCAACAGAACTTGTAATTTCTGTATCATCACTTAAAGTAATGTATAGCATATTGTTATTAACATGCCACGTTAATTCATTAGCACTAGAAATTATACCTTCATCTGTAATACGTAAATCTGTAATAAGACCACTACCATTATCGTTAGATAATGTTATTTTATATTCAACATTAGGATCAATAAGGTGATCTGCTCTTAGCCATTCTCCAACCAACGCAGTTTCTGTTGCAGATTTAGTTTCTGTTAAATCATCATCACTATTACAAGACCATTGTGTCAAGCAAATAAGAACAATTAGTGTTAGTTTAGCTATAAATTTCATATCTGTTTCTAAAATAATTTTATTAAAATGTAAAATTATCTATTTAATAAATGGTAATTATATTATAAATGTACAGTTTTATTTTTATTTTGATTAAAAAAAAAGCAATTCACGGATGAATTGCTTTTTTTATAGTTAAAAAGGTGTTTTTTTTAACTGTTTAACATTACTGGCATTACTAACATAGTAACATATTCTCCTTCATCTAGACCATCAATTGGTGTTAAAATTCCTGCTCTATTAGGCATGCTCATTTCTAATTGTACATCTGTAGCATTTAAGTTGTTAAGCATCTCTGTTAAAAAACGAGAGTTAAAACCTATTTGCATATCGTCTCCTTGATAATCACAAGTTAAACGTTCTTCAGCTTTGTTAGAGTAATCTATATCTTCTGCAGAAATATTTAATTCTGCACCAGCAATTTTTAAGCGTATTTGGTGTGTAGTTTTATTAGAAAAAATACTAACACGTTTTACAGAATTTAAAAATTGTGTTCTGTCTATACTTAATTTATTAGGGTTTTCTTTTGGTATTACAGCTTCGTAATTTGGATATTTACCATCAATTAAACGACAAATTAAAATTGTGTTTTCAAAAGTAAATTTAGCATTAGAGTCATTATACTCTATAGTTACATCTTGGTCACTAGAAGATAAAATACCTTTTAATAACGTTAATGGTTTTTTAGGCATAATAAATTCTGCAACTTGAGAAGCAGAAACATCTTCACGAGTGTATTTTACTAGTTTGTGCGCATCTGTAGCTACAAAAGTTAAGTTATCTGTAGAGAATTGAAAAAACACACCACTCATTACTGGTCTTAAATCATCGTTACCAGCAGCAAAAATTGTTTTACTAATTGCTGTTGCTAATATATCTCCAGAAATTGTTGTAGCACTTGGATCTTCAAGAGATACAGCTTTTGGAAATTCTGCACCATCTGCATAAGCTAAAGCATATTTACCATGGTTTGAGCTAATTTCTACCGTATTGTTTTCTTCTACTGTAAAAGTTAATGGCTGCTCTGGAAATGTTTTTAAAGTATCTAATAATAATCTAGCAGGAATTGCTACACTACCTTTACTATCACTTTCTATATCTAATGTTGAAGACATAGTGGTTTCTAAATCACTAGCCGAAACTGTAAGCGCATTGTTATCAATATCGAAAAGAAAATTATCTAAAATAGGTAAGGTGTTTGAGTTGTTTATTACACCTCCTAAAACTTGTAGTTGCTTAAGTAAATAAGTACTTGATACTATAAACTTCATATATGAAATGGTCGTTAAATTCTATAAAATTGATTATTACAAATATATTGTTTAACTGTTTAAAACTGAAACAAACTTATTAACAAGTTTTTTCTTAAGAAACGGTATGTTTCGTCATTATTTTTTAAGATTTTTTAGCGTATTTACGTTTTCTTATAAAATTAAATATTAAGCCAAACACTGCTAATATCAATAATGGCAATAGAATATTAACCAGTTGCCATTTGGTTTTTTGTTTTGCAATTTTTGCATGATCTAAAAAGGCAACTTTAACTTCTTTGCTGCGAATGTTTATAAGTCCATCGTCATCTAATAGATAATTAACAGCATTGAGTAAAAATTCTTTGTTTCCGTAGGTTTCTTTTGTCCATTTATCGAAGCCTAAAGTTGTTGGTCTTCCTTTGTCTAAATCGTTTTTAATAACGTCTCCATCTGCAATAACAATCATTTTTGTATTGCTACTTTTTGTTTTGTCGTTTTCAAGTGTAATTGGTTTAACACGATTGTTGTAAACCGATGTAAATTCACCTTCTAATAACACTGCAAGATTTTGCCTGTCTTTAGTAAATAACTCTTGAGCAGGTTCTTTAAGTGCAAAACCTAAACTAATTTCTTTAGGCGTACCTTCTAAACGGCTTGGTTTGTCACTTTTTAAAAGAATAGTCTTTTTAATAGCGTTTTTAAGTGTGTCTATTTGGTTTGCAAAATCAAACTTTACAAAGTTTATGTTATTTACAATTGGGTGATTAACGTCACTAAGTGCTAATGGAGAATATGGCCAACGAAAATGCTGTAATTTTAAGCTTTCGTCTTGTCCTGTTTCTAGAGTAATACGCCCAATATTTTGACTTTTTACACTAGTTAGTAAAGGGTTTACCCTAACACCATATTTAAAAAAGAAATCGGTTAAATTTAAATCTCTTGGTACCGCTATATTTTTTCCTTCAGGATTAAATAAACTGTCTTTTTCCATGATAATTTTATCTACTAGCCAAAGGCTTTTACCACCATTCATGGTGTATTGGTCTAGTACATATTTTTCGGCTTCTGTAAACGCTTCAGTAGGTTTAGCAGCAATAACTAAATCGTAACTATTTAAAGATTTTGATGTTTTTTGTGCATTAGTAGCAACACTATCTAAAGTAAATGGTGCGATGTAATAATACTGCCCTAATGTTTTTAAAAAGTCGGCAATTTTAAGATCTGGCAATTCATTATTTCCTTTTAAAATGGCAATTTTTCTACGTTTTGGGTTTACCAATTTGCTTAAACCATCTGCAAAGGCGTATTCTAAATGTTGTACAGAGTTAGTAACTAATTCTTGCTGGTTGGCATTTACTTTATATTTTACTAACGGGATGTCTATGGTGTGATTATCGTAACTAGCCAATGCCCATGGAATAATAACACGTTGTGATTGCTGCCCGTTTTCTTGTACGCTAAGTTGCATTGGTTTTAAACCACGTTCACTTAATTGTGCTATATTTTGGTCACGAGTAGCTTCATCTTCAATTGGATTTATAAAACTAAATTTTATATTACTGTTATAAGCCGAAAATTCTTCAAGTAACTGCCTTGTTTCAGTTTGAAGTCTTCTAAATTCCGAAGGAAAATCGTCACCTTCTAAAAATACATCAATAACAATTGGTCTGTTTACATCTTTTATAACATTTAATGATGCTTCGTTTAAAGTGTAACGTTTATCTGATGTTAAATCGAATCTGCCATAAAATCTTGAACTAATAAATATGTTTATTAGCAGAAGTGCTAGTGGTAATAATAAAAGGTTGAATTTGTTAATGGTTTTTGCACCTTCTAGATTAATTCGTTTTACCGTTAAAAACACAAAAAAGATTGTAATACTTAAAAAATATAATATATCTCGCGTATCTAAAACACCGCGACTCATACTTTTAAAGTGAGAAGCCATGCCTAATTGTTCAATAAATGTACTGTTTAAAAACTCTGAAAGCCCTTCAAAACCAACATAAAATAAAAAGCATAGAAATACAGCAATAATAAATGCTACAATTTGATTGTCGCTTAATGTTGAAGAAAATATGCCAATGGCGGTATATGCAGCAACTAAAAAAAGTAATCCAAAATACGAGCCTAATGTACTACCAACATCTAAATTACCAACAGGTTTCCCTAATTGGTTAACGGTATAAACATAGAGTAGAGTAGGAATAAGCGCTAAAATAATTAGTAAAAATGCGCCAAAGTATTTACCTAGTACAATTTGTAAATGTGAAATAGGTTTGGTTAATAAAAGCTCTAAAGTTCCTTGTTTTTTCTCATCGCTAAAACTTCGCATAGTAACCGCCGGAATAAGAAAAACTAAAATCCATGGTGTTAATAAAAAGAATGATGATAAATCTGCAAAACCGTAATCTAACACATTAAATTCACCTTTAAACAGCCATAAAAATAAGCCGTTTAGTAATAGAAAAATGGCTATTACCAAATAACCAATTGGAGAAGCGAAAAATGAGTTTATTTCTTTTTTTAAAAGTGCGAACATTATTTACTTTATGTTATATTTTGAGTAACCTTTTAGGTTACGCTTAATTTTCTAATCATTTTAGAGAGCAATTTAGGAAAAAAACGTTTGGTAAAAACACCAAGTTTTTCCTTAAAACCTGCAATGTAAACTTCTTGCTTTTTATTGTAAATAGCTTTAGCCATTACTTTTGCAAATTGCTCTGGTTTTATACCATTTTTAGTGGCTATATCCATGGTTTTTTGAGCAGTACCATTTCCTGTTAATGCATTTATGGAAACATTAGTTTTAACAAATCCTGGACAAACTATTGTAACCTGAATATTATCACTAAATACTTCTGCTCTTAAACTATCAAAAAAGCCATGTAATGCATGTTTACTTGCTGCATAACTAGAGCGAAAAGGTGTACCAATTTTACCAACAATACTTGTAGTTACTACAAACTGTCCTGCTTGTCTTGCAATAAAATGTGGTAATATAGCTTTAGTAAGTGCAACGGTGCCTAAATAGTTAATATTTATAATGCGTTTATCAACTTCAAATGTAGTGTTTTTGGCTAGTGATCTTTGACTTACTCCACCATTGTTAACCAAAATATCTATATGACCAAAACTATTAATTGCAGTTTCTGTTTTTTGCTTAAAAGTGACTGTGTTTTCTAAGTCTAGCGGTATTATTATAACTAAGTCTGGATTTTTGCATTGCGCTTTAACAAGTTTTAAATCGTTTTCGTTTCTTGAAGATAAAATAAGTTTGGCATTATATTGAGATAACACCATAGCAAGGTGTTTTCCAATGCCAGAAGATGCTCCTGTAATCCAAATAATTTTATCTTTAAAAGTCATTTAATTACGTTAAACTCGTTAATTTATCTACACTCCAAGCTTCAGGTTTAGCATTAAACATTGGTTTTGTTTGCGCCCAAACGCCTTTAAATAATTTAGAGTGGCGATAGTTGTTTAAATCGGTTTCTGTATTCCAATAAGAATACGTAAAAAAAATATTTGTATTGTGTTTGTCTCTATAAAGTTCTAAAAACTGGCAACCTTCAAAATTGCGAATTTTCTGTTTTACAGTTTCAAAATTACTTAGAAATTGTTCTATATGTTCTTCAGCAAAACTCATTTTTACAATTCTTACAAACATTATATATTTTTTATTTTTAAAGTTTAAAAGGCTCTATTTTCTTTAAAGAAATTTATTGTTATTGTGTCTCTTAGTTTTAATCCCATTAAAGAACTTGCTCCGCCAACATTACCAGTATTACCTTTGTAAATAGCAATTTCTAAATAATTAGAGGAGTTAAACACTACTAAACCACGGCCTTCGTCGTTTCTTGATTCTTCAGGCGTATTAAAGTTTATAATATCGCTGTATTTGGTGTATATTTTTTTAAACTTATGGTTTCTAGCAGAAATCTCGTAAGTTCTGTTTTTACAAATTGTATCAAAAAATGTTTTTTTAATATTTGTAACTACATTACCGTAATTATCTACATAAATAATACTACCAATAATTTGTGTTTTTTCTTCGTTAATGTAAGGTTCTAGGTTTTTTATAGGTTTTATTTTATCTATACTTTTACCTATAACTCCTAAAGTGCCGCCACGTGCAATATGGCAAGCGACTTTTACAAAAACATCTAATACTGGGAAACTGGTTTCTATTTTATCGTGAATATTAATTTCTACAATTTGCTTAGGTGAAATTTCGGCACAAATCATACTCATAATACCATTGTTTGCACAAACAAAATAATGCCCATTTAATTCTATGGCAATATGTTTGTTTTCTTGGTTGATTTCAGAGTCTATTCCAATAATATGTATGGTTCCTTCTGGAAAGCTACTATATGCATTTTGAATAATATAAGCAGCCTCAGGTATATTAAAAGGTGAAATAGAATGTGAGATATCAACAATCTTTACATCGGGCATTTCAGTATAAATAGCGCCTTTTATCGCACCAGCAAAGTGATCTTTCTCACCAAAGTCTGTTGTTAATGTGATAATAGCCATTTAGTAATTGTTGATATTTATTTTGATTAAAGTGAATAAAAGTTGTGTAACTTCCTTAAGTTTATAACACAAAACAAAACTAAGAAATTAGAATAGAAATTCTTAATTAAATCTATGCGCTTTTGAACGAAATAATTATTCAACTTGAAGAAATCAATCCAAAAGAATTTTTTGGAGCTGGAAACGAAAACATTAAGCTTTTAAAAAAGCACTTTCCAAAATTAAAAATTGTTGCCAGAGGTAACGAAATTAAAGCTTACGGAGAAGAAGATCTTTTAGAGGAGTTTGATAGAAGGCTCAACATGTTATTCAAGCATTTTGCTAAATATAATAAGTTAGACGAAAACTCTATAGAACGTGTTTTATTTAGCCAAAGTAGTGATGATTACACTACAAGTGCTAAAAGTGGTGAAACTATTGTACATGGAGTTAATGGTAAATTAATAAAAGCACAAACTGCAAACCAACGTAAGTTAGTAGAATTAATGCGTAAAAATGATATGGTTTTTGCCATTGGTCCTGCGGGAACTGGAAAAACATATACAGGTGTTGCTTTAGCTGTACAAGCTTTAAAAAACAAAGAAGTAAAACGTATTATATTAACACGTCCGGCAGTAGAAGCAGGAGAGAATTTAGGTTTTTTACCAGGAGATTTAAAAGAAAAATTAGATCCTTATATGCAGCCTTTATACGATGCGTTACGCGATATGATTGCTCCCGAAAAACTTGCACAATATATAGAAAATGGTACTATACAAATTGCACCTTTAGCTTTTATGCGTGGTAGAACATTAGATAATGCATTTGTAATTTTAGACGAAGGGCAAAATACCACACACGCACAAATGAAAATGTTTTTAACACGTATGGGAAAAAACGCAAAGTTTTTACTAACAGGAGATCCAGGACAAATAGATTTACCACGCCGTACAATTTCTGGTTTAAAAGAAGCACTATTAGTACTAAAAGATATTGATGGTATTGGTATGGTTTTTCTAGATGATAAAGATGTTATTAGACATAAACTGGTTAAAAAAGTTATTGCAGCCTATAAAAAAATTGAAAATATTGATGCTTAAACTATAAGCGATATTAGTAAGTAATTTATAATTTTGTCAATTATACAAACAACACAACTAAAACCAACTATAAAAAGTGGCGAAAAGCAATACAATTACAGATACAAATTACAATTTTCCAGGACAAAAAAACGTGTATAAAGGAAAAGTAAGAGCAGTTTATAATATAAATGATGAAGAATTAGTAATGATTGCAACCGATAGGCTTAGTGCTTTTGATGTTGTGATGCCTAAAGGAATTCCTTACAAAGGACAAATTCTTAATCAAATTGCTACAAGCATGATGAAAGCCACAGAGGATTTGGTGCCAAATTGGTTAACAGCAACACCAGATCCAAATGTAGCAGTAGGTCATTTATGTGAGCCTTTTAAAGTAGAAATGGTTATTCGTGGTTACCTTTCTGGTCATGCAGCACGTGAGTATAAAGCAGGAAAACGTATGCTTTGCGGTGTACCCATGCCAGATGGTATGAAGGAAAATGATAAATTTCCAGAGCCTATTATTACTCCTGCAACTAAAGCAGAAATGGGAGATCATGACGAAGATATATCGAGAGAAGATATACTTAAAAAAGGCATAGTATCTAAAGAAGATTATAGTGTTTTAGAAGATTATACGCGTAAATTATTTCAACGAGGAACTGAAATAGCAGCTTCTAGAGGTTTAATTTTAGTAGATACCAAGTACGAATTTGGAAAAACTAAAGAAGGAAAAATTGTTTTAATAGACGAAATACATACACCAGATTCTTCACGTTATTTTTATACTGAAGGTTATCAAGAACGTCAAGATAATAACGAAACCCAAAAACAATTATCTAAAGAGTTTGTAAGACAATGGTTAATTGCAAATAATTTTCAAGGTTTAGAAGGGCAAACTGTACCAGAAATGAGTGATGAATATATTGAAACAGTTTCTGAACGTTATATAGAATTATACGAAAACATTATGGGAGAACCTTTTATAAAAGCCGATGTGTCTAACATACAAGCACGTATTGAAGCAAATGTTTTAGACTACTTAAAATAAGCATATTTCTACTATTTAAAATAAAAAAGAAGAACTTGCGTTTGCAAGCTCTTTTTTTTATCTGTTTTTTAAATTTTAAGATAATCACTTTCTAAATCTAATAAAGGAGTATATGTATTACTATTTAAACCTAATAGTTTAGCAAAAGCAGATTTAGCTTTAAACTATAAACAAAATATTACTTATAAGTCACTAAAATATCTACTACTTTTTGTAAGTCACTTTCGTTAATTTCAGTTTCTGGCGCTAAAGGAAATTGTTGTTGTCCAGGTCTGCTTATAAAAGCCGCACGCCAGCCAGCCCAAAGTGCTCCAGCAACATCCCAACCATGTGCAGCAATAAGCATACAATCCTCTGGTTGTATGTTCATTTTGTGTGATGCCCAATTATAAACATCTGTAAAAGGTTTAAATTTTCCAACCGACTCTATACTTAATAAATTGTCAAAATATTGGGTTAAACCTGCATTTTCAATTTTAGTTTTTAAACTTTCATTGTTAGAATTGGTTAAAGCCACAAGTGTAAAACCTTCGTTTTTTAAATTATTTAAAGCATTTTTTACTTCAGGATGTGGTGGCAAATTTTGTAAACCTTTAAGCACAATATTTCTTGCTTTTTCTTCAGAAATAAAAACATTATTGTTTGCAGCAACCATTTGTAAAGCTGCAGCACCAATGTGTCCAAAAGGTTTATATTGTTTACTTGCAGAAACTACTAATGAATATTGTAAAAGTGTAGTAAACCATAAAGACAACAAATGGTCTTGATTATTTAAAACGGCTTTAACTTCCTTTTTTAATGGCTTTAAATCTAAAAGTGTTTCGTTTACATCAAAGAATACTACTTTAGGTTTTATAAAATTTATAGTTTTAATAGTAGTACTCATGCGTTTAAAATTTTACTTAAAATTTATAATTATTTTTTTGCTAAAGCAATTTTGTTAACGGTAAACTCCATCTTAGAAATATCTTCACCAGCTTCATTAATTCTAGCATTGGTAAAGTATAAATAGCCATTATAAATGCTAAATGTATCTGGCCATTTTATAACATCACCTTCAACTAAAGTATGTATGCTACCATCTGGTTTACGGTACATAATTTTACTGTTTTCTAAATCACCAAAATATAGGTTGCCGTTTTCATCCATTATCATACCGTCTGGTGCAGCTGTTTTAGTTTCAAATGTTACTGCATTTTCAATGGTTTCAGTGTTATTTTGAGTTAAAGCTTCAGTAGATATACTATGTAAATTATAACCTGTAAGTGCGTGATAATATAATTTATCATTTTTAGTGTCTAAAGCAATTCCATCGGAGTGTATTTGCTTTTCAAATTTGTTAGTTCCAAAGGTTAAAAACTCAGCATCAGCTTCAGTTGAAGGATGATTATCTAAAACACGTGTAAATTTTTCAGATTTTAAATCTAAAATTACTAATCCGGAATTTCCAGAATCTGTAAAGTAAATTTTGTTATTCTTTTTATCTAAACGTAAATCATTTATATATGAATTTGGATGATAAGCTTCTTCATTTAAAATGTAAGTATGCTCTAAATTTTTAGTGTTTATATTAAATGCAAAAATTCTTGGAGCATCTACAACCTCTTGAAACAATGCGCTTCTAGTATCTAAAATGTAAATTAAATCATTATATACAACTACAGATTGTACACCAACAAATTTATTGGTTTCTACTTGATCTCCAATTTCCCATGAGTTCCATGTTTTATTAGGAAATGGTAAACTCGTGTCGTTTTTTACTTCCACTACAGCATTATTAACACCTTTTCTCCATCTTGGAAAATTCACAAAAATGCGTCCGTCGTTACTAACAGAAATACCGGTAACTTGTTGACCTTTAAACGCCGTTATTTGGGTAACTTTTGGCGTTTTGGTTTGCTCTGTTACAGGAATAGATTCTGTTTTGCTTTGTGTTTTGTCTTTGCAAGACATAAAAAGCACAGATAGAACAAAAATACAGTAAAACGTTTTCATAATTTACGATTTTTATTTTTTATATAAATAGAGGTTTAAAGATACCAATACTATATAAGATATAGGCATTACGGGCGGTTTAAATTCTAATGGTAATACATCGGCAGGAATATCTGGGTGCAAGTGCGTGTACACAGCAACTACCATCATTATAATAATGGTTAAATTGCCTAAGTAGAATATTTTTTCTCTTAGGTTTTTACTAATACTATTACCTTTAAATGCTAAAAATAACATGGCTAAACCAACACCAATTTCGCTAAATTTTACAACATATTGCATAACATCTGGTAACGGAAAACCAATACCTGTAAGATGTTTGTAAATAAATGTTTTAAAAGGTTCTCTAAATTTTGCTAAACCCGGAACAAACATGATGAAACCTAGGATTCCTGTGATAATTCTAACTGATTTACTCATGATTATTCTGCTAATAATTCTGAAAGTACTTGTTTAAAAGTATCTACAGGTTGTGCACCAGTTACTGCACTTTTACGATTAAAAACTATAGTTGGTACCGAGTTTACACCCATATTTTTCCAGAAGTCTTGCTTGTTTCTAACCTCTATTCGTGCGTCATCACTATCTAACTTTGCTAAAGCTTCTTCTGCATTTAAGCCAACTTCTAAAAGAGCTTCTTTTAAAACCTCTCTTTTAGATACATCTTTTCTATCGCTAAAAAAAGCCTTAGTTAAGGTCATTTTTAACTCGGTTTGTTTGCCAAAATCTTTTGCATATTCTAATAAAATATGTGCATCAAAAGTATTTGCCATTCTCATGTCGTCATAATAATCAAATTTAAAACCTAGTGCTTCACCAGCATCTGTCATGTGCTTTTGCGATGCTCTTTGTTGCTCTAAAGTAGAACCATACTTTTCGGCTATATGTTCAATAACATTTTGACCTTCTGCAGGCATGTTTGGGTTTAACTCAAAAGGTTGCCATTCTATCTCAATTTTATCTTCAATACCTAATTCTTGTATTGCTTTTTCTAAACGTTTGTAACCAATGGTACACCAAGGACACACAACATCTGATACGATATCTATTTTTAATTTATCTGCCATAATATTTTTTAATTCTGTTATATTTATTTACTAATTACAGTGTTTTTTAAAAAATTAGTTTCATTCGTTTTGTCTTCTGTAATTTTATTTTTTGATACTAGATTTAAAACCATAGAATTTACAACTCTACTTTTAGTTAAATCTTTCTTTAAAATTTTTGCTTTATGAAAAACACCTAAAGTTTCTAAACTAGATTTAGGATTGCTATTGTTTAATATTACAATAGCATAATTACCTTTGTTATTAGAATTTATTTTAGAAGTAAAAGGTACCAATAATTTATCTTCTCCCTTAAAAATAGGAGAGAACATTTTATAATAATCCTTGGGAGAATTGAATGCTTTATTAGCATAAGTATGATAGTCTGCAATATGCAATTCACTATCAACAGTACTAGGTTCGTAGCCTAACATTAATATTGATTGATCTCCTGCATTATCCACATGAAAAGGAGTGTTTACTTGCTGGTCAAACCTAACTAACCAGTGATAACTTAATTTTTTGTTGAATTTTGAAAGACTAAGTGAGGATAACTCCTTTTTTAAATCTACCATTATAGACCTAAATTGAAAAGGAGTTAATTGTTTTTTGTTGAAAATAAGATGTATAAAACCTGGCGCAGAAGTAGTTGTTCTAAAAACGTTTTTAAAACTCTCTTTAGCTATTTGTTTTATATTTTCATCTTTAATTTTCATTGAAGAAATATATTAAGTTTAAAATGTAACAAGTTCGCTAATTTGAAGTTTACCATCTACATTACTATAATTTTTTACATCTGCAGCAAATGTGTTTTGGTGTGGCCCAAAAGCATCTTGAAAAGCTTGTAAGCTTTCAAATTTTAAATGAGCAATAGCTACGTATGGAGCAGGTTCTCCAGGAGCTCTAGTGGCTAAACCTAAATCTAGTTCTAAACCTTTTAAAGCAGAACCAACTGCATTTGTTACCATTGGTAAATGTGTGTTTTTGTAATACTCTACATCAAACTGTACATCTTTACTGTTTGGATACATTACTGAAACTTTTATCATATTTTTAATTTTATTGTATTTGTTTTTTAGGAATCTCCTAAAACTACATTTTGCGAAAATTCTTTATAAGCATCTTCTATTTTTTTTTGCCATTTTATCTGGAAATAAATGGAAATCGTTAGACTGTAATGCACTAACAATACCTTCTGAAACTGTTTCTTTTGTTGAAGTTTCTTCAAAACCAGCTTTTTCTGCCATATCTGTATCTATAGGTCCAGGATGTACACTAAGTACACGAATTCCTTTTTCTTGAAAATCTGCTCTTAAACCTTGTGTTAAAGAATATGACGCTGCTTTTGATGCAGAATAGGTAGATAGTTTAGGGAAATTTTTAATTGAAGCAACAGAGTTTAATTGTACCAAGGCACCTTTATTATTTTCTAAGATATTAGAAAATGAATTTGCAATACGTAATAGACCTAAAGTATTAACATTAAACTGAAATTGTAAATCGTCTTCAACGCCATTACTAATAGTTGATTGAGGAGAACCTACACCAGCATTATTTACAACAATTTCTACATCTGTAGCATGTTTAGCTAAATTTTCTATAGATTCAGTTTTAGAAACATCTGCTTTTAAAGTAGCTACTTTATCACCATATTTTTCTTCTAATGCTTTTGTTGAGTCTGTATCACGTACAGCTAAATATACTTTTTTAGCACCATGTTTTAAAAAAGTTTCGACTATAGATTTACCAATTCCTCTATTAGCACCGGTTACTAATGCAATTTTATTTTCTACTGAAATACTCATAGTTTTATTTTTTAAGGTTGATAATTTAATGATTAATAAACCTTCCGAATAACACGGAAGGCTTATAGCTACTAATTAATAAGGGATTCTTAATTATTTTTTTGACCAAGCAAACTTCTCAAAAGCAGCATCTACAGGTGTATTTGCAATGTGATTTGTATAGTTACTTATTGTTTTTTGAGATAAACCTAAAATGATATCTAAAATGTGTTTCTCTTCGTAACCGGCTGCATAAAAGGCATCTAAATCTGCTTGAGATACATTACCTCGATTTCTTACAATAGACAACGTTATTGTACGTAATGCTTCTAATTTTTCACTTTCTAAAGGTGTTTCATTACGTAAAGCTTCGGTAATATTTTCATCTACTTTCATCATATTTGCAATACCAGTATGTGCAGGTACACAGTAATGGCAAGCATGTTCTACGTTAATGGCTTGCCAAACTACAGTTAATTCCTCTTCATTAAATGAAGACTGTGTAAATAATTCATGTAGTTTTTGGTAAGCTTCTAAAATTTGTGGTGAAGCCGCTAAAACACCATGTAAACCAGGAATCATACCATAAGCTTTTTGTGAGTTTTCTAATAAAGATTTACTTCCTTCTGGTGCAGTTTCAATGTTGTGAATTTTTAAACTTGTCATAATTTTTCTTTTTATTTATTGTTATGTTAATATTTTCTAAACACTCGTTTAGTTATTGTTAAAAAAAAATGATTTTAGATAGCGTCAAAAATCATTTCTATATAATCTTCAATTTCTTGTCTTGTATTTACTCTAGATGCAGCAGCTAACCCATGTTTTGCTAATAATAAATAATTAGCCTGCTTTAATATTGTAGCTTCATCTTTACTAGAATCAATTTTTAATTTTGCAATTATAATTTCTTTTAAATTATTCATGAAATTATTCATTTGATTCTTAATTATCTCGTCTTCATTATTAGAAAACTCATTATAGGTATTAGTTACAAAACATCCATTTCTATTGCCACTTTTTAAGTTTGAATTAATAGATTCATAAAAAAAATCTTTAATATCCTCAACGCCTTTGTTTCCTTTTTTTAGTTTATTTAGAGTAATATTAACTCTAGACTTATAAAGTTTTAAACTTTCTAAAAACAAACCATGTTTGTTACCAAAACTAGAATATATAGAAAACTTATTAATGCCCATTTCTTTTTCAAGCATTAACATAGAAGTTGTTTCATATCCTTTTTTCCAAAAAAGATTCATTGCTTTTTCTACAACTTCAGCTTCGTTATATTGTTTTTTTCTAGCCATTTATTATTTCCGCGAAAGCGATAATATTTAATTACTCAACAAAACTAACTAATTGTTTAGAAATAAAAAAGGGATTAACAAATATTTGGGTTTTTAGACCGTAAATGCATTAAAATAATGCTAAGTAATGTATAGATTATAGCTATATTTAAGGTTTTAAAATATAAATGTAGATGTACAAGATTATTAATGATTTTATTGCGGAGTTTGCTTCATTTGTTTGGGGTTTACCATTATTGGTTTTATTAATTGGTGGTGGATTGTATTTACTTATTTTATCTAAATTTTTACCATTTAGATATTTAGGTCACGCTATACAAGTGCTTCGTGGTAAATATGATAATAAAGAAGATGAAGGAGAAATCACCCATTTTCAAGCATTAACCACTGCTTTATCGTCTACTATTGGTATGGGAAATATAGCTGGAGTAGCAGTTGCTATTTCAATTGGTGGTCCAGGTGCTGTTTTCTGGATGTGGATTAGTGCCATTGTTGGTATGTCTACAAAGTTTTTTACCTCAAGTTTAGCTATAATGTACAGAGGTAAAGATAGCGCGGGAAAAACTCAAGGCGGACCAATGTATTTTATTATGGAAGGTTTAGGTAAGCATTGGAAACCCTTAGCCGTTTTATTTAGTTTTTGTGGTTTAATAGGTGCTTTACCTGTTTTTAACGTTAATCAATTAACACAGGCAATTAATGATATTGTTTTAAAACCTAATGGATTTACCGTAGATTTTAGTTCTAATCTAATTATTGGTTTAGTATTAGTAACCATTACATCTATTGTTATTTTAGGTGGTTTAAACCGAATAAGTAAAGTAGCATCTAAGTTAGTACCAAGTATGGTTTTATTATATTTTGTACTTATTCTAATTGTTTTATTTGTTAATGCTGAAGTTGTACCACATTATTTTAAACTTATTTTTACTGATGCTTTTGCTGCAGAAAATTATAAAGGTGATGCCTTTTTAGGTGGTTTATTGGGTGGACTAATTGTTTTAGGAATTCGTCGTGGTGCATTCTCTAACGAAGCAGGTATTGGTACTGCGCCTTTAGCACATGGTGCAGCAAAAACTAACGAACCTATTCGCGAAGGATTAGTAGCTATGTTAGGTCCTGCAATAGACACTTTAATTGTGTGTACACTTACAGCTTTAGCAATTTTAGTAACAGGTGTTTGGCAAACTACTGAAGCTAATGGTGTTAGTTTAACAGCTAATGCATTTGGTGCTGCAATGCCAACGTTTGGTAAATATTTACTATTGTTATGTATTGTGGTATTTAGTGTGTCTTCATTATTTTCTTATGCTTATTATGGCGGTAAATGTTTGTCTTTTTTAATAGGAGATAAGTACAAACATTATTACAACTACTTCTATATATTAAGTATTATTTTAGGAGCTACAACATCGTTGGCATTAATGATAAATCTTATTGATGGTGTTTTTGCTTTAATGGCAATACCAACAATGACAGCGACATTAATATTAGCACCAAGAGTTATAAAAGAAGCAAAAGCGTATTTTAAAAGAATGAAAGCAGTAAAATTTTAAACTGATAGATTATTTACTATTTTTAAGAGCCGTTAGTAAGATATCGTATTACTAAAATTTTAAAAACATGAGTAATTACCACATAAAACACTTAGAAGAATACTACCAGGTATATCGAAAATCAGTTAGAGAACCAGAACATTTTTGGGAAGAAATAGCCGAAGAGCATTTTCTATGGCGAAAAAAATGGGATAATGTTTTAAGTTGGGACTTTACTAAACCAGAGGTAAAATGGTTTGAAGGTGCAAAGTTAAATATTACCGAAAACTGTATAGACAGACACCTTGCAACAAGAGGAGATAAAACAGCCATAATATTTGAACCTAATAACCCTAAAGAAGCGGCGGTACACATATCTTATAAAGCGCTTTACCATCGTGTAAATAAATTTGCAAATGTTTTAAAAAGTCAAGGTGTAAAAAAAGGTGATCGTGTGTGTATTTATTTACCAATGATACCAGAATTAGCAGTTTCAGTTTTAGCTTGTGCAAGAATAGGAGCAATACACTCTGTGGTTTTTGCAGGTTTTTCAGCTTCAGCATTAGCAACACGAATAAATGATAGTGATTGTAAGCTTGTAATTACAAGTGATGGTTCTTATCGTGGCGCAAAAACTATAGATTTAAAAGGGATTGTGGACGATGCTTTAAATGAATGTGAAAATGTTTCTACAGTATTAGTTGCAAAACGCATCAACTCTAACGTAAAAATGAAAGCTGGTCGTGACCAATGGTTACAACCGCTTTTAGACGAAGCTTCAAACCAATTAAAAGCAGAAGTAATGGATGCAGAAGATCCATTATTTATTTTATATACTTCAGGTTCTACAGGAACACCAAAAGGTATGGTACATACTACTGCAGGTTATATGGTATATGCTGCTTATACTTTTAAAAATGTATTTCAATACCGTGAAAAAGATGTGTATTGGTGTACGGCAGATATAGGATGGATTACTGGACACAGTTATATTATTTATGGCCCATTATGTAATGGCGCTACTACTATAATGTTTGAAGGTGTACCAAGTTATCCAGATTTTGGTCGTTTTTGGGAGATTATAGAAAAGCATAAAGTGAATCAGTTTTATACAGCACCAACTGCTATTCGTGCATTAGCAAAAGAAGGTGTAGAACATTTAGAAAAACACGATTTATCTTCAATAAAAGTATTAGGTACAGTTGGAGAACCTATTAATGAAGAAGCTTGGCATTGGTATGATGATAATGTTGGTAAACGTAAATCTCCAATTGTAGACACGTGGTGGCAAACCGAAACTGGAGGCATCATGATTACGCCAATAGCTTATGCAACACCAACAAAACCAACTTATGCAACATTACCATTTATTGGTATTCAACCAGCATTAATGGATGAGCACGGTAAAGAAATAAAAGGCAATCAAGTTGATGGTCGTTTATGTATAAAATATCCTTGGCCAAGTATGGCAAGAACCATTTGGGGAAACCACCAGCGCTATAAGGATACTTATTTTTCGGCTTATAAAAACAAATACTTTACAGGCGATGGTGCATTACGTGACGAAGTTGGATATTATAGAATTACTGGTAGAGTAGATGATGTAATAATTGTATCTGGTCACAATTTAGGTACAGCACCAATTGAAGATGCCATAAATGAGCATCCAGCTGTTGCCGAAAGTGCAATAGTAGGTTTTCCACATGATATTAAAGGAAATGCATTGTACGGTTATGTAACTTTAAAAGAAACTGGAGAAAGTAGAGATCAAAATAATTTACGTAAAGAAATTAACCAGTTAATTACAGATCAAATTGGACCTATTGCTAAATTAGATAAAATTCAATTTACTAATGGATTACCAAAAACCCGAAGCGGAAAAATTATGCGTCGTATTTTGCGTAAAATAGCTAGTAATGAATCAAATAATTTAGGAGATATTAGTACCTTATTAAACCCAGAATGTGTTCAAGAAATTATAGATAATGTGTTGTAATGTAACATTTTAAATAAACCTGCGTCTAAATTGTATTGTTAGTTTAAATATAAAGTCATGAGAAAAATAGTATTACTTGTTAGTTTTTTTATATTAAGTTTTGTTGGTTTTTCTCAGCAAGACAATATACCAAAAGAGGTAAAAGAATATATTCAATCTAGGATTGATAATCAAATTAATGCTAGTATTGTCGTTGGCTTTATTAATGGCGATAATGTAACATATTATAGTTTTGGAAAAACAGCAATAGAAAATGGAAAAGAAGTAGACGAAAATACAGTTTTCGAAATTGGTTCTATTTCTAAAACCTTCACCACAACACTTTTAGCTTTAAAAGTGAATAGTGGAGAAATAAATTTAAACGATCCTGTTTCAAAATATTTACCTAAAACAGTAAACATTCCAACAAGAAACGAACAAGAGATTACTTTAAAGCATTTGGCAACACATACATCTGCATTGCCAAGAATGCCAAGTAATTTTTCACCTTCAGATCCTTTAAACCCATTTGCAGATTATACTAAAGAGCAGTTATATAGTTTTTTATCTAACCACACTTTAACTAGGGATATTGGTTCACTTTACGAATATTCCAATCTAGGAATGGGTTTGCTTGGGCATGTTTTAGAATTACAAAGCGGAAAATCTTACGAGGAGTTAGTGATAGAACATATAGCAAATCCTTTACAAATGAATGACACCAGATTAGCATTTACACCAGCAATGAAAAACAGATTAGCTAAAGGTCATTCTGGACTAACTGAAACATCAAACTGGGATATTACTACTCTTGGTGGAGCAGGAGGAATTCGTTCTACAGCTAGCGATATGGTTAAATATTTACAAGCAAATTTAGATAGTGATATTATAGATTCAAAATTACATAATGCAATGGCTTTGGCTCATCAATCTTCATTTAAAAGTGAGGAGCAAAAAACCGAAATGGCATTAGCATGGCATATCGAGAATGGCAAATTTTTAATGCATAATGGTGCTACTGGTGGTTATAGTGCAATGTCTGCAATAGACAAAGGCAATAAAAAAGGCGTTGTAGTTTTAACCAATACAAACGAAAATGTAGATGCTATTGCAATTAAATTAATGGTGCCATCATACCCATTAAAACCTATAAAACCATCAATAGCTAAACTTATAATTAAAGAAATAGAAACTAACGGTATTGAAAGAGCTTTAGCTTTATATAGGTCTACAAAATCATCAAATCCAAACGCATATAATTTTGATGAAAACCAACTAAATACATTAGGCTATCAACTTATAGAACAAAATAAAAATGATATTGCTTTAGAAATTTTTAAATTAAATGTGGCAGAATTTCCTGAAGCTTCAAATCCTTACGACTCTTTAGCAGAGTTATATTTAAAAATGGGAGAACAAGATTTGGCAATTCAAAATTATAAAAAATCTTTAGAGCTAAATCCTGCAAATACTAATGCAAAAGATGTTTTAAAAAGCTTAAATGTTACTATAGAAGACGTAACCGTAAGTAAAGAGATGTTGCAAAGTTATACAGGTAAATACCAATTGGCACCAACCTTTTTTATAACAGTAACCACAAATAATGGACGTCTTTTTTTACAAGCAACAGGTCAGCCTAAATTTGAAATTTTCCCATCAAACTATAATAAATTTTATTTAAAAGTTGTTGAAGCACGTGTAGAGTTTAATACTAATAATAAAGGAAAAGTAGATAGTATGACGCTATATCAAAATGGGCAAATTATGCCAGGAAAAAGAGTTGAATAACTTATTACACATATTTAAACGCAAAAATATATTAAAGCCATTTCTTAAAATGGCTTTTTTTATATTTGTTAAGTAACTAAATTTTAAAAATGAATGTAGAGCCACTTTTGGTTTATATTAGTGAATATGTAACCTTAACAGAAGATGAAAAAACTTTTTTAAAAAGTCATTTAACTTCAAGGAAATATTTAAAAGGACAGTATATTTTACAGCAAGGAGATGTAAGTAAAACCGAATGTTTTATAATTTCTGGTTGTACAAAAATGTTTTTTGTTGATGATGATGGACAGGAGCATATTATTAATTTTTCAATAAAAAACTGGTGGACATCAGATCTTGGTAGTTTTATTTCTCAAACACCTTCAAACTTTAATGTGCAATGTCTTGAAGATACAGAAATCATTCAATTTCATTTTAATACAATTGAAATGTTATTTGAAAAAATTCCAAAGTTAGAACGGGTTTTTCGAAAAATAATTGAAAAAGCACTTGTAGCTTCACAAAATAGAATTGTTAGAAATTTTAGTATGTCTGCTAAAGAAAGATACTTAGTTTTTAAGCAAAGTTATCCAGAAATAGAACAACGTATTCCACAATATATGGTAGCTTCTTATTTGGGTATAACTAAAGAGTTTTTAAGTAAAATTAAAAGTCAAATTACTTTAGAAAATTAAATGTTAATCTAGTTTAACTTTATTTAATAAACCAGTTTATTTTTTGTGTTTTGTTGTTGTTAGATCTTTGCTGTATTAATATTAAAATTTAAAAAAATGAAGAAAATTTTAACAGCAATACTAATATTTGCAGCATTTACAACAACAATTATGGCACAAAACAAAACAATTAATACAGCAGACAGTAAGGTTGTATGGAAAGGTTATAAAGTAGCAGGATCTCATGAAGGTACAATTAATTTAAAATCGGGTAGTCTAGATTTTAAAGATGAGGTTTTAACTGGAGGAATATTTGTTATGGATATGAGCACTATTAGTACTACAGATTTAAAAGGTGATTATAAAAATCAATTAGATGGGCACTTAAAGTCTGACGACTTTTTTGGTGTAAATAATTATAAAACAGCAAAACTTGTTTTTAATAATGTTAAGGTAACAGGAAAGAACTCTTATAGTGTTACAGGAGATTTAACTATTAAAGATAAAACAAATCCCGTAACAGTAATAATATCTGTTTATGGAAGTAAAGCAACAGCAACGTTAAAAGTAGACAGAACAAAATTTGACGTAAAGTATGGTTCTGCAAGCTTTTTCGATGGTTTAAAGGATAAAGCTATATACGACGAATTTGATTTAGTAGCAGATTTACAATTTTAATTTATATTAATTAAGTTTTTAAAAGCGTCCTTGAAAAGGGACGTTTTTTTATATAAAAAATTGAAAGGATAGAGTAAAAAATAACGTTATTTGTATGGAATAATTTACAATGAAAAACATTAGAGAGTATATAGAAAAAACGGTAGCAATTTCAGATGAAGATTGGCAACTATTTTCATCAAAGTTAAAGAATAGAGTCTTTAAGAAAAAAAGTACTATTCTAGATGTTGGCGAGACAGAAAACTATATATCTTTTATAGAAAGTGGTATTGCAAGATTTTTAATTCCTAAAGAAGATAAAGATAAAGACATCACTTTTGGTTTCTGTTTTAAAAATGAATTTGTAAGTGCTTACGATTCTTTTTTAACCCAAAAACCTTCATTATATAAGTTACAAGCATTGTCTGATATTTCTATGTGGAGTATTTCGTATAACGATTTGCAAGAGGTTTACGAGAAGAGTTTTGCAGGAAATGTTATTGGTCGCCTATCTTCAGAGCGTTTATTTCTTATAAAATCTAAACGAGAACAATCCCTTTTAAATCACACAGCAGAAGAGCGTTACCTTAAATTATTTACAGAACGACCTAACTTAATTAAAGAAATACCTTTAAAGTATGTCGCTTCGTATATTGGCGTTACAGCGCAAGCTTTAAGTAGAATTAGAAAACGTATTTCTTAACTTAGGTTCATTTTAATTAGCCTTAAGTATATAGAACTTTGCAAAATTAAAGCAAAGGCTATGACTATTTTAATATTTATAATTATTCTGTGGTATACAGGTTTATTTTTTCAAACATTTTTTCTACACCGTTACGCAGCACATCAAACCTTTACAATGTCTAAAATTACAGAGCGTGTTTGCTTTGTATTAACATGGGTTTTCCAAGGAAGTAACTATTTAAGTGCTTATGGTTATGGTGTAATGCATAGAATGCATCACGCTTATGCAGATACAGAAAACGATCCACATTCACCAAAATACGATCCTAATTTGTTTTCTATGATGTGGCGAACAAAAAATATTTATCAAGACATAAATAAAAAACGTATTGCGGTTGCAAATAAATTTACCAAAAACGTACCACAATGGAAACGTTTTGACCAATTTGCAAGCTCACGAGCATCACGCTTAACATGGGCTGCGTTATATATTACTTTTTTTGCACTATTTGCTACGGCATGGTGGCAATGGTTATTATTGCCAGTAGCATTTTTTATGGCACCAATTCATGGTGTTATAATTAATTGGTTTGCACATATTTATGGTTATACAAATTTTAAAGTAAAAGATACTTCTAAAAACCTATTACCGTTCGATTTTTTAATGATGGGAGAAAGTTACCATAATAATCACCACACACATAGTGGTCGTGCTAATTTTGGAGTAAAATGGCACGAAATAGATTTTACATACTGTATAATGGTAGTTTTAGATAAGCTTAAAATTATAAAGCTTAAAAAAGCTGCTATTTAAATAAACTAACACAATACAATTTTACTTGTATTTCGGTTAAAACAGATGCATGTTTTACAAGAGCATCAATTTGGTTATCTTTTAAAGGTATTAAGTTGGTGCTTACTTTTCTTGCTATCTCTAGTGCCTCGGTAGTATTAATATCTTTTATAATTGAGTTATAATCTATACTCAATTTTAATTTCTGTTTAATTAGTTTCCAGTTTTTACTAGTAATATCATCTTCAGTAATATTGTGGTGGTTTAAAACGTGAGGCATAATTGTGCCTTCTTTAACGCCATCAATAAACTTTTTTATAGAATCTTCAATATTCCAACCAAGCGATTGATAAGCAATTTCGCGCTTGCCAGTTTTATGGTTTTCATATAAATATTGAACCATTTGCAGGTTTTTAATTCTATTCATAAAAACATCACTCGTTCTTATAAGTAAAGTAAGTGTGTTTTTATAAGTGTTTTTAAAAGGCATTATGTTACCAGCATCGCTAATAATTACAGTATTACAACCATAAGCACTTTTTGTTTGAGTAAGTTTATGTGCACCTTGATTATCGTAAACGCCACCATCTACTAATCGAGGTTTTACACGATTAAAATCTTCGGGATTACTAAAAAACTGCTTGTCTATTTTTACAGGTGTAAAAACAAATGGTACAGCGGTAGAAGCCGCGACAGCACGAGCTATTGGAAATTTTTTTGCTTTAAAATGAATAGGTTTAGTTTTATCCTCATCATCTGGATAATTATAAACCGAATCGCCCATATAGGCATTAGAAAAAGTAAATAAACGACCAGTTTCTAAATTTGTAGCATTTATTCCAAACCGTATATTTGAAGATAAAGCAGACAAGGTTTTTCCTTTAAAAAAAATACGATTGTACATGCGCTCGTTTAATTTACTAATAGGTAACAACTGAAACTGAAATAAAAGCATCATAACTACTACAAAAATTAATAAGCTTAATGCATACCAGTTATGGTTTGTGTAAAGCAAATAGAATACAGCAACGATACTTGCAAAAAAGGTAAAAAGCGTAAGTAAAATACGCCATGATGTTAATACACCTTTTATAACACTTTGTTTTACTCCATTTCTAATAACACGTTCAAAAGTCTCAAAATCGTGCTCGTATAGACCATAAGTAGCTCCAGTAATAGAGCCTCCAGAATTAGTAGAAATAACATCAACTTTATTTAAAAGGTTTAATTCTTTTAACTTTTTAAAAGTTCCTAAATGATATATAGTAGCCCGATAACCACCACCAGAAAGGCTTAATCCTATTTTTTGTTTGTTTATCATATATGTTTATGCATGTGTAAATGCATTATTGAAATTGAATAAATTATGAGTAAGCGATGTAACTGTGTATAAAAATACTATTCTATTTGTAAATTAATCTTTAAGAAAGAATGAAATTTTAAATGAGATAAGATTTAATGCAAATGAATTAAGTAAAGACTGGTTAAAGTATTAATTTTAATGTAAACAATAAAAAAAACAGACTTATGAACGAAGAACAATTTAAAGGAAAGTGGAAACAGATAAAAGGTGATTTTAAACAAAAATATGGTAAAGTCACAGATGATGAATACAAAGAAGCCGAAGGAAATTTAGATAAATTGGCTGGTAAAATTCAAGAAAAGTATGGTAAAACTAAAGAAGAAGTAAAAGAAGAAATTAATAACTGGTAAAATTGTATTGTTTACTGAGCTAAGCGTTTTTAAAGTAATATTTAAAAACGCTTTTTTTTTGTTTTAACCTTTATAACTATCCTACAGTATACTTCAGCTGTAAATTATAAACTTCTCGCTAATTTTTGAATATAATTATACATAGCTTTTAGCTTAGCATCGTTACAATTAGAGTTTATGTACTTATTAATTTGTTGTGAGCCTTCGAGCCTAAATAATATGGCTTGTCTCACTGGTTCTATATTGTTTTGAGATTTTCCCTCTAAATAAGCTTTAAAAATATTATACATTACTGTTTGCTTATTATAAGCAGCAAATTTATTGTAGATGTTAAAGTATTTTGTTTCTACATAAGATACTTGAGGTTCTCCAAGCGAGGTTTCACTAATTTTAAATCCATCACTATTATATCGGCTTTCAAAAGCATGAATACTAATTTTTGTTACGTTAGATAAATTGTTTCGGCATGTGGTTCCATAGGCATCCATAAAATCTTCGTAGAAAAGTTTAAAAAAGTCAGAGTAGCGTTCAAAAAAAGGAAACTCATTGGTTTCTAATTGTGTTATTAAGTCGCTGTACGAGTTTATTCTAGGTGCTTCTGCGCTGTAGTAACCAAAATCAGACAAATTTAACTGCCAATTGTTGCTTTTATTAGCCTTAATAACACCTTTAGTGCCTTCTCTTATAAAAACATTATCAGGTACATCTTTTAAAGAAAATTCAAAAGTTTCCACATCTGGGCATTCTAAAAGGAAAGGTTTAATTGTTCGTTTTGCAATTTTTTCATAATAAAGCATTCCTGTTGGCTTTTTATAAGCATAACGCTCTGTATTGTTACTAAAAACAGGTGCTATATTTAATTGTTGTACGGTTTTACATGGTCCTTCATAATTAACAGCTAAATAAGTGTTTAAAAATGGTGTTGTGTTAAATTTTATTTTTAAGTTATCTAAAGATGCACCAAAACCTTCTTTAAGTTTCCAATTATTAGTTTTAGACATGTTTGCTTGCACCGTTATTGTTTCGGCTTTAGTATTAGATTCTGTTTTGGGTATGTATAAAGGCCCAATATTAACTCTAATAGATTCAAGTTCTTCACACTCTTTTTTTAAACCTTTAGATAGTGCATTTAACATGTTTTTAATTGGTAAGTCTTCTAGTTTTCTTGTTTTTATAAAAGTTTGAAGTAATGGGTTGTGATTAAACAATTGGCCAGTTTCTATTTTAATTTGTTGGCCACAAGTTCCTCTATAAGTAATAAATATATCTTCTGCAGACGGACGGTTGCCTTTACGGTTTCCTGTAGAAGCTATAAATTTTCCTGGATGTCTTTTAGAATTTTGAGATTCAAATCTAGCAGAAATACCATTAGATTTATAGAGTTTAAACTCACCATGTTCAAGCTCCCATATTTTTTGTTCTTGAGCAAAGCTTAAATTAATAAATAGTATAGCAAGACACAGGTATAAAAGTTTTGAATACATAATGTTTTTTTATAGATTAAATAGCATAGCTAAAATACAGTTTTATTTACTAAACACGTGTTTAATATTCTGATTTTTAGATAATTAAATTATTTGTTGTAATAGGAGAGTAGTATTGGTTTTTTTTATTTGGATAAAGATGATTTTCCACCAAAATACTATCAATAAAACGCTAAGGTATTGGTGTCTAAATAAAACTAGAAATAATTTTGGATATGTATATACTAAAAAATTATACTACCTAAGAGGCAAAGGGTTTGTTGTAAATATTTATTACTCAGAATAAATAATAAAATAGCCTATAACTATTAAATTAAACAGTTTTTGCAACACCATTTATACGCCTAACATAAGCAAATACAAGTACAGTTAATAAACCAAAAACCATAAAGCCAAGAAACAAAGGTAATACTGAAGTTTTTACATAACTACCAATAAAATTAGCAATTGGTACAGCCATAACTGTAGAAACAAAACCATTTATTGCAGCACCAATTCCTGCAATATGTCCTAAAGGTTCCATGGCTAGAGAACGTAAGTTTCCAAATAATAAACCTACAGCAAAAAATTGTACTAATAAAAAACCTAGCAATACTGCAACAGGCGGATTTATACCTTGCCAAAATAAAATCACATATAGTACAGAAATTACAAAAAAGGCAAATGCAGCCACAGATGCAAGTTTAAAAGATCCAAACCTAACAACTAGTCTACTGTTTAAAAATGTAGATAAACCAACAGAAATAGCTGTGCTTGCAAAAAAGTAAGGGAATAATTCACCTAAGCCATATTGTTCTTGAAAAATTTGTTGAGAGGTACTTAAATATACCATAAAAGAACCAGTAATAAATCCAGATGCTAAAGTAAAAGCAATTGCAGGCTTAAATTTTAAAAATTCTTTTGTACCTGTAATAAATATTCTTGGAGAAAATTTAATGGTATTATGTTTAGCTAAGGTTTCTGGTTGGCGTTTCCAAAACCAAAAAATAATTAAAACACCAATTACTAAATTAACATTAAAAATAGCTTTCCAGTTAGAGAAATTTAATAAAAACTGACCAAAAGTAGGAGCAATTACAGGAACCAAAATAAAAAACATAACAACTATAGATAGTACTTTTGCCATATAATCGCCACTATAAGTATCTCTAATCATTGCAATAGATATAGTTCGTGGTGATGATAAACCAACACCTTGCAGTATGCGTCCTAAAATCATCATTTCAAAACTCTCTGTAGTTACACAAATAAAACTTGCAATAGCAAAAATTACAAAGCCTATGTAAACCATTGGTTTTCTCCCAAAACTATCAGACAATGGACCAAAAACTAATTGACCGCAACCAATACCAAGAAAAATCATGGTAATTAAAAGTTGGTTATTTTCAGGATTTGTAACTCCTAGACTATTACCAATCTCTGGTAAAGCAGGAAGTAAGGCATCAATAGTTAGAGCAACTAAAGACATTAATGCAGCCATTAATGCTATAAATTCGGTTTTTATTGGCGCTTGTTTTTGCATCATGCAAAAGTAAGGTAATTGTAAGGAGCTTTTCAAACTAAAAAATGAATTAACAAAACATTAATTTTTCAATGTAAAACGTATAATATTTACAAGCGTATCTTTGCAAGATAAATTGTAGATATGCGATCATATAAAACTTCAGAAAACAAAAATAAAGCCAAACCAAAAGTTACAATGGCTCAAGCTTTTAAAACTATAATTTGGCCAAGACGTAAGTTGGTGTTTATTGGTTTAATTTTAATAGTAATAAAAAGTTTATCTGGTTTAATATTACCATGGCAAAGTAAAGTACTGCTTGATGAGGTTGTACCAAGTGGCGATACTAGTAAACTATGGGTTTTAATAGCAATTGTAATAGGAGCAATAACAGTACAGGCGGTAACTTCGTTTTTATTAACAAAAATATTAAGTGTTCAAGCACAATATCTAATTAGTGAGTTACGCGCTCAAGTACAAAAAAAGGTATTATCGTTACCCATTAGTTTTTTCGATAATACTAAATCTGGTGCGTTAGTATCCAGAATCATGACAGATGTAGAAGGCGTTAGAAATTTAATAGGTACAGGTTTAGTACAATTAGTTGGTGGTACATTTACCGCTGTTATATCATTAATAATATTAATAAAACTAAATCCATGGATGACGCTTTTTGTGTTTATTCCATTATCAATTTTTGGAGTTATTGCTTTAAAAGCATTTAAATATATAAGACCAATTTTTAGATCAAGAGGAAAAATTAACGCCGAAGTAACAGGACGTTTAACCGAAACCCTAGCAGGTGTTCGTGTTATAAAAGCCTTTAATGCCGAAGAACAAGAAAATTCTGCTTTTGAAAAAGGTGTTGAGCGACTATATAAAAACGTAAAAAAGAGTTTAACAGCAACAGCTTTAATGACGAGTTCTTCAACCTTTTTAATAGGTGTTGCTACTACAGGTATTATGGGCATTGGTGGTTATTATATGATTCAAAATGAAATGACCACAGGTGATTTTCTATTTTTTACTCTAGTTTTAGGATTCATGATTGCACCAATAATACAAATGAGTAACATAGGAAGTCAATTAACCGAAGCTTTAGCAGGTTTAGATAGAACTGAAGAGCTAATGAATATGGCGGCCGAAGAAGACGATAAAAACCGAACCATAGAATTACAAGAATTTAAAGGCGAAATAGAGTTTAGTAACGTCTCGTTTGAATATGAAGATAATAAACCTGTATTGCATAATATAGATTTTAAAGCACCATCAGGATCTGTAATTGCATTAGTAGGAAGTTCTGGTTCAGGAAAATCTACAATAGCAGGATTATCGGCTACATTTTTAAATCCTAAATCTGGAAAAATTACTATAGACGGTAAGGATTTATCTAAAATAAAATTAAATAGTTTTAGACAACATTTAGGTGTAGTATTACAAGACGAATTTTTGTTTGAAGGTACAATTAAAGAAAACATTATGTTTCCAAGGCCAAACGCTACAGAAGTTCAATTACAAGCAGCAGTAAAAGCGGCTTATGTAAATGAGTTTACAGACCGTTTTGAAAATGGTTTAGAAACTTTAATAGGAGAAAGAGGCGTAAAACTTTCTGGAGGACAAAGACAGCGTATAGCCATTGCAAGAGCTATTTTAGCAGATCCTAAAATTATTATTTTAGACGAGGCAACCTCAAATTTAGATACAGAAAGTGAAGCTTTAATTCAAAAAAGTTTAGCACAGTTAACAAAAAATAGAACAACAATTGTTATTGCACATAGATTAAGTACAATTCGCAAAGCAGATCAAATTTTAGTTATTGAAAACGGAAAAATCGCAGAGCGTGGAAATCATGATGAGTTAATAGCATCACAAGGACGTTATTTTGATTTGTATACCTATCAAGCAAAGATTTAGAAACACTATTTTTACTTTAGTTTTACATTTAACATTCACATAAACTTACCTTAATAATTACATATTTTTTAATAAACATTGTGTTAAAGTTTAATTGGTTGCTTTACGTAATCAATTTAACAAACCAAAAACATAATGAAAAATTACTTAAAAGTAACCGCATTAGGATTAAGCTTTTTAGCCTTAGCCGCATGTAAAAATGATGATGACAATGCAGCCATAGTAGAAAACTCGAATCCTGTAGAATTAAAAGCACATTCTACAACACCTACTTTATTAAAAGTAAGCCCAGAATTTAGTAACATTGATGTGTATCCATTAATGACATCTGAAGATCAATTAGAACAAACACCAAATTTCGTTTACGGTTCTATGGCAGATGGTGCTGGATTAATAAAAAATGATAATGGTACATTTACTTTAATTAATAATATAGAAGCAGATTTTTCTATTGCTAGAATTGAATTAGATGAAACTTTCAAGCCAGTTGCAGGAGAATACATATTAAACGCTACAGCAACAGCTGCAACAGCACAATGTTCAGGTTCTTTAGTAACACAAGAAGAGCACGGTTTTGGACCATTATATTTATCTGGTGGTGAATGGGGTGGAGCAAGTAAAGGTGTTTTTGCAACAGATCCTTTTAGAAGTTCTGGAAACGCATCTTATGCTCAATTATTACCAGCATTAGGACAATGGTCTACAGAAAATGCTGTAGTTATTGGTAAAGATGCTTACCAAGATAAAACTGTTGTTTTTATTGGCGATGACCATTCAGATAACGAAGCACCATCAGGACAATTAGGAATGTATGTTGGTAATCGTGGTGATTTATATGGCGGTCAATTATATGCTTTACGTGTAACAGATACAGCAATAGATTTTGAAGTAGATATGCAAGAAGGACAAAGTTATAGTATAGATTTTGTGCCTTTAGAAGAAACTGAAATTACAATGTTAGATACCGAAGCTAAAACAAAAGGAGCAATGGGCTTTTCTCGTTTAGAAGATATCGATTGGAGAAGAGGTTCTGCAGCAAATAATAGAGAGATTTATTTTTGTGTTACAGGAAGAAAAAAACCAGGATTAGTTGGAAAAGGAACAACTTATGGTCGTATTTATAAAGTTACATTAAATGAAAATGATCCATCTGGAGCTGGAACAATTACTTGTGTATTAGATGGTGATTTAGAAAGTGGTAAAGCAAAAGCTTTCCACAGTCCAGATAACATTTTAGTTACAGAAAATTATGCTTACATTCAAGAAGACCCAAATGGTTATTTTGATAATGCAGATAAAATGCATTACGCACGTTTATACCAATATAATTTAAACGATGGTACATTTAAAACCGTTTTAGAAGCAGATCAAGATTTAGCAGAAATTCAAGGCTATGGTACAACTAGTAGTACTTGGGAATTAACAGGTATGATTGATATCTCTGAAACTGTAGGAATAGATGACACGTTTTTATTAATAACACAAAACCATGGTTGGCAAGGTAACTTTACAGATCCTGCAGCAAATCCATCACCAACAACAGGAGAAGGAAGTATGATTTTTACTATAAACGGTTTAGAAAGATAAAATGTTTTCAATTTATTTAAATTTAAACATAACACGCACTTTAAGTGCGTGTTTGTTTTTAGTTTTACTTTTAGGCTGTAATCAAAAAAAAGAAGCTTACGAAAGCGATCCTGTTTTAATATTACAATCTAATTATAAGTCTGGTTTACAAACATGTATTAAGCACTTAGAGGCTTTAGAAGTTGCTAAAAATAAAACTCAGGGAATAAAAGCTTATAAATTAGCACGTTCTGCATTTAAAAGCTTAGAACCTATTTTAGCATTTGTAGATAAGGCTAACTACAAGTTTTTAAATGCACCAAATATTCTAAAAATAGAAGAAGAAGACGCTACAGATATTAAAATAAATAATCCAAAAGGATTTCAAGTGTTAGAAGAAATGCTTTTTGACGATGACGTAGATTTAGCAACAATTAAAACCACTGCAAAAGCAACTAAAAATCGCTTAAATTTAGTACTTAAAAACACAAGTTTAAAGCTTAAAAACCACCATGTAATTTGGTTAATTAGAGATGAAATTGCCCGTGTAGCTTTAACAGGTATTACTGGTTTTGATTCACCTGTTCTTGAAAACTCTTTATTTGAAGCACAAATAGCCTATAAAACAATACAAGATATTCTTAATGTATTTAAAAGTAATTTTAAAAACCAAAACCTAGTAAAAAATTGGAACACAGAAATTGCTGAAACTATAGCGATTTTAAATGCAGATTTTAATACGTTTGATAGATATAGTTTTATAAAAAACCATACAAACAAACAACTTCGCTTATTAGTAGAAACACAAAGCGATTGGAATGTTAATTTTCCTTTTGAGCTGGCTTTTAAAAATAATATGACATCTTTGTTTTCTAATGAAACATTTAATTTAAATTATTTTTCAGATAGCAATAAACAAGATCATAAAGTAGTAAAAAAGGCCACGTTAGGACAACTGCTTTTTAACGATAAAAATTTATCTACTTCCCAAGAGATAAGTTGTGCAACATGCCATGTAAAAGAAAAAGCATTTACAGATGGTTTTAAAACTTTTAAAAAACAAACCAGAAACACACCAACTGTTGCTTATGCGGCACTTCAAAAGAGTTTTTTTTATGATGGTCGCGCGGGAAGTTTAGAAGGTCAAATTGTAAGTGTAATTGATAATAAAGACGAGTTTCATTCAGATTTAAAAACGATTACTAATGCCGTTTTAAAAAATCCTAAATATGTGTCGGCTTTTAATGAGTATTATGGTAAAATTTCCGATAGAGAAATAAGACATGCGATAGCAACTTACATTCGTAGTTTAAATACATTCAATTCTAAATTCGATAGAAATATAAATAACCTAGAACAATCATTAACCAAAAGCGAGATTAACGGATTTAATATTTTTAACGGTAAAGGTAAATGTGCAACCTGCCATTTTGCACCAGTTTTTAATGGTACAGTTCCTCCAAATTTTACCGAGAGTGAAATGGAATTAATTGGTGTGCCAAATTCAACTAAAATGAAACCAAAAGTTAGTCCAGATTTAGGACGTTACAATGTTTTTAATACTAAAGAGCGTAAATTCTTTTTTAAAACACCAACAATTAGAAATATTGAAAAAACTGCACCATACATGCATAATGGCGTTTATAATACTTTAGATGAGGTTCTTGTTTTTTATAATAACGGTGGAGGAAGTGGCTTAGGTTTAGATTTAGAATATCAAACTTTACCTAGCGATAGTTTAAACTTATCTAACTCTGAAATTAAAGACGTTGTAAACTTTATGAAAACGTTAAATGATGAATAGAAAATGTAAATTTTATTGATGTTTTACTAAGTATTTATTCAATTTAAATTAACCTTTTTTATTGATAAAAATAATCTCTTTGTCGAAAAAACAATGGAGTTATATTTAATTGCTTTTGGCGCTTTATTTTCAATAATGAATCCGCTAGGAACCGTACCTGTATTTGTAGGCTTAACACTTGAACATACTAAAAAAGAACGTGCAGTTACGGCTTTCTGGACTGCTGTAGATGTGCTTATTATTCTATTACTATCCTTTTTTGCTGGTAAGTATATTTTATCTTTTTTTGGCATAAGTTTAAACGCATTAAAAATTGCTGGAGGTTTAATTATTGCATCATCTGGATTTGCTTTACTTACTGGTAAATTTCGTGAACATAAAGGTATGAAACGCCAAAAAGTACAAGAAGATATACATAGTCGTGAAGCAATAAGCTTAACACCTTTAGCAATACCTATGCTTGCTGGTCCTGGAACTATTTCTTTACTAATTACGTATAATCAAGAATTTCAATTAACACAAGATATTTGTATAATAGTTGGTGCTTTATTTACTGCAGCGCTAACTATTTATTTGGTATTAAAAAGTGCACATTTTATAGTGAAATTTTTAGGTGCTTCTGGTATAAATGCCTTATCAAGAATTATAGGTTTTATTGTAATTGCTATTGGTGTAGAATATATTATAGCCTCTGTAGTTTCTGTACTTGGGTTGTAAAAGGTTTAAAAATATGTAATATCTCTTGTTATTATTTTTTTACTATTTGTGTTAGTAAAGCTTTTTTGTAAACTTATGCAATTACCATTTATGTCCATTTTTAAGCATTGTAATTGTACAGTATTTATAGTATCCTTAGCTTTATTTAAAACAATAATAGTTTCTAGAAGGTTGGTTTTAGCGTTGTAATTGTATAGCCTGGTTTTAAAGTCTGTAAAATTGTCTTCGGTTTTATTTAAAGTTCCATCTGGGTTGTAATAAGCTATATATTCGTTTACTTTATATTGCTTTTGGGTATAACAACTTATACGTTCTCTTTGTTTAGGTTTCCATCTGGTTTTACAGTAATAAGCTTCTTTATTTGGGAATGAGCGTTTGTTAAAAAAAAGTTTCTTTTCTATGGTTTCAATACGTGTATTTTCTGCATTATAAACTTCAGCATAATTTATGCGTCCGTTATTAGTTAATTGCATTTTGGTAGTTTCAACCAATTTTTTGTTACCATTAGTTTCAAGGTAAGTTGTTTTTGTTATGCTTTTTATAGCGCCTGTAAGTTGTTTTTTGTTTACATATTTTTTTGTAGCACAAGACTGTACCAAAGCGAGTAGAAGTATATATTTTAAAACAGTTTTCAAAATTATAGAATTGCTTGTTTTAAAGATACAAATTTATTTGTTTTCAATATTAAAATATGATATGTCCTGATGCTTCTTTATTGCTTTTCTAGACAATAAAATAGCTACTATTAAAGAGACTATTGCACCAATCCAAATACCTGGTACAAAATCTATAAATAAGAAAAAGTCGTAAGCACCATGAAATAAAATTGCTAAGCCTAAACCAGCCATATTAAGTATAAATCTATTATTAGAAAACTTTGCTTTACCCATAAAATATCCCATAAGAATACCAAAGGTTGCATGAGCAGGAATGGCAGTAAAAGCTCTTAAAACTGCTGTAGAAATACCACTTTCCATTACGTACATAATATTTTCTGTTGCAGCAAAACCCATTGATACCATTACGGCGTAAACAATACCATCAAAAGGTTCGTTAAACTCTTTATTGCGTTGTGCAAAAAAGAACACAATAAGATATTTACTTAATTCTTCTGTAAAACCAACAACAAAAAAAGCTTGTACAAACTGTTGCCCAATGCTTAAACTATTAGTTAGCGGTAAGACAATATCAAAAACACCATATAAAATTAAAGCTAGTATAACGCTAACAATAGCTCCTAAAATAAAAGATAGTATTAAAAGTTTTTTTGGCTCTTTTTCATATTTATCTTTAAAATAAATATATAATATTACTGCGGCAACAGGAGCAAGTGCATAAAGAATTAAATCCATAAAACGAATGTAGATAAATTATAGCACTTTTTTTATGCTGTTTAAAACAATCTCATAATACGCTTTATTTGATGCTACAAAATGACCGTTTGTTTTAGAGTGATTTAATAATTTCTGAAAGGTTTCAGTTGAAACTAATTTTAAAGCTTCAACTTCTTCTTTTTGAGGTGTAAGTTTATTTATATCTACTTTTAATTGGGCTATATAAGTATGATGAAATTCATTATCTATTATACCATTATCATATTTTTTAAAGCATTTAAAAGTGCCAATTTTTGTTAAATCATCTTCACAAATAGATAATCCAATTTCTTCTTCTATTTCTCTAGTAGCTCCTTTTTTTAAAGTTTCTCCTGCATCTATATGTCCTGCAACACTAACATCCCAAAGTAATGGACAAATAGCTTTTGTTGCAGCACGTTGTTGTAATAAAATTTCTCCAGTAGTTGTATAAAACCAAATGTGAACGGTGTTATGGTATAAACCTTTACTATGTATAACGCTTTTTAGAGCAGTTTTTCCTGTTGTTTCTCCTGTATTGGAAACAATGTCTATAAGTTCGTCCATTTAATTGTTAATAATAACAGATTTTATACAATTAACTAATTTTTTAAAATGTCTTTCTGTATTAAAATAATGGCAAGACAAACGTATGTATTTTCCTCTAAAGGAAACATAAATTTTTTGTTTAGTTAATTTTGTTTTTAAAAGGTCTATGTCTATTGTTTTTGGTAATTCTACACCAAATAAATGATGCGATCTATAGTGATCATCATCAATAAAACAACCAAGACCTTGTAAAGTGTTTACAGTTTCTTTAGTAATTAATTTACAATAGTTTTGTATGTCTAGTGGCGACCATTTTAATACTTGTTCTAGCGCTTTAATTTGCATGTTTACGTAAATAAAACTTGCATGTTCTCCAGCGCAATATCTATTTGCTAATGGTTTATATTGGTTTTGATATTGTGTTAATTGCGATAAGTTTTCGCTATTTAATCTATTAGTCCAATTTTCTTCTATAGGTTCTCCATTATCAAAATAAGCACCAAAATAAGCGTAAGCACAACCATAAGGTCCAAATAACCATTTGTATCCTGCACAAATAACGGCATCCGGATTTATTTCTTTTACCGAAAAAGGCAAAGCACCAATAGATTGGCTACCATCTATAATAAGTAGGCTATTATTCGCTTTTGCTTTTTTACTAATTGCTTTTAAATTAAAAAGTGAACCGTTAGACCAATGTATATTTCCCATAGCAATTACAGCAGTATTACTAGAAATACTATTTAGTATTAAGGTGTTCCAGTCTCTTGTACGGTTTTGTTGTGCTTGAGGTATTGTAACCGTTTTAATTGTTGCATTATTTTGGTCTGCAAGTTTTTGCCAAGCATAGTAGTTACTAGGAAATTGCTCACCAATAATTAATATTTCGTCTTCAGGATTTAATGTAATGTTTTTAGTAACAGTTGCTATACCATAAGAAACCGAAGGAATTGTTGCTATACGGTTATAATTATCAACATCAATAACTTTAGCAAACAGTTGTTTTAATTTGGTTACAGGCTCAAAATAATTTGACGTTGGTATAGTAAACGGTCTTGATTTTTGTAAAACAGATTCTAATCCTGCAATTTCACTAGTTTTTAAAGATGGTGATAAGCTTGCTGTATTTAAGTAGCTAACATCTTCTGGAATATCAAATAAATGTTGTTGGTGCATCATGAGATTAAAAGTATAAAAAAAGCCTCTAAAAAAGAGGCTTAAAAATAATTTGTTTTATTAAACGTAACCGTGTTTTTATTTAAAATAAGAAAATGTTTCACCATCTTCAATTTTTAAAAGTGTTTCGTAAATTAATTTAATTACATTTTCTACATCATCTTTATGTACAGTTTCTACTGTAGTATGCATATAGCGTAGCGGTAAAGAGATTAAAGCAGAAGCAACACCACCGTTACTGTAAGCAAAAGCATCTGTATCTGTTCCTGTTGCACGAGAACATGCTGCACGCTGAAATGGTATTTTTTTCTCGTCGGCAGTATCTGTAATTAAATCTCTTAATTTTTGTTGTACGGCAGGAGCATAAGCCACTACAGGACCTTTACCATTTTCAACATGACCTTGTACTTTTTGATTAATCATTGGAGTGGTAGTATCATGTGTAACATCTGTAACAATAGCTACGTTGGGCTTAATACGATCTGTAATCATTTGTGCGCCACGTAATCCTATTTCTTCTTGTACAGAGTTTGTTATGTATAATCCAAAAGGTAATTCCTTTTTATTTTCTTTTAGCAAACGTGCTACTTCGGCAATCATAAAACCGCCCATTCTATTATCTAAAGCACGACATACAAAGTTGCTTTTATTTAAAATGTGAAACTCATCTGGATATGTTATTACACATCCTACATGTACACCAAGTTTTTCTACTTCTTCTTTAGTAGTACAACCACAATCTATAAAAATATTGTCTTGTTTTGGCGCTTCTTCTTTAGACTTGTTTCTGGTGTGTATAGCTGGCCAGCCAAAAACACCTTTTACAATACCATTTTTTGTGTGGATATTTACAATTTTACTAGGTGCAATTTGGTGATCACTACCACCGTTTCTAATAACAGAAATTAATCCATTATCACTTATGTAATTAACATACCACGAAATCTCATCGGCGTGACCTTCAATAACAACTTTATACTTAGCATCTGGATTTATAACACCAACGGCAGAACCGTAAGTATCTGTAATAAATTCATCTACATAAGGTTTTAGGTAATCCATCCATATTTTTTGTCCTTCCCACTCGTAACCTGTTGGAGCTGCGTTGTTTAAATATTTTTCTAAAAAGTCCATAGACTTTTTGTTTAGTATGCTTTGTTTTGCCATCTGTTTTTAATTTTGCACTAAAATAACAATATTCGAGTATAATTAATAGTTAGCATAAAGTTAATTAGTAATTTTATGCTGCTAATAAATTAAATTTTGGAATGATTTTAGCATTTAAGTAATTATGAAAAAGCAATTTTATTTTATTTTATTTTTTCCGTTGTTTTTTTGGGCACAACAAGATGAAGTGGTTCAAGATTCTACAATGATAGAATATATGATAATTGACGGTGATTCTATTCCGCGTGAAGCGATAGATTTAGAAGAAGTTATGATTTTACATAAGCTGAAGTTTTCTAGTAAAGAAGATAGACGAACGTATTTAATTTTAAGGCGAAAAACTAAAAAAGTCTATCCGTATGCCAAATTAGCAGCCGAGCGTTTAGAGAGTTTGACTGAAAGATTAGAGTCTTTAGAAAGTAAAAGGCAAAAACGACGTTACTCGAGGAAAATTCAAAAATATATTGAAGGAGAATTTTCTGATGAGCTTAAAAAGCTTACAAAAACCGAAGGACAAATACTTATTAAATTAGTACACAGGCAAACTGGCGAAACTACTTTTAATCTGGTAAAAAACTTGAGAAATGGTTGGCGTGCCTTTTGGTTTAATAACACCGCTAAACTATTTAATATAGATTTAAAGCGTGAATATGATCCTGAAAATGTTAAAGAAGATTATTTAATTGAAGATATTTTACAACGTAATTTTCAAAATGGCTCATTAAAACGACAGAAATCTGTAATTGATTACGATTTTTATGCGCTTACTAATAAATGGATTAATAAAAAGTAGAGTAGATGCGTATACAAACACCATTTGAAGAAAAATGGAATACAATTACTCATGCCTTTGGTGCTGTGTTTGGTATTGTTGGTTTAATACTTTTAATATTAAAAGATACGAATAAAACCGAATGGAGTTTTTTTAGCGTTACCACTTACGGTATAACTTTTATTGTTTTGTTTTTAGCTTCTGCTTTGTACCATTACGTGAGTCATGAAAAGTACAAACACTATTTTAGAATTGCCGACCATATAAATATTTATTTTTTAATTGCAGGTACCTATTCGCCAATAACACTTATTACTTTAGAGGAAAGTTTAGGCTGGACCTTATTTACAATAGTTTGGGCTATTGCAGCCTTTGGTATAATATTAAAGCTATTTTTTACAGGTAAATTTGAAATTTTATCTGTGGCTTTATATTTAATAATGGGTTGGCTTGTAGTGTTTGATTATAGTGCTTTACAAGCAGCAATGCCACAAGAAGGTGTTTGGCTTTTAATGGCTGGTGGTTTATTTTATACGCTTGGTGTGGTTTTTTATGCCATTGAAAAAATACCTTATAATCATGTTATTTGGCACATTTTTGTTTTAGCTGGTGCTGTTAGCCACTTTTTTATGGTGTACTTTTTTGTGGTTTAGTGTAAGTGGTTTTTTTACTAAGCTTTTATAAAATCTTCATATTCAAAATAAAATGCTTCAAAAGCGGCCATTTTTTCATTAAAAAAGGTCATGACTTGTTGCCAGTGATTTTTGTTGTGTATATTCACTTTCTCGTCTAATTGCACATAAATTCTAGAAATTTCTTTACCATTTTCTAAAAAATATTCTTCTTCAAAAATAGCATCTGGTAAAAAATCGTCTAATAATATGCTTTTTAACTGTCCAAGTTTTTCCCAGTAATTAATACGGTTTTCTAAATCATCTTCAAGATCTAAAGCAACTAATGCTTTTTTATTATCAAAATGAAATTTAAAACTAAAGCCTTTTATTTTGGTGTCGTATTTAATCCATTTTCTAGGAAACGATTTTCCAAAACTAGTCCAGAATAACTGCTTTATTTTTTTAGATTCTTCCCTGCTAAACACTTGATAGTTTTTATATAAAATACGCTAATATTATAGCTGCTACAATAGTTAATAACTTAGTTATGTTAAATTTATGACCTTCGTTACTTTCAAATAAAATAGTAGTAGATATGTGTAAGAAAATACCAATTACTACTGCCGAAATTTCTTGAAAATATGTTTCTAATATAGCAATATTTGTAGATAAAAACACGCCTAAAGGCGTCATTAATGCAAATAAAAGTAAAAATAGAAACGTTTTACTTTTACTCATTTTTGAAGCTACAAAAAATGTTGCTAGAATAATAGCTACTGGTAATTTATGTATAATTATGCCGTAAATTAAGCTATGGTGTCCATGAATTGGGATACCTTCTAAAACACTATGAATACTCAAACTTATAAATAATAACCACGGGAATGTAACGGTGTTTTTATCTAAATGTACGTGTCCATGTTCTGCTCCTTGAGAGAAAAACTCTAAAATTATTTGCAGTAAAATACCAACCATAATAAACAAACCAATATTACTATTGTTAGTTTTATATACTTCTGGTAAAAAACTAAATACTGTTATAGACAGTAAAAAAGCACCACTAAAAGCTAGTAATAATTTAAGGTTTCTATTTTGCTTAGGCTTAAATAATAAAACTATAGCAAAACCAATTACTACAGATATAATTGGAAGAATTATATTTAAAATCATTATTTAAAAATCAAGATTAAACGCTCACTCTGTTTTCTCATGTATTTACTTAATTTATAGTCTCCAAAAACATCTAGTAAATACACACCAGCTTTTTCAAACAGTACTTCAAAATCTTCTAAAGTAAATGCACGTACACGTTCTTGAAATTCATAATCCTTACCATCTACAGTAAAAGAAATGTCTTTAATTATAAAACCATCTTCTACACGACGTTTTTGGTAAAAATCTATACCATCAACAGTTTTTACATTTTCTGGTACTAAATTTTCAATAACATACTCACTGTTCATAAAATCTATAACTCCAAAACCAGTTTCGTTTAAATCTGCTTTTATGGCTTCAATTGTCTTTAGGTTATCTTCTAGATTATCAAAATAACCAAAGCTTGTAAATAAATTAAAAACGGCATCAAAAGTATCACTATAAGGTTTACACATGTCGTGCACCTCAAAATTTAGTGTTTCGTTTTCAAATTGTTTTGCATGTGCAATACTATTTGCAGATAAATCTACACCGGTAACGTTATAGCCTAAAGTATTTAAATAAACCGAATGGCGACCTTTACCGCAAGCTAAATCTAAAATTTTTCCGTGTTCAGGAATGTTTAAATAGTTGGTAAGATTACACATAAACGTTTCAGCTTCAGCATAATCTCTGTCTTTATATAAAATGTGATAAAATGGCGTATCAAACCATGATGCAAACCAAGTAGTCTCTTCTTTTGTCATATTCATTTCCTATTAAAAAAGGAATGTAATTTTAGTTTATTAGATTTAAATCACTTTCTTTAATAGTAATTACTAGTAGTAAATGATTTTAGCGCAAAAATAGATTATTTTTGTAACCTATTTGTCGAAAAGTATGGAAGATAATTTCAAAATGGTAGCCAAAACCTTATTTGGATTTGAAGATTTATTAGCACGAGAGCTTACTCAATTAGGAGCAATGCAGGTTAAAACTGGTGTGCGTAATGTTAGTTTTGTTGGAGATAAAGGTTTTATGTACAAAGCAAATCTTGCAATACGTACAGCAATTAAAATTTTAAAACCTATAAGAACTTTTAAAGTAAGTAGTGAAAAAGATTTGTATTCTCAAGTCTATAAAATGAATTGGTCTAAATACTTAAAATCTTCTGGTTCTTTAGCAATAGATGCTACTGTACACTCTAAAGTGTTTACACATTCGCAATACACTGCATTAAAAGTAAAAGATGCGATTGTAGATAAGTTTAGAGATGAAACTGGTGAGCGCCCAAATGTAGATTTACGTTTTCCAGATTTAAAAATTAATGTTCATATAGACCGTTCTATATGTACTATTTCTTTAGATACTTCTGGAGAATCTTTACACAAGCGTGGTTATAAAACGGCTACAAATATAGCTCCTATAAACGAAGTGCTTGCAGCAGGAATGATTATGCTTTCTGGTTGGGATGGACAATCTGATTTTATGGATCCAATGTGTGGTAGTGGTACTGTTTTAGCCGAAGCTGCTATGATTGCTTGTAATATTCCACCAAATTTAATGCGTAAAGAGTTTGCTTTTGAGCGCTGGAATGATTGGGATGTTGAGTTATTTGAAAAAATTGAAGAATCGCTGCTTAAAAAAACCAGAGATTTTCATTATAAAATTTTAGGTTACGATAAATCGCCAAGTGCTGTAACAAAAGCAAAGGATAATGTTAAAAATGCACATTTAGATGAGTTTATTACTATAAAGCACGAAGACTTCTTTAAAACTCAAAAAGCAGGAGACAATAAATTACATATGGTTTTTAATCCGCCGTACGGTGAGCGTTTAGATATAGAAATGGAAAGTTTTTATAAAAACATTGGCGATACTTTAAAACAAGGATATCCAAATACAAATGCTTGGTTTATTACCTCTAATTTAGATGCCATAAAACATGTTGGTTTACGTCCGTCACGAAAAATAAAATTAATGAATGCGAAATTAGAATCTCGTTTAGTAAAATACGAGATGTATGCAGGAAGTAAAAAAGCAAAGTATAAGAATAATAACACTCTTGATTAAACACTTATTTAAACAAATACAATCTATATTAAGCTTAGTATGTTTACTAAGTTTACCATTGCTTGTCATTATTGTTTTGGGCTGGTTTGTAATGCCTTTTACTTACGTTTATTTAAAAGAAGTTATTGCATTTGGTTTTTTAACAGCGATATTTAGTAGTATTTTCCTTTTTTTTAAATCTGAAAAGTTACGTAAATGGTATTTGCTATTTTCAGTTATTCTATTAAGCGTTTTAGCAGTAATAAAATTAAGTTTTTATATTAATTATGGTGTTAAAATTAGTTCTTCAATTTTGTTTGTAATTTTTGAAACAAATAGGAGTGAAGCATCAGATTTTCTTTCTAATTATTTTAATGTAAAAATTATAGGTTTAATTCTGTTTTTTATAGCAGTAGTAGGCTTTTCTATTATATTTTTAAAACAAAAAAAATTAAAAAATTTACAGTTTTCATTTCCTATTAAGGCTTTAGGGTTAGTAAGTATTTTAATAGCATTATTTTTTATTTTCACACGTTTTAATAATGAAAACTTACTGTATACAACTATTACTTCTTATGAAGATTATACAATAGCAAAAGCAAATTTAAAGGCGGCTTTAGCTAAAGAAAACACAAAAACAATTACTGTAACTAACACTTTAAATATACCTCAAACGTATGTTGTAGTTATTGGCGAGTCTACCTCAAACTGGCACATGCAGTTGTATGGTTATGATAGAGAAACAAACCCAAAATTAAAAGCCATAGAGAAAGAATTAGTAGTGTTTGATAGTGTTATTACGCCTAATGTACATACTATAGTTGCTTTAGAAAAAATATTAACCTTAGCAGATTATAATGCTCCAAAACTAAACGACAATGCATCAATTGTGCAATTAGCAAACAATGCAGGATTTGAAACGTTTTGGATATCAAATCAAAAACCAGTGGGTTTGCATGAAAGTATTCCTACTCTTATTGGTAATGCTGCAAAAAATAAAAATTTTGTAACAACCGAGCATAGTGCTTATAATATTTATGACGAAGCATTGCTGCCTTACTTAAAAAAAGCGTTAGATGATAAAGCAAAAAAGAAGATAATTTTTTTACATTTAATAGGAAATCATAGTGCTTACAAAAGGCGTTATCCAGAGCAATTTAATAAGTTTAAGAATAATAAAAAGAATACAAAAGCCAATAATATTGACGCTTTAGAAAGTATTAATTTTTATGATAATGCTACTTTATACAACGACTATATTATAAGAGAAGTTATTGAAGCGGTAAGAGCCAAAAATACAAATAGTTTTGTTTTATACTTATCAGATCATGGAGATGAAGTTTTTGATACAATGGATTTAGTTGGACATAATGAGTTTCATGCCACAAGACCAATGTATGAGGTGCCATTTATAGTATGGTTTTCTAAAGCATATAAAAATACAAACAAAAATCTTTTTACTATTAATGGTTTAAAAAACAGGCCTTATATGTTAGATGATTTTTTTCATAGTTTTTCAGATTTAAGTCGTATTAATTTTGAAGGCTTTAATCCTGAAAAAAGTATTTTTAATAAAGCGTTTAAAAAGAAAGAAAGATTGATTAAAAAAGGAATTAATTATGACAAAAGGTAAAAAAAGAAACCTTTTTATTTTAGCATTACTTTTAATAATATTTGCAGCACTTTTATATAGTTATCAATATAGTGTAAAGCGATTAGAGTTTTTAGGTTATTACAATAAAGTCTATGCGCATAGAGTAAATAGCATAGAAAAATTAAACCAAGCTTTAAAACATTTTAAAGGTGTTGAGTTAGACTTAGTTTATAATGAAAACACCAATAGTTTTGATGTAAACCATCCGCCAGCAGAATCTATAAATTTATCTTTTGAAAGTTATTTATCTGCTATAAAAACAGATACTTTACCTTTTTTATGGTTAGATATTAAAAATTTAGAGTCTAAAAACAGTTATAAAATATTATCAAAATTAGAGTATTTAGTTAATAATTTTAATTACCCAAAAGATAAATTATTAGTAGAATCTTTAGTTCCTGTGGCTTTAAGACCTTTTAATGGTTCTGGTTTTAAAACAAGTTACTACTTGAAACCAAAACTATATTTACATGATAGTTTAAATTTAAAAACAGAAATAAAAAATATAAGAACGGTTTTAAAAAATCAACCGTATTTAGCAATTTCTGCTAGTTATGAGAATTATGATTTAATGCATAAATATTTCCCTAAAGAAACTAAATATATGTGGGCAATAACATCTGCATATCATTTTAAACAATTAAAAATACGTGAGGTTTTAAAAGATAGTACTGTTGCAATACTTTTAAGTAGTTTTAAAGCAAAAAAAGGAAACCGTTAATAGTTTTTTTTAAGCGTATTTAAATGCTGGTCTGTATGGTAAGCTGTCCACATAATAATTTCTCTTACAGGCATTTTTCCCATTAATGGATGTGGTAAAATATAATTGTCTAATTGTTTATCTGTCCACTTTTTAGTTTTAGCTTGTAATTTTTTATTTTCAACTAAAATAGAATCAAGCAAACCGTTTTTTTCTCTAATACTAGGGATTTTCATTTTTAGAGAAGGACGAAATGTTGGTGTACCTTTAAAATTGGCTAAACGGCTATTATATCGCGCTATAATTGTATTATAATCTCTAACAGGTCTATTAGCTTTACCAAATTTGTATTTAAGTAAAACTTTTGGCGTTGCCATGGCTTTATTAAGAAGCTTTATACTTTGTAGTAAATGTAAAGTATGTTGTCCTGTTGTCCATTTTCCTTTTGGACCTAAAGTCCATTTTTCCGGCGCATGGGTTTCTAGCCATTGGTAAAGTTTATTGTGGCTATCCTCTAATAAACTAACAATAGCATCTTTTTCCATTATTTAGCTTTTTTAAATATAGGTATAAGATAAGAAATTGTATACCCATATCCAACTCCAACACGACCACTATCAAAAGTTTTATTAAATCCTGGAATGTAAAGGTTTTCAAAATTATTAGGTTGATCTTGAGTAATATTACCTTTTAACTGAAGGTTTAAACCTAAAAATAAGTTGTTTAATATTTCGGTTTTAATACCAAATTGCAATTCAATCCATAATGTCGAAAGTCCATTAACTTCAAGTGCTTCGGTAGATGTAAATTGTGGTGTAAAAAATTGATCTTGTGCGTAAACAGTAAAGCTATTTCTGGTTTGAGAAAAGGTACTTGTTCCTAATCTAAATCCGCTATAAATCATGTTTTCCATACCTAACCAGTTGGAATATAAGTTGTAATCTGCTCCAACTTTTAGGTAGCTACCTTTGGCAGTGACACTTAAAAAATCGTTAGTTGTGGTTTTTTCTTCGTTACCAAGCTCTGCAGCTAAATACCAGTTTTTAGTTATTCTGTAGTCGCCATTAATTTCAAAACCTTTATAATCATCATCTATCGCGGTGCGTACAAGTTTACTAATATCTGCACCAAAGCGGATGCCATATTTTTGTTTAATTTTTATAGAATCAGTTATAGTTGTTGTTTCTTCTATTGTTTCATTTTGTGTATAGACAGAACTGTAACACAAAAACAGACAAAAAAACAGGCTAGTGTAAAAGGTTAAAGTGTGTTGTTGTTTCATCTTCAATAGATTGATTTTCGTTTATTGGTTCTATTAGGTTTATCCAATTATCTGTGTCATTTTCCACTGCTATAGTTACATTTTTATAAATGGTTTTATAACCACAGGCTCTGGAAACATATATTTCTTCGGTTTCATAATTAATTACTACCACATCTGGATTTCCATCTATTACAGTACCATCAGTATCCTCTTCATAATCTCTATAAAAAACAAAACGTGTTTCGTTTCCAGTAGTTTTTAATGGTAAAATAATACTAGATACTGTGCCGCCACCTTGGTAATCATCTATTACCATTTCTGGATCTTCAGCTGATTCAACACGAAAATTTTCGGCAGATTTTACAATGTCTTGGTTTTGTAAATCTAAAAAGTCTATAATTAATCTTGGTGTAGTTGGTGTACTTTCTGGACAAATATCATCACGTTCGCAACTAAATGCGAGGCAAAACAATACTAAAAGTATAGCAATATTTTTTTTCATAATTAGCGTTTCTCTAAAAGTACAATATTTTCTACATGAAATGTTTGTGGAAACATATCTACAGCTTGTACTTTTGTTACTTTATACATAGCATCCATAAGCTGTAAATCTCTTGCTTGGGTTGCACTATTACAACTTACATATACTACTTTTTGTGGTGCAATGTTTAATATTTGTTTTACAACATCTTTGTGCATTCCATCTCTTGGAGGATCTGTAATAATAACATCTGGTTGACCATGAGTTTCTATAAACTCTTGGTTAAATACATTTTTCATGTCACCCACAAAAAAAGAAACGTTATCTATACCATTTAATTGTGCATTTTCTTTAGCAGCAGTTATAGCATCTGGTACAGCTTCTACACCTACAACTTTTTTGGCTTGTTTTGCTACAAATTGCGCAATGGTTCCTGTTCCTGTATATAAATCGTAAACTAGTTCGTCACCTTCTAAACCTGCAAAAGTTCTTGTTAATTTATATAACTCGTAGGCTTGTTTAGAGTTAGTTTGATAAAAAGATTTGGCATTAATTTTAAATTTTAAGCCTTCCATTTCTTCAAAAATATGGTCGTTTCCTTTGTAGCAAATAACCTCTTGATCGTAAATAGTGTCGTTAGCTTTACCATTAATTACATATTGTAATGAGGTAACCTGCGGAAATTCTTCAGAAATAAAATCTAATAATAATTTTCTTTTTGCTTTATCTTCTTTAAAAAACTGAACCAATACCATGATATCTCCTGTTGTAGAGGTTCTAATCATTAAAGTTCTTAATAATCCGGTTTGATTTCTGGTATTAAAAAATTCTAAATCGTTTTTAACAGCAAACGCTTTAATACTGTTTCTAATAGCGTTTGAAGGATCTGCTTGTAAGTGACATGTATTGAGGTCTAAAATTTTATCCCACATTCCCGGAATATGGAAACCTAAAGCGTTTCTATCTCCTAAATCTTTATCGCTTTGTATTTCTTCTAAAGTTAACCAACGTGAGTCGCTAAAAGAAAATTCCATTTTATTACGGTAGTAATATTGCTCGGCAGCCCCTAAAATAGGTGTTACATCTGGAAGTTCTATATGCCCAATTCTTACTAAGTTATTTGTAACTTCTTTTTGTTTATAAAATAATTGATGCTCGTAGGCCATACTTTGCCATTTACAACCACCACAAACACCAAAATGCTCACAAAGTGGTTGCGTACGTTTATCGCTTAATGTATGAAAAACGGTAGCTTTACCTTCGTAGTAAGCTTTACGTTTTTTAAAAGTTTGCACATCTACAACATCTCCAGGTACAGCATTAGGCAAAAAAATCACTTTTCCGTCTGGTGCTTTTGCAACAGTTTTTCCTTTTGCTGCAGCATCTATAACTTCAACATTAGTGAAAACCTTCTTTCTATTTTTACTTCTTCCCATAGCTGCAAAAGTAGTTTGTTTTTTTGCATGATAAAAATTTTAATTAGCACTTTATATTTAGTAATTTGCAAGCCTTAGGGATGATTTCTTTCCCACGCTGAATTTTCGACACTTCGAAAGGAAAAAGGTAGATAAGGAATGGCTTTTTTATTCACTAATAAACATTATTAAAATGGCTGTTTTAGAACATTTAACATCGCAACAAGCGATAGATTTAGAAAACAAATACGGAGCACACAACTATCATCCGTTACCAGTAGTATTAAGTAAAGGCGAAGGCGTTCATGTTTGGGACGTAGAAGGAAAAAAGTATTACGATTTCCTTTCGGCTTATTCTGCTGTAAACCAAGGGCATTGTCACCCAAAAATTGTAGGAGCAATGACCAGTCAAGCACAAACACTTACATTAACATCTCGTGCTTTTTATAACGATATGTTAGGAAAGTTTGAAAAGTATGCAAGTGAAACTTTTAATTACGATAAGTTATTACCAATGAATACTGGTGCAGAAGCTGTAGAAACAGCTTTAAAACTTTGTAGAAAATGGGCTTATGAAGTAAAAGGAATAGATGAAAATGAAGCAGAGATTATTGTTTGCGAAAATAATTTTCATGGTAGAACAACAACAATTATTTCATTTTCTAATGATCCTGTAGCACGTAAAAACTTTGGTCCTTATACAAAAGGATTTATTAAAATTGAATACGATAATTTACAAGCTTTAGAAAACGCTTTAAATAGTAATAAAAATGTAGCAGGTTTTCTTGTAGAACCAATACAAGGTGAAGCTGGTGTTTATGTACCAAGCGAAGGTTATTTAACTGCTGCTAAAGCTTTATGCGAAAAACATAACGTATTATTTATTGCAGACGAAGTACAAACGGGTATTGCAAGAACAGGAAAAATGTTAGCTATAGACCATGAAAATGTAAAAGCAGACATTTTAATTTTAGGTAAAGCTTTATCTGGTGGAGCTTATCCAGTATCTGCGGTTTTAGCTAATAATTCTATAATGGATGTTATTAAACCAGGAAATCACGGTAGTACATTTGGAGGTAATCCTGTTGCGGCTGCAGTTGGGATGGCTGCTTTACAAGTTATAAAAGATGAAAATTTAGCCGAAAATGCTCAAAATTTAGGTGAGTTATTTAGATCTGAAATGGCTAAGTTTATAGAAACTTCAAACATTGTAAATAAAGTAAGAGGTAAAGGTTTATTAAACGCTATATTAATTAACGATACTGAAGATAGTGATACAGCTTGGAATATTTGTTTGGCATTAAGAGATAATGGATTGTTAGCAAAACCTACTCATGGAAACATTATACGTTTTGCGCCACCTTTAGTAATGACTAAAGAGCAATTGCTAGACTGTGTATCTATAATAACTAAAACATTAAAACAATTTGAAAAATAAAATTGTTTAATTAATTTTATATAAAAAGCCTTTCAACTTGTTGAAAGGCTTTTTTAATTTTAATAATTTATAAACTTACTCAGCAGTTTGAGTTTGGTATTGCTCCATCATCTGTCTAGATTGCTCCATCATCTCATCCCAACCAACAGTTGAAATTTGGTAAATAGTCCAGGCTAAGTATAAAACATTAATAATCATGATTACTAAAGCAACAGTTTTTGCAGTTTGCATTGCTTTTGTATCTCCTTCATAAGCATCTGGATTTAACTGCGCTGCTTTAATTTGATTAGCAGCTATAAAGTATGCTGGTCCAGATAATAAGATACCTAATCCGCCAAAGCAGCAGCAAAGTAAGCCAATAATTGATAATACATAAACTAAAATTGGGTTCAGTTTTTTCTTCATAAGTTGGTTGATTTAAATTAATTGTTTGACTATAAAACTAATAATTATTATTAATACTGAAGCTATTGCCAAGCCATTAATAATTTTATTGATGTTTTTAAATTTATAAAAAAAAGAAGTAACTATTAATAATCCTAAAGGTATTAGGGTAAAAATTGCAGGATACATTTTAAACGCAGCAATTATTTCACCGTGAAATAGAAAACTTAAACTACGTTGTAAACCACAGCCCATACAATCAAAACCAAATAGTTTTTTATTAAGACAAGGCAGCATGTATTCTTGTAAGTTTTGCATGAAAATTTTATAAAATAAAATATTTTAAAAATAAAGGTATAAAAAAAGTTGGTACTAAAGTACCAACTTTTTTAAATGTATTATAAAGTTAACTATTAATTATTAACTATAATTTTTTTAGATTCTACTATATTGTTTTCCATATTAACAGTAACTATATAAATTCCAGTACTTAATGATTTTGTTGAGTATTGATATTCTGTAGTCGTATTTAAATCGTTAAGGTTTGCAATTTGTTTTCCAGAAACATCTGTAATTGAAACACTATTAATTTGTTTAGATTTTGGATTAGATATAACTAAGTGAGATAAGGTATTGTTTTGAAATATTGACAGCTCTAAATCATCAAAATTATCAACAGATAATGTATTAGAATTTGTAAATGTTATTTCAAAACGGTTATCGTAAATTCCAGTAGCTAGATTTGTTTCAAAATTTAATACTGTTAAATCATAATAAACGCCTGTTTGTTTATCGTGTAAGTAAATTGGTTGGTTATTAAAATTTTGTATGTCGTATATTTTAATCGCAACTGGCATATTTTGTTCTACTTTAATTACAACAGGTATAGTTAAATTTAAATCAAAATTATGTGCTTGTGTTACATAAGGTACATCTCCTAAAACAAAATAAGCATCTGTTGGTGTTGTTTCATTAATAATAGATTCTAAACCATAATCAAAACCATTTGTAGCAGTAGTATGGAAGTTATGTAATAAGGGTCTTGTAAATTGATTATTAAAATTTATGTTTAACCTAAAACGCTTATAGTCAACAGGTACTATTTGCCCGAATTCATTATATGTAAAGCTGTTTTCTATAGTTGTAGTTTCATTTTTATTTTGTGTACTTATTTTAAAAAATTCACTTTCTGTATCACTTTCTTTATAAAATACTCTATGCTCATTTTTAAACTGTAGGTTTCCATTTGCGGTACCATCTACCATAAATCCTTGCCCAACAGCTATATATCTATGTAATTCTTTAGATGATGTAGATGCGCTTCCTACACCACTTGGGTAACCATTAGCATCTGGAGATGAAAATATTGGAGCATTCCAAGACTCAGTAGATTCATCAAGACTTATTGTATACGAACCATAACCACCTTTATAGTTAACAGTTTGGTGAGAACTAACAGATAAATCTTGTTCCCACACTAATAAGGTACCATTAAAAAGTGCGTTATTATTAGTATCGTGAATAAATGCATGTGCATCTATAGCACTAGGATATGGATTGCCAATTAAAGTACTTTCACCATTTAATACAGCAACGTTTATGGTTCCTGAATTAGGTTTCCCTCTAAAATCATATAATTGTGATGAGGAACCAGTAATACCTTTCATAATAAAACCATATCCACTAGTTAAGTTGCCAGTCTCACCAATATGATCCCAATCTGAATATAAGGAACCAGGATTATAGCTGTATAACCAATAGCTTGAAATGGTTAATGGAGCACTTGTACCATCAAGCGCAGTTGTATAAAGTGCAGGTGTGCTTGTAATGTCGTTTAGTAAAGGATCTATATGGCCAATCCATTCAAAAAGGTTAGCGTTGGCTCTAAAATCACTATTACCAGCAACATCTGTATCTACATTACCTACAGGCGAAGCCCAAAAATTATAAGCGTAGTTGTTTACAGTTCCAGTTTGAAAAATACTTAGTTTGCCTAAACCAGAATTACCAGTTGTTCCAGAGCCTTGAATTAATTGAGCTTCATCTCTTAAATAAAAAGTAGAATTAGCTTCTTTTAAATTAATATCATCTTCAACAAAAACAACTTCGTCTTTGGCAAAAATAAATGCGTCGTTTCTTATGCTTAATTGTGCAATACAATAAGTATAAGGTAATAAGAGTAAGAAAATTAAGGATAATTTCTTCATAACAATAGTTTTAAGGTAAATTAGGGGTGTTCAAATATACTGATTTTTAGGTAGTTGTAAAAAGTTATTTTGTTTTTTTTTCAATTTTAACATTAATTAGTTAAAAATAATATTAGCGATTATTTTAATAATTTAGTTTATTAGTTTTGTGCAAATGAAACAAGCAAATATTATTAGTTATTTATCCATAATTATTGGTGGAGCTATTGCTATTTATGCCAATGCAAATGAAAAGCAAAATGTTTATTTATTAATACTGGGTATATTTATGCTTATGTTTGGTGCTTTTAGGTTAAACTCAAAGCTTAGTAGTAAGGTTAAAGACAAAAAAGAGAAAAATTATTTTACAGGCGAAGAAGAGTGAGTTTTAAAAAAGGAGATAAGGTTTTTGTTTTAGATGAAGCGCTTTCAGGACATGTAATTAAAGTTCTTAACAATAGCGTTGTTATTGAAGATACTAATGGTTTTGAGTTAACTTTTAGTTTTTCTGAAGTTGTAAAACAACAAGATTCAACATTAAAAAATGAAGCTTTTTCTAAAAAAAGCGCACATCAGGTTGCTTTAGAAAAAGCATCTATAAAAAGAAAACACACACCTAAAGTTAAGCCTAAAGAACGTTTTCAGCCTACAATGGAAGTTGATTTGCATATTCATCAATTAGTAAAATCTGAACGAGGTATGTCTAGTCATGATAAAAAGTTACTTCAATTAGATACTGCTAAACATAAATTAGAGTTTGCCATGAGAAAGAAAATACAAAAAGTAGTATTTATTCATGGTGTAGGAGAAGGTACTTTAAAAATTGAATTACAATACCTTTTTGGGCGATATAATAATGTAAAACATTATGATGCCGATTATAGAAAATATGGGCAAGGCGCTACAGAGGTTTATATCTATCAAAATATAAAACCAGAGTATTAAAACTCTGGAGTTACTTGTCGAGAGGTTACATTTACGTTTGCATCATCTGTTAGTGTTCCAAATTCTAATACATCTTGATTAATTGTTGGTAATGCTAAATCAAATATTGTTAAAGATAAAGAGAATGTTTGGTCTATATTATGCTCACTATATTCTGTAGTATCAACACTATTTACAATTAATGGGTTTCTATAATCTGGTAATGCGCCACCATCTGTAAAGTCATCTGTAGGATCTAGATTTATATTTTCAGTATCTTCATTAATTGTTAAAACACCATCATTGTCATCATCATTATCTAAATAATCTGGTATTAAGTTATCTGGATCTTCACTTTCTTCATCTGTATTTCTAGCTGTTAAAGTTTCGGTGTCAGCATCATAAACAATACCTTCATCTATTGTTTTAACGTTATCACCATCATCATCGTCATCAAGATAGTTTGGTAAACCATCGCCATCTGTATCATCATCATCAAGAATTCCGTTGTTATTTATATCTTCTAATTCAGCAGGAATACCATCGTTATCATCTTCAATCAAACCTACGGTAAAAACAGCAGTTCCACCAGTAGCAATAGCATCGTTAGTTATACTAACACTTGATTGTGGTATTGCAGTACAAAAAACATTACTTGGGTCTGCATCATAAGTTCTGTAATTAAAAGCGTTAGAACTATTTATAGCAATACTAACATTTTCATCGTTTACTAAATTAACAAGCAAATCATTATCAGGATCAATAGTAGTTGCAAATAATTCTGCTAAAGTTCTGTCGCCAATAAAAGAAAGCGATTCAAAAGGATCTGTTTTAGTTTTATATACAGTAAAATTATCGTTAGAGTTTAAATCGCAAGCATTAAAAGTATCATCAAATTCTAAAGATTCAGTAATAATATCACCATCGTTACAAGAGTAAAAAAGAAAAGATATAGCTAAAAGAGATAAAATGTTTTTCATATAAATTATAGAATTTCAAACAAAAATAATGGAAATGTATAAATGATAACGCAGCTTTATACAATTAATTTTATTTGGGTTATTTTTGAGGTTTCAAAGCGACTATTAATTACAAAGGGACAATTTTTTATAAATGAATAAAAAGGTATATTTTGATAATGCAGCGACAACACAAATTCGAGAAGAAGTTGCTGCGCAGATAACCAAAGTAATGCTTGAAAACTATGGTAATGCATCGTCTTCTCATAGTTTTGGTCGTACATCTAAAGCTTTAATTGAAAGTGCCAGAAAATCTATTGCTAAACATTTAAATGTTGCTGCTGGAGAAATTGTTTTTACTGCAGGAGGAACTGAAGCAGATAATTTAGTGTTAAAAAGTGCTGTTAAAGATTTGGGTGTAAAAGAAATAATTACATCTAAAATAGAGCATCATGCCGTGCTACATACTGTAGAAGCTTTGCAAAAAGAATTTAATATAAATGTAAAGTATGTTAATTTAACAGCATCTGGAGAAATAGATTATTCTCATTTAGAGACACTTTTACAAGCCACAAACAAGCAATTAGTAAGCTTAATGCATATTAATAATGAGATTGGTAATATTTTAGATATAAAAAAAGTAGGAGCGTTGTGTAAAGCTAACAATGCTTTATTTCATAGTGATACAGTACAATCTGTTGGGCATTACAATTTAGATTTAAAAAATATATCTATTGATTTTATGGCAGTAAGTGCACATAAATTTCATGGTCCAAAAGGTGTTGGTTTTGCTTATATAAAAAAGAATTCTGGTTTAAAACCTTTAATAATTGGTGGCGAACAAGAACGCGGATTAAGGGCAGGAACCGAATCTATACATAATATTGTAGGTATGGCAGAAGCTTTAAACTATGCTTATAAAAATTTAGAATTAGAGAGAGATTATATTATAGATTTAAAAACGTATTTAATTTCAAGTATAACAGAACAACTACCAGGAGTAAAATTTAACGGTAATAGTGATAATTTAAATACAAGTACCTATACAATAGTTAATGTTTGTTTACCTTTCTCTGCAACCTTAACATCTACAATATTATTTCAATTAGACTTAAAAGGTATTGCGTGTTCTAGAGGTAGCGCATGCCAAAGCGGAAGCGTTAAACCTTCGCACGTTTTAGCTCAAATTTTAAATACTGAAGATCAAAAAAAACCATCTATACGTTTTTCTCTTAGCAAGTACAATACCAAAACAGAAATAGATTACGTTGTTAACGTTTTAAAAGAATTTTTATAATGATTAATTATACTACATATAAACATGAAACCGCAACACAATGGGTTACTTTTGTACATGGTGCAGGTGGGAGTGCATCTATATGGTTTAAGCAACTACGTAGTTTTAGAGCAGAGTTTAATGTGCTTGTGTTAGATTTACGTGGCCATGGCAATAGTAAACCGGCATTAAAAGATGCTTTTAATAAAAAATATACATTTAATTCTATTACAAACGATATTGTAGAAGTTATAGATTTTTTAAAAATAAAAAAGTCGCATTTTGTAGGTATTTCTTTAGGAACAATTTTAATAAGAAACCTTGCCGAAATACACCCAAAAAGAGTACAAAGTATGATAATGGGTGGAGCAGTAATGAAATTAAATTTTAGATCTCAATTATTAATTAAATTGGGAGTAATATTTAAATCTGTAGTGCCATATATGTTACTGTACAAGTTTTTTGCTTTTGTAATAATGCCTAAACGAAACCATAAAAAATCAAGATTACTATTTGTAAACGAGGCTAAAAAATTATATCAAAAAGAATTTGTTCGCTGGTTTAAACTAACATCAGAAATAAATCCACTATTAAAGTTTTTTAGGGCAAAAGATATTAAAATACCTACGCTGTATTTAATGGGGGAAGAAGACCACTTATTTTTACCATCTATAAAAAAAATTACATCGCAACATGTGTTTTCAAATTTGTTTGTAGTTAAAAATTCTGGACATGTTGTAAATGTAGATCAACCAGATGTTTTTAATACACAAACCATCTCTTTTATTAATAGTGTAAGTTAGCCACACTTTTTTAGTGCTTCAATTTGTTCTAAAATTACTTCTGCTTCAGCTTTTTTTCTGTCGCTCTCATTTCGGTTTGTAAAAGATAAATTATAGGATTCCTCTAGCAAAGCTCTATATTCATTGTATAACTTATCTACCTTACTTTTGCTTTTAAATAGTTTAAACATAGCTTTTTTATTGCAAATTTAGGGATGAAAACAAATTAAGATTTTTAATAATTTGTTAATTGTAAAGTATTTAACGCTTTCCTCGTTATGTTTTATTTCTTGCTATTTATTTAATAATCAAATTAGTAAAACTTTTTATTTAGATTTAATCTAAATAAAGTTTGTTGTTTTACTTTTGGCTACTATATTTGCGCTTTATTTAAAACCAATCTAAATAGTAGTCATGTTAAAAAACATAAGCTTTATAGTATTATTTGCTATACAATTTTCGTTTTCACAATCTAAAATAAGTGGAACGGTAACAAACAATTTAAATGAAAATATACCTTTTGCATCGGTAATGTTAGAAGGCACTAATAAAGGTGTTTCTGCAAATGAAAACGGGTATTTTGAATTCACTAATTTAACTGAAGGTACTTATACTATAAAAGTATCTTCTGTTGGGTATAAAACACAAACAAACACAATTCAATTAAACAATAACGAAAGTTTAACCGTAACATTTAAACTTCAAAGTGATGGCGATTTAGAAGCGGTTGAAGTGTTTGGAAATCGTTTTAAACATCCAGATAAAATTGAAGCCTTAACACGTTTACCGTTGGCGCCATATGAGCAAATTCAAAGTATTTCTATAATTTCAGATAAATTAATAGAACAACAAGGTAATTTAACAATATCAGACGCTACAAAAAATGTTCCTGGTGTTTATACTTTTGCTACATATGGTAACAAAAGAGAAAGTATGTCGTCTCGAGGATTTAGAGGAATCCCTATATTAAAAAATGGAGTACGAGTACATTCAGATTTTAGAGGTGTTGGTGTTTTAACAGATATGCAAGGTGTAGATAATATTCAAGTTTTAAAAGGAGCTGCATCTATTACCCAAGGCGTTGCTACAGATTTAGGAAGTCCTGGAGGAATTATAAATCTTGTTACAAAAACACCTAAATATGCTTTTGGTGGAAATGTGTCCTTACGTGGTGGTAGCTATGGTCAAGCAAGAACAACTTTTGATGTTTATGGACCTTTAACAAAAACCGAAAACACAGCCTTTAGAATTAACGGTGCTTTAGAACGCGCAGATAGCTATAGAAGCGGAATAGATTCTGACCGTTTTTATATTAATCCTTCATTTGAATGGAAAGCAGATGATAAAACAACATTTACTTTTGAAATGGACTATTTTGAGGATAGTAGAACGCCAGACTTAGGTACAGTTAATCTTGGTGAAAATAATCAAAACTTAATTTATGATTTACCTTATGATCAATTTTTAGGATTTGAAGATGATAAATCATTAACCACAAACACAACATTCTCTTTAAGAATAGATAGAACTTTAAGCGATAAATTAAGTCTTAAAGTAGCTTTTTACAAATCTAATTTAGAGTTAGATGATAAAGGTGCAAGCTTAGGTGGTGTTGTAAGCGACGCGTTAGGAAATGCAATTTACAATCAAAGGTCTAGAGGTTATTCTGTAGCTACAAGAGAAGATAATAATAGTGTAATACAGTTTGATTTAATTGGAGACGACTTAAAAACAGGAAGCATTTCTCATACTTTCCAGGTTGGTTTCGATTATCGTACAAATGAGTACAATACAACCTCACAACGTGTTACTACAGTAGATACTATAGATGTATTTACAAGCAACAATAGAATTTTACCAAGTGATATAGAGCTTTCTGCGCAAACTACAGCTGGAGCTCAATCAAAAGCCTTAGGTTTTGTTGCACAGGATGTTGTAACTTTTAATAAATATTTAAAAGCTTTTATAGGTTTACGTTATAGCAAAACTAGAACAATTACAGAAACAGAAACGACCGAGAGTGATGCTTTTAACCCATTAGGAGGAATTATAATTTCTCCATTTAAAAACATAAATGTATTTGCTTCTTACACCAATAGCTCTTATCCAAGAACAGGAACACGTTTAGATATTAATGGAGAAGAATTGGGTAACGAACGTTACGACCAATTTGAAACAGGTATTAAAACCAATTGGTTAAACAGTAGGTTACGTTTTAATTTCACCTATTTTAAAATTAATAATAAAGATATTAACCTTCCTGTTTATGATGAAAATTGGGTAGAAACAGGATATTATGCTAAAGGTGGAAACGATGAACGTAAAGGTATTGAAGTAGAGCTTAGTGGTCGTGTTTTAGAAAACCTTGAAGTTATAACAGGATATTCTTATATAGACGCACAGTACAAAGAGCATACATCTTATGTCTATGGATCTGCACCATTAAATACACCAAAACATACTTTTAATGCGTATGCTAATTACAGTTTTAAACAAAAGCTAGAAGGCTTATCACTAGGAGCTGGTGTATACTATACTGGCGAAAGACCAATTAACGACTGGAGTGCAGGAGCAGTAACACATGAAGGTATTGTACCAAATCAAGAACCATTTAATGTAGATGCTTATACACAAGTTAATGCGCAAGCTGCATATAGGTTTAATAGACACTTTAATTTTAGAGTACTTGTTAATAATGTGTTTAATAATATAGGTTATAACGCATATAGAACAAGCTATATTAACCAAACAGACCCAAGAAATTTTGCAGGAGTATTAACCTACAGATTTTAATAATCCTATTTTATATTAGTCTAAATTTAAAAAAAGTACAGCCTGTTTAGGTTGTACTTTTTTATTTAAAGTCAATTATATTTTAAACTCTGTAATATTATCTTTAGTATCAAAAATATGCGGATAATGTGTTTTTAAATTTTGCTTCATAAAATCTAAAGGTACATCTTCAAAAAAACCATAATCTTGAGTGTATTCCATAAACAAATTACCATCGTTATTATATGCTTGTAAATAAGAGCTGGTTTTACCATTAAACTCTAAAGGAGCGACTTTAAATCTCTCACATAAACTAGCATTAAATGCAGGAGACATTTTTAACCAAGTATTATTTAAATATACATCTACCATACCATGAGGTGTAAGCTCGTTAGAGCCAAATTTCTCAATTAATCTATCTACAGCGATATGGTTTTTTACTTTGCCAAGATGCAATCTAGCCGGAATATTTAAAGCACGTAAACAAGAAATTAAAAGTATAGACTTATCTACACAATTACCAGTTTGTTTTTTTGCAATGACACTAGAACGATAATTATTTTCTAGTAAACTAATATGATAAGGATCGTATTTATAACCATCACGTACTTTGGTATAAATACCAATGGCTTTTTGGTTAGGTGTTAAATTTTCATTTTTAAATTCTGAAATTAAATTTTGAATGATTTTAGATTCAAAATCAAGAAAATATGAAGATTCTAAATACGTCATAAAGGGCTTTTAAAATTAAAAAACCAAGATAATAAATATGAAGCAACCTTATTATTAATTCATTTTAATTAACATAAATGTTACTTCATATTGATTGTATTTTCAACCTATTTTTGATAAGCTCCAGAGGAGTATGTTAACTCATAACTGTGTGTGTAAATTTCAAATACAATACCAAAAGGATCTTCTACATAACACATTTTAAATGGTTTATCTTCTGGATAGTATTCACGAATAGGCATGCGTTGTTTACCACCATAAGAAACTATTTTTTCAATTAAATCTTCAATGTTTGGATCTTGAATACAAAAATGAAATAGGCCAGTATTAAAAGGGTTGAATTCTGGAGCTTCTTTTTTGCCTTGCGGAAAAGAAAATAATTCTACACCAATGCCATCTGAAGTTGCTAAGTGTGCAATTTCAAACGTTGTCCAGTCATCACCAAAAACATCAATACACATTTGGCCAATTGCTGTTTCGCTTTCTTTTTTTATTGTTGAAGGTTCCATGATTATATACCAACCCATAACTTCAGAATAAAACTTGACAGCTTCGTTTATATCTGGTACTGTTAAACCAATATGTGAAAATGATTTTGGATAATTTTTATTTGTTTTCATAACATTTTATTTAGAAGACAAAAATAATCTATATTTGCCTAGTAGGCAATAACTTACTAAAAAGTAGTATAGTTACTTAAAGGAGTAAAATACTGATTATTAATACAATATATTTTAATTTTGAATAAAGAAAATGCTTGCCCTTTAAATTACACAATGAATTTAATAGGTACTAAATGGAAACCGTTAATTTTATTTCATTTGTTAGATGGTGCTTTACGTTCTGGTGTTTTGCAAAAGCATATACCAGGAATTTCTAATAAAATGTTTACGCAAACGGTAAGAGAATTAGAAAAAGATAAATTAATTTCTAGAAAAGTCTATCCTGTTGTTCCTCCAAAAGTAGAATACATGTTAACTAAAAGAGGACAATCTCTTGAGGCTATTTTAAAAAGCTTAGATGCTTGGGGAATTGAAGATGCTAAACAGTAATTACAATAAAAAAGCGTTTTAAAATACTACTATTCTAAAACGCTTTATTATATTTATTTAAACCGTATTATAACGTTTCTACAAATTTTAAAAATACAGCTTTATGCTGCTCTAAATCTAAATTTGCAGATAGTGATGCTCTTACAATATAATCTTTATCACCTTCTTTTGTAGTACCTTGTGTTGAGGTTGCAGGAATGGTCCAGTAACATCCTTTTAATTGTCCGTAGCTCACACAAAATTTACTTTCGTTAGGAATTTCGGTAATCATTAAATTAATTAATCTAAGATTTAATTCGCGTTTATATGTTTCTTTTTCGTCATCAGTATTTCCTTTTGTTGGAAGATCTAACGAAAAAACCGATGGTGTAAAACCTTGTGAGGCTAATTCTCTTGAAACAAAATTTATTTTAGCTTCTGGTAGCGCTTTATTAATAAACGTTACAAACTCACGTGTGTTTGTATAAGCATCTGCAATACGTTGATTCATAGATGGCAATTGTAATGCTAATATGTTATACTGTAATGCCGTTGCTTCGTTATCGCAAATTGTTAAGTGCGTTTCTATGTTATTAATTAAGTCTTTAGCTTTTTCATTCGCAACACAATATCCGGCAGTACATTTTCCTCCACTAGGAAATTTAGAGCCACTTACATAAGAAATGGTTCGTACTGTAGATAAAATATCATTTTCGCCTAAAAACTGAACATTTGGACAAAATGTTTGGTCTAAAATAAAAACAGGATCAATGGCAACTGTACCATTTGGTGTTTTACGAGGTTTGCTTAGCGCTTCTTTTAATTTAATAAGATCTGGCACTTCAACTCTTGGATTTGTAGGTATTTCGGCAATAATATATGGTATTGCATCTTGGCTAGCAATGGTGTTTAAAACACTATCTATACTAGTGACCATATCGTTATCTCCATCAACCAGTAAATCTACAATAGCTACATTATCTAAACATGCAGCAACTCGTCTAGCTTGGTCGTTAGTACCACCATAACAGTTTGGCGGTACTACAATTTTTATTGCTTTTCCTTTATGGTTTATTTGAGCATCATGTATTAATCCCATCATGATTGCGTATTGCATAGATAAACCACTTGATGCTACAATAGCTTTTGAGCTTGAGTTTGTGATTTTTTTAATTGATGTTAAAACTGAAGCTTTATCTTCTACAATAGTATTTGTCTTAAAGTCAAAAGGCTTCATAGCAGCCAATGCTTGTAAGGCAACTAAGGCATTAGCAGGTGTTATTGCAATAGTTTCTCTTCGTCTTACGTGTTGAATGTTAGAAATATAACTATTGTTTTCTTCTCCATTTATTATAATAACACTTCCTAAATCACTATGTAAATTAACTAAAAAATCTATGTTAGTATTTTTAGAAGCTATAGTATTTATAGTGTTTTGCTCACTTATATAAATTGTACTTCCATTAAAAGCTTCAATAGCATCTGGAGAATCTACTTGTTTTAAATCAAAATTATAACCGTAAACTTGTTTTATAATTTCAGGATTAAAGTTACTTGGTAATGCTCCTGTATAATTTATTTGAGTGTTTTTATTTTCTAATAAATTTTGTCTTAAAACGGCTAAAATAGGTGTGGTTTTAGACCCAAAACTAATAACATTTTGTGCGTCTATAGTATTAAGCTTTGCAATAGCCCATTCTAAAACACAAGATAGTGGGTGACCTAGTCTAATATAGTCGTAGGCCGTTGGTAAATTTTCTAAAGCAGCTGGAGTGGCATTATCGTTTTCAAATAAATTTTCAAACTGCTCTAAAAACTGAACTTTTGCTAATTCTTCATTATAAATATCTAAACGGTGAGTTGTTATATTTAACCAGCCAATTGGCATATTATCAATAACATTTTTTATATAGTTTATTACTTTAGTCTCTTGCATAATTAATTTTTCGAAATAAGAACGCAATTTACGTTAATTTGAGAGATTTTAAATGCAAATACACTAGGTTTAGCTATCTATTAACTAAGATTTAAGATTGTTTTATATCTTAGCTTTGGTAAAGTATTTTTTTCTAAACCAAAAAGAAACTTTTACTAATAAAATTAAAGCAGGTACTTCTACTAATGGTCCAATAACACCTGTAAATGCCTGGCCAGAATTTAAACCAAATACAGCAATTGCCACAGCTATTGCTAGCTCAAAATTATTACCTGCAGCAGTAAATGCTACAGCTGTAGTTTTATCGTAATCTGCTCCAGTAGCTTTTGTAAAAAAGAAACCAATTATAAACATTAATGTAAAGTATATAAGTAATGGTATGGCAATAATTACAACATCCATTGGTATTTCTACAATTAATTCTCCTTTTAAAGAAAACATTATTACAATTGTAAATAGTAATGCGATTAAAGTAATTGGAGAAATAGTAGGAATAAATTTTTTTGTATACCACGTTTCACCTTTTATTTTTACTAAAATTAAACGACTTAAAATACCCATTGCAAACGGTATACCTAGATAAATAGCTACGCTTTTTGCTATTGTACCAATAGAAATATCTACAATAGCACCTTCAAAACCAAAATAGGGTGGAAGTACTGTAATAAATAACCAAGCGTAAAAACTATAAGCAAATACTTGAAAAATACTATTTAATGCTACTAAACCTGCACCATATTCGCTACTGCCTTCGGCTAAATCATTCCAAACTAGAACCATAGCAATACATCTAGCTAAACCTATTAATATAAGACCAACCATATATTCTGGATAATCACTTAAAAATATAATGGCTAGTATAAACATTAAAACAGGACCAATTATCCAATTTAAAATTAAAGAGATTGAAAGTATTTTTGTGTTTTTAAATACTTTTGGTAGCAATGCATAATTAACTTTTGCAAGTGGTGGATACATCATTAAAATTAAACCAATAGCAATAGGTATATTGGTTGTACCACTATTAAATGAGTTAATAAAGTTTGGGAAATTAGGAGCAAAATAACCTATTGAAACACCAATTGCCATAGCAACAAAAATCCAAAGTGTTAGATTTTTATCTAGAAAACTTAATTTTTTCTTACTCATAGTAAACTAATTTAAAATTATTGTTTAATTATTACATTGCAATATTACGATTAATGAAATTGCAAAACAAATTATTTTAAAAATCTTATAAAAAATTAATTGGGAGTAGTATTGAAATAAGAATACTTATAAAATTATAATACAAGTAAATTTTGTATTAAAATGAAGTGTTAAATTAATTGGAAACAAATTTTAAGCCTACAATAGAACTAATTAAAGTAAGTATAAATACAATTCTCCATAGGTTAACAGGATCTTTAAAAAATAGTATGCCCACTAATACAGTACCTACAGCTCCAATACCTGTCCATACAGCATAAGCAGTGCCTAAAGGTAATGTTTGTGTGGCTTTAATAAGAAGCGTCATGCTAATTGTTAGGCAAACTATAAAACCACCATACCACCAATAAGTATTGCTGTTTGTAGCCTCTTTAGCTTTACCTAAACAAAAAGCAAAGCCAACTTCAAATAATCCTGCAATAATGAGATAAATCCAATTCATAATTTATTTTTAAATATCACTACAAAGGTTATTACATTTAAATACAATTATGGCTTAATTAACTTTTATTTAAATGTAAGTAACCAATAAAATTAATGTGCTTTTAATTTGTTTTGATATTTAAAACAAAACTAAAAAACTAGATGTTTTGATTTTTAACCCATAGTAATTGTTTGTGATAAGTGTTTATTCTAGAATGAGCATTACTATCTATTAATAAAATTACTATCATCATAGCAATTGTTGTAATACAAATTGCTCGCCAGTTTGGTTTATCTATAAATACAATTAATAAAGCACACACAACAATAATTACTGGTATAACTTTAAATACAATAAGTTTATATTCTGCAATAGATTTTTCTGCTCTAGAAATTTCAGTATTTAAAAATACTGTGGTATTATTATCTTTTGTAAAGGCTTTAACTCTAGCAGTGTTTGTATATACTAAGCCAATACCAATTATTAAAAGTAAAATACCGGCAACTAAAGTTGGTGTAATATAGGCTTTAGCAATTTCACTTTTACCTAATTGTTTAAAACCTAAGAAAGCAAGTATAAAGAACACTCCAAAAAGGATGAAAAATTTAGAAGAAAAAACTTCGGCTTTAGCCCAATCTGTTGCTAGTTTAAATATTTCCATAATATTATATTTTTAAATTTTAATTATTTGCTAAAGCACTAGGACTGTAACCAAATGCTTTTTTAAAAGCGAATGAAAAATGTGATAAATTCTCGAACCCTACAGATAAATAAACATCAGAAGACTTAAGTTTTTCCTTGTTTAATTTATAGTGAGCTAAGTTTAATCGCTTTTCTGTAAGCCATTTTCCTGGCGTGTTTTTAAATGTTTTTTTAAAGTCTGTTTTAAAAGTTGTAAGACTTCTACCTGTTAAATAGGCAAATTTTTCTAATGGAAGGTTATACATAAAATGTTCTTCCATATATTTTTCAATATCAATTTTTCCTAATTCGCTAAAAGTACCTAAAATTGAACTTGCTCTTTTATCTACTTCATCTATTATAGTTAAAACTTCTTGTATTTTTAAAGGTACAATGGCGTCTGGAAGTTTGTCTTGAATTTCAAAATATGGCAATAACGATTTAAAGTAACTATGCAATAATGTATGAGATTTTACTGGTCTTTGTTTTAAAACATCTTCATTCCAAGTTTCTAAAATAGTTTGGTTTAAATAAAATTTACGTAACTCTTCTTCAGGTAGAGTTATAGATAAACATTTAAAAGGTTGGTTGTTTATTGGTTTTTTTATACTTCGTGATAATTGATTTTTAGGTACTAAAACGGTATCACCGGCAACAAAAGTTAAAGTGTTTTTTCCGTAAGTGATTTCAAGTTCTCCAGAGTAAATATAAGCTACAATATGTTGTGGGTACACGTTTTCCCATGTGTATTCTTCTTCAATTTTACAGGTCATAAAGACCTTGCCTTTTTCAATTTTGTTTATAGATGCCATAATTTGTAAACAAATATATTAATGTGAAGTTAATTTTTTTGAACCTAAATTAGTAATAATTCTTGCAGGTCCTTCAGGAAACCATGTTCTTACCAAAAATTTTGGAACAGATCCAACAGAGATAAAATTGGCATTAATGGTAATATTAGTTGTGTTTTCGTCTATTTTTTCAAAATTGTAAATAAATTTATATGTTGTTAATCTGTCTACATCTTTGTCTTCATAAACACCTGTAATTGCCGTTGCAGTATACATAATACTATTGTCATTTTGCTCTTTTATAAATTTTACTACAACATCGCTATTGGGCATTGGCCAAGGTGCATCAAAATAATAATAAGTAATCCATTCGTTATTGTTAATTTTTTCAATTTGTTTGCTTTCAGGCGTATTTTCTAGAAAGTTTTTATGGTTTTCAGAATTTGAAAAATAACTATCTAATGCATTTAAAGATACATTAACTTTACGAGAAGCTATATAATATAAATGTGTGCCACCATCTACTTTAGTAATGTCATATTTTACTTTAGTTTTATTGTCTTTAGATGTTTTTATTGTCCAGTCTCTATTTTGGGCTAAAGCACTTAAACTAATAAATAATAGTAATATTGAAATTAAATTTTTCATTGTTTTAAATTTTAAAAATTAATTTATAGTTGAAAAGATTCTCCTGTTTTTTCTTCGGAAACAGTCCATAATTTTGAAGCTACTGTTCTATTTATAACAAAAGGCTCCATTTCACATTCTCCAACAGGACCTACCCAATTACTTCGTCCAGTTGGCCCATAGTAGGCTTCTTGTTTTAAGTTGTTTTCTGTAGCGCACATAATTTCAGGATATGCACCTTTTTCGGCAGACTGCACAATTGGTAAATTAGATAGGATAGACCACATAAATCTGGTCATTAATGGTGCATCTTTTTTAATTAGCGAAGTTTTTGAAGCTCCAGGATGACACACATAAACTTTAGTATTTTTATTTGAAGCTTTAATTCTTTGTTGTAATTCGAAAGCAAACATCATTTGAGCCAGTTTACTATGGCAATATGTGTTATTTGGATGATAGTTTTTATCAAAATTCATATCGTCAAACTGAATGGTTTTTAATCCCATTTTATAGCCTTCACTACCAACAACTACAATTCTTCCGTTAGAGTTTTCAATTGTGTCAAACAATAAATTAATTAATAAAAAGTGACCATAATGATTAATACCTAGTTGACTTTCAAAACCGTCTGTTGTAAATTCTTGTTTTGCTATTTGTGCAACAGCAGCATTACATATTAAAGCATCAATTTTAGGTGTACTTTTGTTTACCTTATTTGCTGCATTTCGAACAGAAGATAATGAGGCTAAATCCATTTTTATAAATGAAACTTTAGCATTTGCGCCAAATAATGCTTTAAGGTTTTTAATAGCGGTATTAGATTTTGATTCACTGCGATTAAGCATTACAACAGTAGCGCCTTTACCTAATAATATTTTTGTAGCCTCGAAACCTGCACCTGCATTTGCACCTGTTATAAGGTATGTTTTTTCGTTTAAGTTTTTTATTTGTTGTGGTGTCCAACCTTGTTTACCAAATTTATTTTTATCCATTTTAATTATTTTACATGTTATTAACAGGATGTAAAGGTCTCGATTTAATGGCTACGCAGTTTTGTTTAAAAGGCTAAATTAGTTTGTTTAAAAGTTGCTTTTTTTTCTGTGATTTCTTTAAAATTAATATAGTTTCCAATTTTGCAAACTATATTAGAAAATAGGTAAACATATTGGTTAAAATTAGTTTGAATTTTGCAGTATGAGTAAAATATCAAACTTCGGAATTTTCACACTATTATTTGTAAGTAGTTTAACCATAATGGTTGGAACAGTTGTTGCGCCTTCATTATCTGGTATTGTAGAACATAAAAATTTAGGTTTTTCACCTAGTTGGATTATAACTTTACCTTCGCTAGGTGTTGTGCTTTTTGCACCTATTGTAGGAAGGTTACTTAATAAGTTAGGTACTATTAAATTATTAAGATTAGGCTTAATACCTTATGCTGTTTTAGGTTTTATAGGTGCGTTTGTTACTAATGATTTTTTATTAATAGTTGACAGAATTTTACTTGGTGCAGCTACAGTAGCTATACAAGTGTCTGTTACTGCTTATATAGCAGATTTTTTTACTGGAGAGACAAGAATTAAAATGATTGCCTGGCAAGGCATGTCTATAGAGTTAGGTGGCGTTGTTTTTTTAGCTATTGGAGGATTCTTAGGAGAATTAAATTGGCAATTTCCATTTTACATTTACCTGGTAGCTCTGTTATGTTTAGTTTTAGTAGCATTATCGCTACCTAAACAAAACATTAAATCTATAGTAAATAAAACTGAGCAATCAACTAAACCTAAAAACACAAAAGTAAAACTTATTTTTACAGCTTCTCTTTTAGCAATGATGCTGTTTTTTGTAGGCTTTGTAACCTTACCATTATACTTACCAGAAACCTTTGGTTTTACTGAGTCTGAAACGGGTTATTTAATGGCTTTTATTTCGGTTATAGCAATAATTACTGCCAGCCAAATGCCAAAAATGGTAAAAGCCTTTGGAGACAGTAAAACAGTTGCTCTTGGTTTTTTGTTTTTTATGTTGGGTTATTTAGTATTAGCAACATCTACAAGCTTTTATTTTTTATTGCTAACTACAGTTTTTATAGGTATAGGTTTTGGGTTTACAATACCACTACTAAACCATATGATGCTTGAGGCAAGTACAATACATAATCAAGGTAAAAATTTAGGTTTATTTTCAATGGGTGTTTTTGGAGGTCAATTTTTATCAACATTTATTGAGTATTTATCGAATAACTACACTATAATTTATGCAATATCATCAGGTTTAGCTCTTATTATTTCAGGATGTATATATGTTATGTTTCAAAAACAATTAAATAAAAACTAATAAAAAAAAACTTCTTACTTTTGAGGTAGACCTTAAAAGTAAATGGATAAAGAAAACCCAATAAGAACTATTCAAATTGTTGAAAATTTTAAAAGTAACTCCGTTTTACTTTCTGGAAATTCTATGGGTATTTTTTTTGAATTTAAATCTGAAAGTAATTTAATAATCTATTTTAAACCATTAAATGAAGTTTTTAAAAAGGATGTATTTGTAACAAGTAATGGTGTTTTATTAAATTTTGAACGCGAACTTATAGATGAAGACGATATTGAATATGCTTTAGATGTATTTTCACTTTTTAATAAATATCCACAATTTGAAATAACCGAAAAATTAAAAATAGACCAAATAAAAAAAGTATTTCAATTACTAAGAAGTGAGTATTATAGTAGCGAAATGTCTTATATAATGCTAAAAACCTTATTAAAGGTCTTATTGTTACATTTAATTAGGTTTCAAAATAATAGTTTTTTAGAACAGGATTTAAATCAAAAGAGAGTATTTCGGTTTTTAGAACTAATGGAAACTCATTTTTTAATACATACAAAAACTCATTTTTATGCCAATGAAATAGGAATTAGTATTAAACGATTAAATCAAATTTTAAAAGAAAAACTAAATCTTACAGCAAAACAAATTATACAACAAAGGCAAATAACAGAAGCTAAAAGAAGACTTATTAAAAGTGAAATTACAACTAAGGAACTAGCCTTTAAATTAGGTTTCGATTCTATTAGCAGTTTTTCAAGATTTTTTAAAAAGCATATTGGTATGAGTCCTACCGCTTACAGGCAACGCTAATTACTGTTTTTAGTTACTAATTATTGTAAAAGTTGACGTTAAGCCAACACTAAAATTTCTAGGTAATTTTTCAACACCAAAAATGGCTCTAGAGTGTTTACCTTTTTCTTCTAATACATTTACAAATAAATCTGAAGCTCCATTAGCTACAACAGGAGAACTATCCCAATTTTCGCCAGATTGAAAGTAGACATCAATGTGATTTAGTCCAACTATTTTATCGAATCCAATTTTATTATCTACTTGAGCCAAGACATTTAATGCGCACAATTCCATTGCTTTATAACCTTGCTGAGTTGTAATTTGCTTTCCTAATCTTCCTTGGTAGAGGTATTTTTCATTTAATATTGGAAACTGTATCGCTATATATGCAATGTTTTCTCTAATGTTAACAGAAACATAGCTACCGCCAGGTGTTGAAACTTCTGGAAGTATAAGGTTTAACTTTTTTAAGTTTTCTTTTGGATTCATATTAATTAGTCTAATTATAATAGCGTATTAAAAACGTTTAATTTACTCTAGATTTAACTGCCAAGAAACTCCAAATTGATCTTCAATAAAGCCAAATTTTTGGCTAAACCCATAATTGTTTAAAGGCATCATAACTTTTCCGTTTTCAGATAGTTTAGTAAATAAGCTTTCAAGTTCTTTTTCATTTTCGCACTCTAAGTAATTTGAAACAGCAGGTGTAAAATTCCAATCATGAATTGGTGGACTATCACTACACATAAATAAATTACCATCTAAATTAAAAGTAGCTTGCATGATTTTACCTTCAGCCATTGGTGCATTTTTTTCCCAACGTTTAAGATTTATAATTTTAGAATTTTTAAATATGTTTATATAAAAATTCATTGCATTTTCTGCGTTTCCGTCTTGAAAAGTAAGTGACCTTATTATTTGATTTTTCATAATAGTTTCGTTTTAAATAATTAAAGTTTTCAATATTCTCTATTCTTAAATATATTAATCAATAAGAATAAATTGCCAAGAAATACCATATTTATCTTCGCACCATCCAAATTTTTCACCAAAACCATAATCTCCTTCGCTATGGTAATTTTTTAATGGAACCATTATTTTACCACCATTTGAAGACAGTTTTGTAAAAAGTGTTTGTATTAAATTATTAGATTTATCAGTTATTAAAATAGATACAGCAGGCGTAAAAGACCAAGCGTGATTATAATTACTTTCAGAAATCATATAATCTGTACCATTTAGTGAAAAGGTAGCATGTTTAATAAGTTCTGGTGTTCCTCCAGCTTCTCCTTTAAAATATTTTTGAATGTTTTTAATTTCCGAATTTGGAAAAATAGAAGTGTATAGGTTTATTGCTTCATGAGCTTTACCGCATTGGTCGCCAACAAATGTTAGAAATGTTGTTGTTTTCATTTATTAAATTTAGTACAAGTTATTTTTTAGCATTATTCTAATTCCTTAAGTTTAGCTTGAGCTTCTTGATTTGCATCTATTTCTAATGCTTTTTTGTAGTTTATAATAGCTTTTGATTTGTTTTTTTGGGATAAGAAATAATTTCCTAAAGCAACAAAGCTTTTTGATTCATTTGAATAGAAACTAGCATTCAGTTCTAAATAAGCCAAGGCTTTTTTAGGTAGATTGTGTCCATCTAACATAAAGAACCCAATTTGGTTTAGTAATTCCCATTCAGGTTTTACTTCTCGCTTCATACGGATACTTAATTTTTTATAATGAGACAGGAATGGTTCTGTTAATTCTTTGGATGAATACTTTTTTGGTGTGTTGAAACGCCACATCTCTGGGAATGGAAACCATGAGAAAATAGACCTTAACCCATTATATTGTGCTGGAACAACAATGCTTCTGTGGTCTTCATTATCAAAGTACTCCCATTTAAAATTAATGTCTTTATTATTTTTTACTAATATATCGTGAAACTTTAAATTGGCTCTAATTTGTTCAGTAGGTATTGTTTTGTCTTTTCTAACTTTAACCGTGTCAATTGCTTTACCAATACTGTTAGCTACTGCTATATATAATGATTTTTCTTTACGATTTCCTCTGTTTAGTAATTTTTGAGTTTCTTTAACTAGATTTTCTTTGTCCCACCAAAGACTTGGATCAATTGCCAAATAATTATCAAAAGAATTTTCGTGATGTAGAAACGTATAAAGAACAAACAAACCTGCTGTAGAATGTCCAATAATTGTGTTATTGTTTTCAGTTGGATATTTGTTATTTATAAATGGTTTTAACTCTTTGTCTATAAATTTTAAAAAATTACTAGCTCCTCCAGAAGTTTTAGATTCTTGTCCACGTTGAAAAGGGACGTTAGTATTTGTGAAATCTCGTGTTCTATCTGTATTTTTAATACCAACTACTATAGAATTAGGTATTTGCCAAGGTAATAATTGTTTTAGCATTCCGGTAAGAACATAGAAGTTTTGAGAGGCATCTAAAACATAAATAACAGGATATAGCTTATTGTTATCAAAATCTTCAGGTATGTGTATCCAAATTTCTCTTTGCTCTTGGAGTGTGTTTGAGTACAAGCTATCAACTTTTCCTATTACTATTTGTTTTTTGTCATTTTCATTAAATTGTGCAGCACCTTGAAAAGATAGTAACAATATAATAATTGAAATTATAATTTTAGACTTCCTCATTTTTTTTGGTAAGGTTTTAGTACACGATTAATAGTATAGGTTAAAATAAAAATTAAAAATAGGATAACACTCAACTCTTTTTATATAGCCTCAAAAATCCTTATATAATATTAATTATGAGGTTTATGCACTAAAGTTAGCAAATAAAATATAGATTAAAATTTCTTGATTACTTTGGAAAGGAGACTAGAAATAATAATTGATTTTATATGTTTTTGTTAACTGGCTTTATTGGTTGTAAATTCTAATTATTTCGCCATTTCCTTTTCCGTTTACACTTCTTACATATCCGTTAATTACTTTTTTCATTGGTATTGGATTGTGTCCTGGGAAATAATCTTTGTATTTGTCGTAAGCATCTTCTACCATTCCAGAAGAAACAACATTTAGTCTAATTCCGTTTTCAATTTCAAGTGCAACAGCTTGCACAAAACTATGAATGCCTCCATTTACCATTGCAGCACTTGCAGTTTTTATAACTGGGTCATCTGCTAAAATTCCTGTTGACAATGTAATTGAGCCATTAGGGTTTAAATAATTTTGCCCAATGCGTACAAGGTTTACTTGGCCCATTAATTTACTTTTTAAGCCTATATAATAGTCGTCTTCGGTAAGTTCGTTAAAATATGCCCATTTGGCTTCACCAGCGATACAAATTATAGCGTCTACTTTGCCAATTTTATCAAACATTAATTGTATTGAACTACTATTGGCTATATCGACATTTACATCTCCATTGGTTCGTCCAGCGATTAAAATTTCGTTCTTTTCTTTAAAATGTGAAACAACAGTTTTGCCTATTGTTCCGTTTCCTCCAATTATTAAAATTTTCATTGTTTTAATTTTAAGTTAAACATTTAGTCTTGTTACATTTCTCTTTTTTATTTCTTGACTTATATATTGTTAAGGTTGCAATAACACTCCAAAGTAAATTAGTTACAAATGGTGGAATTGCATTATAGTAATAACAATTTATGGCTATTAAAAGTCCTCCTAGCAAGTTTAAATACTTACCATAATCTAAATACTTTTTATTTTCAATAAGGGTTAGGGCATAGGCAAGGATTATTAATCCTGAACCAGACCAACCTAAAATGTCAATTAATAATTTCATAGTTTGTTACATTGAGAAATATCGATATGTTTTAGTAAATTTTTTTATGTTAGAAAATTGGTAAACTGTTTAATTATCTTTTCGTTTCTTTTTAAATAAGACCATTTACCGTGTCTTGTTGAGATTAGTAGCCCACACTTTTCCATATTACTTAGATAAGTAGAAATGGTTGATTGTGATAACCCTGTTTTTTCATGAATATAGGTAACGCAAACACCATCATCAAAGTGTTTTAATGTCTCGTGTGGTGGGAAATGTTTCTCTGGTTCTTTAAGCCATTCCAATATCTGAAACCTTGTTTGGTTTGATAAACATTTGCCAATTTCTGTCGCTATTTTTAAATTCATAATATAAATATATCTATAATTACCGATATATAAAAATGATAGTGTAATTTTATTTGAAACAAGGTGCTTTTTGAACTTGTTACTAATGGTTATATCTATGAATAGTTGCAGGTTTTAAGCACTAGAGTTGGCAAATAAAAAAGGTAGAGAATTTGGAAGATTTTTGTAAGTAGGCTAGAACTAGTAATAAATTATATACGGCTTAAGTTTGTAATTCACTAAATTTAAATATTAATTAGAAAGAACAAAAGAGAGCATTAAGGTTACTTTATACGGTGAAGCTTTAGACTTCGATAACATTGATAATCCGCTCTCTTTTTCTACTTAAACTTTGTTCAGTTCTGTGAGACCTAGATCTCGTTTTCAAGTTGTTGAAATGTGAGTAGCATTTGTTCTTTCCAAAATTCAGTTCTTATGACTAAAGATAGAAAAATTTATGGTATCGACATTAGTAAATCTGTATTTGATATATACAGTAAAGCAAAAGGTCACGTTCAATTAAAAAATGATGAATCTGGATTTAAAAAGTTTTAAAGCGCATCACAGCTTTGTAGTTATGTAGGTATTACTCCAACCATTCAGGAATTAGGAAGTAGTGTGCGAGGACGAAGTCGCATAAGTAAAGTAGGTAATAAAAAACTTAGAAATTTATTGTTTTTAGCAGCCTTTTCATCCTATAAATAAAACAAATCTTGTAAAGCATTATTTGACAGAATAGTAGCCAAAGGAAAGAGTAAAAAACTAGCATTAATAGCAGTAGCAAATAAGCTATTAAAACAAGCCTTTGCTATTACAAAAAGTGGGTTGCCTTATGATGAAAACTTTGTTTCAAAATTAGCTTAAAATTGCTTGTTTTTTAACTCAGTCTTTTATTGGGCTTAGTGATTTATATAAAAGACGAATATTTTTTATTTGCAGATTAATTCTTTTCTTTTTTTAACTTATTAAGAAAGTTTGGAATATCTAATAGGACACTCGTTATTTTCATGTTTTTCGAATCATACAACACAAGATTTAAATTTTTAAGAAAGTTAATTTTCGGTTCAATTCTACTAAGTTCATTAACTTCAATATTATATTCGTCTAGTTTAATTTTTAAATTTTTAGCTGCATCACTTATTTCATTTTCTTCAACTCCAATATTCAATAGTAGAGATTTAATCTTATTAATTCCCTCATTTTCTTTTGATATGTGATCAGATATATTTTTAAGTATTAAATCAGAGTTTTTTTGAATATCAACATTTGTTAAGTTTGAATTACGTATAAAGTTCTTTGTCAGAACTTTTGTTAGAGCATCAGCATATCCATCCATATTAAAATGAATATCATAATTACCAAATTCAGTTTTTACTCTGACATCAATCTTTGAAGCCTTTTTAAGTATTTCTAAAAAATTTATTAAGGATATATTTTTGACATAATCAGTCTTAAAAGATTTAAGAAAGATTGTTTTTCCATCTGAAGAAATATTAATATTTCCTACGTAATAAATGACTTTAGGTTCAATGTTAGGTAGGAATAAAATACTATGCATAGTACCTTCTTGAGAGAATCCACTATTTTTAATGTGAAAATTTAGTGTTTTTTCATTCCAGACATTAACATTCAATAATGGATTAACATAAGGATAGTTATCTGAAAGACCTTGGATGCTTGCTGATTTAAATTCTCCATCAAATGCATTATTACCAACATAATATTGCCAGTCTTGACTATAACTAAATATTGGAGCAAGAAGTATTAAAATAAGTTTAAAAATTCGTTTCATAAAGGTTTTCATAAATAATATCGATGCTGTTTAATAATTATCAAGCCCAACAGTCTCGTATAGCCGTCAGTTATGGGTTAATATACGTTAATTTTCGGTTTAGGACTGACTTTAGTAATTCCGAGTGGATTCGGACGTAGTCGAATCCGCCGTAATTGCGGTTATACATTGTTGTGTGTAGTTTTTTATTCATTGTTTATTAAATCTTTACGTGTTAACGTAGGATTTTGTTGCGTGGTCAATTAACTAATTTAGAAAAAATTACAGATATAAAGTTCACTATGACTTTAGTAATTAGGCTAGAACTTGCCATTAATTATACTCGATGTTGTATAACGCTATCTTAATATTCGATTTTTCTTTCCCATACTAAACTTAGTTCTCCATTTGAATACTCTTTTTTTGTTATCCAATTTCCTTGTTTGTCATATTTATATTCCCAATTGTACCATTGCATTTGTATTTCATCTTTATCGTACAAATATTGTGTTAAGATATTGTTTCGCTCATCATAAGTAGAAATAAATTTTGTGTAATCACCATTAGATTTGAACAATTCGGATATTACTTCATTTCCATTTGAATCATAAATGTAAGTTTGAGTTGTGTTACTTCCATATGATTCGTAAATTATTTTTTGTGTCATTTCATTATTAGAATTATATTCTAATACTGTTGTAGAGACCTTATTTGATTCTGGTATGCCTCCAATTTTTGATATTACATTTCCGTTTATATCATACTTATTTTTCTGTAAATAAAATAATTTATTTTTGCTGTTATAATTTTTTAACTCTATTTCATTTCCGTTATCATCTAATGTATAAATATAATATTGTTTCAAGTTACCTTCTGAATCGCAGGTTGTTTTTTTTAATTGTTTTCCACTTTCGTCTTTTTGAGTTTTTGTAACTCTATAAATATTACCTCTGCGATCGTATATACCATACTCAATTATTTTTTCATTGTCATCATAGACTTCATACCTCTCGAGAAGTTCTCCTTTAAATGCAGAATTTCGTGGCGTTTCTGGAGTCTTTTTTACGCTGTATGATGCCTGAATAATTTTCTTGATTTTCAAACTCTTTTCCACACTTTGAGCACAAATAATAGAAGTTGAGCAAAACAATGCTAATGTTAATAAAAATATGTTTTTGGTTTTCATTTTTTTTGATGTTGTAAAACGTTTTTGTGTATGTTTTTGTTGTGTGTTTAAACACTAAAGTTAGCAAATAAATCACAAATAGAAAGTCTGCGAGGACTTTCGTAAGTAGTTTATAATTAGCAATAAAATATATGCATTGTTGCCAGTAGTTTTTATATTTCCATTTCTACCATTTCCGCTCTTGCTCCAAATCGGATTGGTAAAATACTTGTTCCTATTCCTTTTGATATGTACATTTTCGGTTCGGTTTCTTTATACCATCCCTTTAAATATTTTCCACTTCCTTGAGGTTTAAAAGGAACAATTCCTAAAAATGTAATTTGTCCTCCGTGAGTATGTCCAGAAAGTACTAAATCAATATTTAAAATTCCTTTTTGTTTTGTTATTATATCTCTGTATTCAGGACAATGTGATAAAACAATATTGGTTTCAGTTTCTTTTAGGCTTTCAAGCGCTTTTCCAAAATCAGCGTTTCCACCAACAAAATCGTCAATTCCGATTATTGATATTTCTCGATTTTTTATTGAAATTGATCTATTCTCGTTTATCAGTAATTCACAATTATTTTTTGAATAGATGTTTTTAAGTTCTGTCAGATTTACATTTCCCCAATATTCCCAATTTCCAGTTATTGCATACTTTTTAATCGAATTATCAATTAATTCAAGGAATTTATTCAGAGACTTTATTTTTTCTGTTTTGTCAACAGAATCTCCTGTTATAAATATTAAATCAGGTTTTATAGAATTTATTTTTTTCGCAATAGATTTGTGAAAGTATCTTAATTGGTCAAAATGCAAATCCGAAATCTGAATGATTTTTATTTTGTCTTTTTCGGATTTAGAGATGTCAAAATAATTCCAGTCAATTACATATTTTTCAAACCAAAACGAATCCAAAAGAACTAATCCAATTGAGGCTAAAATTCCTCTTTTAATAAATTTTCTTCTAGTTAAGTTCGTCATTTCTCAAATTACTGGCAACGGTCTAGTGTATGATTTCGTTACGTGTTTAAACACTAAAGTTAGCAAATAAATCACAGATAGAAAGTCCGAGAGGACTTTCGTAAGTAAGCTAGAACTAGCCATTAATTATACACGTTGTTGTGCGCTGGCTTTTCCGATGTCTAATTGATTTTCTACTATTTTTTCCAACTCACTTTTCTTAAATTCAAACCAACTTTGTCTAAATTCAGAATGGTCGATTTTATGCTTAAAATTCTGAAATGGCTTTTTATTTGCTAAAGTATTTACTAATTCCGACTTTAGATTTTGGTCAGATAAATGCTCAACAAAAAGCTCCATAATTTTAAAGGACTCAAAGCTTTCTAATGCCTCAAATTTTATAAAATCCGTTTTATGTTTTTCTACTTTTTCTATACTTTCACTAAAAGCCTCTTTAAATTTATCCTCGTCCGAAAATTGTGAAAAATTTGGGATTGCAACAATTTCGTCAGTTTTAGAATTGTAATAACAGTGAAATCCGCAATCCAATTCTTGCGCTATTTCCTTTATTATTTCTGAATGTCTTTTTTTCATTAGATTGCTCTTCTCGGATATTGTTCAACTTGTTTTTCTAATTCCTTTACAATTAGTTTTAATTCGCTGTTGTTAAAAACGCAATCTACAAAATAATCTTTATCATCATCTGCACTTTGTGGTCGATATTCCAAGTCAAATATTATTCTGATATGCTTTTCTTCTAAATTCATTTTCGTCAGTACAAATTCCAAGTTTGGTTCCATAAAAACAAGTGAATCAGAATCAGTTTCTATATTATTCGAGAGTTTTTCAAACCAATCTTTAATGTCTTTTAAATCTCCAACTAAAAGTGATGGGTCAACTGTTTGCCAATTTCCACAATCACTTTTTACTTTTAAATAAACCAACAACCAATTAGAATCATATTCACAATTCGTTATTTCAGGAAACTGATAATTCGTTATCCTAAATTCAACAGATTGGTTGTTAATTCCTTTAAATATCATTCGATTACGATGGTTTTTTCAGCTTGCGCACAACCCGACGAGGGTTATGAGTTGTTTAGAACTGTAAGATATTGCAAATATCTGTAAGTTTAAAATAACTCAGGCGAAGCCCTCGTCGGGTTATTGTTAATGCAAGCGTAGCGCAGCATTAACAATAACGGTTTTGTGTATGAAATGTAGCGTATAAATAAACGCAAACTTTTCGGATTTAGCACGAGCCGAATTTTTTATTTTTATGTTTAATTTTCTTTAATAAATATAACCAAATAAAAAAAATGGCGTACTTTGTAAATATACAAAAACCTCACGGAAAGCCTATAATAGCTATGTTTTATACACGGTGTTGGTGGTATGTGGTTTTATTTTTCTTGCTATTTTTAAAGCAGAAATAACTGCACCTTCCATATATCCTCCAAATTCTTTAGCTGTTTCTGTTCCTGAAAATAATAATTTTCCATTCATATAACTATCTTGTAATGATGGGTGTCCATTGTTTTGATGTGGTCTTTGTATTATTTGATTTTCACACAATACAAATTCGTCTGTCCAAATTTTGTCAAAATAAGTAATAGAATTTGATGCTTCTTTTCCTAACATTTCCGCTAAGTGTTTTAATACTAATTCCCTTCTTACGTCTTGAGGATAAGACACGGCTCCACCATTTAAAAATCCTGTAAAGCCAAATTTATTTTCTTCAAAATTAGAGTGATCGTACATTTCTGAAATAATTCCTGAGTGACTGTACAGCATTCCGGAATATCCTTTATTTCTCCAAAAAGGTACTTCATATTCTAATACAAATTTTATAGCACCTGCCATCCAAGTTTGAACACTTGGCAATAGTTCAGAAATAGCATTAGGTAATTCTGGTGAAAACTTAATTTTTAAACCTACTAATTGTGGTGGCAAACATAGTATAACTTTATCGGCATAAAGTTTTTCTCCATTGGAAGTTTGAACTATTATTTCGCCATCGAATTCAGTAATACCAACAACTTTTGTATTCAGGCGAATATTTTCAGAAGGCAATTTTTGAGCTAATGTATCGATAAGCTTTTGTGTTCCATCTTTTAAACGGTAGGAAGGGTTTTCAGATTCAGGAACAAAAAACTGTTGCGGTGGTTCAAATGATTTGGTTTGAAATAATGAAGTTCCTTTTGAATACTGTGGGTATTTTTCTAAGCCCAATTCATCTATAAGCGACAATAAATTTTGGTGCATATCCGAAAACCAAGTTGCACCCAACTCTAAAGGTGTTTCTAATGCTCCTTTTATGGTTTGAATTCTTCCGCCAACTCTTGAAGAGGCTTCTAAAATTTTTGATTCTATTCCCCTTTTTGATAATAAATAAGCTAACGTTAATCCGCTTAAGCCACCACCTATAATTATAATTCGTTCTTTCATTATTCTGTTTTAAGAAAAAAGCTATTGTAAAAATACAATAGCTTTTATTTATATTATTGAGGTCTGCTTGAAAAGATTAACCAATTTACACAAGCTAATATACAGGTGTTTGCAATACCTAAATATACAATTGGCCAACTAAAACCAAACCAATAAAGTATCGGAATCCAATAGGTGAATATACTCCAAACCGACGACATACATATTGGACATTGTATAATGGGTTTTCTTAAGTATTTATTCACTTTATACTGTGTATATTCTTTGTGAAACTGTATTCCAGTTTCCGATAAGGTTATCACAATATTTGGGTCAATACGTTTTATACGTTCGTTTAGCAAATTCATAAACGCTACAAAATCACTATCCTTTCGTGTTAAGAGTATTTCATTAGTAGAGGTTTTAAAATCTATTTCTGGTAGTTGTACACGTAATTTTTTAACAAGTGCTTCCAAAAAATCGGCTTTATAAAACACGATATCTTTGGTAGATTTCATAACCCTTTTTTTAAATGGATATAAAATCATTTCACTATCATAATCCTTTCCGTTAGGCATTTTTTCTGTTCCGCCTTTTGCCGAAATCCAAACTCCAACCATAAATAACGATTCTATAAAAAGGTAACCTATAGCTGCTAATATGGTATAAAAATAAAAACTTGCTTCCATAATTTTGAATGTTTTAAAGATGAAAAAGAAGCTTTATTTTAAACCAATAAAGCTTCTTTTGTAAAACTAATAACCTGCTTTTAATTAAGCTACTGTATAGATTCTTACCTCAGGATTATCCTGTAAATACGGTTTCAAACCAGTTACCACATCGTTTGTAAATAAGGCTGTTGTTAAATAGTTTTGAGCATCTTCTTTGGTTTTAAAACCATGTAACACTTGTACATCTTCATCTATAATTAAAAGTTCTTTGGATGTTGCTCCTGTAATAGTTTCTAAAAAAGGTGCTTTGTATTTGCTGTATACACCTGCTGCGTTTGCTCTGTCTGAATCGTTTATTTTAAGACTAATTTCTAAATATGCTTTTGTCATTTTAATTTATTTTAATTGTTATTATTTTAATGCTTCACTTAATTTCTTCCTGCCATTACACCACCATCAATATCCCAAATTGCACCTGTAACCCAAGCACTATCTTCACCTAAAAGAAAGTCTATAGTTTTGGCAATATCTTGTGATGTTCCTACGCGACCAATGGGATGAAAATCGTTAAAACCTTGTAAAGTTTCTGCAATTTTATCTTCCTCTATAAACGAACCATAAATTGGTGTTACAACCACTGCAGGCGATACAGCGTTTACTCGAATATTACTTTCTGCAAGCTCCATTGCTAAATGTTGTGTTAAGCTGTGTAAACCTGCTTTAGCCATAGAATATGCCGAAGATGGTGTGGCTTTTATAGCTTGTTTTGCCCACATTGATCCAATATTTACAATAGAACCACTACCATTAGTAGCCATTACTTTTGCTACTTCTTGTGTGATAAAGAAAAACGCTTTGTTGAAATTATGGTAAATATCATAATCCGCTTCTGTGTGTTCTAAAAAAGGTTTCGGACTAAAATAGCCAGCAGAATTTACTAGATATTTTAAATTAGGTAGGTTTTTAGATATATTTGAAGCAAATGTTTTTACCGCTTCCATATCCAATAAATCAACCGCTTTGGTGTTAATAGTACCAAAAGCTGCTAATTCTGTTTTGGCAGTGTCTAGATTTTTATTTGCTCTACCAACAATAGTAACTTCAATACCTTTTTCAAGTAAAAGTTGTGCTGTAGCTTTACCCATTCCGGTAGTTCCGCCAATTATAAGTGCTTGTGTTTTTTCCATGATATACTTTTTTTAATTACACAGCAAAGTTCAGGATAACTCGAGTGGTATACGATGGACAAAAACGAAAAGGAATGGTACTTTTAGGAAACGGATTTTCTAAAGCCTAAAGGCGAGAGGTTTGTGTGTTTTTTAAAGTATTTTACAAAATACGATGGATCGTCAAAACCTAAACGATAGCCAATTTGATTCACGTTTAATTCGGAATACAATAACAAACGTTGCGCTTCTAATACAATACGTTCTTGTATCATTTGCGATGGTGTTTTATTTAATTGCTGATTGGTAAGATCTGACAATGTTCTGGAAGATATAAATAACAGTTTAGCATATTCGGAAACCGAAAGTCCTTTGGTGTAATTTTCGTCTATAAGATTAATAAACTTTATAAGCTGTACTTTTTTGTCGTCAAATACAGTATTAGTTTGTTCTTCGGTTTGCTCACAGGCTTGTTTTACACGTTGTATTTGAATAAGAAAGGCTTTTAAATACGACTTTAGTAATTCTTCTTTACCAAATTGGTCAGGATTACTAAACTCACGTTTTATTTGCGCAATATACTCTTCAAATATAATAGCAGTTGGCTTTTTTAAAGCACAAAGTGGTTGTAGGTACGGATTATTAAAAAGATTACACTTTAAAAAAAAGTCGGTTTCATTGTCTTTTTGTACAATAAAGGTCTCATTAAAATGCAATAAAATACCTTCGTAATTAGTATTGTCATCAAAATAATGCACTTGGTTTTTAGCGACAAACAATATGGTGTTATCAGTAACATCATGCGCTTCAAAATCTATAAAATGTTTTCCGTTGCCTTGCTTAAACCATATCACTTGGTAATAACTATGTATGTGTGGTTTGGTAGTATGGCCTTTATGTTTGGTAATGTATTTGTTTAAATCGTGTATGGCTAATTGAGGCTTATCTGGCTGATGCCTGTTTAAATGATATTCAATTATTTTATTTGACATTTAATTTAATTTTCCTTGAGTTTTTCGGTTAATTCTGCCATTACCACCAACGTGTTTGTATATGATTTGTTGCGTTGTTTAAGCAATTAATTTAGTAAATAATTACCGACCAAGAAAGTCCGCGAGGACTTTCGTAAGTAGGCGAGAAGCCAGCAATAAATTATATACGGTGTTGGCAAATCGTTTTTTTTTCAGATTAAATATTTTGAATCATTTCCTAAAATATTTCTTATTTCCGAATAGGTTTTGTCAGTCGTATTTTCAGTAATGTCAAATTGATTGTAAGTTGAAACATAGTCAAAAATCAATTGACCATTCAAATCCGCAAGTAATTCAGGTGCTATTTTTCTAAATTCCTCAAACTGCTCTGGTTTTTCCTCCATTGGTAAAAAACCTTTAAATATCAATTCAGCCATTTTTATTAAAATTTTTCTATCTTTTTTTCGTTGGTCATTTCTTTTAAGTAACCAAATGATTTTTTTATTCGTTCACGAAGATTTTCCTCGTCAATTGCTCTTTTTAAATTGATAACATAATAGCTTTCCTTTTCCGAGCTTTTATTCTCTTTACCCATAAAATAGGAAATACTTTCTTTTACAATTTTATGATTGTCATTTTTGATATAAATGAATAAAATGTAACCTCTTTTATCTTCTGTTTCCCATTCGTAACCTCTATCTTTAAATTCAATACTTCCGATTTCTTTTACTGGAATGTAAGTAACAGACTTTTCGGTTATTCCTTTATCTTTCCCATATAAGTAGAAATCTTGATGAACTTTTATGTAGTATTCGCTGTTCACTTTTTCAAAAAACAATTCGTATTCCGCTTTTATTTTTCCGTTAATTTGAAATTTTTGAATTTTGTCATTCAGCCAACTAATTGTTTCTTCAATTTCTTTTTCTACATTTTTTGATGTTACTTTATTTTCATTGTGAACGATAAGTTTGTTTTTTTCAATAGTTATTTTTCCTAATCGTGATAAAACAGATTGTCCAAGTAAAAGAGGTGAATTCAGTTCGTGAACTACTGTCGCAGTTACATTTTCTAAAATCAAACCTTGAATTTCAATTGTTTTAAGGTTGATTTTAGTTCCCTCAAGAGTTTTTCCGTTTGCAATTTTGTAATTCACATTTCCAATAACATCTTCGTCTGTTATTAAACCTTGTTTTATAAGAAAAAGAGCTTCTGTTGAAGAAATTGACACATTTGATGCTCCTGTGTCAAATATAAAATCCATTGGGATTCCATTAATTTTACATTCAAGTTTGTAAACTCCTTTATATTCCTCCATTTCAATAATGGTTTGAGAGTATGTCTTAAAAGAAAAAAGTAGAAGTATTAATAATGTCGTAATTCTCATTGATTTTCGTTTGTCTTAAATGTTTGCCAACCCGACGAGGGTTATGAGTTGTTTTGAACTGTAAGATATTGCAAATATCTGTAAGTTTAAAATAACTTATAACCAGAGTTATTGTTCAGTGCGTAGCGAAGCTACTGCGGTGAGCAATAACTCGGGCGAAGCCCTCGTCGGGTTATTGTTAATGCAAGCGTAGCGCAGCATTAACAATAACGTTATTGTGTATGATTAGTGGCGTGTTTAAGCACCTAATTTAATAAATAATTACTGAATAGAAAATCCGCGAGGATTTTGTAAGTAGGCGAGAACCAGCCATTAATTATACACGGTGTTATATTGCGTTTTTTAATCAAACTTTCTTTCCGAATTTCCTAAATGCACTCACGAATTGATAATAGCACCAACCGATTAGAATTCTTGAACAGAAAGAAATGAAATAATTCATTCCTGATAATTCTTGTCCTAAATTATTTTCTATTAACTGGCTTAATCTATGAGTTGGATTTGCTAATGCATATAAATTTTTCCATTTATTTAGAACAAAATTTGTCGTTTCGCAAATACTTTCCCAAAATGAACCAAAGCCATTCCAACCAAATGAATATGGGGCTTTTGGTAATGCTAATGTGTAAGTTATATATAAACTAAATAGAATAACCAAAAAACAGAAAAATGAATGCGTAATTGAGGTTCCGTGTTTGTTGGAAATATTATTTAAGAATAAGATGAATTTATCTTGACTACTTAGTTTTTTGCTTTGTCGAATTGCTTCGTACATTTTTCGGTGCATTTGCAAAGCTTGAATTTGGTCAGATTGATTTGCTAGAGCAACTTTTAATTGCTTATAATTTTCATATTGATTATTAAAATATTCAGATTCTTTTTCTAAAGGGTAATGAATGTTTTCCAAAGCTTCAATAGAATTCGGAAATTCTGTGGCAGAAAATTTGGTGTTTTCTAATGTTGTTCTGTAAAAGCTAACTATGTCGAAGCTATTTAATCGCACTTTGTTGAACCAAGTGTTCGATAAATCTGAATTTTTAATTTCTAATTTACTGTCTTCTTTTGTAGCTTGAAAATCGTAAAGTAATAGTTTTGCACTGCTAAATTTATCAATAAATAGACGATTACAAGTTGTATGCTTAATATCAATAATTGTGTTCGAATCTCCATTAAGTGATAGACCGTTTAATATGCAATTAGAAATCTTTATATTTTTAGTAATATCAGATTCTAGTCTAATTGAAACTGAAATATCTAGTTCTTTTAGTTCACTTTCTTTTAAGTAGTATTTAGCTTCTTTTAATGATTTATCTTCATTTTTTATTCGTTTAATTCCGTTTTCAGATGATTTTTTGAATTCAACAGAAATTTCTTGGGTATTGGATATATGAAATCTTGTTTTGTGTGAAAATATCTTATTTAGTGAATCTCTTTTTTTTATTAGTTTATTAACTTTTCGCAAATTATAATTCTCGATGAAAAGATTATCGTCAGCATAATAAATAAACAATTTGGATTTGGGATTATTATTAATAAATACAGAGCCAAAGCAATTTCGAATTGTGATAATTCTAACTGAAGAGTTTGTTATTAATAATCTTTCTAGAATTAGACTTTTAAAAAAAGATGCATTAGTGAAATCACATTTATCTAACCCTAAATCTCGAATTAGACAAGTATTAAAATATAAAAAGAGCTTTTGTTTTTGTTTATTGGATTTGATTTCATTTTTCTCTTTGTTCTCTTCAATGATACAGTCCTCAAACATCAAATCCAATTCAGATATTTTGGTTTGAGTAAGGTCAATCATAAATACAATTCCTTGTCTAAATATACATTTTTGGAATACGACTTTTTTCTTTTCGAGTACAACATTTTCTGTATAGGTAATATTAACTACAGAAGTAAAATCAATATTAGAAATTGTTTCTTCATTTCCATTTAGATTTATAAGTGCTCTATTGGATTCTGTCATTCAGTTCTGGTGTTCGTTTAAATGCAATATAACAATTGTATATACCAAACATAATCATTTTGTACCGGTTAGCAAACTAATTTGTAGGAATATACCAACTTTTGTTAAAGTTTGTATATATTTGATTTTATGGCAGATATCGCAACTTTTTTAGACTTTCAGAAGCTTTTAAAAATTAAAAGATATAGTGAAAATAGTATAAATACTTATTTAGGTTTAATAAAATCGTTTCATAAATATGTTGGTTTTCAAATAGATTTAATAAGTCTTGAAAACAAACAATTACTTGCTATTATTATACAAATTGTTCATGATAAAAACCTTGCTTATACTACTCACAAACAACTGTGTGCGGCATTAAAACTTTTTTATAGAGAAATGTATAGTAGAGATATAGATTTTTCACCGGTTTATCCCACCAGGCGTCCAAGCCCGTTACCCAATATTATTTCTACTAAAGAGGTTAAGGCTATTTCAGAAAGTCATAATAATATTAAACATAAAGCTATGCTTACAGCCATTTATGCGTTGGGCTTAAGAAGTGGCGAATTAATTAATATTAAAATTGAAGATATAAATAGTGATAGAAATCAAATTTTTATTCGCTCTGGCAAAGGTAGAAAGGATCGCGTTTTACCATTGCCTAATTCTCTAAGGGTTTTATTTAGAGAGTATTACTTACAATATAGGCCTAAAAACTATTTGTTTTGTGGTAGAAATGGAGATAAATATGCTCCAGAAAGCTTGCGTAAAGTGTTTAAAATGGCCGTATTTAAAGCTGGAATAAATAAACAAATTACATTACATAGTTTGCGCCATGCGTATGCCACACATTTAATGGATAGAGGTACAGATGTTAGAATTATAAAAGAGTTACTTGGTCACAGTTCTATTAAAACCACACTTATTTATACACATGTGACACAAAAAACTTTAGAAAACATACCAAGTCCAATAGATTTTCTTTAAAACCTAGAAGTTAATCGAACATTAAATACTCTGGGTGTTAGATAATTTGGTATTGCATATTGACGTTTACTATAAACATCACGCACCCATGTGTTGGTAATTGAATTTTGGTTATTAAATACATTAAAAATTTCGAAACCTAAACTTAACGATTTAAAAGGTTTTTTCCAGCCGCTATTAAATTGTTTGTTTTCATCTACTAAAACAAATTGAAAACCAATATCTGCACGTCTATAATCTGGCAATCTGTTTTGGTAATCGTAAGGATCTGCATAACTTGGAGAACCACCTGGTAATCCTGTATTATAAACAAGGTTTAAATACATTTTAAAGTTTGGTAAATTTGGTACATAATCTTGAAATAAAGCAGCAAATTTTAAACGTTGATCTGTTGGTCTAGCAATATAACCACGGTCGTTAATATTTTCTTCGGTTTTTAAATATCCAAAACTAAACCAACTCTCGGTTCCTGGAACAAACTCTCCGTTTAAACGCATATCTAAACCATAAGCATAAGCTTTCGCATTATTATTTGCTGCATAGCGTATTCTTACATTTTCAACAGTATATGGGTTGACGTCTGATAGTTTTTTGTAATACGCCTCAGTAGTTAATTTAAATGGGCGATCCCACATTTTAAAACTATAATCGTTTCCTAATACTAAGTGTATAGATTTTTGTGCTTTTACGTTTAATTGTACGTCGCCATTTGCGTCTCGTAATTCTCTGTAAAATGGAGGCTGAAAGTATAAACCACCACTTACTCTAAAAAGCATATCTTTTTCCCAATTTGGTTTTATTGCAAATTGTGCTCTTGGGCTTATTACTGTTTGAAAATCACCACTAACTCCATTGTTTTTTACTTGCCAGTTATGGGCACGAACTCCTGCATTATACCAAACATCTGCATCGCCAATTGTACTGCGTTTACTCCATTGTAAATAGGCTTGTATCCTATTAATTTGTGTGTTGTTTCGCGACTGTACATTTGTAAATGCAGTTAATGGAAACTCGTCTGGTGCATATGGCTCATCATTAAATCCTGCGCCTGGAGGATTTACAGAGAATCCTGCCGAATCTATAACTTCCCATTCTATTAAACGGTCTCGAATATCTTCATTTGTATATTTAACAGACCATTTTATCTCGTTGTCTTCTACTGTTGCAGTTCCTTTATGCTCTATTGTTGTTATTAAAGCATCTAAATCATTTCTACCATGACTTAATTGACTGCCTATACCTTCAGAAAATTCTACTTCACCTAAATCTTCATCTCCAATATTACTGTTTACTTCTCCTAAACGGTATTGTGCTAAAATATCAAAATGTTCTTCTTCTGTAGTGTGATATGTAGAAGCTACTAAATTTAAATTAACATTATCATTTAAATTATAACGTGCTTGTAATGCTCCAAAAAGTGTTTGGTAACTGTCACGCTCTTGGCCTTGATAAACCACTAATAAAGCTAGTGGGTTTTCTAGTGTTCCAAAATTTGTTTGTCTTGTTTGTGGCTCGTAACGGTATTTATTTAACGAGGCATTACCTAAAAAACTTAACTCAAACTTATCTGTAAACTTATAGGTTAAATAAGTTTGTGCATCTATAAAAGTAGGGTCGTAGTTGGTTTCTGTTTCTTTTGCATCTACAAGTAAACTGTTATCTCTATAACGTACACCTGTAATGGATGTGAATTTTGAATCTTTACTTGCTGTTTCTAAAGTAAGGCTTCCTCCTAATAAACTTAAATCTAAAGCGACACCAAAATCTACGGGTTTTTTATATGTAATATCTAAAACTGAAGATAGTTTGTCTCCATATTTGGCTTGAAATCCTCCTGCTGAAAAATCTACATTTTGTACCATGTCGCTGTTTACAAAACTTAAACCTTCTTGTTGTCCAGACCTAACTAAAAATGGTCTGTAAATTTCAATACCATTTACATATACAAGGTTTTCATCAAAATTACCACCACGTACATTATACTGTGTGCTTAACTCATTATTACCACTTACTCCTGGTAAGGTTTTTAAAATATTTTCTACACCAGCTTGTGCACCAGGAATTTTTCTAATAACTGCTGGAGCTATTGTTGTAACGCCTTCAACATCTTTACGTTTTTTTCCGCTAATAACTACTGTAGAAATTTGCTCAACATCAATTTTCATTACTGGATTAAACTCAAAAACCTCTCCGTTTTTTAAATTTACTTTAATGGCTACTTTTTTATGCGATACGTGAGAGTAGTTTATAGAAACCTCTGTATTATTTTCTATTTTTAATTCGTAAAAGCCATCACGATTTGTGGTAGTTCCACTTGTATTAGCTTTAATATTTACACCTTCTATAGGTGTGTTGTTTTCGTTTAAAATAACGCCGGTAACTGTTGCAGATTGTGCCAGAGCAAAAAAGGGCAGAAGCAAGGCAGTAAAATAAAATAGAATGGTTTTTTTAGTCAAGGTAGCAAGTATTATTTTCTATAAAAAATCGTTTCAAATGTAGTGCTATTTCCAACATTATCTGTAACAATTACTTTTAAATTGTTTTTGGTTTCGGTACTTACAGCATCATTAAAATCGTAAGTTAATGTTTTTCTTTTGTAATCATATTCCATTAAAATCCATTTACCATTAATAGTAGCGCGGTAATTAGAGATACCAGTAATTTTATCTTCAATTTTTAATTTTAAAAAGCGGTATTTACTTAGCCAAGATCCGTTTTTAAATTTTAAAGGTTTTATGGTTGGTGCAATGGTATCTCTTGCTAAAACGTAGGTACCTAAATCTTTAGTACGTGTACTTAAAATATTTCCTTTTCTTTTTGTTGAAGAATAGCTTGGCCAGTTATTCCAACCTACTAATTCTGCAATATAAAGCTGGTCTGTGTTTTCTTCTTTATAATTTGAAATATCATAACTTATTGTAAAATTCTTTTTTACAGGAATTGTTGGTTTATGAAGTGTTAGTGTATCATTATTAACACTAAAATCTATAAAAAAATCATCATAGAAGGTGTCTTTATAAAATTTAACTTTAATGTTTCCTTCTTCTAATTCGGCTTCAAGATCGTGTTGAATGTAATGTTGTAAAACCTTTTCTTCTTCTACATCTTTTGGAGGTATATTTAAACCTTGAATATCTATTACTATTGTTGTTTCATTACCTTTAAAATCGTTTATTTTTACTTTATAAACAGAAGCAGTCTCGTCTATAATTGAAACATAACCATCGTCTATAATATTATTATATAAACTTAATGGATTGTTAGGTTGTAAAAACAACTTTTGCAGTCTTTGCTTTTTTGTTTTGTAATGCTCGTAATCTATTAAGCGGTTTAGGTGTTTGGTTTCTGCAAAAGAAAAACGCCTAAAATCTATTTCAAAATTTTCAACTCCGTTATAAAAGGTTTTAATATTATAAACACCATTTTTATTAGCTGCTAAATCTTGTCTGTCTATAGTTTGCACTGCAAAACCAATTTTTCCAAAAGCTTTTAAATTTTTAATTTTATAATCGCCGTTAGCTTGTGGTATTAAACGTAATTTTTGTTTTTTATTAGACCCATTAATATGTGATTTTTCGCCAATAGGATAAGCATAAACATTAGTTACTATTGGTTTTTTTGTGTCTTTAATATCATAACCAAAAAGCATTGGGTTTATAGGGCGTTCTGCATTATCACGAATTTCGAAATGTAAATGTGGCCCAGAAGAACTTCCTGTGTTTCCGCTATAAGCAATAATATCTCCTTTTTTAATTTTAAGTTGATTTGGAGTTGGAAAAAGTTCTATTTCAAAAGATTCTTTTTCATATTGTTTCGATTTAATATATTTTTCTATTTCTGGTCCAAATTTTTGCAAGTGTGCATAAACACTAGTGTAACCATTTGGGTGTGTTATATATAATGCTTTTCCATAACCAAAATGAGCTACTTTAATTCTACTTACATAACCATCTGCAATGCCGTAAACTTTTAAACCTTCTACGCGTTTTGTTTTAATATCTAACCCAGAGTGAAAATGATTAGAACGTAACTCTGCAAAAGTTCCTGCTAATACAATTGGAATATCTAAAGGAGATCTAAAATAATCTTGAGGGTAACCGTTTTGAGATAAAACAGGCATACTTAATAGCATTAAAAAAAGGAGTATGCGCATAAATTAAAAATTGAATGTTTAAAAGTTTATTGAAGCGTAATTGCTAAAATATACATTTGATAACAATTATACCAAACGAATTTTAAATGTTTATATGTTAAAGTAAGTAACAAACAAACATTACGCCATTGTGTTGATTATGAGAGTGCAATATTTAATGAATTATATAAGAAGTTTAAAATTAAAAATTTATGCTAAAACAATTGTAAAATAGGTTGTGTTCTGTTAACTTTGTAAGATAAGTATTGATATTAGTAAATGAGTAATATTGAAGCAATTGTAGATGCTCTTGAGAATAAAATTAGCAAAGTTTTAGATAAACAACGCCTTTTAGAAGCGGCTAACAATAAATTATCGCAAGAATTAGAACAATCTCAATCTACTATTCAAAACCAAGAAAATGAAATTTTAACTTGGAAAGAAAAGTACGAAACACTTAAAATGGCTAATACAATACTTGGCAGTGACGATGATAAAAGAGAAACAAAACTCAAAATAAACGCATTAATAAGAGAAATAGACCATTGTATAGGTCAATTATCTGAATAATGCCAAATAGTATATATGGCCGAAACGCTTAAAATAAAGCTTTCAATAGCGAATAGAGTATATCCTTTAACTATTCCGCCTAGTCAGGAAGAAGGATTAAGAAAAGCCGCTAAAAATATAGATGCTATGATAAAACAGTTTGAGCAAAGTTATTCTGTAAGAGATAAACAAGATGTATTAGCCATGTGTGCATTACAATTTGCCTCTCAAGTAGAACAAAAAAGCTTAGACAAAGAACATGTTAACGAGCACGTAGAAGAAAAGTTAAAAGCTTTAAATACAGTGTTGCAAGAGCATTTAAGTTCTTAAAAAAACGTTCATATAAATAAAATTAGGTTACTGCCTACATTAATTATCTTTTTGATAAACTCAACGTTAATTCTTTTAAAAAGGGTGAGTTTAAGTTGTAAAAGCGTGCTGCTAATGGTTTTACTGAATTTTTTCAGTATCCATTTGGGCAGATACTTGATCAGCTTGTTAACCCTAAACTTGTTTTTAAGGAGTTTATACAAAACAAAATTAGTGTAGGCTTTTTTTTTGTAACCAAAACAAATAACAATCAAAACTAACTAAAAAATGGATAATATAATTTTAATTGTTGCAGGTGTTGCCATAGGCGCCATAATTGGCTTTGTTATTGCCAAGGTGATGGAAAAAAATAATGCCTCAAAATTGATAAAAAATGCAAAAAAATCTGCTTCGTCAATTATTAGAGAAGCTAATAATGAAGGAGAAAGCATAAAAAAAGATAAAATACTTCAAGCAAAAGAAAAATTTATAGAGCTTAAAGCTGAACATGAAAAAGTGATACTTTCTCGTGATAAAAAAATTGCTGATGCTGAAAAACGTACTCGTGATAAAGAGTCTCAAGTTTCTAACGAGTTATCTAAAAACCGAAAACTAAACGCTTCTATTGAAGCAAAAGATAAAGACTTTAATCATAAACTAGACATACTTGATAAAAAACAGGAAGAGTTAGATAAACTTCATAAAAATCAAGTAGAACAACTAGAAGTAATCTCAAGCCTATCTGCCGAAGAAGCAAAATCTCAATTAGTAGAATCTTTAAAGAGTGAAGCTAAAAGTGATGCTATGGCTTACGTACAAGATACAATAGAAGAAGCTAAATTAACAGCGCAACAAGAGGCTAAAAAAATAATAATTAACACAATACAACGTATTGGTACAGAAGAGGCTGTAGATAACTGTGTATCTGTATTTAATATTGAAAGTGACGATGTTAAAGGTAGAATAATTGGTAGAGAAGGACGTAACATTAGAGCCATTGAAGCTGCTACTGGTGTAGAAATTATTGTAGATGATACACCTGAAGCTATTATTTTATCTTGTTTTGATTCTGTTAGACGTGAAATTGCACGTTTATCGCTTCATAAACTGGTAACAGATGGTAGAATACATCCAGCAAGAATTGAAGAGGTTGTTAAGAAAACACAAAAACAAATAGAACAAGAAATTATAGAAGTTGGTAAACGTACAGTTATAGATTTAGGTATTCATGGTCTACATCCAGAACTTATTAAAATGGTTGGTAGAATGAAGTATCGTTCATCTTACGGTCAAAACTTACTACAACACTCACGTGAAGTTGCTAAGCTTTGTGGCATAATGGCTGCAGAGTTAGGTTTAAATTCTAAATTAGCTAAGCGTGCTGGTTTATTACATGATATTGGTAAGGTGCCAGACGCAGAGGCAGATATGGAAACACCTCACGCTATTTTGGGTATGCAATGGGCAGAAAAGTATGGTGAAAAGCCTGAGGTTTGTAATGCTATTGGTGCGCACCATGACGAAATAGAAATGAATTCTCTTTTATCTCCAGTAATACAGGTTTGTGATGCTATTTCTGGAGCAAGACCAGGAGCAAGACGCCAGGTTTTAGATTCGTACATACAACGTTTAAAAGATTTAGAAGATGTTGCATTTGGATTTAATGGAGTTAAAAAAGCATATGCTATTCAAGCTGGTAGAGAATTACGTGTTATTGTAGAAAGTGAAAAGGTAAACGACCAAAATGCCGCAGATTTATCGTTTAATATCTCACAAAAAATCCAGACAGATATGACTTATCCAGGACAAGTTAAAGTAACAGTTATTAGAGAAACACGTGCTGTTAATATTGCTAAATAAAATTTAAAAAATAGAGTATAAAAAAATCCAGTTAATTATTAACTGGATTTTTTGTTTTTTAGGCTGATTTTAAAAGTTGTGCCAACGTTTACTTCACTTTCTATACTAATTTTTCCACCTATACTTTCAATTTGACTCTTTACTAAATATAAACCAACACCTTCAGCATTATCATTATAATGAAATGTTTTATAGAGGCCAAAAACATCTTTTCCAAATTTCTTTAAATCAATACCACGACCATTATCTTTAAAGTAAAGGTTAATAAAATCGCCTTCAATTTTAGAAATAATATGAATTATAGGATCACGTTCTGGATGTTTATATTTTATGGCATTAGAAAGTAAGTTTAAAATTATACTTTCTAAATAGGCAGAATGATAACTAATATTTAATTGTGGACTTACATTGTTTATTACTGTAGCATTACTTTCAATAATAATAATTTCTAATAATTTTAAAGTGTCTTCAATAAAACTATTAACATTAAGTGACTGTATGTTTTTATTCTTTTTAGATTGTACAGAAACTATTTCGTTTAGATTTTGAATAGTTCTATCTAATGAACTAGAAACACTTTTTAAATGACAAATAATTTCTTCTTTTTCGTTTACAGAGTTTGCCTCATCATAAAAGTCTAATAAGTTTTCAAAATTACTAGAGTATTGTTTTAGGTTGTGAGTAACAATATGCGCAAAGTTTTTTAATTTGTTATTTTGCTCTGTTGCTATTGTTAGAGCATTATCTACTTTTGTTTGATTTTTAACTTGAGTGGTAATATCTATATGTGTACCAACAAAATGTATGTAACCATCTGTAGTATGGTCGTTAATAATTTGTCCTTGATCTAAAATCCATTTATAACTACCATCTTCACAACGTATGCGATGCTTATTCACATACATTTTTGTTTTACCTTCTATGTGGTTTTTATAATCACTAAAATATGTTTCTTTATCATCTTTGTGTACGCGATTATTCCAATCGTCAATATTGTTTCCAAAGGTGTGATCATTTTCTAAACCTATTAAGGCTTTAGATGCTTTAGAGAAATATACTCTGTTTCTTTTTTCATTAAAATTCCAAACTCCTATTTTAGAGATTCCAAGCGCGGCTTGTAACATTTCTAAATTAGATTCAGGTGTATCAATATCCATTAAAAATTGGGTCTTAGTATTAGGCATAGTACGACTTATACATAGTTTTTAAGGGAGAACAAAACAGTGTATTATAGATAGTTATCTACAAATATATGTAAAATAAGTATTACAAATACTTCTTATATAGATAAAAAAAGTGCGTTATTGCCTTGGGTGATAACTTTGCATAACATCTTTTAAGTGACTTTTATCAACATGCATATAAATTTCTGTAGTTGTTATACTTTCATGACCAAGCATTAATTGTATGGCTCGCAAATCGGCTCCGTTTTCTAATAAATGCGTAGCAAAAGAATGACGAAATGTATGTGGAGAGATTGTTTTGCCTAAGTTAATTTTGATAGCTAAACTTTTAACTATAGTAAAAATCATGGCTCTTGTAAGCTGTTTTCCTCTTCGGTTTAAAAAAAGTGTGTCTTTATATTCGCTAGGTATAACCATATGGTTCCTTACTTCGTTTCTATAAATATTTATAAATTTTTGTGTAGCAGGAACAATAGGTACAAACCTTTGTTTATCTCCTTTACCAGTTACTTTTATATAACCTTCGTCGAAAAATAAATCTGAAATTTTTAAATGTGTTAATTCGCTTACACGTAAACCACAACCATATAAAAGTTCAAGAATACAGCGGTTTCTTTCGCCTTGTGGCGTACTTAAATCTACAGCACTTATAAGGTTGTTAATTTCTTGTTCGCTTAAAGTATCTGGAAGTTTTCGACCTATTTTAGGAGCATCTATAGTATCTAGAGGATTATCAAATCTATAATCTTCGAAAACTAAATAGTTAAAAAAGCCTTTAAGCCCAGATATTAACCGGGATTGCGACCTAGAATTAATTGTTTTAGAAATGGCATAAATAAATTCTTGAATGGTTTGCTTTTGTATGTTTACAGGAGAGCTAACAATATTATTCTCTTCAAGGTGTTTTATAAGTTTTTTTACATCAAAACTGTAGTTGTCTATAGAATTATTAGACAAACCACGTTCTATCTTTAAATACAGCTTATAATCGTTTAAAGCATTAGTCCAATTCATGGTTTAAAAATACTATTTAATTGCTAACTACAAATTATTATTATTTAAATCACCAATTATAAATGTATTATTAAAATATGGTTACTTTTTTATATAATTAGTAATGGAATTAAAAAAAATGCATAATTTAGTTTCGTTAATCAATTAAATTTAAAATAAACTATTATGAAAAAATTATTTTTAACAGCTGCAATAGCTGTAATGACTTTAGCAACTAACCAAGCGCAAGAATTAAAATTTGGAGTTAAATCTGGATTAAACATTGCTAATATTGGTGGTGATTTAGGTAATTTCGATTTTGATGAAACTAATGACTTTGAAGCTAGAACATCTTTTCATGTTGGCGGTCTAGTAGAAATTCCAATTTCAGAAAAATTTGCTATTCAACCAGAAGTACTTTATTCTTCACAAGGAGCTAAATCTACTTATAGATATGATGATGGATTTGATTTTGAAAACTCAGAGTCAACTATTAAGTTAGATTATATAACACTACCAATAATGGCGAAATTTATGCCTTTTGAAGGTTTTTCTATTGAAGCAGGACCACAAGTAGGTTTTTTAGTTTCTGCAAAATCTGATAATGAGTTTAGTTATACAGATTCTGGAACAGGAGAAACAGTATCTGGATCAGAAGATGGTGTTGACGTTAAAGATTTATACAAATCAATTGATTTTGGACTTAACTTTGGTGTTGGATATAGATTAGAAAATGGTATCATGTTTCAAGCAAGATATAATTTTGGGTTAGCAGATATTGATGAAGAAGATGACAGTGATGATTTTGAAGAATTTGACGATTTTTTCGAGCCAAAAAATAGAGTATTTCAACTTTCAGTAGGATACATGTTCTAAACATATAAAGTAATTATAATAAAGCCGAAGTTAATAGCTTCGGCTTTTTTTATAATAAATTTTTACATCAATGATTTTATGGTTTTTATAATAAAACTCATAACAAGATGTTAAACTTATTAAGTAAATAATTGTAATGCAAACGTTTGCGAAAACATGTTTTTTTTACTCTAAAATGTGCTTGGAGCAATATAAACCGAGACCTATATTTGCGTATTCAAATCAATAAAATCAATTTAAAAATGAAAAAATTATTATTTACAGCTGCTATTGCAGTATTAGGTTTTACAAGCGTAAGTGCGCAAGAACAAACTACTGTTGGTGGTTTTGATCAAGGAGATATTTTTATCTCAGGATCTGTAGGATTTGGTTCTACATCTCAAGGAGATATTAAAGGTAACCAATTTGAAATTTCTCCAAAAGTTGGATTTTTTGTAAGTGATAACATTGCTATTGGTGCAACATTAGGTTATGCTTCACAAACTAGTGAAAGACCTGCAATAAATCCTACAACTTTAGAGCTTGTAGATGCAGAAGATAAAACTACAGCATTTAGTGCGGGAGTTTTTGGACGTTATTATGCGACTCCAGTAAACCAATTTTCTTTCTTTGCTGAATTATCAGCAAGTTTTGTCGCTTCAAAAAACGAAGTAGCATTTGTAGATGAAGATGCTAAATTTGATGGCTTAAACTTTGAATTAGCACCAGGTATTAGCTACTTTGTTTCAGATTGTATTACTTTAGAAGCATCTTATGGTATTATTGGATATAATACTTTTAAAGCAGATACAGAAGGAGCAGAAGCTAGAAACAACTTTAATGTTGGTTTAGATTTCTCTAACATTAACTTTGGTATTGCATACAAATTTTAATTAGATATATAATTATAAAAAAGCCGAAGCAATACGCTTCGGCTTTTTTTATACCATAACTTTTGTACTTTTACATTATGAAAAAACTTATTATAATAAATGGACCAAACCTAAACTTATTAGGTAAGCGAGAACCTAATGTATACGGTAATTTATCGTTTACAGAGTTTTTTGATACCGTTAAAGCTAAATATCCAGAAACTGTTTTAGAGCATTTTCAATCTAACATAGAAGGTGAAATTATAGACAAACTTCAAGAATGTGGTTTTACTTACGATGGTATTATTTTAAATGCTGCTGCCTATACACATACTTCTGTAGGTATTGGCGATGCGGTTAAAGCTATAGAAACACCTGTAATAGAAGTACATATTTCTAATACTTTTGGTAGAGAAGAGTTTAGGCACCAATCTTATATTTCTGCAAATGCTAAAGGCGTAATTTTAGGTTTTGGTCTTCAAAGTTACGAGTTAGCAATCCAGAGTTTCTTATAATTACAAGAAAGTTTTACATATAAAATCGTCAATTTTTGGCAATACATTAGTATGATTTTTCTTAAATAAAAATTAATTTTTTTTAGCTAACTTTTAAGTTTTATTAATAAAAGTTAAAAAGTTCAAATTCGTTGTTAAACCCTGTTAATAGTGCTTCTTTTTTTGTTTTCAGTTATTAGTTTTGCTGTAATAACCAAAAAAAGAAAACATGAAAAAATTAATTTTAAGTACAGTAGTTTTTGTTTCAGGATTAGCATTATTAAATGCTCAGTCAGATTCTAAACAAGTGCAATTAGGTGTAAAAGGTGGAGCAAATTTTTCAACAATTAGTGGGGACGATTTTGGCGATCCAGATTCTAGAACAAGTTTTAACGCTGGTTTCGTAGCCGAAATTCCAATTTCTGAACGTTTATCTTTTCAGCCAGAGGTTTTTTATTCTGGACAAGGATTTGATGTAAGAGAAATTGATCAAGACAATGTTTTTGATACAGATGATAATATTGAATATCAATTAGATTATATTCAGGTACCATTATTATTAAAAGTATATTTAGTTAAAGGGTTAAGTGTTGAAGCAGGTCCGCAATTTGGATTTAAAATTCATGAGGAATTCGATTCTCAACCTAATAGCGATGGAGGAGATATTGAAATAGATTCAGAAGATTCTTATGTTAAAGATTTTGATACCAATGTTGCCGTTGGTGCTTCATACAAATTCGATAATGGCTTTTTCTTAAGTGGTCGTTATAATATTGGAGTAACAGATATTTTTGACGATGGTACACCATTTGAAGGTGTAGATGCTAAAAATAATGTATGGCAAGTTGGAGTTGGTTTTATGTTTTAAAACCAAACAAATAGCTATAAAAAAAGTTCCAGAATTTTCTGGAACTTTTTTTGTTTTTAACTTAAATGATTAAGTGTTTTTATAAGTGTATTACCTCATCGTAAGCATCTGCTACAGCTTCCATTACCGCTTCACTCATAGTTGGGTGTGGATGTATAGCTTTTAACACTTCGTGACCTGTAGTTTCTAATTTACGACCTAAAACAGCTTCGGCAATCATATCTGTAACACCAGCACCAATCATGTGGCACCCTAACCATTCACCATATTTAGCATCAAAAATTACTTTTACAAAACCTTCTTTATTTCCTCCAGCACTTGCTTTACCTGAAGCAGAGAAAGGAAATTTACCAACTTTAATGTCGTAACCTTTTTCTTTAGCTTGTTTCTCTGTTAAACCAACACTTGCAATTTCTGGCGTACAGTAAGTACAACCAGGTACATTACCATAGTCTATAGCTTCAACATGCATTCCTGCAATTTTTTCAACACATAAAATTGCTTCAGCCGATGCTACGTGTGCTAATGCTTGACCTGGAGTAATATCTCCAATTGCATAGTAACCAGGAATATTTGTTTGGTAATAATTATTTACTAATACTTTATCTCTATCTACTGCAATACCAACATCTTCAAGGCCAATATTTTCTATGTTAGATTTAATACCAACGGCAGATAATACAATATCAGCTTCTAATACTTCTTCACCTTTTTTAGTTTTTACAGTAGCTTTAACGCCATCACCAGAAGTGTCTACGCTAGTAACCTCGGCAGATGTCATTACTTTTATACCGTTTTTCTTGAAAGAACGTTCTAATTGCTTAGAAACATCATCATCTTCTACAGGTACAATTCTATCTAAATATTCCACAATTGTTACTTCAGTACCCATAGAGTTATAGAAGTATGCAAACTCAACACCAATGGCACCAGAACCTACAACAATAATCTTTTTTGGTTGTTTTGGTAAAGACATTGCTTGTCTGTAACCAATTACTTTTTCACCATCTTGTGGTAAACTTGGTAATTCTCTTGAACGTGCACCAGTAGCTATAATAATATGGTCTGCACTATATTCTTTACCATCTACATCTATTTTCTTTCCTGTTTTTAACTTTCCAAAACCTTCAATAACATCGATTTTGTTTTTTTTCATTAAAAACTTTACACCATTACTCATACCATCGGCAACACCACGACTACGCTTTACAACAGCATTAAAATCTTTATCGTATTCTTTTACTGAAAGGCCATAATCTTCAGCATGCTTTAAATATTCAAAAACCTGCGCAGATTTTAGTAGCGCTTTTGTAGGTATACATCCCCAATTTAAACATATTCCACCAAGACTTTCTTTTTCAATAATTGCTGTTTTAAACCCTAATTGAGAAGCTCTAATGGCAGCTACGTAGCCTCCAGGACCACTACCAAGTACAATAATATCGTATTTACTCATTGTGTATTTTTTTGTCGTTTTAAGAAGTTACGAAGTTACAAAACCAAAATTTAATAAAGAATCTAGAATCTTAAAAAAAATATATCTTTTACTACCTTTGTAAAGCAAGTTAAATAATATGAACATACCTAAGTCTAGTTTTCCACGAGTTATAATTATTGGTGGAGGTTTTGCTGGCATTGCTTTAGCAAAAAAATTATCTAAACAAGAAGTGCAAGTTGTACTTTTAGATAAACACAATTACCATACGTTTCAACCTTTATTATATCAAGTGTCTACAGGTGGTTTAGAGCCAGACTCTATTGCTTACCCAATACGTAAAGTGTTACAGGATTTCCCTAATTTCTTTTTTAGACTTGCAAATGTTTTAGAGATAGATACCAAAAAAAACACTGTTATTACCAATATAGGTGACTTAAAGTTTGATTACTTGGTAGTCGCTTCTGGATCTAAAACCAATTATTTTGGTAACAAATCCATTAAAGAAAATAGTATGGAGATGAAAACCGTACCGCAAGCTTTGAACTTAAGAAGTTTAATTCTTGAAAATTTTGAGGATGCATTATTAACTTCAGATTTAAACGAGAGAAATGCTTTAATGAATTTTGTAATTGTTGGAGCAGGACCAACAGGAGTAGAGCTTGCTGGTGCTTTAGCCGAAATTAAAAAAGGAATATTGCCTAAAGATTATCCAGATTTAGATACGCGTTTAGCGCAAATTAATTTAATTCAATCTGGAGATAAAATTTTAAAAACCATGAGTGCCAAAGCCTCTAAAAAGGCAGAAGATTTTTTAGAGAATTTAGGAGTTCATGTTTGGAAAAATATTAGAGTTACAGGATACGATGGAAAAACAGTTACTACAAATAGCGATTTAACTTTTGATGCTGCTACGGTAGTTTGGGCAGCTGGTGTAAAAGGCGCCACTATTAAAGGCTTAGATGCAGAACAGTTTGTAACTAGAGGCAATAGAATTATTGTAAATGAATTTAATCAAGTAAAAGGGTGTGATAACGTTTTTGCAATAGGCGATGTAGCGCAAATGGAAACAGAAACTGTACCATTTGGGCACCCAATGATGGCACAACCGGCGATACAACAAGGTAAATTATTAGGAGAAAATTTATTAAAGTTGTTAGCAAGTAAGCCTATGACACCTTTTGTGTATAATGATAAAGGTTCTATGGCAACAATAGGCAGAAACAAGGCTGTTGTAGATTTGCCAAAATTTAAATTTCAAGGTGTTTTTGCTTGGTTTGTTTGGATGTTTGTGCACCTGTTTTTTTTAATAGGTTTTAGAAACCGAATGGTTGTTTTTATAAATTGGGTTTATAATTATATTAGGTTTGATAGAGAAGCACGCTTAATAATTAGGCCGTTTAAAAAGGAATTAAAATCTTAAGTTTTTATTGTTTTGGTTTACTAAATTTTTCTGCATTAAATTGGTCTGATTGTCCTTTGGGTATGGATAAACTCTGCCATGATTCATTTTTAATTTGTTTTCCAATATGTGCTATTTGCCCAATATGGTAACTGTAATGACCTAATTGTCTAAAAATAGCTTCGGCTACCAAATGACTTTCATTTCTAATATAAACTGTTTTATTTAAATCGTCGTTGTTTAAAGGTGTAATTGCATTAAAAAGGCAAGTCCATCCTTTATTCCAATCGGCTAATAATTGTTCTTTTGTAGTATAAGTAGCTTGAAATTCCTGCTCACGTTGTCTCCAGGTTTTTTCGCCATCTTCGGTTAAAAAATTAGTCCAACGGCTTAACATATTACCAACCATGTGTTTTACTATTATTGAAACACTGTTAGAATTGTCGTGAGATTGCCAGTTTATTTCATTAAACGACAACTGCTGGAGAGTTTTATCTCCAGCAGTTTTATAATAGTTAAACTGTTTTATTATACTTGTAATATAGTTGTTATTCATTTTTAAAATCTACACTAGCGCTATTTACACAAAATCTTGTTCCGGTTTCTGTAGGACCATCGTTAAAAACATGACCTAAATGTCCGCCACAATTTGAGCATACAATCTCGGTTCTAATCATGCCATGGCTTTTATCTAGAATATTAGTAATACTACCAAGAATAGCTTCATCAAAACTTGGCCAACCACAACTTGATTCAAATTTACTATCGCTTTCAAATAGCTGTTGGTTACAAGCTGCACAATGGTAAGCTCCAGACTCGAAATGTAAATTGTATTTTCCAGTATGTGGCATTTCAGTGCCTTTTTTTCTTAAAATACGGTATTGCTCATCTGTTAGCTCTTTACGCCATTGCTCTTCAGTTTTATTTACTTTAAATTCTTTCATTATTTTTCTGGTATAAAATTTAATGCCACACCATTAATACAGTGTCTTTTGCCAGTAGTGTCTCTAGGACCGTCGCTAAATACATGCCCTAAGTGACCACCACATGTTGCACAATGCTCTTCGGTTCTAGCATGACCTAGATTGTAATCTACAGAAAAATCTACATTTCCTTTAATTTCTCTATCAAAACTTGGCCAGCCGGTACCAGAATCAAATTTATGTTCACTTTTAAATAATGGTGTTTCGCAAGCTGCACAAACATAAGTTCCTGCTCTATATTCTTTATTTAATTTGCTAGAAAAAGGTCTTTCTGTCCCAGCTTCTCTTAGTACTTTAAATTCACTTTCTGTTAATTCATTCTTCCATTCCTGTTCCGTTTTAGAAACTTTGTAAACTTTATTTTCTTTGGTTTTGTCTTGGGCAATGCCATTACAATTAAATAGGATAACAGAAATGGCAAGTAATAACAATTTTTTCATAATAACTTTAAATTAGTTTAAATTATTAGTCGTTAAATAAATAAAATCTTAATGTAGAATGCGTTAATCATTTCATAATTTTTTAAAAACTTATTTTATTTTACTTTTTTCTGTATGAATTATTTAAATTAGTAGTCCAACTACAATTTTATATAAAAAACCAGAATGAATATATTTCACATTAGCGCAGAGTGTTACCCAATTGCAAAAATAGGCGGTCTGGCCGATGTAGTTGGAGCACTACCAAAATATCAAGCTAATAAAAACGTTAGTGCAACTGTTTTAATGCCATTTTATAACAATACTTTTACACAAACACATATATTTACTTCAATTTATAATGGCACGATTACTTTAGGTCATGAGGAATTTGATTTTAGAGTTTTAAAGGTAAATGAAGATGTTTTAGAGTTTCCTGTTTGCTTTGTGGATGTTCCAGAATTACTTTACAAAAACTTTATATATTCTTATGATGATGCTAAGCGTTTTTTAGCTTTTCAAATAGCTTGTTTAGATTGGATGTTAACTTTGGATAATAGACCAACAATTATACATTGTCATGATCATCATACAGGACTAATTCCATTTATGGCTCAAGAATGTTATAAATATGAAGAATTAAATACTATTCCTGTAATTACAACCATACATAACGCACAATACCAAGGCTGGTTTAATTATGATAAATTTCACCTCATTCCAAAATTTAATAACGAAAATTCTGGTCTTTTAGATTGGGACGGACAAATAAATCCTCTTGCTGCTGCTATTAAATGTGCATGGCGTGTGACCACTGTATCTCCAACTTATATGGAGGAATTAAAAAAGAATGCAAATGGATTAGAAACCTTACTTAGTAACGAAAGGAATAAATGTATTGGTATTTTAAACGGAATTGATACTAAGGTGTGGAATCCTGAAACTGATAGTTTTATAGTTGAAAATTTTAGTAAAACTACTGTACAGTCTGGAAGAGCGGCAAATAAAAAATGGATTTGTGATACTTATAACTTAGATATTAATAAACCATTATTTGCTTTTATTGGTAGGCTAGTAGGAGAAAAAGGAGCAGATTTATTACCTGAAGCTTTAAAAATAGTTCTAGAATCTAAACAATGTAATGTTTTGGTTTTAGGTTCTGGAGAAAAACAAAGAGAAGAAGCGTTAGAGGCAATAAAAGTAAATAACAAAGGGCTTTATAATACTTATATAGGTTATGATGAAAAACTTTCACATATAATTTATGCTGGAACAGATTTTTTATTAATGCCATCTCGTGTAGAACCTTGTGGTTTAAACCAAATGTATGCACTTAGATATGGCGCAATACCAATTGTAAGAAGTATTGGAGGTTTAAAAGATACTGTAATAGATATATCTAATAATGGTTTTGGTATATGCTTTAATACACTAACTGTTAAAAATATAGTAGATAGTATTTTTAGAGGTATTGCACTTTACGAAAACCAAAATAAATTTAAAGACATTAGAAAATCCATAATGACTATTGATCATTCATGGGATAAATCGGCAAAAGACTATTTAAACCTATACCAATCCATAAACTAAAAAACTATGATTAATGACAAAGTACTCTCAATTATTCTAGGTGGTGGCCAAGGCTCAAGATTGTATCCATTAACCGAGGCACGCTCTAAACCAGCCGTGCCAATTGCAGGTAAATACCGTCTGGTAGATATACCAATATCTAATTGTATAAATTCAGATATTAAGCGCATGTTTGTATTAACACAATTTAATTCAGCGTCATTAAATAGGCATATTAAAAATACGTTTCATTTTAGTTTTTTTAGTTCGGCATTTGTAGATGTATTAGCAGCAGAACAAACACCAGAAAATAAAGGTTGGTTTCAAGGAACAGCAGATGCTGTTAGGCAAAGTATGCATCATTTTTTAAGGCATGATTTTGAGTATGCTTTAATACTCTCTGGAGATCAATTATATCAAATGGATTTTAATGATATGATAAATGCTCATATAGAGGCTAATGCCAAAATATCTATAGCAACAATACCTGTAAATGAAAAAGATGCAACCTCTTTTGGAATTTTAAAAACCGATGAAAATAATATTATAACCTCATTTATAGAAAAACCAGATGCTTCATTGCTTCCAGATTGGACGTCGCAAACTAGTGAAGACATGCAAAAACAAGGCAAAAACCATTTAGCATCAATGGGAATTTATATTTTTAACAGAGATTTGTTAGTTGATTTAATGAATGATGAATCAACTATAGATTTTGGTAAAGAAATTATTCCACAATCCATTAAAGAACATAAAACATTAAGCTACCAATTTGAAGGATATTGGACAGATATAGGAAACATAGACTCCTTTTTTGAAGCTAATCTTGGACTAACAGATGAGATTCCAAAATTTAACCTTTACGATGTAGCACAAAGAGTGTATACAAGAGCGAGAATTTTACCAACATCTAAAATATCTGGAACAGCTTTAGATAGAGCAGTAATAGCAGAAGGTTGCATTATTCATGCAGCAAAAATAGAAAAATCTGTAATTGGTATTCGATCTCGAATTGGAAAAGAATCTACGGTTATTAATACCTACATGATGGGTAATGATAAATATGAAACCTTAAATGAAATTGAAGCATCTAAAATAGAAACACTAATAGGTATTGGAGAACGCTGCTTTATAAAAAACTGCATTATAGATAAAAATGTAAAAATAGGTGATGATGTTAGAATAAACGGCGGTAGCCATTTAGAAGATATGGAAACCGATAAAGTGTTTATAAAAGAAGGAATAGTAGTTGTTAAAAAAGGAGCAATAATTCCAAAAGGATTCGTAATATAAACCTATGGATAACGTATTAAACCATAGTCTTTTTACAGCGTTTGATGTTAGTTTATTTAAAAGCGGAAAGCATTATAATTTATATAATAAGTTTGGCTCGCATATAATAACAAAAAATGGAGTAGAAGGCACCTACTTTTCTGTATGGGCTCCAAGTGCAAAGCAAGTTTCTGTAATAGGAGATTTTAATTTCTGGCAGGAAGGCGAACACAAATTAAATGTACGTTGGGACGAAAGTGGAATTTGGGAAGGTTTTATACCTAATATTGGAAAAGGCACTACCTATAAATATAAAATTGAAAGTCATAACCAAGGTATTAAAACCGAAAAAGCAGATCCTTATGCACGTCGCTATGAACACAATCCTAAAACAGCATCAATTGTTTGGGAAGATAATTATAGCTGGAAAGACAAACAATGGCTATCTAACAGAAAACAAGTAAATACTCTTAATGCGCCATTCTCTGTATACGAAGTACACTTAGGTTCATGGAAAAAAGAAATTAAAGAAAATAGGTTTTTATCATACTTAGAATTATCAGACCAATTAGTTGCTTACGTAAAAAAAATGAACTTTACACATGTAGAGTTTATGCCAATTATGGAGTTTCCGTACGATCCTAGTTGGGGATATCAAATTACAGGATATTTTGCACCAACTTCGCGTTTTGGTTATCCTGAAGAGTTTAAAGTATTAATAGATAAACTGCATCAAAATAATATAGGTGTAATTCTAGATTGGGTACCATCACACTTTCCAGAAGATGCACACGGCTTAGGTTTTTTTGATGGTACATGTTTATACGAGCATCCAGACAAGCGCAAAGGCTATCATCAAGACTGGAAAAGTTTAATATTTAATTATGGCAGAAACGAAGTAAAGTCGTTTTTAATAAGTAATGCTATTTTTTGGTTAGAGCAATTTCATGTTGATGGTTTACGTGTAGATGCAGTAGCATCAATGTTGTTTTTAGATTATTCTAGAAAAGATGGCGAATGGGAACCTAATAAATTTGGAGGTCGAGAAAACTTAGAAGCTATTGCCTTTTTACAAGAAATGAACGAAGCCGTTTATAAATCTTTTCCAGATATACAAACTATAGCCGAAGAATCTACATCGTTTCCAGGAGTTTCAAAACCTGTTTTCTTAGGAGGATTAGGTTTTGGTATGAAATGGATGATGGGATGGATGCATGATACCTTACAATATTTTGAAAAAGAGCCTATATATAGAAAACACCATCAAAACGATTTAACGTTTTCAATGACTTATGCATTTTCAGAAAACTTTATGCTACCACTTTCTCATGATGAGGTTGTATATGGAAAACGCTCAATTTTAAGGCGTCAACCTGGAGACGAGTGGCAAAGTTTTGCAAACTTAAGACTATTATATAGTTACATGTTTACACATCCAGGAACTAAATTATTGTTTCAAGGTGCAGAATTTGGTCAAAGTGAAGAATGGGATTTTCAAAACAGTTTAGATTGGCATTTAACACAGTACAAACCACATAAAGGTGTACAACAGCTTATTAAAAATTTAAACACTTTTTATAAAACAGAACCAGCATTATATCAAAAACAATTTAGTAATGATGGGTTTGAGTGGATAGATTATAACGATGCAGAAAACTCGGTATTGGTATATATAAGAAAAGGAGAAGCAGAAAAAGAAAACTTAATTATTGTTTGTAACATGACGCCAATACCTCGAGAAAACTACCGTATTGGTCTACCAAAAAAAGGAAAACTAAAAGAAGTTTTTAATAGTGATAACTTAGAGTATTTTGGCTCTGGGAATTTTAAAAATAAAACACTTACTTCTCAAGCCATAACATCACATTTTAAAAAACATTCGGTAGCAATAATTATACCTCCATTAGCCATGATTGCTTTAAAATATTCTTAATATAATCTATTAATTTTGAGAATATTACAATTACATCGTTTTCGTTAATAAATCAGTGTAACAATTATATATTTTAATAAGTTTTCCGTTTTTTTGTTATACCAAAAACCTCTATTTATATGATTGTAAATACCGAACTTGAACAAAAAGGAAATCTATTTCCTTCTAAAATAATAGCATTTAATAAAGATGTAGATACCTTATATTTTTCAACCGAAAATAGTGTAGTACTTCAGCTTACTATTTTTAGAGATAGTGTACTTCGTTTTAGATATACAACTACAGGAACTTTTGAGAAAGATTTTTCTTATGCTATTACAAAATATGCCAGTAAAGGGTACAATCATTTAGAAATTACAGAAAATGATGCTTACTATATTATAAGAACATCAAAACTTATTTGTAATGTAGCTAAGGCAAATTTAAGAATTTCAATCTATGATATTATTGATGGAACTTTACTAAATGAAGATGAAATAGGTTTTCATTGGGAAGAAAGCTATGAATATGGTGGTAATATTGTAAAAATGAGTAAAACCATTAATGAGCGTGAAAGCTATTTTGGTTTAGGTGATAAACCAGAACATTTAAATTTAAAAGGAAAACGTTTTGAAAATTGGGTGACAGACTCCTATGCGTTTGGTAAAGAAACAGATCCTATTTACAAAGCCATTCCTTTTTTCACAGGTTTACACCATAATAAAGCATACGGTATCTTTTTTGATAATAGTTTTAGGTCATTTTTCGATTTTGGGCAAGAACGAAGAAACGTAACAAGTTTTTGGGCACAAGGTGGAGAAATGAATTACTATTTTATTTATGGTCCAAAAATGAAAGATGTTGTAGAGAACTATACAGACCTAACAGGAAAGCCTCACCAACTACCACCATTATGGGCTTTGGGCTTTCACCAATGTAAATGGAGTTACTATCCAGAAGCAAACGTAAAAGAAGTCACTAAAAAATTTAGAGATTTACAAATACCATGTGATGCTATATATTTAGATATAGATTATATGGATGGTTTTAGGTGTTTTACATGGAATAAAGAATACTTTCCAGACCCTAAACGTATGGTTAAAGAACTGGCAGACGATGGTTTTAAAACCGTAGTAATTATAGATCCTGGAATTAAAATAGATAAAGATTACGATGTTTTTGCAGAAGCTTTAGAGAAAGACTACTTCTGTCGTCGTGCAGATGGACCATACATGAAAGGAAAAGTTTGGCCAGGTGATTGTTATTTTCCAGACTTCACTAAACCAGAAGTTAGAGAATGGTGGGCTGGATTATTTAAAGAACTTATAGAGGAAATTGGTGTTAAAGGCGTATGGAATGATATGAATGAACCAGCGGTTATGGAAGTACCAAATAAAACATTTCCAAACGATGTAAGGCATGATTATGATGGTAACCCATGTAGCCATAGAAAAGCTCATAATGTTTATGGAATGCAAATGGCTAGAGCCACATATCAAGGCTTAAAAAAGTTTAACTACCCTAAACGACCATTTGTAATTACTAGAGCAGCATATTCAGGGACACAACGCTATACATCAACCTGGACAGGAGATAATGTTGCAACATGGGAACACTTATGGATTGCAAACGTACAAGCGCAACGTATGGCAATGTCTGGCTTTAGTTTTGCCGGAAGTGATATTGGTGGATTTGCAGAGCAGCCACAAGGCGAGTTATTTACACGTTGGATACAATTAGGTGTATTTCATCCGTTTTGCCGTGTGCATTCTTCTGGAGATCATGGTGACCAAGAACCTTGGGCTTTCGATGATGATGTAACAGATGTGGTTAGAAAGTTCATAAACCTTCGTTATCAATTATTACCATATCTATATACTGCATTCTGGAATTTAGTAGAACATGGAACACCAATTTTGCAATCATTGGTACTATTCGATCAAGAAGACAACCAAACACATTATAGAACAGACGAGTTTATATATGGTGAAAAAATATTGGTTTGCCCAATTCAAGAACCAAACTCTAAAGGAAGACGTATGTATATACCAAGAGGAAAATGGTATAACTTATGGACAGATGAAGTAGTAGAAGGAGGCAAAGAAAAATGGGTTGATGCTGAAATAGATAGCATGCCAATTTTTATTAAAGAAGGAGCAGTAATTCCAAAATACCCAATACAACAATATACAGGCGAAAAGAAAATTGAAGAAATAACATTAGATGTATATTATAAAGAAGGAAAAGAAAGCTCTCAATTATATGATGATGCACATGATGGATACGATTATACAAAAGGACGTTACAGTTTTAGAACCTTTAATTTAACAGGTAAAACTGAAGAGTTAATAATCCAGCAACATAAACAAGGTAAATTTATAACAGAGTACTCAACATTTAAACTCAATATACACGGTTTACCATTTGAAATAGGGGAAATACAAATAGATAATGTAACAGTGCCACTAAATGTATTAATGGAAGATAAAGTTAATACTATGAGTATAGATAAAAACTTCTCTGAAATACACATTATCGGTAAATAGTAGCGCTTTATAGAATAAATTGCTAGCTATTAACCATTAAAAAATTAGATATTGCTTAACTTTTATTAACTTGTAACAAACAACAATAAAAAATAAATTAAAATGAAACTCAAATCTAGAATAGTAACTTTACTAACTGTCATAATTTTTTTCTCATGCGCAACAAACCCGTTTACAGGAAAAAGTACTTTAGCATTAGTAGGTAATTCTCAGTTATTCCCAACATCTTTTGCACAATACAATCAATTTTTAAGTGAAAATAATGTAGTAAAAGGAACAAAAGAATCTGAAATGATTTCTAGAGTAGGACAACGTATTGCAGTTGCAGCAGAGCGTTGGTTAAACGCTAATGGTCAACAAGGTTATTTAAGCGACTATAAATGGGAATACAATTTAGTAAACGACAACACAGTAAATGCTTGGTGTATGCCAGGAGGAAAAATTGTATTCTATACAGGAATACTACCAGTAGCAGAAAATGAAGCTGCAATAGCAGCAATTATGGGACATGAAGTTGCTCATGCTTTAGCAAACCATGGTCAACAACGTATGAGTGCTGGAATTTTACAACAAGTTGGTGGTGTAGCAGGTAATGTATTAATTAAAGATCAACAAACCTTAAATATTTTTAATCAAGCTTATGGTGTTGGTTCTCAAGTAGGAGTTATGTTACCATTTAGTAGAAGTCATGAAACAGAAGCAGATAGAATAGGGTTAATTTTAACAGCATTAGCAGGTTACAATCCAGATGAAGCAGCAAACCTATGGAGAAGAATGGGAGAAGCTAGTGGCGGTCAAGCACCACCAGAATTTTTAAGTACGCATCCAGCAACAACAACTAGAATAGCAAATTTAGAAGCTTTAGCACCAACTGCAAAAGAAGAAGCTAGAAAATTTGGAGTACAATCTTTTAGACCTATTACTAAGTTTTAACAATAAGTCATTAATTATTATTATTTTCGAAGCCACTTACCAAAATAAGTGGCTTTTTTAATTATGGAAACATTACAAAAAGGAAGTAAAAAACTTCTTAACGCATGGGCGTTTTACGATTGGGCAAACTCAGTATACACACTTACAATTGCATCCTCAATTTTTCCATTGTTTTATGGAACTTTATTTACTTCAGAAAATGAAACCATCTCAGCTTTTGGTTTTGTAATGAAACCAACTGTTTTAATATCTATAATTACAGCATTTACATTTTTAGTAGTAGCATTTACGTCTCCTATTTTATCTGGTATAGCAGATTATGTAGGAAACAAAAAGAATTTTATGAAGTTTTTTTGCTACATAGGTAGTTTAGGCTGTATAGGCTTATTTTGGTTTTCTAAAGAGCGTATACATTTAAGTCTTTTGTTTTATTTTATGGGACTTATTGGTTATTGGGGAAGTCTGGTATTTTATAATTCTTACTTGCCAGATATAGCATTCGATGAGCAACAAGATAGTATTAGTGCAAAAGGATTCTCTTTAGGTTATATAGGTAGTGTAATTTTACTAGTTGTAAACCTAGGTATGGTAATGAGTCAAGAAACAGGTGCAGAGAAAGTAGAGATGATGAGGTATGCTTTTGTAACAGTAGGATTATGGTGGTTAATATTTAGTCAATATACATTCTATATATTACCAAAAGGTGTTTCAAGTGGTCATAAAGTAACCAAAGCAGTTATATTTAATGGTTTTAAAGAGTTAAAAATGGTTTGGGCACAATTAAAACAAAACTTAAGGCTGAAACGTTATTTATATGCCTTTTTTGTTTTTAGTATGGCTGTACAAACTATAATGTTAATGGCAGTTTATTTTGGAGAAAAAGAAATTTCTTGGGTAGATACAGATCAAAAAACTCAAGGACTAATAGTTAGTATATTAGTAATTCAAATAGTTGCAATTATTGGGGCTGTTTTAACCTCTAAAGCTTCAGCTAAATTTGGCAATATAAAAACACTAATTATTGTAAATGCTATATGGATGCTATTGTGTTTTTATGCATACTTTATGGTAACACCTGTTCAGTTTTACATAGCAGCAGGATTTGTAGGTTTAGTTATGGGTGGTGTACAATCTTTAGCAAGATCGACATATTCAAAATTTTTACCAGATAATACAGAAGACACCACATCGTACTTTAGCTTTTTTGATGTAGCCGAAAAAATAGGTATTGTAATAGGTATGACTATTTTTGCGGTTGTAGATCAAATAAGTACAATGCGATACGCAATATTATTTTTATTCGTATTTTTCCTTTTCGGAATAATATTATTATTTAGAGTACCCAAAAAATCAACAGCAAATTAAAGTTAAATTTATTATGTTTGCTTAAATTACTTAATTATGAAAAATTTAAAGACATTTCTTTTACTAGTATTAATATCATTAACTTATACGGCTTGTGACAATGAACCACTTGAAGGTTTCGAAGAAGAAGGTAACAATCCTTTTGGAAACAGTTTAGTTGGTACTTGGGCTTTAGTAGATTTTGATGTATCTGTAGTATCAACAACAGAAGTAGGTGGTATATCTGTTGAATCGTCATCTTTAGTAGATGGTTTGCCTAATCCAGATTATAACTTAACTTTTACAAACGATGCTTTTTTTACTACCGGAAGTTATGGTTATACAGCAACAACAACAGTTAATGGTATAACTAATTCTCAAGATTTGTTTTTAGAAAATGTTACAGGTGCAGGAACTTATACTGCTACAAATACAGAGTTAACTATAGATGGTTCATTTTTTACAATAGAGTTTCAAGGTATGGATTTCTCGGAGCTGCAAGGAGAACAAACTATAAATTATTCAATTTCAGCTGATGGACAAACATTAACTTTTATTCAAGATACAACAGAAGTTAATAGCGCAGGTGGAGCAACAAGTACATCTACAGTTACAGGTTCATCTACTTGGACAAAAATAGATAATATAGATACAAGTTGTGATGATGCTACAGCCTTTGCAGAGCAAGCTGAAATAGCTTATAATAATAACCAAGACAGTGTTAATTTATGTATTTCATATAAATCTGCATTAGAAGAGTTAATTGATTCTTGTGGTGATTCAACAGGTGAAATACAATCTATTATTGATGGTTTAGGAAACTGTGAAGAAGACGATACACAACCTGTACCAGTAGTTGAAATTAGTTTAACTGCAGGAACTTTACCAATAGAGTTTGATTTAGTTGAGGTTGTTACCGTTGGTAATATATTACAAGTTACGGGAGAAACTTCAGCAGCTAATAATTATTCAATTTATTTTGAAGTTGAAGAAGGTGCAACTGGAATGGAAATTATAAACGATACGTTTGTTTTAACTTTATCTACCACAGATCCAGATTATTTTCCTTCTACACAAGGTTTTGATGATTTTACCTCTACAATCACAGAGAATGGAACAGGTACTCTTGTAGGTTCTTTTGGAGGTGTTGTATCAAACTCTAGTGGTGGTGATTTAAGTTTAAGTCAAGGCACAATAAATATTTCTTATTAAAAAAAATACAGTAATAAAAAAAGCCGCTTTTCTAAATTTAGAAAAGCGGCTTTTTTAGTTTTGCTAACTGCTAATTACCAATACTTCCAGAACCAGTTACTTTAGTGTCTTCTTTTCTTGGGTTGCCTTTATATTCAATATCTCCAGAACCTGTTACTCGCCCTTTTAAATCACCGTTACAAATAATCTCTATATCTCCAGAGCCTGTTACTTTTGCTTCAACATCATTAGCTTCTAAATCAAAACCATGGAAATCTCCAGAACCTGTAACGCTAGCTTTTAAATTATTTGTTGTGCCTATTAGCGTTAGGTCTCCAGAACCAGTTACACCAGCTTCAATATTTTTAGCATCTATTTCTAAAATAATATCACCAGAACCCGAAACTTTACTTTCAAAATTATTAGTAATTATTTTATCCATATTTTTAACATCTCCAGATCCAGATAATGTTACTTCGTCTATATCATTAAAAGGTATAGTAATTTTAATTGTTTTATTACGACTTGGACTTAAATTAATGTTGTTTTCAGTTTTAATTTTAAGTGTGTTCCCATTTACTTCTGTTATAATATAATCTAATAGGTTTTCTTCGCCTTCTATAGTTATATTGCCTTCGGTTCCTTTAACTAATATAAAATCCATCCATCCGGCACATTTTACCGCATCATAGTTTGATGTAGATCTTTTAATAGTTGTTACTTTTCCGTTTCCTTTAATTTTTTTTCCATTCCATTGTGCATTTACACAAGAAAAACTAAATACTGTAATGGCTAATACTAATGTTAATTTTAATGTTTTCATGATTGTTGGTTTTTGTAGATCACTATTATATTTTAAGTGCTCGTTTTTTGATTGATTGATTGATTGATTGATTGAAATTATTTTAATTTTTGTAAAAAGAAACGCTGCCATAATCACTATTAATTTTTATTGTGCTGTTTGCGTTTTCATTTTTATAATATCCCATATAATATTTCCCAGAAGATTCTTCTCTTTTTTTAATAAATTCAAAAGCGTCTTCATCTTTTAAAGAGGCATAATCTAGGTCTATATCAAAATTAAATGCTAATGCAGGATCGTAACCAATTTTAATACCTACGTAGTCGCTGTCTATATTAAGTTTTTGAAAACTTTTGTGAAGTTTATCTATTCTTATTGAGCCATAATCTGCATCTATAGAAATACTTTTATAAATATCTCCTAATCTCAATGTTAAATAATCTCCAATTCCTTTTACATTGTTTGCTTTTTCTATTGTTACACCACCATAATCACAGTTGTAAGATATGTTTTCTGCAATTTCTATTTTAGATTTTGTGTAATCTGCATTAATGTCTAGGTTTTCGGTTTTAGAAACTGTAAAGCCACTATAGTCTGCGTTTATTTTTCCACTTTTTATGTATTCAAAATAGCAGTTGTTAGAATAGTCAAAAGAGATTTCGTTGTTATCTGCTAACAATTCTTTTGTTGTAATTTTTCCATAATCACAATCTAATATAGCTTTGCCTTCTAGAGTAGCAAGGTTAATGCTACCATAATCATTACTTAAATCTACATTTCCAGTTATAGGCATCTTTACTATGTAATTAATTTCCATATTTACATTACTATTGTTACTAGTCCAGCTGCTCCACCAAGATTTGTTTTTTTCTTTATTAAAGCGTGTTTTTGCTGAAATATAATCGCCTTCTCCAGAAAAATCTACTGTGATTTCGTTTAGTTTTTTAGTAACTTTTTCTTCGTCATTACCGCTGGTTATTATTTTAATTTCGAAAACAATTTTGTTTTCATTCCAAGTAACAATATCTAAATTACCATAGCTGTTATCTATTTTTAAAGTTGCATTTTTACTTACATTAAACGTTTTGTTTATTGTTTTTTCTTTTTTATGTTTTCCTTTACCATTATTGGCTACCATTACTAATGGCAGAAGCATAAAGAGTAAGAAAATTTTATAGTGTAATTGTAGTTTCATTATTAGTTTGTTTTAAGTTTTTTGTTTCTTCTATATTCTCTAAAACCGATTTTAGCAAATCAACTCTATTCATAAAGTTGTTAATCATGGCATGAATTACGCGTTTATCATTACCACTATCTGTTAAGTCAATTTTTAGTTGTTTGTATTCTTTTTCTAAAAGTTCTAATTGTATTAAGGCATCTTTTATTAATAATTCGGTTTCTGGTGTGCGTTTAGTTTTTATTTTTTCTAATTCTTGGTTTATAACCGATGTGAAAAAGCTTTGTGTTTGTGCCATTTCTGGAGATACACTTGCTAAATCTTTAGTTTCGGTATTAGTATTAAAATTAAATACCAGAGTTACAATTAATAGTATTGAGGCTGCAACACCTAATAGAGGTTTCCAAATGCTAGTTTTACTTGTTATACTTTTTGTATTGTTTTGTGCTTCTAATTTGTTTAGAAAATTTGCCTTATGATTAAGACTTGGTGTTTCAAAATCAAAATCGTCTTGAAGCTTTTTAAATACATTATCTATATTATCTTTTTTCATATTTAGTTTTTCCGCGAAAGCGTTATTATTTTAATGTTTTAGCTTACTACTGCAAGCATTTTGTGTCTTAAACTTTCTTTTGCTCTAGAGATCATTGTGCGACAATTAGCATTAGAGATTTTCATTATTTCACATATTTCTTCATAATCATAACCTTCTATTAAATGTAATGTGAGAGATACTCTATAATTGTCTTTTAAAAGCGACATACTTTCTATTACTTGTTTTGCTTTTATACTATTAAACTCGTGGTTTGATGCTATGCCATCACAATCTTCAACTTTATATAGTACATCGTCTAATGGTACTTCGTCAAACTTTGTGCTTTTATTATAGTGGTAAATACTCATATTTACTACTATACGTTTTAACCAAGATCCAAAGGTTTTAAGCTCTTTTAATGTGTCTAACTTCGTAAAGGCTTTTAAAAAAGCATCTTGCATAATATCTTCTGCCTCATAACGATCTTTTACAATACGAAAAGCTGTATTAAACATTGCTTTATAATATCTATTGTAAATCTCTAATTGCGCCGCTTGGTTTTTAGATAAACAAAGTGTTATTAATGTTTCGGTATTATGGTTGGTTAAACTCAATTTGTTATTATGGTTTGTTGTATTAAAGATAGTGGTAAAATTAAATTGTTACAGTTTTATAAAACTATTTTAAAAATTTATTTAAAATTGACTTTTAGAAGCTTTAAATAAGAAGGTGAATTATGGCATATTAATTGATTTTTATTAACATATAAAACATATTGATTGTTAATAATGTTTTGAAAATCAGTGGTTTTTGTTAAAAAAGTAGTTTAATTTTATAAATATTGCATTATGTTTTGTTTTAAACGAGCGACATAATGACACTTATATACATATGAAGAAATCAAATTTTATTAGTCTAGACAGTTTGTCATTGCAGGATTTTGATGCAAATTCTGAGTTAATTCCATTAATGACGCCAGAAGATGAAGAGAAAATAAACAATGAGTCTTTACCAGAAACCTTACCAATTCTATCGCTTAGAAATACGGTTTTATTTCCTGGTGTAGTAATACCAATTACAGCCGGTAGAGATAAATCTATAAAACTAATTAATGATGCAAATAACGGTGGAAAAGTTATAGGTGTTGTTTCGCAAAAAGACGAAGCTGTAGAAGACCCAAAGGCAGGAGATATACATGAAATTGGTACAGTAGCAAGAATATTAAAGGTTTTAAAGATGCCTGATGGTAATACTACAGTTATTATACAAGGTAAAAAAAGATTTTCGGTTGCAGAAGTAATTACCGAAGAACCTTATATTAATGCTACAGTACGCGAGGTGCCAGAAGCGAAACCAGCGAAAAAGAATAAAGAGTTTCAGGCTATAATAGACTCTATTAAAGAGTTAGCCTTACAAATTATTAAAGATTCACCAAATATTCCAAGTGAGGCATCTTTTGCAATACAGAATATTGAAAGCGATTCGTTTTTAATAAACTTTGTTTCGTCTAACATGAATTTGCCTGTAAAAGACAAACAAGCTTTATTAGAAAAAAACGACCTTAAAGATCGTGCTTTAGAGACTTTAAAGTTTATGAATATTGAGCTTCAAAAATTAGAGCTTAAAAACGATATACAATCTAAGGTTCAAAGTGATATGAACCAGCAGCAACGTGAGTACTTCTTAAATCAGCAAATGAAAACCATACAAGAAGAACTTGGTGGTGGTAATGCCGAGGAAATGGAAGACATGAAAAAGCGTGCTAAAGCAAAAAAATGGGATGATAAGGTTGCTGAGCATTTTGAAAAAGAATTATCTAAAATGCAACGTATGAATCCTCAAGTTGCAGAGTACTCTATACAACGTAATTATTTAGATTTATTTCTAGATTTACCATGGAATGAGTTTAGTAAAGATAAATTTGACCTTAAACGTGCTAAAAAAATATTAGATAGAGACCATTATGGTTTAGATGATGTTAAAAAGCGTATTATAGAATATCTAGCCGTATTAAAGTTACGTAATGATATGAAATCTCCAATTTTATGTCTTTATGGACCTCCAGGAGTTGGTAAAACATCTTTAGGTAAATCTATTGCCGAAGCATTAGGGAGAGAATATGTGCGTATGTCTCTTGGTGGTTTAAGAGATGAAGCCGAAATTAGAGGTCATCGTAAAACTTATATTGGTGCAATGCCAGGACGTATTATTCAGTCTCTAAAAAAGGCAGGAACATCCAATCCTGTATTTGTATTAGATGAAATAGATAAACTTTCTAACTCTCATCAAGGTGATCCATCTTCTGCTTTGTTAGAAGTATTAGATCCAGAGCAAAATAGTGAGTTTCACGATAACTTTTTAGAAATGGGTTACGACCTATCTAAGGTTATGTTTATAGCAACATCAAATAGTTTGGCTAATCTTCAACCAGCATTGCGTGATAGAATGGAAATTATCAATGTAACTGGCTATACAATAGAAGAGAAAGTAGAAATTGGTAAACGCCATTTATTGCCAAAACAATTAAAAGAGCACGGTTTAGAAGATAAGCACTTAAAGCTAGGAAAACCACAACTTGAAAAAATTGTTGAAGGTTATACAAGAGAATCTGGTGTTAGAACACTAGATAAAAAAATAGCCAAAATGGTACGTTACGCAGCAATGAATATTGCAATGGAAGAAGAGTATGATGTTAAAGTAACTAATGATACTGTTGTAGACGTTTTAGGCGGACCAAAATTAGAGCGCGATAAATATGAAAATAATGACGTTGCAGGAGTTGTAACAGGTTTGGCATGGACAAGAGTTGGTGGTGATATTTTATTTATAGAGTCTATACTGTCTAAAGGAAAAGGATCTTTATCTATTACTGGAAATATTGGAAAAGTAATGAAAGAATCTGCAACCATCGCTATGGAATATATAAAAGCGAATGCAGATGAGTTTGGTATTAATCCAGAAGTTTTCGATAAGTATAATGTGCATATTCACGTTCCAGAAGGTGCTACACCAAAAGATGGCCCAAGTGCAGGTGTAACAATGCTAACTTCTTTAGTTTCTTTATTTACACAAAAAAAGGTAAAAAAGAGTATTGCAATGACTGGAGAAATAACACTTCGTGGAAAAGTTTTACCTGTTGGCGGAATTAAGGAAAAAATACTAGCAGCAAAACGTGCAAAAATTAAAGAAATTTTACTTTGCGAAGAGAATAAAAGAGACATCGAAGAAATTAAACCAGAATATGTAAAAGGTTTAAAGTTTCACTTTGTAACAGATATGAAAGATGTTTTAAAATTAGCCCTAACAAATCAAAAAGTTAAGAACGCTAAAAAATTATAAAATGAAAAAAATTGTATTGGGATTATTTGGTTTACTAAGCTTAAGCATTTATGCTCAAGACACAACCGAAATTGCAGAAGAGTTTATTCCAATAGAAGTAGAAGGTAAGGAAGCTTTTATTTCTACTAAAACAGGAGAATATACTTATCGAGCGCATAAAGAGACCAATGCAGAGCATTTAAAAACCACGCCTAGTGGCGTGGTTTATACAGAAACAATATATCACGAAGTAAAAAAAGGAGAAACACTATTTGCTATAGCAAAAAAGAATAATACAACTGTAGCTCAATTAAAACAAAGTAACAAAGCAAGCGCTTTAAACTTAAAACCAGGTGCAAAATTAAAAATAGAATCTAAAATACTTTTAAAATCAAGTAGTCCAGTAATTGGTACTTCTGGTGAAGAGCGTATAATAGCAAAACTACCTCCAGGTGAATCTCCAGGTGCATTAGCGCCACCACCACCAATGGAAGAGATTGAAAAAAAACTCGTTAAAACTAAAACTAGCCAAGAAAAACCAAATCAAAAGGTTTATAAAGTTAAAAAAAGCGTAAAAAATCCAATTTTAGATGTCGAGGCCAATTCGGAGGTAACTAATAAAGTAGTAAATGAAACTACCGAAACTAAAAAAGAGCGTTTAGCACGTTTAAAAAGTGAAATGGCAGCACTAGAAGCCGAACTTGAAGAGACTGAAGCTACTAAAAGTGATGTTGAAGAACCGTTAGTAGAAGAAACAGAAACCTTAATTAACGAAACTATTGTTGAAGAACCTAAAGCCAATATTAAAGAAGATAATGGCAAAAAATTAATGGTTTTTGAAAATAATACTGAAGAAGAAGTTACAATACATAAAGAAACTACTGCAGAAAAAGCAGCAAGAATTATAGAAGAAGTTCGTAATACAAAAAAGGAACAAGCTGAAAGCAAGTCTAAAATAACACGTGAGAAAACCGAGTCTAAAGTTAGCTTCTATACTGTTGAAAAAGGGAACTCTTTATGGAGTATTGCAAAACAACACGGTATGACTGTAGTTGAGATTAAAAGATTAAATGCTTTAAAAAATAATAATATTAGCGTTGGGCAAAAACTCAAGGTTAAGCCAATAGCTAAACAATAAAACATCTCATAATAAATAAATGAAAAAAGTACTTACTGTAGCTTTTCTGTCTTTATCACTCGCTGCATTTTCTCAAGACAACGTTGTAGACGTTTTAATAGATAATAAACCAGCAAAATTAAATATTACTACTGGCGATTATAAATTTATAGATGGATCTCTAAATAAAACTATAGATAAAACGCCAGGTTTGCATGTTGTACAAAAAGGAGAAACACTATATTCTATATCAAAAAAATACGATATAAGTATAGCACAAATTAAAAGTGTAAATAATTTAAGTTCTAATTATTTAAAAGTTGATCAAAAACTAGCTATAGGTTATTCTACTTCAAGAATAATTGTAAATAAAAACACACATACTGTTGTTAAGGGAGATACGCTTTATAGTATAGCTAAAAGTAATAATATATCAGTTTCTTATTTAAAAGAATTAAACGGTTTGCAAAATAATATTATAAGTATTGGTCAAGTACTAATGCTTAAATAATTCTATAATATTTTTCTTTCATAAAAATAAAAAATACATATATACGTTTTAAGATAGATTTAGTTACTTTGCAACTTCATGCTTAAAAAAACTGTCCTAACCTGCACACTATTATTCAGCACCTTTTGCTTTGCGCAATTAGGAGGACAATCTACTTATCAGTTTCTTAACTTGGTTAATTCTCCAAGGCAAGCTGCCCTAGGAGGAAAAGTACTTACCAATGTAGATTGGGATGTTACTCAAGCACTTTATAATCCATCAACTATTAATATAGAAATGGATAATCAATTTGCTTTAAATTATACCAGTTATTTAGGAGGTATTAGTTATGGTACTGCAGCATACGCTTATACTTGGGATAGAAGAACACAAACCATACATGCCGGAATGACTTATGTAAATTATGGTGATTTTGATGGTTATGATGAAAACGGAATTTCAACAGGTACTTTTACAGGATCTGAAGCTGCATTGTCTGTTGGTTATGCTAAACAAATAGGATATAGCGATTTTTATGCAGGAGCAAATGTAAAACTTATTACATCTACATTAGAGCAATACAATTCTTTTGGTATTGCTGCAGATTTAGGTTTGTTGTATATAGACGAGCGTTTAGAATTTCAAGGCACATTAGTAGTTAGAAATTTAGGAACACAAATTACAACCTACGCAGGTAATAGAGAGCGTTTACCATTAGAGATAGATTTAGGTTTGTCTCAAACTTTAGAAAATGTACCATTACGTTGGCATTTAACTTTCGAGAATTTACAACAATGGCCAATAGGCTTAGAAAATCCAGCAAGAGCAACTACAGATTTAGAAGGTAATATAACACCAGAGAAAGTAGGGTTTTTAGCTCAAGTTATTCGTCATACTATAGTAGGAGCAGAGCTGTTTCCAGATAAAGGTTTTAATATTAGATTGGGTTACAGTTTTAGACGTGGAGAAGAACTTCGAATAGAAGAACAGCGTAATTTTTCTGGTATTTCGGCAGGTTTTTCAGTAAAACTAAACAAACTCCGTTTTAGTTATACACATGCAAAATATACAAGTGCAGCAAATTCAAACTTTTTTGGGCTACAAATAGATTTGAGATAAGTTACATTTAGCTTAAAATTTTAAGTTAAATTTTTTTATATTGTTAATACAAACCAAAATATAAAAAAAATGAAGTGTCTACAACTCAAAAATATTTTTTTAGTCATTGTTTTAGCAGTGACGTATTCTTCTCAATCTCAGTCTAACACAAACCTACTTGACGTAAGCCAATTAAATGGAATGAAATCTAAAGCAGCATATGTTACTTTAGAACAAAATAATTTTGGCAATAGTAAAACTTTTCAAGAAGATGATGTAACCTATAAACTTTGGTACAATAGTGTTAGCGGGCAATGTATAAAAACTTATAGTAAAAACTTTTACATTGCTAGAGTAGAGAATTCTACTAGTTGCAAAGGTAAAAACACTTCAGCGAATAATCCTTACAATATTAGTGAATTAAGTAAAATGAAATCTAAAGCGGGTTATACTACTTTAGAGCAAAATGGATTTGGAAACACAAAAACATTTCAAGAAGGAAATGTAACTTATAAGCTTTGGTATAATAGTAAAACAGGACAATGTGTAAAAACCTATAGTAGAAACTTTTATATAGTAAAAGTTGAAAACTCTAATAATTGTGGAGGTAATACCAATACAGGACTTGGCTCAATAGATAATTTAAATAACAATACAGTTTCAACTACATCAACACCAACTATTTCAACCACTCAAACAAATACAACAACAGTTACAAGTGTAAATAATTCTTTTTCTATAAGTGATATCTCTGGTATGAAATCTAAAGCAGCATATGTAACTTTAGAGCAAAATGGCTACGCTAATAGCAAAACATTTCAAGAAGGAAATGTAACTTATAAGTTATGGTATAATAGCAAAACGGGTGAATGTTTAAAAACATTTAGTAGAAATTTTTACATTGTTAAAACAGAAAACTCTAATAATTGTAATAATACTAATGTTTACAATAGTAAATATAAAGGCTTAAAGTCTAAAGCAGTATATACAAGTATAGAACAAAGTGGTTTTGGTAATACTAAAACATTCCAAGACAGGAATGTTACTTATAAATTGTGGTATAATAGTAAAACAGACGAATGTATAAAAACGTTTAGTAAAAATTACTATATAGCTAAAGTTGAAATCTCTAACAGTTGCAAATAATAATTTTTAAATTTAAATATTAAAAGTGAAACAAAAAAACTCAAATTTTATAATTAAGATTTGAGTTTTTTTATGCTTGAATATTATAATTACTTTTGCAGCACAATATATCACATGCAAAAAATAACAATAGCTATAGACGGTTTTTCGTCAACAGGAAAAAGTACAGTCGCTAAACAATTAGCAAAACACTTAGGATACATTTATGTAGATACAGGCGCCATGTATCGCGCAGTAACTTTATTTACTATGCGCAACGGTTATATTTCAAAAGAAGATTTTAATGTTAATGGCTTAGTAGAAAAATTAGGAGCTATAAATATTACTTTTAAATTTAATAAAGACTTAGGTTTTGCCGAGGTATACTTAAACGGTGAAAACATAGAAAGAGAAATAAGAACTTTAGAAGTATCTAGTTTTGTAAGTAAAGTTGCAGCAATACCAGAAGTTCGTTACCAGTTAGTAAAACAACAGCAACAAATGGGAAAAGACAAAGGTGTTGTTATGGATGGTAGAGATATTGGTACAGTGGTATTCCCTTATGCAGAACTAAAATTATTTATGATAGCTTCTGCCGAAAAAAGAGCAACACGTCGTTACAATGAGTTAATAGAAAGAGGTGATGATGTTAAATATGAAGACGTATTAAGAAATGTACAAGAACGTGATTATATAGATTCGCATCGCGAAGATTCACCATTACGTAAAGCAGACGACGCTATAGAAATAGATAATAGCGATTTATCTTTAAAAGAGCAGTTTGAAAAAGTATTACAACTTGTAAACATGACTTTTAAAAATTTAAAATAACAAAACAAAAAGCGAGTCAACCAAAGTTAACTCGCTTTTAAAAAAGAAATTCGCTATTAATCCCTACAAATTCGGGATTACTAATTCTTGATCTGGGTGTATAACATCTGGGTTTTTTAAAATATTAGTGTTAGCTTCAAAAATAGTATTGTATTTACTAGCATTACCATAATACTGCTTAGCAATACCACCTAAAGTTTCACCACTTTTTACTGTATGTCTAGCAAAAACGCTAGTATCTTCAACTTTTATATCTGCAACAATATCGCTTGGGTTTTCACCACCAGCTGCTTTAATTTCATCCCAAAGTAAATTCTTTTCATATTGTGTAGCAGCAGTACCTTTAACTGTTAATACACCATTAGTTTCAGAAACGTCACCGTTTTGAATGTTTAATTTTTCGCCTAAATCAAGTACACCTTGATATTTTGCTTTTACCATAATTGTTTTGTTTTTAATGTTATTCTTACTGTATTAAAGATAGTAATTAATCAATTTAAAAAGGATATTCAATTTCCAATTTGTAAAAAATTAAACTAAAATTAGATAAAGTGATCTATTTAATCGATTATTTACATAATTATCGATAGAATTTATAAAAAAGACATAACCAATTTTGAAGTATATTTTCTTGATAATCAGTAATATTAAACTTTTTAAATTGTATTAGGTAATATAACTAAAAAGTAGTATTTTTGCACTCCTTTTTAGCGCAAGTAAGAAATAAAAGGGATTAAACAATTTTATTTTAAACACTTCTGTGTGTTAGCGCATTATTTCTTATTAAACATAACAGAATACAAATTATTATCTGCAATGGCTGAAAAAGCAAAACAAGCAGAAGTTGAAGCTCAAGACGCTGCAACAGCAAAAAAAGAAGCTCCAGTAGTATCTGAAGCACAAGCAAACCCTGAAAAATTCTTAGCAGACTTTAACTGGCACAACTACCAAGAAGGTATCGATGAGGTTGAAGATTCTCAATTAAAAGAATTTGAAAAGTTAGTATCTGAAAATTTCGTAGATACATTAGATGACGAAGTAGTAGAAGGAGAAGTAGTACACATGACAGATCGTGATGCTATTATCGACATCAACGCAAAATCTGAAGGTGTAATTTCTTTAAACGAATTTCGTTACAATCCAGATTTAAAAGTTGGAGACAAAGTAGAAGTATTAATTGATGTGCGTGAAGATGCAACAGGACAATTAGTATTATCTCACAGAAAAGCACGTGTTATTAAAGCTTGGGATCGTGTAAATAATGCACATGATACAGGTGAAATCGTTAATGGTTTCGTTAAGTGTAGAACAAAAGGTGGTATGATTGTAGATGTTTTTGGAATTGAAGCATTCTTACCAGGTTCTCAAATTGATGTTAAACCAATTAGAGATTACGATCAATACGTAAACAAAACTATGGAATTTAAAGTTGTGAAAATCAACCACGAATTCAAAAACGTAGTAGTTTCTCATAAAGCTCTTATTGAGGCAGATATCGAAGAGCAAAAGAAAGAAATCATTGGTCAATTAGAAAAAGGTCAAGTATTAGAAGGTGTAGTTAAAAACATTACTTCATACGGTGTATTTATCGATCTTGGTGGTGTTGATGGTTTAGTTCATATCACAGATTTATCTTGGTCAAGAATTAACCATCCAAACGAGATTGTTGAGTTAGACCAGAAATTAAATGTTGTAATCCTTGATTTTGATGAAAACAAATCAAGAATCCAATTAGGTCTTAAACAATTATCTAAACATCCTTGGGATGCTTTAGGAGAAGAAGTTTCTGTTGGAGATAAAGTAAAAGGTAAAGTAGTTGTAATCGCAGATTACGGTGCATTTATCGAAGTTGCAGAAGGTGTTGAAGGTTTAGTTCACGTTTCTGAAATGTCTTGGTCTACTCACTTACGTTCTGCTAACGATTTTGTTAACGTTGGAGACGAAATAGAAGCACAAATTTTAACTTTAGATAGAGAAGATAGAAAAATGTCTCTTGGTATCAAGCAATTATCGCAAGATCCATGGACAGATATTACAACTAAATACCCAGTAGGTTCTAAGCACACTGGTATTGTACGTAACTTTACAAACTTTGGAGTTTTTGTAGAATTAGAAGAAGGTATTGATGGATTAATTTACATCTCAGATTTATCTTGGACTAAGAAAATTAAACACCCATCAGAGTTCTGTAACGTAGGAGATAAGTTAGATGTAGTAGTACTTGAGTTAGATGTTGAAGGACGTAAATTATCTTTAGGTCACAAACAGACAACTGAAAATCCTTGGGATAAGTATGAAACTGAATTTGCTTTAGGAACTACACATACAGCAGAAATTGCTGAAGTTGTAGACAAAGGAGCAACTATTGAATTTAATGAAGACATCGTAGCATTTGTTCCTTCTCGTCACCTTGAAAAAGAAGACGGTAAGAAATTAAAGAAAGGTGATTCTGCAGAATTCAAAATCATTGAATTTAACAAAGAGTTTAAGAGAGTAGTAGCATCGCATACTGCAATCTTTAGAGAAGAAGAAATGGCAAACGTAAAAGCTGCACAAGCTAAGCAAGCATCTCAAGCTGCTGAAGCTAAACCAACTTTAGGTGACGCTAACGACGCTTTACAAGCTCTTAAAGATAAAATGGACGGGAAGAAGTAATATTCATTCCTTTGTAAAAAGGAATCTTATCCAATAAATATCTAAAAGCCTCACAGAAATGTGAGGCTTTTTTATATGGTAAATCTATACAAGAACTTTAAAAATATAAATTTTAATAGCCATTGCAAACACTAATTTTTTAGCTTAACTTTGTTCATCAAATCCGTTTGAAAATCAATATGAGTCACAAAGTATTACTTAATGCTAAAACCATAAATATCATTCTTCATAGATTGGCTTGCCAATTAATTGAAAATCATAAAGATTTTTCTAATACAGTATTAATAGGCATACAACCTAGAGGTAAATTTTTGGCTAATAGATTAGCCAATATGCTTAAAACCGAATACAATATAAAAGACCTAAAATTAGGGCATTTAGACATTACATTTTATAGAGATGATTTTAGGCGTGGAGATAAAATTCACGAAGCAAATACTACTAATATTAATTTTGTAGTAGAAAATAAAAAAGTAGTATTTATAGACGATGTACTCTATACAGGAAGAAGCATACGTGCAGCTTTAACAGCAATTCAATCTTTTGGAAGACCAACAGAAATAGAACTATTAACACTTATAGATAGACGTTTTAGTAGGCATTTACCAATACAACCTAACTATCGAGGTAGACAAGTAGATGCCATAAATAAAGAAAAAGTAAAAGTAAACTGGGAAGAAAACGAAGGAGAAGATGCAGTTTATTTAATTAATAGTTAAAGTTATAAATAAGAAATAAATACTTGTTTAGGTAAAAACAGGTAAACTCTTTATAACAAAAAAGATAACTTATAAAATAAAAACTGGCACTTGAAGACTGCCAACTGAAGTATAAAAACATGAGCGAGTTAAGTGTTGATCACTTATTAGGAATTAAGTACCTTCAAGAAAAAGATATTCAACTTATTTTTGAAACAGCCGATCATTTTAAAGAAGTGATTAATAGGCCAATAAAAAAAGTACCATCTCTCCGCGATATTACTATCGCAAATTTATTTTTTGAAAACTCAACCAGAACAAAACTTTCTTTCGAGTTAGCAGAAAAACGATTATCTGCCGATGTTATTAATTTTTCAGCAGGACAATCCTCTGTTAAAAAAGGAGAAACTTTAATAGATACTGTAAATAATATATTATCTATGAAAGTAGATATGGTAGTAATGCGGCATCCTAATCCAGGTGCTGGTGTGTTTTTATCTAAACATGTAAAAGCTAATATAATTAATGCCGGCGATGGCGCACACGAACATCCAACACAAGCCCTTTTAGACTCGTATTCTATAAGAGAAAAATTAGGAGATGTAGCAGGAAAAAATGTAGTAATTGTAGGAGATATTTTGCATAGTCGCGTGGCTTTATCAAATATATACGCTTTAAAATTACAAGGTGCAAATGTTATGGTTTGCGGTCCTAAAACACTTTTACCAAAATATATTGCAGATTTGGGTGTAAAAGTAGAAACAAACTTGCGCAAAGCGTTAGAATGGTGTGACGTTGCAAATATGCTACGTGTACAAAACGAACGTATGGAAATTAGTTATTTTCCATCTACACGAGAATATACACAACAATTTGGAGTTAATAAAGAGTTACTAGATTCGCTCAATAAAGAAATAACAATCATGCATCCAGGACCAATAAATAGAGGAGTTGAAATAACTAGTGATGTTGCAGATTCTAAACAAGCTATAATTCTGGATCAAGTACAAAATGGTGTTGCTGTAAGAATGGCTGTAATATATTTATTAGCTTCAAAAATAAAACAATAGATTATGATTATAGATCAACAGGAAAATATTTCTATTATAACACAAGAAAAAGCAACAGTTGTTGAATTAGTGAAAAAAATAGAAGCATTATACCCAAAGTTTCAAAAACATAATATAATAGTAAAATTATCTGCTTTAGGGAAAATTGCCTTAGAAGATATTATTGAATTTTTAAGACTTTCTAATAAACATCGTGCAGCAAAACAATCTTTTGTAATTGTAACAAATGCTATAAATGCAAACGAAACTCCATATGAAATTGTAGTGGTACCTACATTACAAGAAGCTTACGATATTATTGAAATGGAAGAAATGGAACGAGATTTAGGCTTCTAATGAAATTAAATATTCTTGGTTGCTATAGTGCAACACCACGTACATTTACAAATCCTACAGCTCAAGTTTTAGAGATTAAAAACCATATTTTTTTAATAGATTGTGGAGAAGGTACACAAGTACAACTTAGAAAACATAAAATTAAGTTTAATCGTATTAAACACATATTTATTTCCCATTTACACGGTGACCATTTTTTTGGTTTAGTAGGTTTAATTTCAACATTTAGATTGTTGACTAGAGAAGCAGATCTTCATATCTATGGCCCTAAAGGGATAAAAGAGGTTATAACGCTTCAAATGAAATTAAGTAAGTCATGGACCAATTATAAGCTTATATTTCATGAATTAACTAGTTTAGAATCTCAAGTTCTCTTTGAAGACGATAAAGTCCAAGTTAGTACTATACCGTTAGATCATAGAGTGTATACCAACGGGTTTCTGTTTAAAGAAAAGCCTGGTGAACGCAAATTAGACATGAATGCTGTACTAAATGAAGATATTGAGGTAGCATATTATAGAAAGTTAAAACAAGGTTTTAATGTTGAAAACAAAAAAGGAGATCTTGTAAAAAATGAAACAGTAACATTTCCGCCAGAAAAGCCTAAAAGTTATGCCTTTTGTAGTGATACAGCATATAACGAAGCTATTGTGCCATTAATAAAAAATATAGATGTTATTTATCATGAGTCTACCTTTCTAGAACAACATGCTCATTTAGCACCAAAAACAAAACATAGTACAGCTAAAGAAGCTGCAAAAATAGCACAGTTAGCTAATGCAGGTAAATTGATATTAGGACATTACTCTACTAGATATGATAACTTGAATATGTTTAAAACAGAAGCAAAAGAGTATTTTGATAACGTAGAATTAGCAGACGATGGAAAGGTGTTTAACCTTTAGTTTTTAAACTTTTTATGTGTATTAACATATACCAAAGCAATAATTACTGTAATAACAATTATTAAAGAGTTTATTGATATAATACGCTCACTTGGGATATTAATAATGTCTAATATAAAATAGAATATTAGAGAAAATACACCTAAACCAATTAATAACCATTGTAGAAAATTTTGTAAATTTTTTATATTTACTTTTTGTTTCTCTTTTTTAGACATAGTATTATATCCTGCAATTAAATTAGGATACTTACTAACAAAATAACCAGTTATAATTAAAATACTACTTAATAAAACTTGACCTATAATCATTTTAATATATTTAACTTTATTAAATATATTAAAATGATTATAAACTGTAAAATATATTAAATTTTAACTTAGGTACATGATCCATGAATAAAGACTTATCAAACTATAGAAAATCTTACGAAAAAGGTGAATTATTACTTGAAGATACGCCAGATAATCCATTAAATCTATTCGAAAAATGGTTTAAAGATATTGATACTAATTTCCCAGACATTGAAGCAAATGCAATGACACTTTCTACTTTAGGTTTAGATGGTTTTCCAAAAAACAGAGTTGTTCTTTTAAAAAGTTATAATGAAAAAGGATTTGTTTTTTTTACCAATTACAATAGTGATAAAGGAAAAGCGATATTAAACGACTCAAAAGTTTGTATTTCATTTTTTTGGGCTGAAGCTGAAAGACAAATTATTATAAAAGGAAATGCAAAGAAAGTAGATAAAACTATTAGCGATAATTATTTTAATTCCAGACCTAGAGGAAGTAGGCTAGGAGCTGTAGCTTCTAATCAAAGTGAGCCAGTACAAAGTAGAGCCATTTTGGATAGTACTCTTGAAGTTTTAAAAAATAAATATAACAATAAACCCATTGACAGACCAGATTATTGGGGAGGATTTATTATAGAACCTATAGAAATTGAATTTTGGCAAGGAAGAGCAAACCGTTTACATGATAGAATTTTATATAAACAAGCTAAAAATCAAGATTGGAACAAAAATAGATTAGCACCATAGCTCAATCGTTTAAAAGCATTTTACAACGACAATAAGTGTTTTCAAAACTCGAAAAAATCAATTTTAACGATTAAAAACATAGTTTTTCGATGAAATGCACGTTTTTCATCGATTTTAACATTTCTTTAACATTTTGTAAGTTTCTCTCTGGTTATATTTACATGCCCCCAAAATTGTAACCTTATGAAAACTGTACTTAACCTACTTTTTATTGCATTAATTTTAGTTACATCTACATCTTGTTCAAGTGATTCTTCAGAAGAGTTTTCTAATGAAAAAGAGTTTGTAGTCATTCCTGAATCTAAAACAATTGAAATAGAAATTTTAGAACTTATTAATGAGTATAGAATAGCAAATGGCTTTAATAGTTTAGCTCCTATGGATGCTATAAAAGGTCAGGCATTTTCTCATTCAGATTATATGGTAGAGACAAACAATGTGTCTCATGATAATTTTTATTCTAGAAAAGCTTATTTAATTAATAATGCAGGTGCAAAAACAGTAACAGAAAATGTAGCTTATGGTTTTACTAATGCACGATCTGTTGTAGATGCCTGGTTAAACAGTGAAGGACATAAAGCTAATATAGAAGGCGACTTTACAAATTTTGAAGTATCTGCTGAACAAAACGATGAGGGCAAGTGGTACTACACAAATATTTTTATAAACAAATAACAGCTACCTATTCAGGTTTATATATAAAAAAAAGCATCTAATTTTAGATGCTTTTTTTATTAATTAATTTTAATAGATTATTTAGTCTATAAATTGTTTATAAAACAACTAGTTTAATCATTTTAAGCCGTTTTAAAAGTCTTTATCTAGAGTAGAGGTTTTATCTATATTATTTAGTTAATAGTTTATTTAAAACCATTAAATTTATTATTTTGAATAACCACTTGTTATAATAAATTTAGAACGTCTATTTTTCTGGTGCTCTTCTTCACTACATTTAACACCATTAGAACATTTATTTAGTAATTGAGATTCACCATAACCAATTGCACTCTCTATTCTATCTTTGGCAATTCCTCTAGAGAATAAATAATCTCTGGTTGATTTTGCTCTTCTGTCCGAGAGTTTTTCATTGTATTTATCTCTTCCTCTACTATCTGTATGAGATTCAATTTTAATTACCATATTAGGATGTTCTCGCATAACAACTACAATATTTTCTAGTTCGTATGCTGCATCTGGTCGTATGTTAGATTTATCGTAATCAAAGAAAATTGGGTTTATTACAATTTCACTGTCAACAATTAATGGTGTTAAAAATAAATCAACTTGAGTTTCTTCGGCATTCACCTCAGATGTTTTAATATCTCTTTGGTCTGGCCTATAAATAACTTTCTCTGCTAATACTACAAATTTAGAATTACAAGCAACATCTTTAAATTCATAAAACCCATTTTCGTCAGACGTTACCATTTCTATAACTTTACCAGATTCGTCCATAAGTTTTACAACAGTTTTAGGCAGTGGTTCGTTAGAGAGTTTATTTCTTGTTATACCAGTAATAGTCTGTTTACATTCGTATTTTCCAAATGAATAAATATCATCTCCACCATTTCCACCATCTCTGTTTGATGAAAAATAGCCTGTTTTAGTATCAGAATTTATAAAAAAAGCAAAATCATCAAACCCACTATTAAATGGAGCTCCTAAGTTTTTAATATAAACGTCTGTAGTATCCTTTTTTAAAATATTAGATTCAAAAATATCTAATAGACCTAAGTTTAAATGGGCATCAGATGAAAAATATAGAGTAGAGTCTTTCGCTATAAATGGAAAGTTTTCTCGTCCTTCAGTATTAATTTTAGAACCTAAGTTTTTTGGTTCACCAAAGGTACCATCTTTATTTATTTTTATTTTGTATAAGTCTGTTTGCCCAAAACCATCTTCACGATCTGAAACAAAATATAATGTATTATTATCTGGACTCAGTGCAGGTGAACCATTAGAAAAATCGTCTCCATTAAATGGTAAATCTTCAGGTTTACTCCATTTATCATTTTCTAATTTGGCTCTAAAAATTCTTAAGTTTGATGTGCCCTTTTTATCGTAGGTTACTTTTTTTCCTTTTTTATTTAAATTATCTCTTGTAAAATAAATTGTTTTCCCATCATTAGTTATAGTAACAGAAGCTTCGTGAAAAGCAGAGTTTATACTGTTAGAATTAATTTCTACTGGATCACTAATTACTTGTTTTGAATCTTCAATTTTAACTTCGGCTTGATATATATTTAGAAAAGGTTCTTTATTCCATTGATATATTAATTTTTCATCTATAATAGTATCTCTTACTCTAGTAGAGGCGAAGTATAGTTTGTTATCAATTTCAAAACTTCCAAAGTCTGAATATTCTGTGTTTAAATCTAAATTTTTAAAATCTACATAAACACGTTCTGTATTTTCTAATGCTTCAAATTTTTCTATATCAAAATCTTCTTCTTGTTTTACACGTTTATCATTTTTCTTTCTTTCTTTAAAAACTTGCGTCCATTTTTTAGATTCTGAAAATTGATTTAAACTTCTTAGTGTTTGTATGTACTTATAAATGTATTCTGGATTTACATCATTATATTTTGTAACTGCTTTTTTATACCAGTAACTAGCCATTTTAACATTAGAGTTGTTGTAATAGCAATCACCAAGTCTTGTTAAAACATGTTCTGTAGTATCTCCTTTTTTTAGTACTTCTAAATAAAGTTCTGTTGCTTGATAATAAGCATAGTCTCTAAAAAAGTTATCTGCAACTTTTACTTGTGCACTACCAAGAGCAGATATTGATATAAAAGTTAGTATGAATAGTATTTTTTTCATTTAAAAATATCTTGGAGATTTTATACGTTTTTGAGGTTTAAAGAGCTCATACATAAGTATAATTTCGTGTGTTCCACTTGTATATGGTCTTAAGTCTGAAAGAAAATATTCGTAAGTATAACCAATTCTTAATTGTTTGTCTATTTGAAAATCTACTAAAGCTCCTAGTGTAGTTGTATCTTGATTATAGCGGTAACCGGCACCAAGCCAAAGTTTTTCATAAAATAATAGATTTGCGTTAATATCGAAAGAAAGTGGTGCGCCATTAACTACTTTGGCTAATACAGCTGGTTTTAGTTTAGTATTTTCACTTAAATTAAATACATAACCTCCAGTTAAATAATAGCCAACACGTTCTAATGCGACGTAATCTACGTTATCTACTTTATTTGCTAAATTATAATCTGTATTTAATATTCTTGGAGCAGATAAACCTACGTACCATTTATTAGTGTGCCAAAATAAACCAACACCTACATTTGGGTTCCAACGGCTGCTAACATCACTAAAAAAAGGATCTGAATAAACTTCTTCTTCATTTAAAAAACCAATATTATCTAAGCTATAGTGAGTGAAACCTGCTTTTAATCCAAATGCTAATTTTGTTTTCTCTCCTGTTTGTATGGTATATGAAAAATCACCATAAACAAATATGAAATTTTCATATCCTAATTGGTCATTAATTATAGAAAGCCCTAATCCAACTTTTTCGTTTTTCATTGGAGAATGAATAGACAGTGTTTGTGTACTAGGACCACCTTCTAATCCTACCCATTGACTTCTGTGTAAACCAACAACACTTAAAGTCTCTCTACTTCCTGCATAAGCAGGATTTATAGATATAGTATTAAACATATATTGCGAGAATTGTGGTAATTGTTGAGCGAAACTTAACGCAAAACTAAAAACTATAATTGCAAATGTTAATATTGTTTTATTTTTCATTAAAATAATTATTTAGTACCTAAGTATAGTGGTCCTGTTATTGGATCTAAACCACTGTCTTGAATTATAACAACATAATAGTAAGTTCCGTTTGGTAACTTATCTGCACCTCCTAAAGATGTTCTAATAGAAGAACCATTCCAGTCGTTTTGGTAGTTTTTAGATTCAAAAATAATGCCACCATATCTATTAAATATTTGTAGTTCGATTATAAACCCACATTTTTTAACACCACCAACTTCAAAGAAATCATTAAATCCATCACCATTAGGTGTGACAGCTTTAGAAATTTTGAATGTGTCTACACCACATGGTAATTCAATACATTCATCATTAATTTCTATTGTTACTTCTGTAGTTTTTAAGCAATTTCCTTCAGGTAATGTATAACTGAAAGTATAATTACCTAATTCAACTTCTAACGGATCAAATATACCATCTTCTATTGTTGTGTCACCAGAAATTACAGTCCATGTTCCAGTAATATCTGCTCCTTCATCTAAATATTCAAATAAATCAATTAGTCCATCATTAAAACATCTAGCATCTTCTTGTTCTACAACAAAATCTTCACTTACAACATTTAAAGTTTGTGTAATCTCTTTAATATTACCACAAGAATCTGTAGCAGTCCAAGTCCAAAATATTTGATAATCTTCTCCAGATCCATCGCTTGTATCAGTTTCTGTAAAATCGATAGTTACATCTAAAGTAGAGCAGTCATCTGTAAACTCTAAAGTAGGAGGTTCTGGTATTTCTGAACAAGTCACATAAATTGAAGCATCTATATCTGTTAATAATATTGGAGCAATACTATCTTCAATTGTTAAGGTAGCTTGAATAGTTGTCGTGTTTCCACAGTTGTCACCAACTGTATAATTAACAGTTATTGTTCCTCCAACACCACAAGATGAGTTTAAGTTGTTAAAGTCATAATCTGAAACTACTGTATTTGTGTTATTTGTATTACAATTATCAACTCCACAACTTGTTAAAATTGCAATATTTGAAGCATTCCAATCATTAGCAATTGTTTCATTATCTGAACCTGTACATTCAATTGTCTCATCTGTCACATCACAATTTGATAAGTCTGGTCCTATATTATCAGACACCGTAATAGTTTGTGTTTGCTCATTAGCAGTATTTCCACAATCATCAGTTAAGGTCCAAGTTCTCGTAATGATATACGCACCTTCACAATCACCAGCAGTCACCACATCAGTAAAAGTAGCATCGATAGAAGTAGAACAGTTATCAGCTTCATCCGTTACATCACCCGTTTGAGTTACTGTAGCATCATAATTACAAGAAGCATCAGTAAATATTTCAATATCAGCAGGCGCAGTAAAAGTAGGTGCAGTATTATCAGACACTGTAATAGTTTGTGTTTGCTCAGTAGCAGTATTTCCACAATCATCAGTTAAGGTCCAAGTTCTCGTAATGATATAAGCACCTTCACAAGTACCAGCAGTCACCACATCAGTAAAAGTAGCATCGATAGAAGCAGAACAGTTATCAGCTTCATCCGTTACATCACCCGTTTGAGTTACAGTCGCATCATAGTTACAAGAAGCATCAGTAAATATTTCAATATCAGCAGGCGCAGTAAAAGTAGGTGCAGTATTATCAGACACCGTAATAGTTTGTGTTTGCTCAGTAGCAGTATTTCCACAATCATCCGTTAAGGTCCAAGTTCTCGTAATGATATACGCACCTTCACAAGTACCAGCAGTCACCACATCAGTAAAAGTAGCATCAAGTGTAGCAGAACAGTTATCAGTTTCATCCGTTACATCACCCGTTTGAGTTACTGTAGCATCATAGTTACAAGAAGCATCAGTAAATATTTCAATATCAGCAGGCGCAGTAAAAGTAGGTGCAGTATTATCAGACACTGTAATAGTTTGTGTTTGCTCAGTAGCAGTATTTCCACAATCATCAGTTAAAGTCCAAGTTCTCGTAATGATATAAGCACCTTCACAATCACCAGCAGTCACCACATCAGTAAAAGTAGCATCGATAGAAGCAGAACAGTTATCAGCTTCATCCGTTACATCACCCGTTTGAGTTACTGTAGCATCATAGTTACAAGAGGCATCAGTAAATATTTCAATATCAGCAGGCGCAGTAAAAGTAGGTGCAGTATTATCAGACACTGTAATGGTTTGTGTTTGCTCAGTAGCAGTATTTCCACAATCATCAGTTAAAGTCCAAGTTCTAGTAATGATATACGCACCTTCACAATCACCAGCAGTCACCACATCAGTAAAAGTAGCATCGATAGAAGCAGAACAGTTATCAGCTTCATCCGTTACATCACCCGTTTGAGTTACTGTAGCATCATAATTACAAGAAGCATCAGTAAATATTTCAATATCAGCAGGCGCAGTAAAAGTAGGCGCAGTATTATCAGAAACCGTAATAGTTTGTGTTTGCTCAGTAGCAGTATTTCCACAATCATCCGTTAAGGTCCAAGTTCTCGTAATGATATAAGCACCTTCACAATCACCAGCAGTCACTACATCAGTAAAAGTAGCATCGATAGAAGCAGAACAGTTATCAGCTTCATCCGTTACATCACCCGTTTGAGTTACTGTAGCATCATAGTTACAAGAGGCATCAGTAAATATTTCAATATCAGCTGGTGCAGTAAAAGTAGGTACGGTTGTATCTTGAATTGTAATGGTTTGTACTTGAGTAGTTGTGTTTCCACAATCATCAATTAAGGTCCAAGTTCTAGTAATAACAGATTCACTACTGCAGTTCCCAGCAGCGATAGAATCTTGGAAAGTAGCATTTAAAGCGCCAGAACAAGCATCTGTTTCATCCGTTACATCACCAGTAAGCGTTAAATCTGTAGGATCTTGATCACAATTAATAGTAATATCTTGAGGCGTTGTAAAAGATGGATCAGTAGAATCTTCAAGAGTTAAAGTAGCATTAATATTTGCAGTATTTCCACAATCATCAGTAGCAGTATAAGTAACGCTTATAGTTCCACCAGCACCACAAGTAGCATTTAAATTATTAAAGTCATAATTAGAAGTAATAGTAACATTAATATCATCAGCACAAGCTTGGATAGCAGTTATATTATCATTATTCCAGTTATCAGCAATTGTTTGGTTGTTTTGCCCATCACATTCAAGAGTTTGATCAGTAACATCGCAAGAAGAAAGATCAGGACCAGTAGTATCACCAAAAGAAAGAGTAGCAGTTACCGTTGAAGTATTACCACAATTATCAGATACCGTATATGTTACAGTAATATTTCCACAAGGACCACATACCGTGTTTAAGTTGTTGTAATCGTAATCAGAAGATACTTGACCAGAGAAAGAAGTGTCACAATTGTCAGTAGCACAAGCTTCCAAAGCAGCAATATTATCAGCATTCCATTGGTCAGCGATCGTTTGATTTAGATCAGCAGTACACTCAACAGTTTGATCAGTAACATTACAAGCAGAAATATCAGGCGCAGTATTATCCTGAACATTTATAGTTTGTATAGCTGTTGTAGTATTCCCACAGTTATCAGTTAAAGACCAAGTTCTTGTGATTGTTACTTCATTTTCACAAGCACCAGGATTAGTAGTATCAGTATATGTTGCTTCTAATCCAGAAGAACAATTATCTGCTTCATCAGTCACATCACCAGTTAAAGTTAAATTATCTGGGTTTTCTTCACAGTTAATAGTAATATCAGCAGGCGCAGTAAAAGTAGGTGCAGTATTATCAGAAACCGTAATAGTTTGTGTTTGCTCAGTAGCAGTATTTCCACAATCATCAGTTAAGGTCCAAGTTCTAGTAATGATATAAGCACCTTCACAAGTACCAGCAGTCACTACATCAGTAAAAGTAGCATCGATAGAAGTAGAACAGTTATCAGCTTCATCCGTTACATCACCCGTTTGAGTTACAGTAGCATCATAGTTACAAGAGGCATCAGTAAATATTTCAATATCAGCAGGCGCAGTAAAAGTAGGCGCAGTATTATCAGACACCGTAATAGTTTGTGTTTGCTCAGTAGCAGTATTTCCACAATCATCCGTTAAGGTCCAAGTTCTAGTAATGATATAAGTACCTTCACAAGTACCAGCAGTAACCACATCAGTAAAAGTAGCATCGATAGAAGCAGAACAGTTATCAGCTTCATCCGTTACATCACCCGTTTGAGTTACAGTCGCATCATAATTACAAGAAGCATCAGTAAATATTTCAATATCAGCAGGCGCAGTAAAAGTAGGCGCAGTATTATCTAACACTGTAATAGTTTGTGTTTGCTCAGTAGCAGTATTTCCACAATCATCCGTTAAGGTCCAAGTTCTAGTAATGATATACGCACCTTCACAAGTACCAGCAGTCACCACATCAGTAAAAGTAGCATCGATAGAAGCAGAACAGTTATCAGCTTCATCTGTTACATCACCCGTTTGAGTTACAGTCGCATCATAATTACAAGAAGCATCAGTAAAGATTTCAATATCAGCAGGCGCAGTAAAAGTAGGTACGGTTGTATCTTGAATTGTAATGGTTTGTACTTGAGTAGTTGTGTTTCCACAATCATCAATTAAGGTCCAAGTTCTAGTAATAACAGATTCACTACTGCAGTGCAGAAATATCAGGCGCAGTATTATCCTGAACATTTATAGTTTGTATAGCTGTTGTAGTATTCCCACAGTTATCAGTTAAAGACCAAGTTCTTGTGATTGTTACTTCATTTTCACAAGCACCAGGATTAGTAGTATCAGTATATGTTGCTTCTAATCCAGAAGAACAATTATCTGCTTCATCAGTCACATCACCAGTTAAAGTTAAATTATCTGGGTTTTCTTCACAGTTAATAGTAATATCAGCAGGCGCAGTAAAAGTAGGTGCAGTATTATCAGAAACCGTAATAGTTTGTGTTTGCTCAGTAGCAGTATTTCCACAATCATCAGTTAAGGTCCAAGTTCTCGTAATGATATAAGCACCTTCACAAGTACCAGCAGTCACCACATCAGTAAAAGTAGCATCGATAGAAGCAGAACAGTTATCAGCTTCATCCGTTACATCACCCGTTTGAGTTACAGTCGCATCATAGTTACAAGAAGCATCAGTAAATATTTCAATATCAGCAGGCGCAGTAAAAGTAGGTGCAGTATTATCAGACACCGTAATAGTTTGTGTTTGCTCAGTAGCAGTATTTCCACAATCATCAGTTAAAGTCCAAGTTCTAGTAATGATATACGCACCTTCACAATCACCAGCAGTCACCACATCAGTAAAAGTAGCATCGATAGAAGCAGAACAGTTATCAGCTTCATCCGTTACATCACCCGTTTGAGTTACTGTAGCATCATAATTACAAGAAGCATCAGTAAATATTTCAATATCAGCAGGCGCAGTAAAAGTAGGCGCAGTATTATCAGAAACCGTAATAGTTTGTGTTTGCTCAGTAGCAGTATTTCCACAATCATCCGTTAAGGTCCAAGTTCTCGTAATGATATAAGCACCTTCACAATCACCAGCAGTCACTACATCAGTAAAAGTAGCATCGATAGAAGCAGAACAGTTATCAGCTTCATCCGTTACATCACCCGTTTGAGTTACTGTAGCATCATAGTTACAAGAAGCATCAGTAAATATTTCAATATCAGCAGGCGCAGTAAAAGTAGGCGCAGTATTATCAGACACCGTAATAGTTTGTGTTTGCTCAGTAGCAGTATTTCCACAATCATCAGTTAAAGTCCAAGTTCTTGTAATGATATACGCACCTTCACAAGCACCAGCAGTCACCACATCATGAAAAAGTAGCATCGATAGAAGTAGAACAGTTATCAGCTTCATCCGTTACATCACCCGTTTGAGTTACTGTAGCATCATAATTACAAGAAGCATCAGTAAATATTTCAATATCAGCAGGCGCAGTAAAAGTAGGTGCAGTATTATCAGACACCGTAATAGTTTGTGTTTGCTCAGTAGCAGTATTTCCACAATCATCAGTTAAAGTCCAAGTTCTCGTAATGATATAAGCACCTTCACAAGTACCAGCAGTCACCACATCAGTAAAAGTAGCATCGATAGAAGTAGAACAGTTATCAGCTTCATCCGTTACATCACCCGTTTGAGTTACTGTAGCATCATAGTTACAAGAAGCATCAGTAAATATTTCAATATCAGCAGGCGCAGTAAAAGTAGGCGCAGTATTATCAGACACCGTAATAGTTTGTGTTTGCTCAGTAGCAGTATTTCCACAATCATCAGTTAAAGTCCAAGTTCTAGTAATGATATACGAACCTTCACAAGTACCAGCAGTCACCACATCAGTAAAAGTAGCATCGATAGAAGCAGAACAGTTATCAGCTTCATCCGTTACATCACCCGTTTGAGTTACTGTAGCATCATAATTACAAGAAGCATCAGTAAATATTTCAATATCAGCAGGCGCAGTAAAAGTAGGCGCAGTATTATCAGACACCGTAATAGTTTGTGTTTGCTCAGTAGCAGTATTTCCACAATCATCAGTTAAAGTCCAAGTTCTCGTAATGATATAAGCACCTTCACAATCACCAGCAGTCACTACATCAGTAAAAGTAGCATCGATAGAAGCAGAACAGTTATCAGCTTCATCCGTTACATCACCCGTTTGAGTTACTGTAGCATCATAGTTACAAGAAGCATCAGTAAATATTTCAATATCAGCTGGTGCAGTAAAAGTAGGCGCAGTATTATCAGACACCGTAATAGTTTGTGTTTGCTCAGTAGCAGTATTTCCACAATCATCCGTTAAGGTCCAAGTTCTCGTAATGATATAAGCACCTTCACAATCACCAGCAGTCACTACATCAGTAAAAGTAGCATCGATAGAAGCAGAACAGTTATCAGCTTCATCCGTTACATCACCCGTTTGAGTTACTGTAGCATCATAATTACAAGAAACATCAGTAAATATTTCAATATCAGCAGGCGCAGTAAAAGTAGGGGCAGTATTATCAGACACCGTAATAGTTTGTGTTTGCTCAGTAGCAGTATTTCCACAATCATCAGTTAAAGTCCAAGTTCTCGTAATGATATAAGTACCTTCACAAGTACCAGCAGTCACCACATCAGTAAAAGTAGCATCGATAGAAGCAGAACAGTTATCAGCTTCATCCGTTACATCACCCGTTTGAGTTACTGTAGCATCATAGTTACAAGAAGCATCAGTAAATATTTCAATATCAGCTGGTGCAGTAAAAGTAGGCGCAGTATTATCAGACACCGTAATAGTTTGTGTTTGCTCAGTAGCAGTATTTCCACAATCATCAGTTAAAGTCCAAGTTCTCGTAATGATATAAGCACTTTCACAAGTACCAGCAGTAACCACATCAGTAAAAGTAGCATCAAGTGTAGTAGAACAGTTATCAGCTTCATCCGTTACATCACCCGTTTGAGTTACTGTAGCATCATAGTTACAAGAAGCATCAGTAAAGATTTCAATATCAGCAGGCGCAGTAAAAGTAGGCGCAGTATTATCAGACACCGTAATAGTTTGTGTTTGCTCAGTAGCAGTATTTCCACAATCATCAGTTAAAGTCCAAGTTCTTGTAATGATATACGAACCTTCACAAGTACCAGCAGTCACCACATCAGTAAAAGTAGCATCGATAGAAGTAGAACAGTTATCAGCTTCATCCGTTACATCACCCGTTTGAGTTATTGTAGCATCATAATTACAAGAAGCATCAGTAAATATTTCAATATCAGCAGGCGCAGTAAAAGTAGGTGCAGTATTATCAGACACCGTAATAGTTTGTGTTTGCTCAGTAGCAGTATTTCCACAATCATCAGTTAAAGTCCAAGTTCTCGTAATGATATAAGCACCTTCACAAGTACCAGCAGTCACCACATCAGTAAAAGTAGCATCGATAGAAGCAGAACAGTTATCAGCTTCATCCGTTACATCACCCGTTTGAGTTACTGTAGCATCATAGTTACAAGAAGCATCAGTAAATATTTCAATATCAGCAGGCGCAGTAAAAGTAGGCGCAGTATTATCAGACACCGTAATAGTTTGTGTTTGCTCAGTAGCAGTATTTCCACAATCATCAGTTAAAGTCCAAGTTCTAGTAATGATATACGAACCTTCACAAGTACCAGCAGTCACCACATCAGTAAAAGTAGCATCAAGTGTAGTAGAACAGTTATCAGCTTCATCCGTTACATCACCCGTTTGAGTTACTGTAGCATCATAGTTACAAGAGGCATCAGTAAATATTTCAATATCAGCAGGCGCAGTAAAAGTAGGCGCAGTATTATCAGACACTGTAATAGTTTGTGTTTGCTCAGTAGCAGTATTTCCACAATCATCAGTTAAGGTCCAAGTTCTTGTAATGATATAAGCACCTTCACAATCACCAGCAGTTACCACATCAGTAAAAGTAGCATCAAGTGTAGTAGAACAGTTATCAGCTTCATCCGTTACATCACCCGTTTGAGTTACTGTAGCATCATAGTTACAAGAAGCATCAGTAAAGATTTCAATATCAGCAGGCGCAGTAAAAGTAGGCGCAGTATTATCAGACACTGTAATGGTTTGTGTTTGCTCAGCAGCAGTATTTCCACAATCATCAGTTAAAGTCCAAGTTCTCGTAATGATATAAGCACCTTCACAAGTACCAGCAGTCACCACATCAGTAAAAGTAGCATCGATAGAAGCAGAACAGTTATCAGCTTCATCCGTTACATCACCCGTTTGAGTTACTGTAGCATCATAGTTACAAGAAGCATCAGTAAATATTTCAATATCAGCAGGCGCAGTAAAAGTAGGAGCAGTATTATCAGACACCGTAATAGTTTGTGTTTGCTCAGTAGCAGTATTTCCACAATCATCAGTTAAAGTCCAAGTTCTAGTAATGATATACGCACCTTCACAATCACCAGCAGTCACCACATCAGTAAAAGTAGCATCGATAGAAGCAGAACAGTTATCAGCTTCATCCGTTACATCACCCGTTTGAGTTACTGTAGCATCATAATTACAAGAAGCATCAGTAAATATTTCAATATCAGCAGGCGCAGTAAAAGTAGGCGCAGTATTATCAGACACCGTAATAGTTTGTGTTTGCTCAGTAGCAGTATTTCCACAATCATCCGTTAAAGTCCAAGTTCTCGTAATGATATAAGCACCTTCACAATCACCAGCAGTCACTACATCAGTAAAAGTAGCATCGATAGAAGCAGAACAGTTATCAGCTTCATCCGTTACATCACCCGTTTGAGTTACTGTAGCATCATAGTTACAAGAGGCATCAGTAAATATTTCAATATCAGCTGGTGCAGTAAAAGTAGGCGCAGTATTATCAGACACCGTAATAGTTTGTGTTTGCTCAGTAGCAGTATTTCCACAATCATCAGTTAAAGTCCAAGTTCTCGTAATGATATAAGCACCCTTCACAATCACCAGCAGTCACTACATCAGTAAAAGTAGCATCGATAGAAGCAGAACAGTTATCAGCTTCATCCGTTACATCACCCGTTTGAGTTACTGTAGCATCATAATTACAAGAAACATCAGTAAATATTTCAATATCAGCAGGCGCAGTAAAAGTAGGCGCAGTATTATCAGAAACCGTAATAGTTTGTGTTTGCTCAGTAGCAGTATTTCCACAATCATCCGTTAAGGTCCAAGTTCTCGTAATGATATAAGCACCTTCACAATCACCAGCAGTCACTACATCAGTAAAAGTAGCATCGATAGAAGCAGAACAGTTATCAGCTTCATCCGTTACATCACCCGTTTGAGTTACTGTAGCATCATAGTTACAAGAGGCATCAGTAAATATTTCAATATCAGCTGGTGCAGTAAAAGTAGGCGCAGTATTATCAGAAACCGTAATAGTTTGTGTTTGCTCAGTAGCAGTATTTCCACAATCATCCGTTAAGGTCCAAGTTCTCGTAATGATATAAGCACCTTCACAATCACCAGCAGTCACTACATCAGTAAAAGTAGCATCGATAGAAGTAGAACAGTTATCAGCTTCATCTGTTACATCACCAGTTTGAGTTACTGTCGCATCATAATTACAAGAGTCATCAGTAAATATTTCAATATCAGCAGGCGCAGTAAAAGTAGGAGGAGTGGTATCTACAACATTTATTATTAAAGTTCTTGTTGTTGTATTACCGCATTCATCTGTAGCAGTCCATGTTCTCTCTACAGTAAATTCATTTTCACAAGTTCCTGGAGTTGTTGTTTCTTCAAAATTAATAGTAGCACTTCCGCATTCATCAGTAGCTGTTAAATCTTCAGCAGGTTCTAGCTCATCACATTCAATTGTAATTTCTTCAGAAATTGTAACAGCATCTGTATAATTAGAAATACAAGTAAATTCAATATTATGTTGTCTTCCACTTCCAGAAACATTGTTTTTTCTAGCTTCAACACCAACTCTAAAAGAAAAACTTGATGCATTAGTATTTCTAGTAGTAAAATTAGCTTGAGGATTTGCATTTGTTACGCCTGTATATTCCGTAGTTCCAGAAGTAGCAACAATCCAAGGTCCTTCTTCTGTAATTGTTAAATCTGTAGGGTCATTAACAGTATAACTATTTGTAAATTGAGTCCAATTTACTTCTCCATAATTATTATTACCATCAATATCATTAAAATTTGAATAGAATTCTGGTAAACTAGTAGGCGTTGTTGTTCCTGCTTGAACAAAATCGAATCTAAACTCAGTATAAGCTCTATCCCCATTATTTGCTATTGAAAAAGCTGTTCTTGGTCTAAATGAATCACTTCCTGTAGAGTTATCATCAAAAACAGGAATTGTTGTATTAACTGTAGCTACAATATTAACTAAAGCATCAACACCAGGAGCTATTTCAGTAAATCTAAAAACCTCTCCTTGTAAATAGGTATTTACATTTCCGTCTCCAGATTCTTCTGTGTAATTTTCAAAACTTAAAACAGGAACATCTACACATGATGGTTGACTATTATCTACATTTGAAGGGAAACCAACAATTGTTGGAGGTAATGTATCAATTATTGTAAATGAAGCAGATGTAGTACTAGAATTTCCACATTGATCTGTTGCTGTAAAAGTAACAATAGCAGATCCTGTACCACCACATTCATCTGACAATCCACTAAAATCATTAGTCCAGATAATTGGTTCACTACAAGTATCGTAAGCAACGGCTCCAGCATTAGAATTTAACCAATCGTTAAGTGCTGTTGTATTTCCATTACCATCACATTGCACAGTAAAATCGAAAGCAGTTGTATCTATTACAGGTGCTTGAGTATCTTGAATTGTAATGGTTTGTGTATAAGTGTCAATCTCATTACCGTAAGCGTCTGTTAAAGTAAATGTATTTGTATATGTTCCGTTTGAATTACATGTTCCGTTTTGAACGAATGAACCAGAAGTTTTTATAGGCGGTAACCCTTCGCAATTTGTAACAGGAGCTAAATCTTGAGCATCATTTAAAGCATTAGCATCATCACATTCTATTGTAACATCTAATTCTCCAGGTTCAGTTTCCCAAGTTGGAGGCTCAGGTGTATTAATTGTTACAGTTGTAGTATTAAGATTTCCGTTTGAACAAGCATCAAAATCTTGAGAACTAACAGTTGATTGATTTGAATTATTAATCTGTCCGTTATAACTTGTGTTTAATTGAATAGAAAAATTGCCATCATCATTATTTTCTAAAAAGTAACATTCATCATTTATTTCTACTTGGAAATTTATATCTAAAGGTTGAGAGTTTGATGTTAAAATACCATCATCTACAGTAAAGGTTAATAATCGTGTAGCTTCATCATAAGTATAATTAACACCAGCAGGTAAACCTGTAATTGGTAAAACGAGTTCTGCTTCAGAGTCTATTACCGTAGAAAGAATTACATTTTCAGCATTATCATTACCACTATTAATTAATTGTGTATTAAAATTAATTATAGTTGGAGTAGGACCTGGAGTAACAGATGTTGGAGATCCTAATAAAGCAACTTCTACATCTGGTTGATAAACTTCTATTGAAAAACCTAATAAAAATAAACCATAAGTTTCTTGCGTAGATCTTAATCTAATTGTTGCAGACGTTTGGTTGTTAGATAAAATAGATTTACCAGGATTGCTTAAAGGAAATAAAGCAACGTCAAAACCTAAAGTGTTAGTACTTGCAGGTGTTCTGTTTGTAAAATCCGCTCCATTTGGATCAATGGTAATTCTACTATTAAAAAAATTATTGGCATTTCGTGAAGGTGTACTAATATCTACAAAACTTCCATTTATATCTTGAATTTGAAGCCTATCTCCACTTAAACTTCTATCACCTTCCAGTGCACCAACCAAAACATTGGTGTTAACAGGACCATTAGGTACAGTTTGAAAACCACTAAAGTTAAAATCTATATTATTTGTAGAACTAGCTATATGTACATAACCATCAGATAAAGTAATATTTCTTTGCTCTAAATCTGGACTAGAATAAACCACTGCAATTTGCCAACCACCAGAAGTACCAGTGTTGTTTCCAGCATGAGAAAAAAGAGTACCAGTTTTAGCTTCAACATTAGCTACTTGATAGGTGCCAAATGGTGAACTTAAGCTTTTTACATCTGCAGTTATGTCCTTAAAGCAAACGTAAGGATCGTTTATAAAGTGTTCATCTCTACCTCGGTAAATAACTTCATCAGCAGTTATGGTTGTGTAATTAGCTTGACCAGGAAGTTTTATTTTTACATCGTTAAAATTCCAATTAGGTTCATTATCAAATTCAGTACCTCCAAAAATAGGTCCTTTATCTGCAGCAGCCCAATATAATAACACTCTTTCAATCTCTAAACAGCTATCGCCAGGTCTAGGGTTTGCTAAATTAGCACTGCTAGAGTTAAACGTAGAGTTGTCATTATCTATATCAACATAAAAAGTGTTGAAATTATGATTGTCAAACGAACCATTGTAATTTAACGTAGGATGTGCAGAAACAACATTATTTGCAATAGTTGTTACTTGGCCACTAATTGTTTCGTTATACCTAGGCGTAAACGCTTTTTTAATTTGAGCATTTAAAGTTGACGCTGATAAAAATAAAATAAAAAGCGGAAGCACTGTAATAGTGCGCTTAACTAAAGACATTTTTGAAAAGTTGGTTTTAGATAGCATAATTTGGGATTTTACAAATGGATCTATAAGTAGGCACAAGATTTACATTTGATTTAATATTGTTATTCTCCATTAACTGAGAAATAATTGCATAAAAAAGTGTTTCCGCATAACAAATAATTAACTTGCTATAAACGAAAACATTAATATTAATATTTAACTTTGCTTTGAAATGATTTATTTTCATAACAAAAATTTTAACTGTTTTAATAAAAGTTATGCCATTAATTACTATTATGATATTAATCTACAGTCAAGGGAAGTGCACCATAAGCGTCACAAAGTAGGTTGATTTATTGGGTATTAATAGCGTATACAAATGAAATAGTATTTAAATTCTAATTCAAATAAATGAGTTTAATAACTTAAATATTCGTTAAAAAACCAAATGTAACACTAAATCCGATTAAATGCAAGAAATACCGACAAAAAGCAATAAAGTTCTATATTTAGTTCGTCATGCAAAGTCATCATGGAAATATGATTTGCGAGATTTTGATCGTCCTTTAAAAAAAAGAGGATTTAATGATGCTAATTTAATATCAAACCATTTAAAAACCTTTTCATTAAGTCCAGATTTAATTATAAGTAGTGGAGCAGAGCGAGCAAAAACTACAGCTAAAATTTTTATTGAAAACTTAAATCTTAAAAAAGTAAATTTTTTAATAAATAATGAAGTTTATGATTTTTCAGGTCAGTCTTTATTGAACGTTTTAAAATCTTGTAATAATTCTATCGATAAACTGCTTGTTTTTGGACATAATAATGCGCTAACCAATATAGCAAATACCTATGGAAGTAAAGCTATAGATAACATAACAACTTCTGGTTTTGTGGAAATTCACTTTGCTACAGATAAATGGGAAAACATAAAAAAAGGAGAAACTAAAACAATACTTTTTCCAAAACACCTTAAATAAGAAAACTATAATATATTTGTTAAAAAATTTATAATTAAATGATTAAAAAAACTTCTAATTTCAGCTATATTAATAGAGAATTAAGTTGGTTACAATTTAATGAAAGAGTGCTGCAGGAAGCATCAGATGAGAACGTTCCATTAATTGAACGTCTTCGTTTTTTAGGGATTTTTTCTAATAATTTAGATGAATTTTTTAAAGTTAGATATGCAACAGTAAAACGTATAGACGAAGCTGGAAAAGAAGGAAAAAGTCAATTAGGAGGTATAAGAGCTTCAGAATTATTAGAAATTATTACTCAAACAGTAATAAAAAAACAAGCTGAAAGCTTAAAGATTTTAAATAATATTCAGCAAAAATTAAAATCTGAAAACATATTTATTATCACCGAAAAACAAATAAGTAATACTCAAAAATCTTTTATAAAAAATTATTTCATTCAGCATGTAAGTCCTGCTTTAGTAACTATAATTTTAAATGAAGATGCAGCAATACCAAATCTTAAGGATAGCGCAGCATATCTTGCAATAAATATGAGTTTAGAAAATGGAGAGCACCAATATGCGCTTATAGAAATCTCCAAAAACATGGATCGTTTTGTAGAACTTCCAGAAGAGAATGGAAAACAGTCTATTATTATTTTAGACGATTTATTACGTTTCTGTTTAGATGATATTTTCAATATTTTCGAGTATAATTCTATATCGGCACATATGATAAAAATTACACGTGATGCAGAGCTTGACTTAGAAAGTGATTTAAGTAAAAGTTTTATGGAAAAAATTAGTAATAGTGTAAAAGATAGGCAAGATGGCCAACCGGTTCGTTTTGTTTACGATAAAAGTATAGATAAACATACACTAGATTTTTTAATGGATAAAATGAGTATAGAATCTTCAGACAGTATTATACCTGGAGGTCGATATCACAACCGTCGTGATTATATGAATTTTCCAAGCTTAGGAAGAACAGATTTGTTATATGATAAAATTACAGCTTTACCCGTTAAAAACTTAGGATTAGAAAACAGCATATTTAAAGCAATTTCAAAAAAAGATTATTTACAATACACACCATATCATACCTTTGCATACATTGTAAAGTTTTTACGTGAAGCAGCATTAGACCCTCAAGTAAAAAGCATAAAAATTACAATTTACAGGCTGGCACAAATTTCTCATGTTGCCAGCTCGCTAATTAACGCTGCAATTAACGGTAAAAAAGTTACTGTTTCAATGGAGATTCAAGCACGTTTTGATGAACAAGCCAATATTGAATATGCAGAACAAATGCAACGTGAAGGCATACAATTAATATTTGGAGTACAAGGTTTAAAAGTGCACAGTAAAATGTGTGTTATAGAAAGAGAAGAAGGACCTAAATTAGTACGATATGGCTTTATAAGTACAGGGAATTTTAACGAGTCTACTGCAAAAATTTATACAGATTATACTTTATTTACATCAAACCAAAAAATATTAAAAGACGTAAACAAAGTTTTTAATTTCTTTTCTGTAAACTATAAAATGTATCGCTATAAGCACATTATTACATCACCACATTATACGCAAAATGCTTTTTTTAATTTAATAAATAAAGAAATTAAAAATAAAAAAGAAGGTAAACCAGCTTATATAAGACTAAAAATGAATAGTATATCTAGTTATAAAATGATAGATAAATTATATGAGGCCAGTAACGCAGGTGTAAAAATACAAATGATTGTTAGAGGAATTTGTTGTTTAATTCCTGGTGTAAAAGGTATGAGTGAAAATATTGAAGTTGTAAGTATAATAGATAAGTTTTTAGAACATACTAGGCTTTATGTATTTTGTAATAATAACGATGAAAAAGTATACATCTCTTCGGCAGACTGGATGACTAGGAATATTGATAATAGAGTAGAAGTAAGTTGCCCAATTTACGATGCTAGTATAAAAGAAGAATTAATAGATACTTTTAATATTTGTTGGAATGATAATGTTAAAGCAAGAATAATAGATGCTAAACAAAAAAATATATATAAGCGCAACGACAAAGAAAAAGTAAGAGCCCAATTCGCAACCTACGACTATTATAAAAATAAATTAAACGAATGCTAAAAATAAAAAAATTCGCAGCAATAGATATTGGATCTAATGCCGTGAGATTACTTATAGCTAACATAATTGAAGAAAAAGATAAGCCAGCAACTTTTAAAAAAAGTTCGTTGGTTAGAGTACCAATACGCTTAGGAGCAGATGTTTTTTTGAACGAAGAAATTTCTCCAGAAAACACAGAGCGCATGTTAGACACTATGCAGGCTTTTAGGCTATTAATGAAATCTCATAAAGTTGAAAAATTTAAAGCCTGTGCAACATCTGCAATGCGTGAAGCTAAAAACGGACAAGTAGTAGCTAACAAAATTTTAAAAAGCACAGGTATACCAATAGACATTATTGAAGGAGAAGAAGAAGCGGCAATTATAGCAGCTACAGATCTTCATACATTTATAGATAAAGCAAAAACGTATTTATATGTAGATGTTGGTGGTGGTAGTACAGAGTTTAGTGTAATTTATCGTGGTGAAAAAATTATATCAAAATCTTTTAAAATAGGAACAGTACGTTTGTTAAATGATATTGTAAAAAAAGAAACTTGGCAGGATTTAGAACTATGGATAAAAACGCACACAAAAAAATACGATAAAATTGATGTTATAGGCTCTGGAGGTAATATAAATAAGATATTTAAAGTATCTGGTAAAGCAATGGGCAAACCGTTAACTTACTTTTATTTGACGTCGTACTACAATATGCTTCAAACTCATTCTTATGAAGAACGCATCACGCAATTAGGTTTAAATCAAGATAGAGCAGATGTTATTATTCCCGCGACACGTATCTATCTATCTGCAATGAAGTGGTGTGGAGCAAAAGATATATATGTACCAAAAATAGGATTAGCTGATGGTATTATAAAAAGTATACATAATGACACCGTTTTAAGCCATACACAGTTAAAATAATACACTTTATCTTTTTATTATTTAATATTAGTTAAATTTAATATATATTAGCTTTGTATATATAAACTATATAAACTATATAAACTAACAAAAAACATATTTTTTTTATGAAAAAAACTGTACTCTTATTAGCCTTTTTACTTTGTACAATCTACGGCTTTTCTCAAAACGCACTTTATGGTGTACGTGCTGGTTATAATATTTCAAACTTAGATTTTGATCCAGACCCAACAGGATTTGCAAATAAACATAGAAATGGTTTCGCTATTGGCTTTTTTGGCGAATACTCTTTATCTAATAGTTTAGCAATTGCACCAGAAATTCAGTTTTCGGCTGAAGGTGCAAATGATGAAGGTATTAAAATAGATTATTTACAAATGCCTATTGTATTCAAATACAAAATTGGTGATAGATTCGCTATTGGAGTAGGACCGCAAGCAAGTTTAAAAACTCATGATTATGAAGATGGTTTAAAAAACTTTGCTTTTTCTGGTATAGGAGGAATAGAGTATATGTTATCTGATGAGTTTTTCTTAGATTTTAGATATTCTTATGGGCTAACAAATATATTTGATGACGAAACAGAATTAGATGCTATTAACACTAATATGCAAATTGGTTTTGGTCTTAAGTTTTAACCAACAATAAATTAAACTAAAAAACGCCAAAGCATTAAATGTTTTGGCGTTTTTTTATGTTTAATATATGTTGATATAATGGTTATTTAGCCATGTATTGTTTCACTTTTACTTAAATCTTTCATTATTTCGGCTTCAAAATCTAATAAAGCTTGCCATTTTTTATCTACTTCTTTTCTATCACCATATTGTCTAGCAAAACCTAAAAACATAGTATAATGGTTTGCTTCACTCACCATTAATTTTCTATAAAACTCTGCTAACTCTTTATCTTCTAATTCTTCACTAAGCAACCTAAAGCGTTCACAGCTTCTAGCTTCAATTAAAGCAGCGTAAAGTAGCCTATGTACTAATTGCGTTGTTCTACTGCCTCCTTTAGGAAAAAACTGAAGTAACTTAGCAACATACTCATCTTTACGATCACGACCTAAAACCCAACCGTTTTCTAAAATTAAATCGTGTACCATTTTAAAATGGCTAATTTCTTCTTTTACTAAGGCAACCATTTCTTGTACCAAATCTGTGTACTCAGGAAAGCTTACAATTAAAGAAATTGCAGTACTAGTTGCTTTTTGCTCGCAAAAAGCATGATCTGTTAAAATATCTTCAATATTTTTTTCTACAATATTTACCCAACGAGGATCTGTTGGTAATTTAAGTCCTAACATATTTTATTAGTTTATTCTTTTGTAACATTTTTTAGTTTGTAATTTCCGTTAGCTTCAATTTGTAGGGTAAAATACTCACACCAATCTGTTTCTGGTTTACAAAATGTTATATCTATACTTATATTTTTTTTATTTAAAGATTCAGCTTCATTAAGCCAAACACCTTGTAAAATAGATTTATTAAAAAAGCTTTTGTAGGTGTCATCTATATTTAAAATAAAATTTTTGTCTATAATTTCATTAAAAATCATAGAGTTGTTAGTTACAGTAATTAAAGCTTTTGTATCTCTATAATAGTGTTTGTATGTGATATTATTGTTTGTAAACTCGTTTAAATAACTGTCTTCCATATTTGAGAAGCTTTTTATTTTTATACGGTGTCCATTACTAAAAAGTGTATCTATTTCATTTTCAGAGTATTTTTCTGGAAAATATTTTACAACTTTAGAGAAAGAATCTAATAATTTGTGTTCTTTTAACACTTGTGTATTACTTTTATGTACACGTTCTTTACCGTCACAACTCACAAAAAATACACTTATAATAGCTAGAAGGAATAAGATGTTTTTCATTTTAAAAAATAAATAAAAATAGATTTAAAGATAGTTAATTTGAAGTGAAAAGAATTATAAATCTAAATCGAAAGTTTTTCTAAGTAACTCAATATTAGGGTTTTTTTCTTTTAATTTCTCGTATTTTTCTTCTGGCGTGTAAGCAAATTTCTTTTGCATTTCTTCATTAACATCAATATCCAGACTTATATCAAAGTTTCTTAATGTTTTGCGTAAAAATTGAAGCAAATCGTACGATTGTCTTTCAACCTCTACTTTATTAGTGGCATTTGGAAACGTTAAATGTATTGTTGTTCCTTTTAATCTTGGTTTGTCTATTGAGAGTATTGCGGCAAGATTCATTTTGCCTTCTTTCTCAATATCTTTAATAAATGTGTTCCAAACTTGGGTTAATTCATCTTGAGTAAAAGGTTCTCTTGGTAGGTTTTCTTCATCTATAGTATTATCTTTTTGTTTTATTTCGTGCTCTTTTTTAGCTCGAATACTTTTTAAAGACAATCCAGATGTTGGTTTTTTACCGCTATTAAGTATTATTTTAGGAGCAGTTTTTGTTGCTGTATCTGCCGTATTTAATATAGGTTGTTTAGTAGATACTACAGATTGTGGTTTATTTTCTACAGGAGCGTTTGTAGTTTGTTCTACTTTTTTTACCGGAATAGGCGTAATACCTACACGTTTAAAATAGGATGGTGGAATTATGTACCGACTGCTATTTTTTTTTTATCTCCATCAAAAGTGATAGAGGCAAGTTGCATGATACAAAGTTCAACGAGTAGTCGTTGGTTTTTACTGGATTTATATTTTAAATCGGTTTCGTTAGCTAACTCAATTCCTTTTAATAAAAAGGCTTGAGAAGCTTTTTTAGATTGCTCTAAATATTTTTCTTTAGTTTGATCTCCAACTTCTAAAAGTTCTATAGTAGCTGGATTTTTACAGACTAATAAATCTCTAAAATGAGATGCTAGTCCTGCTATATAATGGTGTCCATCAAAACCTTTAGATAAGGTTTCATTAAATTGTATTAGTAATTCTGGTATCTTATTTTCTAAAATTAAATCTGTACTTGTAAAATAAGTTTCGTAATCTAATACGTTTAAATTTTCTGTAACAGATTGTCGTGTTAATTCTTTTCCCGAAAAACTTACAACACGATCAAAAATAGATAAAGCATCACGCATAGCGCCATCTGCTTTTTGAGCTATAATATGTAAAGCATCATCCTCTGCATTTATACCTTGTTCTTGTGCAATATATTTTAAATATTCTTTGGCGTCTTTTACAGTAATACGTTTAAAATCGAAAATTTGACAACGTGATAAAATTGTAGGTATTATTTTATGCTTTTCTGTAGTTGCAAGAATAAATATACAATGCTTTGGCGGTTCTTCTAAAGTTTTTAAAAAAGCATTAAAAGCGGCTTGAGATAGCATGTGTACCTCGTCAATAATATAAACTTTGTATTTTCCAACTTGTGGAGGAATACGTACCTGATCTGTTAAACTTCTAATATCGTCTACCGAGTTGTTTGAAGCAGCATCAAGTTCAAAAATATTAAAAGCAAAATCTTCCTCGTTAGATTCTGTACCATCACTATTAATCATTTTAGCCAAAATACGAGCACAACTGGTTTTACCTACACCTCGTGGTCCGGTAAACAATAAGGCTTGTGCTAAGTGATTATTATCTATAGCGTTTAGCAAAGTATTTGTAATGGCAGATTGCCCAACAACATCTTTAAATGTTTGTGGTCTGTATTTTCTTGCCGATACTACAAAGTGTTCCATTTATATTCTTGCTAAATTTTGTACTTTTAAGATACTTTTTAAAGGTGATTTTTTAGAATAACAAAGTTAAAAATTCAATTTGTATTTTAGAATTTTGCAGCTATAATTTGCAAGGAGTTATTAACAAACTTTCACTAGTTATAGATGTCCTTTTTTAAGCATTATTAAACAAAACGCTTTTCTGTATAAATATTTCATATAGTTTATTCTATTTTTGCAAATAAGTAAATCGCCTTATCGCGCTTATACTAAAGTAAATTTAGTGCAAGTGAGGAAAGTCTGGACACCGTAGTGCAATATAGTGGTTAACAGCCACCAGCCGTGAGGTTAGGAAAAGTGCAACAGAAAGTATGTACAGGTCATGCTGTAGTGAAACCAGGTAAACTCTATGTGGTGCAATGTCATGTATACTAGCGTTTGAGCGTGCACGCGCGAGTTAGAGGGTAGGCAGCTAAAGTGTGTTGGTAACAACTCACGAAGATAAATGATAAGGGTTAAAACAGTAATGTTTTAATACAGAATCCGGCTTATAGATTTACTTATATATAATAAAACCATCTAATTTTTTAGATGGTTTTTTTATTTAAATATTATTCATTTTCTTCTGGAAGTTTATAAAAACTAAACATATTACCACCATAACTTTTAGAATGGCTGTAATGGTCTAAATGTGATATATCTGTATGTTTAGAGTGCTCAACTATTAGCATACCATCTGGTTTTAAAAGATTGTTTTTAAATACCAGTTCTGGTATTTTAGAAAATGCTTCTACAGGAAAATCGTATGGTGGATCTGCAAATATTACAGTATGTTTTGTATTACTATTTTCTAAAAATTTAAAAACATCGCTTTTAATGGTTTGTATTGGCATATCGAAACTTTCGGCAGTTTCGTTTATAAATTTTATACAACCATAATCTGCATCTACACAAGTAATTTGTTGTGTACCTCTGGAAGCAAACTCGTAACTTATATTTCCTGTACCTGCAAATAGGTCTAAAACCGAAATGTCATCAAAATAATAATGGTTGTTTAAAATATTAAATAACGATTCTTTTGCCATATCTGTTGTAGGACGAACTGGAAGCTTTTTTGGAGCTGTAATTCTTCGGCCTTTAAATTCTCCTGAAACTATACGCATTATAAGCTTTTTAAAAGGGTGAAATTTGAATATTGATTGTTTTGCTTTTCTGTAAAACTAAAAGAATCCATTCTATTACCAAACGATACATTTCTAATGTATTTATATAGTATATTATATAAGGTATCATCTTTTTCAATTGCACCTAATAAAATAGCTGAAATTGTTTCTGGATTGAATTCTAATTGTTCTGTTGTAAATAAAACATAATAGATAAAATCTTCGGGTGTTGTATACTCAAAAGTGTTATAAAGTAATAATTTTCCTTTTGCAAAGGCAAGCAATTCAAAATGTGTAGTATTTACATTTATATATAATTTATCATCGCTTGCATTTTTTTCAGCTGCAACTAAATTTTCTATTAATACTGTAGAAAAGTGTTTGTATGTAAAGGCTCCAAAATGGTCATAAATAAAGTTGTTTACATTAATATATGGTACATAAACATTTACAGTTTCGTTTGCTGTAATAGTATCATACGTTATATAATCTGACTTTAAAATTTTAGAACTTAGTTTTAAATAATCTGCCATAGCATCTTCGTTAAAAAGTGCTTGTGGCACTAATGCAGATAATTCGTTTGTATGTATTACTGTTACTTTATTGTAGTTTTCTTTTAATAGTGATTCTGTATTAAATAAATGTTTTACAAAATCTAAAAGCTCAAAAGGAGTTAGTTTTTTTTCTTTAGAGAAATGCTTTATAGTTGTAACAGTATTATTGCTAGTATTTAGCACACAAAAAGAAAGTCCATTCAAACTTAGTTGAATGGACAATTCTTTATCTGTTATTTCTAAAATTGTATTAACTTTTTGGGTCATATACTTTTGGCCAGTTCCCGTTAACTTTTACTTCTTCCATAGATCCAACTCTTACAGCATCTCCTTTAATTTCTTCTACAGAAATTGCTTTGTTTTCTTGAGCAATATAAGCTTTGTCTTGATCGTGTAAAACATCTTTTTTCAATACATAAGCTTCAAATACAGGAAATTTATCATCTTCATCTTCACCAACTTCTCCAGCGTTTAATTTAAACTTAGTACCTTCTTTAGCAAAAGGAACGTTCATCATTGTTTTATATCTTGTAGAAGTTTTAAATAAAGAATCTTTTACAGAAACAAAATCTAAAGTATCTATTATAGTTTGTTCAACACGAGTTTCAACACCACCGAAACGACGTGTTAATTCTTCATCAATTACAAGTGTATCTCTTCTTTCTACAATTGCAAATTTTCCATTTTCAATAAAGTTAATTAAAGAATCGTAGCTATTTGTATATTTTCCTTTAACTTCTTTATAAGCAACTTGAGAATCTCTAATGTCAACTAATTTTTCAATTACTTGAGCATAACGCTTTTCTTTTACTTGGTTAAATAAAATTGGTTTGTATACAGACATAAATGTTTGGTAACCCAAAAAGGCAATAAGTACCCAAAGAACTAAAGTTACAACAGGTTTAATTTTTGCAGGAATAAACTTATCAATAAGCCAAACAATTAAAATTGTTAGTAGTATTGCTCCAATAATAATAAGCGCTAATTTCATATTTTATTTAAATTTAATTTAATTAAGGTCTAACGCAAATCTACAATTTTTTTTTATTCGTAAAAACCAATAAGAGTAAAAATCATTTATATATTTGAATAAAAGTTATAAAACACCTAATGGAAATCACTAAATCTGAATTTTATTCCCTTATAAAACAGCAGTTTCCGTTCCAACCAACTCAAAAACAAGATATTTTACTTTTACAGCTATCAGAATTCATTTTTGATGATAAATCTAACGGTATTTTTCTTTTAAAAGGGTATGCAGGAACAGGAAAAACAACAATAATTGGTACAATAGTTAATAATTTATGGAAAGCTAAAAAAAGCGCTGTGCTAATGGCACCAACTGGGCGAGCAGCTAAAGTAATTTCAAATTATTCTAAAAAAGAAGCCTTTACAATACATAAAAAAATATATTTTCCTAAAAAAGATAAAGGTGGTGGCGTAAATTTTGTTTTACAGCCTAATAAACACAGAAATACACTTTTTATTGTAGATGAAGCGTCTATGATACCAGATACTCCTGGAGATTCTAAACAATTTGCTAATGGATCGTTATTAGACGATTTAATGCAATATGTATATCAAGGTCATAATTGTAAATTACTATTAATAGGAGATACTGCACAATTACCACCAGTAAAATTAGATATAAGTCCTGCTTTAGATGAGAACACACTAAGTTTAAATTATAATAAATTAGTTTCTAAAATGGAGTTAGACGAAGTAATGCGTCAAGAACAAAACTCTGGAATTTTAGAAAATGCGACAATGCTTAGAGAAACCTTATCTAGCGGTTTTTTTGAAAGTTTTCAATTTAATCTTAAAGCTTTTAAAGACATTGTTAGATTGGTTGATGGTTATGATATTATGGATGCTATAAACGATAGTTATAGCACTTTAGGAAATGAAGAAATGGCAATAATTGTTAGAAGCAATAAACGTGCAAACCTTTACAACCAACAAATACGAAGCAGAATTTTATTTAATGAAAACGAATTGTCTTCTGGAGACTATTTAATGGTTGTAAAAAATAATTATTTTTGGTTAAAGCCTACAACCGAAGCTGGTTTTATTGCAAATGGTGACATAATAGAAGTTCTTGAAATATTTAGCATTAAAGAATTATACGGTTTTCGTTTTGCTGAAGTAAAAATACGAATGGTAGATTACCCAAAAATGAAACCTTTTGAAACAGTATTGTTATTAGATACTATTTCGGCAGAAACACCTTCGTTAACCTATGAAGACTCTAACCGTTTATATCAAGAAGTTCAAAAAGATTACGAAGAAGAGAAAAGTAATTATAAAAAGTTTTTAGCAATAAAAGGAAACAAACATTTTAATGCATTACAAGTTAAGTTTTCTTACGCTATAACCTGCCATAAGTCGCAAGGTGGACAATGGAATACAGTATTTGTAGAGCAACCATATTTACCAGATGGTGTAATTACTAAAGATTATTTAAGATGGCTTTATACAGCAATAACACGTGCAAAAGAAAAAGTATATTTACTTGGCTTTAAGGATAATTTTTTTGAATCTGAATAAAAATAATAAACGCAATATATTATGACAGCCGAAACAATTATAAGTATTTGCCTTGGTATAGGTTTATCTGCATCTGTTGGATTTCGTGTTTTTGTACCACTTTTTACCTTAAGTCTAGTCTCTTATTTAGGTATTTGGGAATTAAATGAATCTTGGCAATGGATAGGAAGTTTATCTGCATTAATAGTATTAGGCGTAGCAACTGTAGTAGAGATTTTAGCATATTATATTCCCTATGTAGATAACATTTTAGATACAGTAGCAATACCATTAGCGGCTATTGCTGGTACAGCAGTTATGGTTTCTACAGTAGCAGACTTAAGTCCAGTAATAACATGGGCATTAGCCATTATTGCTGGTGGCGGAACGGCAGCAGCAGTAGCAAGTTCATCTGGAGCAACACGTTTGGCATCTACCGCAACAACTGGTGGTGTTGCAAATCCTTTAGTTAGCACAGTAGAAACGGGAACAGCAATAGGCATGTCTATAGTTTCAGTTTTATTACCGGTTTTAGCAATTTTCTTTGTGGCTATACTATTTTTTGTAATATTTAAACTCTATAAAAAAATGAAATCGGCTAGCGCTTAGCTCAAAAAACCATAAAAAGACTCTGTCTTTCATTTTAAAAATTATATTTTTGAATCTTTAATACTTCAATTTTTTAGATGAAAATAATCGCAATGATTCCCGCACGATATAGTGCATCTCGTTTTCCTGGTAAATTAATGCAAGATTTAGAAGGTAAACCTGTGATTACTCGTACTTACGAAGCTACAGTAGCTACCAATTTGTTTGATGAAGTTATCGTGGTTACAGATAGTGAAATAATTTTTAAAGAAATTACAAGCATTGGAGGCAAAGCCATAATGAGTATTAAAACACACGAGTGTGGTAGCGACCGTATTGCAGAAGCTGTAGAAAATTTAGACGTAGATATTGTTGTAAATGTACAAGGAGACGAGCCTTTTACCGAAGTAGCATCCTTAAAAAAGCTTATTAAAGTTTTTGAAAATGACAGTGATAAGTCTATAGATTTAGCCTCATTAATGGTTAATATTAAAGACATTGAAGAGATAAATAACCCAAACACAGTAAAGGTTATTGTAGACCAAAAAGATTTTGCATTATATTTTTCTCGCAGTCCAATACCATACCCAAGAGATAAAGAAGTCGCTACAAAATACTATAAGCACAAAGGTGTTTATGCGTTTAGAAAACAGGCATTAATGGACTTTTATAATCTACCAATGTTAATGTTGGAAGCTTCAGAAAAAATAGAATGTATTCGCTATTTAGAATATGGAAAGCGAATTAAAATGGTTGAAACAAGCGTTCAAGGTGTAGAAATTGATACACCAGAAGATTTAGAACGTGCTAAAAAATTGTGGAAATAATTTGAAAAAAGAATACAATAATATAAAAGTTATAGGCTTTGATGCCGATGATACACTTTGGGTAAACGAAACCTATTTTCGTGAGGCCGAAGCAGAATTTGCCAAACTTTTAAGCCAATTTGAAACGCCAAATAAAATAGACCAAGAGTTATTTAAAATGGAAATTAAAAACTTACCTGTATACGGTTATGGTGTTAAAGGTTTTGTGTTATCTATGGTTGAAATGGCTCTAGAACTTTCTAATTATACAGTTTCAAATAAAACAATAGAAAAGATTCTTGACATTGGTAAAGAGATGATTAATAAACCTGTAGAATTGTTACCAAATGTAGAGCAGGTATTAAAAACATTATCTCAAGACTATAAATTAATTGTAGCTACAAAAGGCGATTTGTTAGACCAAGAACGCAAATTAGAAAAATCTGGATTATTGCAATATTTTCATCATATAGAAGTATTAAGCGATAAAAAAGAAACTAATTATACAAAACTATTAAAACATTTAGAAATAAAACCAAAATCATTTTTAATGGTTGGTAACTCTTTAAAATCTGATGTTTTGCCATTAACAAGAATAGGAGCAAAGGCAATACATATTCCGTTTCACACCACTTGGGCACATGAGGAAGTAGAAACATCTACCAACAATGAAACCGAATATAAAACCTTATCAAATTTAAACGAATTAATTTCTTTGCTTAATTAATATGCGAGAAATAGTATTAAATACATGGAATAGAAAACAGCACTTTGAGCATTTTAAAACGCTTAAAGATCCATATTTTGCAATAACATTTCCATTAAATGTAACAGCAACGTATAAATTTTCAAAAGAAAATAAATTATCTTTTTTTGGTGTGTATTTACATGATTGTATGAAAGCAATAAATAGTACCGAAAATTTAAGGTATAGAATTGTAAATGAAAAAGTTATAGATTTTGAAACTATAAATGCATCTGCAACAATTATGAGAGCAGATAAAACCTTTGGTTTTTCATTTATAGAATTTAATGAAAATTTAAACTTATTTTTGAAAAATTTAGAATGCGAAAAACAACGAATTATTAATTCAAAAGATTTGTTTCCGCCTAAAAACGGTTTAGATTGTGTTCATGCTTCGGCAATGCCTTGGCTTCATTTTTCGGGACATAAAGAACCTGTATCTGGAATAGAAGAATCTGTACCAAAACTAGCTTTTTCTAAAGTATTAGAAGAAAATGGAATTTATAAAATGAATGTTTCAATAAATGTAAATCATGCTTTGGTAGATGGTTACCATTTGGCAATGTTTGCAGAAACATTTCAGAATAATTTAAATAATAAATAGAATATTAAAGACGCAAGTCAATGAGTTATAAAAATTTTCCAATGGTGTCCAAAGTAATTTTTGGACGTGGTAGTTTTAATCAATTAGAAGATATTTTATCACCTAAACGCTTAAATGCTACTGCACCATTTATATTTTTTGTGGATGATGTGTTTAAAGGTAATGCATGGCTAACATCTAGAATACCTTTGTCTTACGATGATAAGGTAATTTATGTATCTGCAGAGCAAGAACCTAAAACATCGCAAATAGATAGTTTAGTTGAAGATATTATAGTAAAATATAAAGAGTTACCATCTGGAATAATTGGTATTGGTGGTGGTACAGTTTTAGATATTGCCAAAGCAGTATCAATAATGTTAACTAATAACGGTGAATCTAAAGATTATCAAGGTTGGGATTTAGTAAAAAATCCTGCCGTATACCACGTTGGTATTCCTACCATTTCTGGTACAGGAGCAGAAGTATCTAGAACAACTATTCTAACAGGTCCCGAACGTAAGTTAGGAATAAATAGTGATTATACACCTTTTGATCAAGTAGTATTAGACCCAGAATTAACAAAAGATGTACCTAAAGATCAATGGTTTTACACCGGTATGGATTGTTATGTACATTGTATAGAATCTTTAAACGGGACATATTTAAATGCTTTTAGTAAATCTTATGGTGAGAAAGCATATTCTTTATGTAAAGAAATATTTTTAGAAGATACCTTAACTGCCGAAGAGTCGCAAGATAAATTAATGATGGCCAGTTGGCACGGTGGTATGAGTATTGCTTATTCTCAAGTTGGAGTAGCACATGCATTAAGTTATGGGTTAGGTTATTTATTAGGCATTAAACATGGTATAGGAAACTGCATCGTTTTTGATCACTTAGAAGAATATTACCCAAAAGGTGTTGCTCTTTTTAAGCAAATGAAAGAGAAACACAACATACAATTACCACAAGGTATTTGCGCAAAACTATCAGACAAAGAATTTGATACCATGATAGATGTTGCTTTAAGCCTAGAACCTTTATGGGAAAATGCTATTGGTAAAAATTGGAAAAAAACAATTACTCGCGATACTTTAAGAGCATTATATCAAAAAATGTAATATGCGAAGTCTAGCAAAATTTATTTATTTTAAACTACTTGGATGGAAAGTGGTTGGTAACACAACCATGTCTAAAAATGAGATTAAAAAAGCTGTAATTATTGCAGCACCACATACAAGTTGGCATGATTTCTATATTGGTGTTTTATTACGAAAAGTAATAAATATTAAAACAAATTTTGTTGGAAAAAAAGAACTGTTTACTTGGCCATTTGGCTACTATTTTAAAGCAGTTGGAGGCGTACCTTTAAACCGAAGTAAAAATGAAAATAAGGTTCAAGCTATAGCCAAGGTTTTTAAAAAGAACGAAGAGTTTAGAATCACTTTTGCACCAGAAGGTACTAGAAAAAAGGTAGATAAATGGCGAACTGGTTTTTACTATATCGCAAAGGAAGCTAATGTGCCAATTATAATGTTTACTCTTGATTTTAAAAATAAACAAAATGTAATATCTCAACCATTTTATCCTACAGATGATATGGAAGCAGACTTTAAATTTATGTATTCATTTTACCAAGATGTAGTTGGTAAAATAGAGAAATACTCCTAGTAAATAACTGTTATTTAGTTAGTTGTGTTTATTTTTATTTCAATTTATTAGAAAAATTAAAAAAAAATTTATATTTTGGCATTGTAATTGTTTATTACAATTGTGTAGTAATTGGTAATGAAACATAAAGTAAACTTCTTAGTCCCTAAAAAGAAACATTAATCTACTACTTAATCATAAATCGGCTTTATAAAAATAAAGCCGATTTATTTTTTTTGTGCTTTTTTCTTACAAATATTTTCTTAATTAAATCCTAAAATTAATAAATAGAGAAATTTCTTAATTTTTTATTTTTCGTTATAATCATATAATATTTAACGTTTAAACGGTTGTTTTAAAGTGTTTTATTAACAATAATTAGTGTTTAACATAAATTAAGATGTAAACTGTTTTTTTGTTAAAAAACGGTTAAATAATCGATAGAGCAAAACCTCAGGTTAGATGCTTACGTAGATTTAATTAGAAGTTTAAGCAGGAGTTTAAACACATAATACGAATCTAAAAATAACAAAAATGAAAAAACAAATTAAAACATTAAGTCTTATAGCATTATCTATAATTACTTTTAACTCTTGTAGTGATGATGATGATAATAATAATATTGAAATACCAGTAGATACGCAGAGTACACGATTATATACATCTAACAATGCAGATGGTAACATAACGTATTATGATGTAACAAATTTATCTAACGTAAGTGCTACAACTTTAGTTACGGCAAGTGTTGCTGCAGATGGTATTTATTATGATGCTTCTACAGATGCAGCTATACAAGCTTCACGTTCTGGTTTAGCTTTAGAAGGTTTTACAGATATTAGCGATGTTGCTACAGGTACAACTGTAACTAGTGATATTACAGGTACTGCAGATATGGTTAGCCCGAGAGAAGTTGCTGTAAACGGAAACTTTTATGTAGTTGCAGATAATGCAGATGTTGATGGAGATGATACAACAGCAGATGGACGTTTATATATCTATGAAAGATCAAACGGAACATTTACTTTAAGAAATACAATTACTACAGACTTTAAACTTTGGGGAATTACTTTTAACGGAAACGATTTATTTGCCGTAGTTGATACTACTAACCAATTAGCAGTTTATACAGATTTCTTATCTAACACAACAGATGCTACAGTTTCTGCAACTAAAACTATTGCAGTAGAAGGTATTGTTAGAACTCACGGTTTAACTTATGATGTGTCTTCTAATACAATGGTATTAACAGATATTGGATCTGCAGGAGATGCTACAGATGGTGGATTTCATGTAATTTCAGATTTCTTAACTAAATTTAATAATACAGCAGATGGAGATACTTTAGCGTTAACAAGTCAAGTTAGAGTTGCTGGAGCTTCTACAGTTTTAGGAAACCCAGTAGATGTTGCTTATGATGCAGAAACTGAAACAGTTTTTATTGCTGAAGCTGCAAACGGAACGATATTAGCATTTAATAATATTGGTACAGGTGGAGATATTGCTCCTGTTTTAAATAATGGATTAGCATCTGCTTCTGCCGTTTATTTATCTAAAGATTAATATTTATAATATTTCATCCATAAAAAAAGCCGCTATTTATAGCGGCTTTTTTTATGGATAATTTTAAATTTATTCTCTGTTTGGAATTTCTTCAGTCTCACAACCAAATAAACTTTTTTCCATTATTAGGTTAGAGACACCTTCTGGTAACATTTTTTGCCAACCATCTTCTCCTTTAGATATCATACTTAATACTTTTCTTGAAAATACATTTAATGTAGACGCATCATAATCTGTTATATCAACAACTTTACCATTATACTTAAAGAATTTGTAAAGTTCTTTCATTCTTGGGTGTACTTTTAAATCATTACTTGTAGTTAAAGAACCATCATCATTTTGCATTGGGTATAAATACACACGTAAATCTTTAAAGAATAATTTACCAAAAGCTTCAAGAATACCACCACTTAAGTGACGATAGTATTTCTCATCAAAAATATCTACAAGATTATTAACTCCCATTGCTAAGCCCATTCTAGCTTTAGAGTATTGAGAGAAGTATTCTACTAATTTATAGTATTCTTGGAAATTAGAAATAAGTACTGTTTGGCCTAAAGAGCATAATAACCTGGCACGATCCATAAAATCCTGCTCATCAATTTCACCTTCGGCTCTAAGGTTAGATAAAGTAATTTCAAAAATAACTTGTGTTTTTTCTTCGTCTACTTTACTTTCTTTTATAAACATATCCAAAGATTTCTGATACATGTCCATATTAACCTTTGTTACAGGTCTAAAACTACCACGCAGTGCTAAAATATTTTTCTTATATAATACTCTAGCAGGTAATACATTGTTACCATCTGGTGCAAACATAACGGCATCTGTCATACCATTTTTAACAAGTTGTAAACTCATTAAACGGTTATCTACATCTTCAAAAATAGGACCAGAGAAATTAATAGTATCAATTTCTAATTGGTCTTTATCTAAGTGGTCGTATAAGTAACGCAGTAATTTTCTTGGTTCATTATATTTATAAAAAGCACCATAAATTAAGTTAGTTCCTAATTTACCTAGAGTTTCTTGTTGTAAGCGAGCATCATTTTCTTTAAAACGAATGTGCAAAACAATTTCATTATAATCTTGCTCTGCATCTACTTGGTACTTAATACCAACCCAACCGTGTCCTTTATATTTTTTTGCAAAATCTATAGTTGCTACAGTGTTTGCATAACTAAAAAACATTTTATGAGGATGTTTATCTCTGGTAATACGTTGCTCGATTAAATTAATTTCATGATCAAGCATTTTGCGTAAACGTGCTTCTGTAACGTAACGTCTATCATCTTCAATACCATATATGGCATCACTAAAATCTTTATCGTAAGCAGACATTGCTTTTGCAATAGTTCCAGAGCCACCACCAGCTCTAAAAAATTGTCTTACAGTTTCTTGTCCTGCGCCAATTTCTGAAAAAGTACCATATATATTTTGATTTAAATTTATACGTAGTGCTTTATCTTTTATTGATGGAATACTTTCAATATTAGTATCTCCTTTTAGGGTAATTTCCATAGTAATAGCATTGATTTATCTTACAGACAAAGGTACCAAATAACTATACCAAACAAAAAAAATATCCTATTTTTGTGTGAGTATAAATTAATTATATATTCTCTTTTGAAAATCACATTTTTAGGTACAGGAACATCACAAGGTATACCCGTTATTGGTAGTACACATCCAGTATGTTTAAGTGACAACCCTAAAGATAAACGCTTACGTGTATCGGTATTAGTCTCATGGGATACCTATACTTTTGTTATAGATTGTGGCCCAGATTTTAGGCAGCAAATGCTTCGTGCTAACTGTAACAAAATAGATGGTGTTATTTTTACTCATGAGCATGCAGACCATACTGCTGGATTAGATGATATTAGACCTTTTTTCTTTCGTCAAGGCGATATAGATATTTATGCACATAAGCGTGTGTTAGGTGAACTGCAAAAGCGTTTTGCTTATATCTTTACCACTAAAGATAAATATCCTGGTGTACCAAATGTAATAGAACATGAAATAAAAAACACACCATTTAAATTAAAGAATATAAACATGATACCTATTGAAGGTTATCACCACAAGCTACAAGTTTTTGGTTACCGTTTTAAAGATTTTGCTTATTTAACAGATATGAAAACGATAGCTGAAAAGGAATTAGAAAAACTTTATAATTTAGATGTTTTAGTAATAAATGCATTGCGAGAAGAAGCTCATATTTCTCATTTTAATTTAGACGAAGCATTAAGTATTATTGATAGAGTGAAACCTAAAAAAGCATATTTAACTCATATAAGCCATTATTTAGGGTTTCATGACGAAGTAGAAAAAAAGCTTCCGGAAAATGTTTTTTTAGCTTATGATGAATTAACCTTAGAATTATAAAATTTAAAAATTATTTTCGCCAAATAAATAAAATCCAAAATTAAATTTACCTGTTGTTATGAAGAATCGCATTTTTATGTACTTATTTATTTTTTCGTTATTACTTATATTATTTCAATATATGAATTCGAAAAATATTTTTGATGATAGCAACCGAAAAGTCGCAAATAGCGAAAAACGAATTAAAAAATATCAAGATTCTATTTTAAAATTAAATGATGAAATTACAGATTTATCATACTTTAATTTTGATAGTAATGAAAAGTCTTATTTCTATTTTCAAGATCAAGGTTATGATGTTGATCAACTTTTAAAAGCGATAGAAGATGGTATTTATGCTCAAAATATTTTTGAAGGCGATCAACATCCATTAGTACCTTACGGTTCTAGTGAAGGTAACAGAATGCAAATAAATATTGTTCGCATTTTAAACCATAAATGGATTATTGCCGATTTTACAGATGGGCAATTTGAAGGTGAATTATTTATAACTTACGATATAAACGAAAAAGGCGAATTAAAATACAATGTTGCCAAATCGTTTTTATACCCAATAAATTAATTATTTTTAAAGTTTAGTTATAAGCCAATCTTTAAATTCGTAGAAGTTTTGTGGTGCAACACCATGACCAACAGGAAACTCTGAGTATTTATAATCTATATCTAAAGCTTCTAAAAATTTTGGAGACTGTCTTGCCCAATCTACAGGAATTACTTGATCTACACTACCATGTGAACAATAGAAGCTTAAATGCTTATAATTATCTTTAGATTTAATTTCAAATAAATCTGAATTTACATAACCACTTAAGGCAATAATATTTTTAATTTTTTCTGGGTAAGTTAATGCCACAGCATAACTTAAAATACTACCTTGACTAAATCCTAAAAGTGAAACATTATCTTTATTTACAGGATATTTAGCAATTACTTCGTCTATAAAACTAGCTATTAAATCTCTAGATTTTATAGCTTGTTCATTATCACTCCATTTACCTTTTTCTGCATCAAAATTTATGGCGTACCAAGCATTACCAAAAGGTTGCATTGGGTAAGGTGCACGTGCCGAAACAATAAAAAGTTCTTCGGGTAACTCTGTAGCAAAAGAAAACAAATCGTTTTCATCACTACCATAACCATGAAATAAAATTAATAAAGGCGCATTTTCTTTTAAAGAAGATTCGCGTACTACGTGTGTTAAAGAAAGTGTGCTCATTATTATCCTATGCTTGAAAATAGTTTTTGATAAAAAGGTCCTACTAATGGAACCTCGTTCATTTTTCCTGTAATAGCTCCAATTATACCGTAAATAAATAGTATACCAAATCCTACCCAAAAAGCAGTAGAAATCATCCAGCTATCAAAACTTCCAACAAAATATCCTAAAATCATATATGATAAGCAAAGCCCTAAACCTTGTCTTACATGAAATGAAGTAAATGGATTTTTTTTATCTTGATTCATTATTAAAGCTATTACTGAACCTATTATGGTTAAATAAGCAACTACACTTAGTGTTTTGCCTTCTTCTGCTGCATTTGTATTCATTATTGTAAAACTATTTTTTTATTTGCTATTACACCGTAAGCTTTTCCTTTTAACTTATGGTTTATAAATATGCTATTTTTAGATTTTGATATAATATTCTCTGTAGAAAAATTGTATGTATACGTTGGACTAAAAAGCGCTAAATCTGCTTTTTCTCCTTCAGTTATTATGTGAGTATTTACATTAAATGTTTGTTTACCATTGGTTAGTAATTGTATTGCCTTTTTAGTGGTTACAACTGTTTGTAAAGCTCCAAAAGCACTTTCTAATCCAATAGTTCCATAAGACGCATAATCAAACTCCATTTTTTTATTCTCTATGGTTTGTGGGTTATGATCACTTGTAACCATGTCTATTGTACCATCTTTTAAACCTTCTAAAAGTGCATTTACATCTTGTTGTGTTCTTAATGGTGGTAATACTTTGTATTTAGTTTCAAAATCGCTTAATTCATTATCTGTTAAACACAAATTATGTATTGCAACGCTACAAGTAACGTTTAATTTTTTCTGTTTTGCTTCACGAATTAAATTAACAGCTTCTAAGGTAGAAATTGTTGGTATGTGTAATTTCCCTCCAGTATATTCTAAAATATATAAATCACGTGCAATTTGTAAAGCTTCTGCTAAATTAGGATTTCCTTTTAAGCCTAGTCCAGTACTAGTAATATGTTCGTTCATTACTCCGTTTCCAGCTATTTTGTTTTCTTGTGGATAAGAACACACTAAGCCTTCAAAGTTACTAGCATACTGTAAAGCTATTTTTAAAAGGTTTGGATTTTTAATTGGTTTTTTATAATCTGAAAATGCTACTGCTCCAGCATTTTTCATGTCAAATAATTCTGCTAAATCAACGCCTTCACTTTTTATGGTTAATGCTCCAATAGGGTATAAGTTTACTGCATTATTTTGGGCTTTAGCTTTTAAAAACGAAATTGAAGCATTTGTATCTATAACTGGTAGTGTATTTGCTTGTAATGCTACACTTGTAAAGCCAGATTTTCCCGCAGTTTTAAGTCCGTTTTCTATGGTTTCTCTATCTTCAAAACCAGGCTCACCAAAACAAACACTACTATCAAACCAACCTTGAGATACATGTAGGTTTTCTAAAGTAATCTCTTTGTAATTATTTGTATTTTTTATGTTTTTGGCAATTTTAGAAATTATGCCTTTTTCAATTAAAATATCCTGAGTAGTATTATGGTGATTACTCTTTGCATCAATAATAGTTGCAGATTTTATAAGTACGTTCATTTAAAATATTTTAAGATGAGCATTTCGGTAATTAAAAGTAACAAGGCAAAAATAACAAACCATTTCCATAGCGCATTAATATTATTATCACTTTTTATGTTATTAAAGGTTTGTGAAATCGAGTTGCTAACCGTAACATTATCGTTATTAGAAAATTTTTGATAGTTTAAAACACTTTCGTCTCTAGAATAGTTATAGCTTACATTTTCAAGAATTTCGGTTTTATTTTTTATGGTATAAATTCCTGCTAATTCTGGCGTTTCGTTTGTTGTTATAGTTACTTTATTATTAAAATATTGTTGTTGTGGTATTATTTTATGTTCGCCTTTTTGTAACGTTAGTACAGCATCTTGCTGTAAGTTTGTAACAACGTCAAATTTATTTTCTTTACCAATTGTATAGTATAAGTTTGAGCGTTTTAAACTTTGTTGCGAAATGTTATAAAACGTAGGAACAACTAAGTTTATATTGGTAAAGTTACTATTCTTGGTATTTAAAGCTGCTGTAAAAAAGTAAAGTCCGTTATTTTCAGATAAAAAAGGTTTACCATCTTCATATTGTAATAGAGGAGAAGTCGTTACATTTTGTGCATAAAAGCTATTAACTTTAGGATATTGAAAATTACTTACTTTTTTTTCGAAAACACTATTAAATATAGGATGCGAATAGTTTATTGTAGTTAGTTTTTTCTCGGTAGTATTACTGCTGGAAATTTTACTTAAACCAAAGTTATTTAAAATAGTATTGTAAGATGCTAAATCAATAGTTGTTGCTGGAGGTATTACTACTACTATGCCACCATTATTTGTAAACGATTTTAATGCTGTATTTAATGCTCCTGGTATTTGTTCTAATTCGTTTAAAACAATAAGGTTTTGCTTGCTTATATCGCTATAGTTTAAAGTATTAAATGTTGTAGACGTATAATTAAATTCTGGAGCGGTATAAATACGTTTTAAAAACGAATCATTGGTTTGGTTAACTGTTAATACATTAAGCTTTGTACTGCGATTTATATTAAAATATAGCGTATTATCAAACTGAAGATTTGTATCGTCTATACTAACTTGACCATTTATTATTTGGTTATTTGGTAAGGTAAAAACAGCAGTAGCTTTATCTGTAATAGTTACAGCGCTTTTTGTTAGTAGATTTTGATTATTAAAAAGAGAAACAGGAAGGTTTTCTATAGTATTGCCGTTGTTTTTTATTACCGCAGTAAGCTCTAAATTACTAGCGTTTTGTTTAGAAATGTATAAGCTATCTACAGAGACATTAGTCGTGTTTACTGGTTGTAATTGTACTAAATTTAGGTTTATATCTAAATTATCATTTAAGTTTAAGTTTTGATTTTTTTGCTGAAAATCACTAATAAACAAGAGGTTTTTAATTGTGTTTTCGTTTTTAGTAAAGTATTTTTTACTTTTTAAAAGCGCAGCATCGTAGCTTAATTGGTTAGAGGAGTAATTTAAACTTAATAAATCATTAGTAATTGCTTTAATGGTAGTGTTTCTAAACGCATCATTATTTGTTATAATAGATAGTGTTTCTGTCTCACCAACATTTTCTATAATATCATTTACTGCACGTTTTAATAATTCACCTTTATCTCCTTTAGCTTGCATACTGTAAGAATTATCTAGGTAAATTACAGTTTCGGTTTTTGCATTAAAAGTTTTGTTTTTAGAAATATACGGCTGTGCAAACGCAAAAATAATTGCGGCAAGTAGTAACATTCTTAAACATAAAACTAACCATTTTTTAATTTGTGAACTTTTTCTAGTTTGTAAAGTAACTTTCTTTAAAAAGGCAACATTAGTAAACGATTCCTTTTGAAATTTACGTAATTGAAATAAATGAATTAAAACAGGAATTAGCAGTAAGAATAGTGCGTAAAGAAGTTCTGGGTTTTTAAACTGCATTGCTAATTTTGAATTAGACAAATATAAAAACTTAAACTTAATTATTACTTGCTTTAACAAAAGAAAAAATAATCATGCATAGAAATTTTATTATGCGCATGTAAGTAAGTTTTAATAGTGTCTTGTTCTATACTGTTAGCAACACTTACAATAATTTGTGGATTAGTTAATGTAGCTATGTGTTGAAACGGTTTCATTTCAACATTGTATATATGTTTTCCTATTTTTTTATGGTTATCACAAACCCAATAAAAAGGAATATTGTTTTCCTGTAATTTTTTTGCAATACTTTTTCCTTTTTTTCCTGCACCCCAAATAACTAAAGGCTTTTTGTTGTTATAATTTAATTTTAAAAAGTAGTGTGTTTTTATATCTATAAAGCTATTCTCGGCATAATTAGCATCGGTTCTAGAAGCTCGAGTACCATAATCTCTCCAATAATGAAGTATTTTGTTACTTGGTATTATTTTGTAATTAGCTTGGTAACATCTAAAAGTTAAATCATAATCTTCGGGATAGCGATTTGTATTAAAAGCATTAATAGCTTCTAAATCTTCACGATGTAACATCCAACAAGGTGATGGTATAACACATTCTTTATAAATTTCATTATAGTTATTACCATTTTTGGTAAGCATATTAAGCCATTGTTCGTATTTTTTATAGCCATCACTAATGCCTTTAGCAGAAAAATAACTTACCAATCCTGTCGCTATATGGTTTTTTCCGTTTGTAATTAAATTATTATGAAGCGTTTTTAGCTTGTCTTCATCCATTATATCATCACTATCCATTCTAGTAATAAATTCACCTTTACTATGTTTAAAAGCAAGGTTTAATGCATCTATAATGCCAGAACCATTGTTTTTTAGTAAGGTAATATTGCTATGTTTTTCCGCGAAAGCGTTAACAATATTGTAGCTATTATCTGTAGAACTATCGTCAATAATTATTAATTCCCAATCATTATAAGTTTGGTTAATAATAGACTGTAAACACTCGCCAATATAATCTTGTGTGTTTTTAAAAGGAATGAGAATACTAATTAACGCTTGTTTCATTGCTGCAATATAGCATGAATTAAATGTCGTGAAAATACTAATTAACATAATTTTTAAATAAAATTATGTAACAAGATATATTTTTGAGCGTCTTAAAAGCATTAAGATTTTTAACAAAACACTTTAATAATGAAAAACCAATTTTTTACCGTTGCATTTGCAGGTTTGCTTTTAGTAGGTTGTAATTCTACTAAAAACGCAAGTAGCAAATCTAACAGCGATTTAGCAACCTTAAATCCAATTGAAACTACTTTAGACTTAACAAAAGTTGTAGATGATAAAGCGCCAGTAGTTATCAATCCTGGTCGTTTTACAACGCCAACAGTAACTTATAGACTGCCTAGAGTTGTACAAGGTACTTATTCTGTTAGTGATTTTGGAAAATACATAGAAAACTTCCAAGCTATAGATTATAACGGTAATGCTTTAGAGGTAACAAAATTAGACACAAACACGTGGACTATTGCGAATGCTTCAAACTTAGATAAAATAATGTACAATGTTAACGATACCTTTGATATGGAAGCAAATGGTGGTGGCATTGGTGGTGAAGTACCATTTTCTCCAGCAGGAACTAACATTGAAGATACAAACTATGTACTTAACTTACATGGGTTTATTGGCTATTTTGATTCTTTAAAAAATGCACAATATAAATTAGATGTTACAGCTCCAAAAACAATGGCAAGAACATCTGCATTACAAGAAACAGGTACAAAAATGAGTGATGATGGTTTAGCAATGACCTCAAGTTATTTTGCTCCAAGATATTTTGATATTACAGATAACCCAATGTTTTATGGTAATTTGGATGTTGAAGAATTTCAGGTTGGCGATATTAAAATTGTATTAAGTGTGTATTCTCCAAACAATGTGCATAGTGCAGCAAAAGTAAAAGCAACTATGGAGAAAATGATGCAAGCACAAAAAACATATTTAGGAGATGTAAACAGCACACCTAGGTATGATATATATTTATATTTATCTGAAGGTAAAGCCGAATCTCCTAAAGGTTTTGGTGCTTTAGAACACCACACATCTACGGTTGTAGTTTTACCAGAGTCTATGCCAGATGAAGCTTTAGCAGAAAGTATGATTGATGTTGTTTCGCATGAGTTTTTTCACATTGTAACACCATTAAGTGTACACTCTGAAGATGTACATTATTTTGATTATAACGAACCAACATTTTCTAAGCATTTATGGATGTATGAAGGTGTAACAGAATATTTTGCAACACTTTTTCAAGTAGATCAAGATTTAGTTACAGAGCAAGAATTTTATAATAAAATAATGGGTAAAATTAAATCTGCATCAAATTACAATGATGCCATGAGTTTTACTACAATGAGTGAAAATATTCTTGATGAGCCTTACGCAGGACAATATATAAATGTATACTCAAAAGGAGCATTAATTGGTATGTGTATAGATATTTTAATGCGTGAAGAGAGCAACGGTAACCGTGGTATTTTATCTTTAATGAAAGAATTATCTCTTAAATACGGAAAAAATAAACCGTTTGAAGATGATAACTTAATTAGTGAAATCACGGCAATGACGTATCCTAGCATTGGCTCATTTTTACAAAAACATGTTGTAGATGGAACACCAATTAACTATAACGATTTTTTTGCTAAAGTAGGTTTAAAAATGACTGAAGGCAAAGTAAAAACAAACTACATACAAAATGATGGTGTTTTAATTTTTGCGCCAAATATAGCTAACGGAACAATTCCTTTTTCTGAAGCAGTAAAAGACAATAGTTTTTGGGCAGAAAATGGTGTATTACCAGGAGATGTAATAAAAACAATAGATGGCGAAAAATTAACTTTAAGTAATGCAAACCAATTACTTTCTGCTGCTTATTTATGGAAACCAGGTAGAGAAGTAGATGTACGTTTAGATAGAAATGGAGAAGAAATTGTAGTTAAAACTACTTTAACACAATCTTATACAACAGGTTCTAATTTAGAAGTAGACCCAAACGCAACAGCTAAACAAAACGAATTAAGACAAGCTTGGTTAAAAGGCTAGTAATTAGTATTTAAAGCTTGGCATAGTAATTGAATAAATTGCTTTAAAGCATAATTTTGAGTATCTTTAAATACTTAAAAATGCAAGTTTTAACCTTAAATAATAAAAAATGAAGAAGTTAATTTTAATGAGTTTTGTTTTCTTAATGAGTATAGCAACAGCTATTGCACAAGAGAAACCTGTAGATAGTGATTATGTGATTTTGCTTAATGATAAAGTGTTTCATTACACATTTGAAGGTGTTAAACCTTTAAAAGAAGATTTAAAGCTAAAAAATGGTACTGTAGTTAAACCTAATGGTACTTATATTTTAGACGATAAATCTATGAAATTATCTGATGGAGAATGCTTAGGGATGAGCGGAAAGAAATACAAATCACAAGCAGATTTAAATAAAAAGCTTAAAAAGAAAATGAAGCGATAACTTACTTCGAAATTAAATATAAAAAAGACCAGCATGTTTATGCTGGTCTTTTTTTATACATATGTTTATTACTGTTCTATAAGAATTGAAAACTCAAAAGTTGTACTTTCTCCTTCTATTGAAGATACAGAAATAGTACCACCTAAAGATTGTACAATATTTCTAACTGTAGATAAGCCAATACCATGACCTTTATTACCATTACGATCTACATTACCAATAGTAGAGAATAAATTAAATATCTCTTTTTGTTTTTCTTTTGGAATACCAATACCATTGTCTTTAACTGTAAAAAAGTAGTGGTCATCTTGTTTTTTACAATCTATATCAATTATAATTTCTTCTTTATCATTATACTTTAAGCTGTTTCCTATTAAATTTAAAAATACTTGTTCTAAAGCAGCTCTATTACAATAAAGTTCTTCGTTTTTATCTGGAAAATTAATTTCACAGTTTAAATTTATATTTAAAAGATCTACTATTTCTTCTAATAAATGATGTAAATCAAAACTCTCGGTTTCATTATCTATTTTATCACTTTCATAATGCTCTAATAAACCAGTAATATATTTACTAAGGTTTAGTGATGCACTTTTTAAATAGTTTAAATATTCTAAACCTTTTTCATCTAACTTTTTGCCGTATTTAACTTTAATAATATCAGACGTAACAATTAAGTTAGCTAAAGGCATTTTCATATCATGAGAAACAGTACCTGCAAAAGATTTTAATTCTTCATTTCTTTCTTTTAAAACAGCTTTGGTTTCTATTAATTCTTTGTTTTGCTTTCTTAATTCAAAAAGATTTACAACTTGATTAGATAAAGCAATTAAAGCGTCACGCTGGATTTTAGATATTTTTCTAGGCTTAGTGTCAAATACACAAAGAGTTCCTAATTTAAAACCATCTTTATTTACTAATGGCGCACCGGCATAAAAGATAGCGTTATGATCTTTTACTAATGGATTGTTTTGAAACCTAATGTCTTTTCGGGAATCTTCAACAACAAATATATCATCATCTGTTAAAATAGCATGACCGCAAAAAGAGATATCTCTAGGAGAATCGTTAAATGGTACACCATAATGTGATTTTAAAAAATTTCTGTCGGCGTCTAATAAAGTAACTAATGCTATAGGTACATTAAAAAGAGAAGCTATTAATGCTGTAATTGTATCAAAGTCACTTTCTGGAAGTGTATCTAACAAATTATAACTTTTTACAGCTCTTAATCTGGCTGCTTCATTTTCAGGAATTGAAGGACTTATCACATTTTCGAATTTAGACTAAATGTAAAGATAGTATTAAAATACTTACATCATCCTTTTTTTCTTTTATAAGTTGAAAATTTTAAGGTATTGAGCCTTTAATACATTTTGATTTTTAAAAACCTTCAAAAACACCTAATCCAAAAAGCGCAAAGTCGTATTTAACTGGATCATTTTCATCTAATTTTCTAAGCGATTGGTCAAGTTCTTCTAATGCTTTAGCATCGTTCTGTTTACGCTTTAAAAGCCCAAGTTTTCTTGCTACATTACCAGAATGCACATCTAACGGACAGGATAATATACTTGGTGATATACTTTGCCAAATACCAAAATCTACACCTGTTTTATCTTGCCTAACCATCCAGCGTAAAAACATGTTTATGCGTTTTGCTGCAGATTTTTTTAAAGGATCACTAACATGTTTTTCGGTTCTTTTTAAATGTTCTATTTCAAAAAAAATAGTTTTAAATTCATGTATTGCAGGTTGTATAGAGTGCTTATTTACGTGATTAAAAAATACAGCTTCTAAACCATTGTGATTATTGTATATATGTTGTAGACCTTTAATAAACGTTATAAAGTCTATACCATTAAATGTACGATGTACAAAGCTTTCTAATTGTTCTAAATCTTTTTCTTCATGATTAATTACAAAGTCAAAAGGTGCATTGTCTAATAATTGCATCATTTTATTAGCATTGTTAATTATGCTTTTACGGTTTCCCCAAGCTATAGTCGCACTTAAAAAGCCTGCAATTTCAATATCTTCTTTTTTACTAAATTTATGTGGAATTTGAATTGGATCGCTATCAATAAAATCAAGCCTGTTATATTGCTCAACTTTAGCATCTAAAAACTCTTTTAATTCTTTTTTAGTCATTTATTATTTTTTTAGAATAAAAACCATCTTTTAAATCTTCGCTATACTGCTGCGGTATACTATTAAAATTATTTTTGAAGTATTCAAGTTGAACTTTGTTTAAAGCAGGTAATGGCAACTCACCAGTAGCCCAGAAAAAATCTATAAATAACGGTGAATTTATTGTAGTATTTTGAATTTTAATAACCTCAAAATCCATGCTGTATTTCGAGTTTTTATATGGTTTTACTATATTTTTAAATGAAAATGAATTGGTAGTATTATGCGCTTGTGTATTTGTTAAAGCTGAAACATTTAAATTAAAAAATGTAGCTATTATAATGGTAATTAAACTAATAGATAATACTACAGTTATTAAATGTTTATGTTTGATTATAAATGAAAATATAATGAGAGAAAATAGTACTAAATACTGAAAGAAAAAACGATACTGTGGTACAGTAAACAATAAAATAGTGAAAGATAAAAAACCTAAAGCATATATTGTAAGTAGAGGTTTTTTATCTTTTAATTTTAAAATAAACAGTGGCGTAATTAATAATAAAATTAGCATTGAAGCATTAAAAACACCATCTACTAAAGAGTAACTTAACCAACTTTTAAAGCGATTTAAATATGAAAACATTTTATAGCTTTCTACATCTAGACCATAACTAGCTGCGGTTTCATATTGAGAAAAATAGGTGTTTATATTATGTGGTAAACTCCAACTTGCTTTCAAAAAATCTAAATGTAATGGGTAAAATGGATTACCTGTAATAATTGTATTTTTTATTATAAATAAAGCTAATGTAACAATACCAAACCCAGCTAAAATTTTATTGTCTTTTCTAGTGTAATTATAAAAGCGGAAGTAGAGTACAAGCGCAAGAATAAAAAACATCAAGCCTGTTAGCTTAATTAAAGTTGCAAATATTGAAAGTAAAAATACAGCAAAAAATGAATAGATATTATATGTTTTGTAGCAACATGTAAACTCATAAAAAATAATGAGACCTAAACAGTAGATTGCAATATCTGGTGATGGAGCAGAAACAAACTGAAATAAAAACACATTAAAAATAGGAAATAAACCTATAATTAAATCCAATTTATTTTTACTTGAGTCTATAACAAAATTGTTTAGTTTTTCTATGGCATAAAAATTTGCTAAAAATAAACAGAAACCACTCAAATCGTTTAAATTACTATTTAAAAACTCAAAATTGTAACCACTTTGTAGAATATGCCATCCAGAAGTTTGCCCTAAAAATAGATGTAAATTTGTTAATCCTTTTGTAAAACCAAATTGGTTTAACCATTTAATGGTTTGAATATAATAGGTTTCGTTATCAAGTAAAAATGGTGCTGATGCGCATTTAGCTAAAATTACAAATAACAGAAAAATTATAAACCCTTTAAAAAAGGATGTTAATTGAAGAAACGATGTTTTAAGTTGCTTGAGTTTATAGTATACATCTGTTTTGTTTTTTAAATATAGTAGTAAACTTATTACGAAAAATACAATATAAAAAAACGTGTTTACAGCATTAAAAATAGACCAAAAACCAATGTAAAGAGTTACTGTAAAGCAACCAATAAATACTGCGATTATAGTATCTATAGCTTGTATTCTAAATAATTTTGCTGTAGCAACTCCAAATACAAGAGTTGTAGCAAAAATATAAATCCAAGAAAGTAAAATTAAAAGCATTAATGCGATTTAAGTTGCTAACGAAAATACAACTTTTATAAACTGTTTAAAAACTTAAACAATTTTACCATCTACCATGGTTAGTTTTCTATCGGCTAAATTTGCTAAGTCATTGTTATGCGTAACAATAACAAAGGTTTGCCCAAACTCATCTCTTAGTTTTAAAAATAAGTTATGTAAATTTTCTGCACTTTCGCTATCCAAGTTTCCAGAAGGTTCATCGGCAAAAATTAAAGCAGGATTATTAATTAAAGCTCTTGCTACGGCAACTCTTTGCTGCTCGCCACCAGATAATTCGTTAGGTTTATGGTCATACCTATGCGATAAGCCTAAAAAATCTAATAATTCTTTGGCGCGTTTTGTAGCTTCAGTTTTGGGTGTTTTTTTTATAAAAGCAGGAATACAAACGTTTTCTATTGCTGTAAATTCTGGTAATAGCTGGTGAAACTGAAATATAAATCCAATATTTTCATTTCTAAATTTTGCTAATTGTTTTTCAGAAAGTGAATTTATATTTTTATCATTTATAATTAATGATGAATTAGAGGTTTTGGAAACAGAATCTAAAGTGCCTAAAATATGCAATAAGGTTGTTTTTCCTGCGCCTGATGCACCTACAACTGAAACTATTTCGCCTTTTTTAATGTGAACATCAACACCTTTTAAAACGTGTAAATCATCATAATACTTTTGTATATTTTCCGCTTTAATCATACTTCAATTTTAAAAAAAATGAAAATAGTACTTTGTCTACTATTGCACAAGTTTATATGGTTTTAGATTTAGTTTTAAATAAATTTTTAATATTGTTATAATCTATAAAGTATACCATTTTTAAAGAAACAGTGTTTCCTTTTGGGTTATCAAATAATTCATCTATACTATTCCCAAAATTTTGTGAACCATTGGTATTAAAATTAGAAATACGATTTCTGTATTGTGCTGTTAAAAAGCTTCCTGGTGCAAATTGCCATTTGTATGTGAAGTTAACGTCCCAAGTACTAAAATTAATGTCTGGATCACTTAAATCATCTTTTGTATAATTGTCATCACGATTTAAACGGCCATTTTCTCCTAAAGCAAATAATTCATTCTCATACTGTACTGCACTCCAGTAATTTCTACAACTTAATGTTAAACCGTGAAACGGATTGAAATTATAGTTAGCAGACAAATTATTTTCTATAGTTAACTGGTCGCGTTGCCCGTAAATAATATCGTCACCAATAAAATCAATCCAGCCACGCTCTCTAAGTTCTTGATCCCATTGAAAACCATAAACGATAATAAATTTTTCATTTAATCTTACTCTTGGCTCAACTTCAAAAAACACACTTTGGTAAGATCTACCATCTTCAAATAGTGTTTCGTATCCTATATCTGCATCTAAAGCAAAGGTTTTGTTATAATCTGAAGACATCCAGATTGAAGTATTTAACCAGTCTTCACTTATAAAATAGCGACCAGAAACACGAGGTCCAAAATAATCAAATTGCTTTCCTGGTTGTACATTAAAGCTACCACCATAAGCCATTAAGCTTTTTTTACCAACAGCATAAACGCGACCACCAAAGTTTTTACCTGTATAAGTATTTGGGCTAAATAGTTGATTGTAATTAAACCAAAGCCCTAATTCAAAGTTATTGTGCTTTTCTGTAGGTTCAAAAATTCTATATGTTGCATCTAAGCCAAAATTATTGTAATTGTTTCTAAACTGTAATCCCATATCGTTAATATCGAATTTAGTATCTGCAAAAGAATAATTTGCACTGTAGCGGTATTGTCCGCTAGTTTTTCCAGCCCAAATGCTTCCGCTATATCCAGTTTCTAATTTGTCTAATAAACTTTCTTCTTCTACTACATTACTGCTTTGGTTAGGATAATTAATATTACTCATTTTAGCTTGAGCATTTAAACCAAAACTATTTGTTTTGTTAGATAAATCTGTAACTAAGGCTGTAACATTAGCATCTCTACTATTAGATCCATTTCTAACAACGTTTGTGTTAATTAAACTTACAGAAGAGTTTTTATTAAACTGTTGGTCTACAACTAAAATATTATAATTTGCTAAAGGTTCTACAACTTCATCTCTATATGAAATAACTTCTTCATTTATTTCTGTATTTGGATCGTCTTGTACATTAGTTGTTTTAACTCTAACCTCTGTTTTTTCTGTAATAGCATTAAAAAAACCAATTCCTAAACCACCTTTTGTTCTACCAGAAACTTTTACAGCATTTAAAAGATTTGTTTTTCTTGGGTATTCTTCATCTAAAACTTCATTTTCAGCAAGATTAGGGCTACCAATTGGAGCGCTACCAATTCGTCTTGAAAAGAATAAGTTTCCTTTTCTAAAAAGATCTAAACCTTCTGTAAAAAATTGTCTACGTTCAGAAAACGTTTGCTCAAAAGGCCCTAAATTTAATTGTACATTATCAAAACCTGCTTGGCTAAAATCTGGAATTAAAGTAGCATCTAAAGTGAAATTTTCTGTTATACCATATTTAATATCTAAGCCTACGTTGTAATCTTGGTTAGTTTCACCATCAAAATCGTCTATAACAGCAGATGCAAATGGATAAAGGTTTAATCTTGTTGGTGGCTGTAAGTTTTTTAACCCACGTAATTCACCATTATATAAACCAATAGCCGCACCACTTTTAATATCAAAAGGGTTCCAAGTTGCTTGTTCTCTTGTTTTTCTATATAATCTATGAAATTGTATTCCCCAAATAGGGTTTTCTTGTTGCGTAAAACGTAAAGCACGGTAAGGAATTTTCATTTCTACAATCCAACCATCACTCATTGTTTTAGTGGCACTTTCCCATACGGCATTCCACCCAAAATCTTCGCCACCAGTATTTTCTACAGCATCGGCCTGTGTACCAGAGCTAAATACAAAAAATTCGGTGTTGTTTTGCGCATCGTTATTTGGGTTAAAAACAGCAGCAAAAAAATCTGACTGTCCAAAATTATCGCGCTGTGTAAATTGCCTTAACATATCTTCCGGATTATCATATAAATATGCAGCGATATATATACCAGAATCATCATAAGTCATTTTAACTTCGGTACGTTTATTTTTTGGCATTGTTTTACCAGCAGTTGGTCTAAATTGTACAAAATCTGTAGCAATTTGAGCATTAACCCAAATGGCATCATCTAAAACACCATCAATTTTTGGTGCAATGTTTGTACGGTTAACAATGTACTTTTTTTTATGCTGCGAAAAAGAATGTATTGATAATAATAAAGTAAGCAATAGTAATAAATAACGTCTCATTATGAAGTGGTATTTTTTTTTGATTGGTGTTTTAAAGACTATATTTTTTTTATAGTGTTACAGTTAGTTAAACAAAACTAGTTTTAGAATGGCTTTTTTTTCATAATTAAAAGTTAAAACTAAAATTCTTTTAATACTAATACTGCTTAATTCAATAGATTTCTAATTAAATTTATATTATGGAAGAAAAACAATTAAAAATAGCGACTTTGGCTGGAGGATGTTTTTGGTGTACAGAAGCTGTGTTTAATAGGGTAGAAGGTGTAAACAAAGTGATTTCGGGTTATACAGGAGGTAATATTAAAAATCCAGCATACAGAGAAATTTGTACAGGAAGAACTGGTCATGCTGAAGGTATTCAGGTTTTTTTTGATGACACAAAAGTAAGTTTTGTTGAACTTTTAGAAATATTTTTTGCGACTCATGATCCTACTACATTAAATCGTCAAGGTCACGATATAGGAACACAATACAGATCTGCAATTTTTTATAACACTGAAAAACAAAAAAATGAAGCTGAAGCTTTTATAACTTTTTTAAATAATGAAAATATTTTTAATGCACCAATAGTAACAGAAGTTACAGCTTTAGGTGCTTTTTATAATGCAGATGAAGATCACCAAGAATTTTACGAACGTAATACTGAAGCCTCTTACTGCCAATATGTAATAGACCCAAAACTTAAAAAATTAAGTACTTATTATAGCGATAAATTAAAAACGAACTAGAATGCCATATAAAAAATTTGAAGAATACAATATTAAGGTTACAGACGATGTAAAAGATCGTTATAAAAAAATTATTGAAGATTTAGGTGAAGACACAAGTAGAGAAGGTTTAGTTAAAACGCCAGAACGTGCAGCAAAAGCCATGCAGTTTTTAACTCAAGGTTATAATCAAAACGCAGCAGAAATTTTAAAAGGCGCAATGTTTAAAGAAGACTATAACGATATGGTTGTTGTAAAAGATATTGAGTTTTATTCTTTATGCGAACACCATATTTTACCCTTTTTTGGTAAAGCGCACATTGCATATATTCCAAACGGTCACATTGTAGGTTTAAGTAAATTACCAAGAATAGTAGATGTTTTTGCAAGGCGATTACAAGTACAAGAGCGCTTAACGCATGAAATTTTAAATTGTATTGATGATACTTTAAAACCAGAAGGTGTGGCAGTTGTTTTAGAAGCTAGCCATATGTGTATGCAAATGCGAGGTGTACAAAAACAAAGTTCTGTCACTACCACGTCTGGATTTAGAGGTGCTTTTAAAAATATAGAAACGCGTACCGAATTTTTAAAACTTATTAGTGAGACCTTGTCTTAAATATTAATTTGGAACACTATTTGCTATGTGTTGAGTATTAACACAATACAACATAATGAATTTAGAAAACACAAGCAAATACAAAAAACTAGCCTTAGGTATATTATTTGATGCCGTAGGTTATGTAAGTTTTGTAGTTCCTTTTTTAGGAGAATTTATAGACTTATTTTGGGCACCAGCATCATCTTGGCTTATGACTAAGATGTACAAAGGTAGAAAAGGTAAAGTTGCCGCAGCAGTTAGTTTTGTTGAAGAAATTTTACCAGGATTAGATATAATTCCAACATTTACTATCATGTGGTTTTATACTTACTTAATAAGTACTAAAAAAGAAGAAACTATTATAGAAGTAGAATAACTTTACTTATTTAAAAGAAACTGTTTCAACTCATTATAAGTACTTATTTGGGTTGAAACTTTTTCTTTATCTATAACCGCTTGAATTTGCTTTGGTAATAGTTGTTTTTCTTTAATAACTTCTTCTACAACATCTAAAAACTTAGTTGGGTGTGCTGTTTCTAAAAACACACAATGGCTATTTTTATTATCTTTTAAATATGCTTTACAGCCCAAATATCCAACAGCGCCATGTGGATCTGCTACATAATTATAGTTATCAAAAATTTCTTTTAAAGCCTTTTTAGTTTCAATATCATTAAAACTATATGAGGATAAGTTTGTTTTTAAACTATCGAAATTATTTTTATAAATTTCTTTAATTCTTATAAAATTACTTGGATTACCAACATCCATTGCATTACTAATAGTTTGTACAGATGGTTTTGGTTTGTACTCCTTTGTATGTAAGTAATTAGTAACAACATTGTTTTCATTATTAGAAGCTATAAAATGTTTAATTGGTAGCCCTAATTGCTGTGCCATCATACCAGCGCAAACATTTCCAAAATTACCGCTAGGTACCGAGAATACAATGTTTTCATGTTTTTTATGTAATTGTTTGTATGCAAACATAAAATAGAAAAGTTGTGGTAACCAACGCGCAACATTAATTGAATTTGCAGAGGTTAATTGCATTTTACTTGTTAAATCTTCGTCTAAAAATGCACGCTTAACCATATCTTGGCAATCATCAAAAACACCATCAACTTCTAAAGCTGTAATATTGTTTCCTAACGTTGTTAATTGTTTTTCTTGTATATCACTTACTTTTCCGCTAGGATATAATATAACAACATTTACTCCCTTTACACCCAAAAACCCGTTTGCCACTGCGCCTCCAGTATCTCCAGAAGTAGCTACTAATACTGTGACTTCGTTACTGTTTTCTTTATTAAAATAGCCTAAGCATCTTGCCATAAATCTAGCTCCAACATCTTTAAAAGCCATTGTTGGTCCATGAAATAACTCTAATGTAGAAATATGCTCACTTAAATTTACAATAGGAAAATTAAAAGATAGCGTTTCTTCTATAATTGTTTTTAAAACCTGCTCAGGAATATCTGGTGTTACAAATTGTTTTATAGCTTGAAAAGCAATCTCGGTATTACTTAGATTTTGAATGTTATCGAAAAAAGATTTTGGTAAAGGTGTTATGTTTTCAGGAAAGTACAATCCTTTATCTGGTGCTAAACCTTTAACAACAGCATTTTTAAAACTTGTATTTTCAGCTTTATGGTTTAGTGAGTAATATTTCATAATAATGTTCCGTTACCGGAAATGCTTTATTTTTATATAATTTTCATGCCTTGTTTATTAATTTTTGAAACATATATTTCAAAATTAATAGTTGTATTAGAATAGACTTTTTTCATAGCTTTTGCTACTTTATTAGCTGTTTCTTCTCCTTTAGATAAAGCGAATATAGATGGCCCAGAACCAGAAATACCTACGCCTAACGCACCAGCAATAATGCTTTGTGTTTTTATAGAATTAAAGTTAGGTATTAATTGGCTTCTATAAGGTTCTACAACTACATCTTGAAGCGCATCACTTAATAAATTATAATTATTTGTATGCAATGCATGTACTAAACTTCCAACGTTTGCCCATTGTGTAATGGCATTTTGAAGTGGAATTTCTTTAGGTAAAATGGCTCTTGCTTGAGATGTTTTAATTTCTATTTGTGGATGAATAATTGTTACGTATAAATCTTCTGGAGTTGGTAATTGCAATATATTTAAAGGAGATATAGATTTTACTAATGTAAAGCCACCAAATAGAGCAGGAGCAATATTATCTGCATGTTCGCAACCACTTGCTAGTGCTTCACCTTTCATTGCAAAATTTGTTATTTCTGTTGTGTTAAAAGGTTTGTTTAACAACTCATTAATTGCCCAAACGCTTCCTGCAGCACTTGCAGAGCTACTACCAACACCACTTCCAGGTTTAATTTTTTTATAAATTTCTATCTCAAAACCGCAATCTGGTTTTAATGCTTCAATTAAGGCTAAAGCAGAAACTCCAGCAACATTTTCTTCGGTTTTAAAAGGTAAATTATAACCTTCAATTTTGGTTATTTTTATGCCTTTTTTTAAGGTTTTTTTAATAACCATTTCATCTCCAATAGTATCTAAGCAAAAGCCTAATACATCGAAACCACAAGAAACATTTGCAACCGTTGCCGGCGAAAAGATTTTTATTTGATTCATTTGCAATTTTAATTATTTCCTATTCTTATAATATCTGCAAATAAACCAGATGCAGTTACATCTGCACCAGCACCAGCACCTTTAACTATTAGTGGCTGTTCTGGATAGCGTTGTGTGTAAAACATTACAATATTATCTTTACCTTCTAAATTTGAAAATGGATGATTGTTAGGTATTTCTTGAAGGCCAACTTTAGCTTTACCGTTTTTAAATTCTGCTACATATTTAAGTTGACAATCTTTTGCTTTTGCATTGGCGTATAATGCTTGAAAATGAGCTTCGTCTTTTTTAAGTGTTTTGTAAAAATCATCTACAGATCCGCTTTCTAAATTTGCTTTTGTTAAAAACGATTCGTTTTCAATAGCATCAATATCCATTGTGCCTCCATTTTCTCTGGCTAAAATCAACATCTTTCTTGCTACATCAATACCGCTTAAATCAATTCTTGGGTCTGGTTCTGTATAGCCTTCAAATTGTGCACGTTTTACAGTGTCATGAAAATTAGTATGATCATTAAAATTATTGAATATAAAATTTAAACTACCGCTTAAAACTGCTTGTATACTGGTAACTTTGTCGCCAGAAGCCACAAGGTTATTTAATGTGTTTATTATTGGTAAACCTGCACCAACGTTAGTTTCGTATAAAAAAGGCGTATTGTATTTTAAAGATAAATCTTTTAAATGTTTGTAGTTTTTATAATCGCTAGAACATGCTATTTTACTACAAGCAACAACAGCAATACTATTTTTTAAATAGCCTGCGTACATTTTAGAAACAGCTTCGTTTGCAGTAACATCTACAAAGATACTATTGCGTAAATTTAGCTGAGTTGCTTTCTCAAAAAAGCCTTCAAGAGTAGATTTGTCTGCATGATGAAATTGTGCTGCCCAGTTTTTTAGGTCAATACCTTTAGCATTAAATACCATTTTTCTAGAATTTGCAAGACCAATAATTCTTACATCTAGTTTTAAATTTTTCTTTAAAAATTCGTGCTGTTGCTCGATTTGGTCTATTAGTTTTTCTCCAACATTACCAATTCCTGTAATAAAAACATTGAGTTGCTTATTATTGTCTTCAAAAAAGCGTTCATGTATTGTATTTAAAGCTTTTTCAACATCTTTTTCTGCAATAACAGCAGATATATTTCTTTCTGATGCGCCTTGAGCAATAGCTCGAATATTAATGTTGTTTTTTCCTAATGTGCTAAACATTTTACCACTAATACTTTGATGGTTTTTCATACTATCTCCAATTAAAGCTATTATAGATAGGTTAAGCTCAACGATTATAGGATCTATTTTATGAATTGAAATTTCATGCTCGAATACAGTGTTTATAGCCGTTTCTGCAGCACTAGCATCACTTTGTAAAATACCAAAGCATATAGAATGCTCTGATGATGCTTGTGTAATTAAAATAATATTAATTTTTTCTTGTGCTAAAACTTCGAATAAACGTTTAGAAAAACCAGGAACACCAACCATACCATTACCTTGTAAGGTTAATAACGCAATATCATTAATATTAGTTATACCAGTTGCAATGTTAGTTTTATTATTATTTTCATTAGAAATTATTGTGCCTGCAGCTTCAGGTTTTAAAGTGTTTTTTATATGTATAGGAATATTTAAATCTAAAACAGGTTGCACTGTTGGCGGATATAAAACTTTAGCGCCAAAATGTGATAATTCCATAGCCTCTTGGTAACTTATACGTTCTATAGGAAATGCATGCTTAACTAATTTAGGGTTTGCAGTATACATACCACTAACATCTGTCCAGATTTCTAACTGTGTTACATTTAAAGCTGCAGCAATAATGGCCGCTGTATAATCACTACCGCCACGGCCTAAAGTTGTTATTTCTCCTTTACTAGATTTAGAAATAAAACCAGGAACTATGGTTATGCTATAATCACTTTCATTAAAATAATCTCTAATTTTTAAATTTGTTGTTTCAAAATCGACTTCAGCTTTTGTGAAATTAGAGTTTGTAACAATTAAATCTTGAGTGTTTTTTCTTTTTGCATTAACGCCTTTATACTTTAAAGCTTCGGTAATTATAAAAGAAGAAAGTAATTCTCCAAAACTTAGTAATTTATCTGATGTTTGTGGAGATAATTCATTAATTAAATAAATGCCATCTAGCAGTTCTTTTAATTGCTTTAATTTATCTTCAATGGTCTTAGAAATAGTTTTGTTTTTACTTGGTACTAAATCTAATAACAACTTTAAATGTATGGATTTAATTGTTTTGTATTCAGATAGATAATCTTCATCTTTTTTTTGTGCTAAGCGTCCAGCTTTTAGTAGTTTGTCTGTAATACCTCCAACAGCAGAAACAACACAAATAACTTTATCTTTTGTCGCGTAATTTTCTAGAATTGTAATAACCCTATTTATATTTTTTGAAGAACCAACAGATGTTCCACCAAATTTAAGTACTTGCATTTGTGTTGAGTTAAATATTTATAAATGATACTGAAATGTATTACTTTTACCTGAATAAGAAAACTAATCATTCATTTTTATACTATTCTAAATTTAAAGCAAATTCATTACAAAATTATAGATAAAAGTGTCTCTAAGTTAAAAAATATTAAATGAAAATTTTCTCAAAAGAACAAATTTACGCTGGCGATAAGCAAACTCAAGAACGACAAAAAATTTCTTCAACCGATTTAATGGAGCGCGCAGGAATACAAATTTTTAATTGGTTACACATGCGTATGCAAGGCGCGCAAGTACCAATACATGTATTTTGTGGCATAGGTAATAATGGTGGTGATGGTTTGGTAGTAGCAAGGCATTTAATAACTCATGGTTATAATGTTAAAGTGTACATAGTTAATTGTAGTGATAAACGTTCTAAAGATTTTTTAATTAATTACGACCGTATTAAAAACACAACCAAAGACTGGCCAACACTATTAAGTTGTGCAGAAGATTTTAGCGAAATGCAAATTGATACCAAAGATATTATAGTAGATGCTGTATTTGGTATTGGAATTAATAGACCAGTTGATGCTTGGGTAAAAGCACTTTTTCAATTTTTTAGAAGCACGAAAGCTTTTACTTTGTCTATAGATTTACCTTCGGGTTTACATACAGATAAAGCTGTAGATGACCAAGAAGCTGTTGTTGCAGCTGGCTATACATTAAGTTTTCAAACACCAAAATTAGTATTCTTTTTGCCTGAAACAGCAAAATATACACAGCAATGGGAGGTTTTAGATATTGGTATAGATCCTGAATATTTATATAGCACAGTAACTGAAGCAGATTTAATAGGGAAAAATGAAATTCTTCCTATGTATCAACCTCGAGAAAAATATAGTCATAAAGGTACATTTGGTCACAGTTTAATTATTGGCGGTAGTTATGGTAAAATAGGAGCAGTAAATTTAGCAAGTCGTGCAGTTTTAACAGCAGGAGCTGGAAAAGTTACAGCTTATGTACCAAAATGTGGTTACATACCTTTACAAACCGCTTTACCTGAAGCCATGGTTTTAACAGATGCAGACGAAGAAAAAATAACAGGTATAAATTTAGAAATTGAACCCACTGTAATTGGTGTAGGTGTTGGTTTAGGAACGCACGATAAAACTATTCTAGCTTTTGAAAACTTTTTAAAAGCAAACAAAAAACCACTTGTAATTGATGCAGATGGGCTAAACATTTTGTCTAAAAAGAAAGGCTTACTACAACTACTTCCAGAACTAACTGTTTTAACACCACATCCAAAAGAATTAGAACGTTTAATAGGTAAGTGGAATGATGATTTTGATAAACTTAAAAAAACAAAAGCTTTTGCTACTAAGTATAAAGTAATAGTAGTAATTAAAGGTTCTAATACAATTACAGTATTTAATAATAAGTACTTTGTAAACGCAACTGGAAATCCAGGATTAGCTACAGCAGGAACAGGAGATGTTTTAACAGGAGTAATTACTGGTTTAATTTCGCAAGGTTATGATGCTTTACAAGCTACATTGTTTGGGGTATACCTACACGGTAAAAGTGCTGATGTTTTACTAGAGCAATTTGGTTACCAAAGTTTAATAGCAAGTGATGTTATTTCTGGAATATCTAAAGCATATTTAGATTTGTTTAAACAACCAGAACAACCACAAGTAGAAGAAGCAGACTCAAAAAACAAGAAGTAATTAATTATATTGAAATAAAAAAAACACCGAATGTTATATTCGGTGTTTTTTTATAAAAGATATTTTATTTTTTAAAAAAAAAAAATTAGATGTTTTCTAAATTATTTAAAACCTCTCTAAGTTTAGGGCTTGAAGGTCTTGGTGCATCTGCATTTACAATATTTCCTGCTGGATCAATTAAAATAAAACGAGGGATACCGTTAATTTTAAACTCTTGAACAAAGTCTGATTTCCATCCATTGTCAGAAATAACTTGAATACCACCTAATTCTTTTTCGGCAATCATTTTTTTCCAACCTTCATAGGCTAATTCTGCTCTTTCCTCTTTTGTATCACCTTTAAATCCTCGACCATCGTCTACAGATAAACTTACAAATTGAATATTATTATCGTGAAAATCTTTTTCAAGTTTCTTTAAATCTGGAATCTCTCTAATACAAGGTCCACACCACGTTGCCCAAACATCTATATAAACATATTTTCCTTTTAAATCTATTAAAGCTGTTTTTCCACCTTTTACATTTTCAAAATTAAAATTTGGTGCTGGCTTACCAATATAAGATGCAAACTGAGCTGTTCTAGCTTGTTGCTGTTTATATGCGCCAGTAATACCTGGTTTAAATTGGCTAATTTGCATTTTTTCATTAGCCATTAAAGTAGAGTCTAAAGCTGTTGCATTTTTTTCTAAAAAAGCGTTCATTTCATTTTCAAGCTCTACAATTTTAGCATTAAAATCTGCTTCTTCAAGATCAAAAATACTAGGTTCAATTAGGTTTTCTTGCATTAATGCTTTTTCAACTAAATAATTGTTAGCCTCTGCACCTTCGCCAGAAAATTTAATACTTTCATCAAACTCCTTAGTGTCTAAAGTTAAGTTTAAATCGTAACCGTTTTTAAGATATACACTTGTAGACTCGTTACCATCGTAAACGCCATACATTCCAGGAGCTACTTTTAAAGTATCTGTAAATGTACCATCTTCATTTACTTTAATAGTTTTTGTGAATGCTCTTCCTTGGTAAACAAATAAAGAATCACTGCTTTGATTTTCAATTTTACCAGAAAGCGTTACATAGTCTTTTGGCGCTTCTTCTTTACAAGCTACAATTGCAAGAATGGATAAACATATTAATAGTTTTTTCATTTTTTTAATTTATTTTGATTTATTCAAAAATAATAGATTCAATTAACAATGTCATTAAATTCATAAATTATTAACATTACTTGCATAATACGCTTGGTTTTTTCATTTTTGATAGAAATTTACACCAATTAATGAGCAATATTCATTTTATATCGAACCAAGTTTTAGAGTTAACAACTATTAATGAGATTATTACCCAAGGAAAAACCTTGAAATTGTCTCCAGAATCTAAAACTCGCATTCAAAATTGTAGGTCTTATTTAGACAATAAGCTTAAAGAAGAAGAAAAACCTATTTACGGAATTAATACTGGTTTTGGTTCGCTTTATAATGTAAAAATATCTAAAGATAATTTAACTAAGCTTCAGGAAAATTTAGTAATGTCTCATGCTTGTGGTACAGGTGAAGAAGTACCGCAGGAGATTGTGAAATTAATGTTGCTATTAAAAATACAGTCGCTTAATTATGGACACTCTGGAAGCCAATTAGCAACAGTAGAGCGTTTAATAGCTTTTTTTAATCATGACATTTTACCAGTAATTTATACACAAGGATCTCTTGGTGCATCTGGTGATTTAGCGCCTTTAGCACATTTGTCTCTACCTTTAATAGGTAAAGGAAAAGTTAATTATAAAGGAAACATTGTAACTGGAGAAGATTTGCTTAAAGAGTTTAACTGGGAACCAATACAGCTACAATCTAAAGAAGGTTTAGCGTTATTAAATGGTACACAGTTTATGAGTGCTTATGGCGTTTATTTATTATTAAAAAGCTATAAATTGTCTTATTTGGCAGATTTAATAGGTAGTGTTTCTATTGATGCTTTTGATGGTAGAATAGAACCTTTTAATGAATTAATACATTTAGTAAGACCACATAATGGACAGTTAAAAACGGCTGAAAGAATTAGAACCTTTTTAAATGGGAGTGAAGTAATTGTTCAAGAAAAACAACATGTTCAAGATCCTTATTCTTTTAGATGTATACCGCAAGTTCATGGAGCAACAAAAGATACTTTAGCATTTGTACTTAAAACTTTTAAAACTGAAATAAATGCGGTAACCGATAACCCAAATATTTTTTCTGAGGAAGATGAAATAATTTCTGGCGGAAATTTCCACGGTCAACCATTAGCTTTAGCATTAGATTATTTAAAGATTGCTATGGCAGAATTAGGAAATATATCTGAACGTCGTGTGTTTCAACTCGTATCTGGTTTACGAGGTTTGCCAGCATTTTTAGTAAATAATCCAGGTTTAAATTCTGGATTTATGATACCACAATATACTGCTGCAAGTATTGTAAGTGCTAATAAGCAATTAGCTTCTCCAGCTTCTGTAGATTCTATTGTATCTAGTAATGGGCAAGAAGATCATGTTAGTATGGGCGCAAATGCAGCAACGCAAGCTTTTACTTTAGTAAATAATGTAGAACGTATTTTGGCAATAGAATTAATGAATGCTTCTCAAGCGTTAGCGTTTAGAAGTCCTTTAAAATCTAGCGATTTTATTGAGGCGTTTTTACAAGCTTATAGAACCGAAGTTCCTTTTATAGAAGAAGACGAAGTATTACATGATGATATTGCTGCTTCAATACATTTTATTCAAAATTTAATAATTGATGAAAACGATTTGTTTTCTTAAAATGTGCTAAATATTTAAAGAAATATTTTAAAACGTTTAGGTTTAAAAATTAGTAATGCTTCGTATAGAGATTTGCTTTAAATCTATTGACAAAGGATTTATTAGGTGAAGTTTGTAACTATGTTTAAATGGCTTTATTACTAATATGCTCTTTAATTAGTGTATCTGTCCATACAATAGCTTCATCAATTGTGTTGAAGGTTTCAAAAGGTTTTTTAAAAAACATTTTCTCGAATTTGGCATTTTTTAGTGCCATTGCATTTTTTGAAACTACTGCAAAGCCAGCTAAATTACTTATGCCAAGCATATCTGGATATATTTCTGGATTTACAGCATAAGAGTTTACACGGTTAGAGATATAGACAAAAGGTTTGTCTTTAAAAAAATCTAAAGCATAACTGCTTATTAGGTTACTTTTTTCAATAGTAACTAATTCACCTTCTTTAAATATGCCTATAAAATAATTATTATAAAAGCTAAGTGTAACAAAAGGTAATGCTATATTTTTATTTGGGGAATTTGTAGGGAGATTCATTTTAAAAAATAATCCTGCAAAACTATTAAAATTTTTGCAGGATTATACAATGTTAATTAGAAAATATTTTTAAGATTCTGTGGATTTTTGTGCTTTTTCGATTGTTATTTTAATCTCATCGGTTTTATCGTCTAAATCCATTTTTATAATGTCTCCATCTGTAATAGAGGAAGTTATAATTTCTTCAGCTAAAGCATCTTCTACATATTTTTGTATGGCTCTTTTTAATGGTCTTGCTCCATATTGTTTATCAAAACCCTTATCTGCTATGTAATTTTTTGCAGTATCGGTTAATTGTAACGTGTAACCTAAACCTTTAATACGTATTAATAATTTATCTAATTCTATATCTATAATTTTATTTATATCTTCTTTTTCTAATGCGTTGAAAACTACAACGTCGTCAATTCTATTTAAAAATTCTGGTGCAAAAGATTTTTTTAATGCGTTTTGTATAACAGCACGTGCGTTAGCATCTTCTTGAGATTTTTGTGATGCTGTACCAAAACCAATTCCTGTACCAAAATCTTTTAATTTACGCGCTCCAATATTAGAAGTCATAATAATTATGGTGTTTCTAAAGTCAATTTTACGCCCTAAAGAATCTGTTAAATAACCATCATCTAAAACTTGTAATAACATATTAAAAACATCTGGATGTGCTTTTTCTATTTCATCAAGTAACACAACTGCATAGGGTTTACGTCTTACTTTTTCGGTTAATTGCCCGCCTTCTTCGTATCCTACGTATCCTGGAGGCGCTCCAACTAATCTAGAAATAGCAAATTTTTCCATGTATTCACTCATGTCTATTCTAATAAGTGACTCTTCGCTATCAAAAAGTTCACGAGAAAGCACTTTTGCTAACTGTGTTTTACCAACTCCTGTTTGACCTAAAAATATAAATGAACCAATTGGTTTGTTGGGGTCTTTAAGCCCGGCACGATTACGTTGTATTGCTTTTACTACTTTTGCAACTGCATCGTCTTGACCTATTACTTTTCCTTTTATAAGTTCTGGTAATTCTGCTAATTTATTGCTTTCGGTTTGTGCTATACGGTTTACTGGTACGCCAGTCATCATAGAAATTACATCTGCTACGTTGTCTTCGGTAACTGTAACTTTATGAAGCTTAGTATCTTCTTCCCATTTTTCTTGAGCAATAGCTAATTCTTTTTCAATACGTTTTTCGTCATCACGTAAACGTGCTGCTTCTTCGTATTTTTGTTTTTTTACTACTGAATTTTTTGTTGCTTTAACTTCTTCAAGCTTTTTTTCTAATTCAATAATTTGTTTTGGTACATCTATGTTTGTGATGTGAACTCTTGAGCCAGCTTCATCTAACGCATCAATAGCTTTGTCTGGTAAAAAACGTTCTGTCATGTACCTATTTGTTAATTTTACACAAGCTTCTATTGCAGCATCTGTGTAATCAACATTGTGGTGTTCTTCGTATTTACCTTTAATGTTATTTAAAATCTCGATTGTTTCTTCTACAGTAGTTGGTTCTACAATTACTTTTTGAAAACGACGTTCTAGTGCGCCATCCTTTTCAATATATTGTCTGTACTCATCTAAAGTTGTAGCGCCAATGCATTGTATTTCGCCTCTTGCTAATGCAGGTTTAAACATGTTTGATGCATCTAAACTTCCTGTTGCTCCACCAGCACCAACTATGGTGTGAATTTCGTCTATAAACAAAATGACATCATCATTTTTTTCAAGCTCGTTCATAACGGCTTTCATACGTTCTTCAAATTGACCACGGTATTTTGTTCCAGCGACTAAGCTTGCTAAGTCTAAAGTCACTACACGTTTATTAAATAATATACGAGAAACTTTACGTTTAACTATTCTGTTTGCTAAGCCTTCAGCAATTGCACTTTTACCAACACCAGGTTCACCAATAAGTAATGGGTTGTTTTTCTTTCTACGTGATAAAATTTGAGATACACGCTCAATTTCTTTTTCTCTACCTACCACAGGATCAAGTTTTCCTTCTTCGGCCATTGCTGTTAAATCACGTCCAAAATTATCTAAAACAGGAGTTTTAGATTTTTTGTTTCCTTTTCCACTAGGTGTGTTAAATATGTCTTTAGATTCATTGCCGTCACTACCTTGGGCATCATCTTGAAAAGATTCGGCTTTAGGTTCTCCGGAATTATCTGTAAAGTTATCGTCACTTGTTATCATAGACTTGAATTGTTCTTTTACGTTATCATAATCCACTTTTAACTTGTTTAAAAGTTTTGTAGTAGGATCGTTTTCATTTCTTAAAATACAAAGCAGTAAATGTGCTGTGTTTATAGAAGTGCTTTGAAAAAGTTTTGCTTCTAAAAATGTTGTTTTTAAAGCACGTTCTGCTTGCCTTGTTAGGTGTAAGTTCTTTTTTTCGTTAGAGGTAATAGTAACGTTCGGGTTAGCGGGACTTAATATTTCTACTTTTCGCCTTAAATGGTTTAAATCTATATCTAAAGCATTTAGAATATTAATAGCTTTACCGTTTCCGTCTCTTAATAAACCAAGCATAAGGTGTTCGGTTCCAATAAAATCGTGACCTAAACGAAGAGCTTCTTCTTTACTGTAAGCAATTACATCTTTTACTCTTGGTGAAAAATTATCATCCATATAGTTGTTCCTTTCGTCATTAAATTTAATAAATCATAGTATAAATGGCAAAAACTATACCTTAAATAATATGACATCTTAATTATTAAGTTAAAATTATAATAAAATAAAAAGGTGTTTTCTTTTTTAAAAAAGTAAATAAAGGCAAGTATAGTGTTAGTTCTAGCTTCTTTTTCTACAATAATTAGAAAGAAAAATAAGGTTTTTATTTCATGAATTCATGTAAGACATGGTATTCTATGCTAATAGACAAAAAAAAGTTTATAAAATCAAAACAATTAACAAGATAGTTATTAACGAAAAACCATATTAAAATTGTTAATAAATACTGTTAAAAAATAGCGCTTAAAGGCTTACTATGACTAATGAAATAATTATATTAGCACGTTTTGAAATTACTATAAATAATAACTTAAATATATATGGCAGAAGGAGAGAAACTTATTCCGATTAATATTGAAGATGAAATGAAATCGGCTTACATTGATTATTCAATGTCAGTCATTGTGTCACGTGCTTTACCAGATGTAAGAGATGGATTAAAGCCAGTTCATAGACGTGTACTTTACGGTATGCATGAACTGGGTGTTAGAGCAAGCAGTGCGCATAAAAAGTCTGCAAGAATAGTTGGTGAGGTTTTAGGTAAGTATCACCCACATGGTGATACATCGGTTTATGATGCAATGGTTCGTATGGCTCAAGAATGGAGCTTACGATATATGTTAGTTGATGGTCAAGGAAATTTTGGGTCTGTAGATGGAGATAGTCCAGCAGCAATGCGTTATACAGAAGCAAGAATGCGTAAGATATCTGAGGATATGTTAGCAGATATTGACAAAGAGACAGTAGACCACAAATTAAATTTTGATGATACTTTAGAGGAACCAACAGTACTTCCAACGCGTATTCCTGGATTATTAGTAAACGGAGCATCTGGTATCGCTGTAGGTATGGCTACAAATATGCCACCACATAATTTAACAGAAGTTGTAGATGGTACAATCGCTTACATCGATAATCATGAAATTGAAATCGATGAGTTAATGCAACATATTAAAGCACCAGATTTTCCTACAGGAGGAACTATATACGGTTATGATGGTGTGAAAGAAGCATTCCATACAGGTCGTGGTAGAATTGTAATGCGTGGGAATGCTAACATTGAAGAAGTTCAAGGTAGAGAGTGTATTATTGTAACAGAAATACCTTATCAAGTTAATAAGGCAGACATGATTAAAAAGACTGCCGATTTAATAAACGATAAAAAATTAGAAGGTATTTCTAGTATTAGAGACGAATCTGATAGAAACGGAATGCGTATTGTGTACGTTTTAAAAAGAGATGCAATACCAAATATTGTATTAAATAAACTTTACAAATACACAGCATTACAATCTTCATTTAGTGTAAATAATATAGCTTTAGTAAATGGAAAGCCTCAATTACTAAACTTAAAAGAACTTATTCACTATTTTGTAGAGCATAGACATGAAGTTGTTGTTAGAAGAACAAAATACGAATTACGTAAAGCCGAAGAAAGAGCACACATATTAGAAGGTTTAATTATAGCATCAGACAATATAGATGAAGTAATTGCACTAATTAGAGCATCATCTAATGCAGATGAAGCACGCTCTAAGTTAATTGAACGTTTTGAGTTATCTGAAATTCAAGCCAAAGCAATCGTAGAAATGCGTCTACGTCAATTAACAGGACTAGAGCAAGACAAACTTCGTGCAGAATACGAGGAGTTAATGAAAACTATTGAAGACCTTAAAGATATTCTTGACAAAAAAGACCGTAGAATGTCTATAATTAAGGAAGAGCTTCAATTAGTTAGAGATAAATATGGAGACGAACGTCGTTCTAAAATAGAATATGCCGGTGGAGATTTAAGTATCGAAGATATGATTCCAGATGAGAAAGTTGTAATAACAATTTCTCATGCAGGATATATTAAACGTACATCTCTTACAGAATATAAAACTCAAAATAGAGGTGGCGTTGGGCAAAAAGCATCAACAACACGTAACGAAGACTTTTTAGAGCACTTGTTTGTTGGTACTAATCACCAATACATGTTATTCTTTACACAAAAAGGGAAATGTTTCTGGATGCGTGTTTACGAAATACCAGAAGGCTCAAAAACTTCTAAAGGTAGAGCAATTCAAAATCTAATAAATATTGAGCAAGACGATAAGGTTATGGCTTTTATTTGTACTCAAGATTTAAAAGATGAAGAGTATGTAAATAATCACTATGTAATTATGGCCACTAAAAAAGGTCAAGTTAAAAAAACTTCTTTAGAGCAATACTCAAGACCAAGAACTAATGGTATAAACGCAATTACCATTAAAGAAGATGATGTTTTATTAGAAGCAAAGTTAACAACAGGAGAAAGTCAAGTAATGTTAGCCTTAAAATCTGGTAAAGCTATTCGTTTCGAAGAAGCAAAAACACGACCAATGGGACGTGGAGCATCTGGAGTAAGAGGAATTAGATTACAAGACGAGAAAACAGACGAAGTAATAGGAATGATTGCAGTAAACGATATGGACAGTAACATTCTAGTAGTTTCAGAAAATGGTTACGGTAAACGTTCTAGCTTAGAAGACTACAGGATTACAAATCGTGGTGGAAAAGGTGTAAAAACTATTTCTATTACAGAAAAAACCGGTAACTTAGTGTCTATTAAGAATGTAACAGATGAAGATGACTTAATGATTATTAATAAATCTGGTATCGCAATTAGAATGGCAGTTGCAGATTTACGTGTAATGGGTAGAGCAACACAAGGAGTAAAGCTTATAAATTTAAAAGGAAAAGACTCTATTGCCGCTGTTGCAAAAGTAATGCACGAAGAAGAAGAGGTTGTAGATGAAACTATTGAAGGTGTTGAAAACACTAACGAAGAAGACAATGGCACGACTCTTGCTTCAAACGAAGAAGAATAAAAACACAAATAACAAATAACTATTAAAATGAAAAAACAATTAATTCTCTCATTAGCCTTGATGGTAACACTTTTTTCTTTTGCACAGAAAAAAGAATTAAAGAAACTAGAGAAAGCAATTAAAAATAATAATTATTCTGAAGCTAAAGCAATGGTTTCTCAATTAGAGCCAATGTTAGGCTCAATGGATGATAAAATGAAATCTAAATTTTATTTTGCATCTGCAAAAGCTTTTTATGCTAATGGAACAGGAGCACCAGCAGACTTACAAAAAGCTTTAGATAATTTTAATAAAGTTGATGGTAAATACGTGTCAGAATTTGCTGAAACAAAACAAGTAATTAAAAACGAATTTTTAACTAAGGCAAATGCAGCTTACAGTTCCAAAAACTTTGTGGAAGCAGCAAATTTATTTTCAATTTTATACGAAATAGATTCTGCAGATCAAGAATACTTGTATTTTGCAGCAATAAGTGCTATTAGTGGTCAAGACTATGATTTAGCGCTAAATTTCTACAAAGAATTAAATAAAATTGGTTACGATGGTGTTAAAACTGAATATTACGCAACAAACAAAGAATCTGGAAAAGAGGAAGTATTTGCTAAAAATGTGAGAGATCTTTATGTAAATAAAACAAAGACACACATTAATCCAGGTGAGCGTCAAACCGAGTCTAAAAAAGCAGAGATTACTAAAAATATTGCTCTTATATACTTAAACCAAGGTAAAAAAGAGGAAGCTTTAGCTGCAATTAAAGACGCTAGAGAAGCAGATCCAGAAGATGTAAACTTAATTGTAACAGAAGCTAATACTCAATATCAATTAGGAAATGTTGATGCGTATGCAAAATTAATTAAAGAAGCAGTAGACAAAGACCCTAATAATGTAGATTTATTATACAACTTAGGTGTTTTATCTGCAGAAACAGGTAAAAATGAAGAAGCTAGAGCATACTATGAAAAAACTTTAGCAATTGACCCTAATTATGTTAATGCATTAACAAATATGGCTTCATTGGTGCTAAGTGATGAGCAAGCAATTATTGAAGAAATGAATGGTTTAGGAAGTAGTGCAAAAGATGATAAAAGATATGATGAATTAAAAGGTCAGCGTTTAGAAGTTTATAAAAGAGCTGTACCGTATTTAGAAAAAGTATTATCTATTAGCGACAATAATATTGAAGCAGCAAAAACTTTAGTAAATATTTATATTGCTATTGACGAAGGAGCAAAAGCTAAAGAGCTTAAAGAAAAATATGGTATTTAATACATAATTAAATACACATTCATAAAAAAAACCACTAATTTTAATTAGTGGTTTTTTTTATATAATCTTTTTAATAACTCTTAGTTTGTGAGTATGTGTATTTTTATCAACATTGTAAATTCCAGAGTGATCTAACCTGTCAATTCTAACTTTACCATGTGCATGTATTATGTAATTATCTTTCATAATTATACCAACATGAGTAATGGCACCTTCATTATTATCAAAAAAAGCAAGGTCTCCTGGTTCACTTTCTTCAATAAAACTTAAAGCATCACCTTGAGTTGCTTGTTGTGAAGCATCACGTAATAATTTATATCCATTAATTTTATATACCATTTGGGTAAAACCAGAACAATCTATACCAAAAGGAGTTTTTCCTCCCCAAAGATATGGAGCATTTAAGTAGTTAAAAGCAGTAGAAATTAACTGGCTTTTATCTTGTGTTCCGTTAGAAATATTTCCGTCAAAAGTGTGTTTTAATAGCGAAAGAGCATTTAATTGAGAACCTAAAGGTATAGAGTATAACTCTTGATTTTCAGCTTCTACAAATTCTATTAAATCTTTTGAAAGTTTTGGAGTTTCAGAAGTTAAAATTTTATAATCATATTCTGTAATTTCTTGATACTGTTTAATATCAATCCAGCCTTCATATTTATCAAATGCTAAACGGATTTTAACCCAAGATTTGCGTACTTCAATAACTTTAAAAAGATCACCATATAGAACCTGTGAAACCATTTCACTGGCATCTAAAGCTTCAAGTCTTAAAGGAACAATACTTAAGTTACAAATTCCGTATAGCATTTATTATTTTTAGATATAGAAATATTAATTACGTTCTAAAACTAGAGCCGATGCACCACCACCACCATTACAAATAGCAGCAGCACCAATTTTAGCATTATTTTGTTCAAGAACATTAAGTAAAGTTATAAGTATTCTAACTCCAGAACAACCTAATGGATGCCCTAAAGAAACAGCACCACCATTAACATTTACGTTTGTATCTTTTAATCCTAAAATTTTCATATTTGCTAATCCAACAACAGCAAATGCTTCGTTAAATTCAAAATAATCAACATCTTTAATGTCAATTCCAGCTTTATCTAAAGCTTTTGGTAATGCTTTAGCAGGAGCTGTAGTAAACCATTTTGGCTCATGTGCGGCATCCGCATAACTTTTTATAGTAGCTAAAGGTTTTAAACCTAATGCTTCAGCTTTTTCTTTACTCATTAAAACCATAGCACCTGCGCCATCGTTAATGGTAGATGCATTAGCAGCCGTTACAGTTCCTTCTTTAGAAAATGCAGGACGTAGTCCAGGAATTTTATCCATTCTTACATTCTTATATTCTTCATCCTCAGTAACAATAATATCATCACCACGTCTTTGTGGCACAGCAACTGGTACAATTTCATTATTAAATTTACCAGTTTCCCAAGCAGCAGCAGATCTTTTGTAAGATTGTATAGCATAAGCATCTTGATCTTCTCTAGAAAAATTATATTCCGTAGCACAAGCATCTGCACAAACGCCCATTGCATTTTGATCGTAAACATCAACTAAACCATCTTTTTGCATACCATCTTCTAATTTAGCAGGGCCAAATTTTGTAGCAGTTCTTGCATGGTAATAATGTGGTATTAAACTCATATTTTCCATACCTCCAGCAACAACAATTTCAGCATCACCTAAAGCAATAGCTTGAGCAGCTTGCATGACTGTTTTCATTCCAGATGCGCAAACTTTATTAATAGTTGTACAAGGTACAGTATTTGGAATTCCAGCAAATATTGCTGCTTGTCTTGCAGGAGCTTGGCCTGTTCCAGCTTGTACAACATTCCCCATTAAAACTTCTTCAACCAATTCTGGCTTTAAATTAATTTTATCAAGAGCGCCTTTTATAGCAATTGCACCAAGTTTTGGTGCAGGTATAGTAGATAATGCACCTAGAAAACTTCCTATTGGAGTTCTAGCAGCAGAAACAATAACAACTTCTTTCATAATTATAAGTCTTTATTTTAATTCTTGCGAAATTAAGGATTTTTTATAAAAAATGAGAACCTTAGCAAGATAATAACTCTTATTAGAAGTCAAGATTTATTACATTTGATTTTCTATAGAAATCTATTAGCTTTAAAATGAAAGACTTTATCAATTCTTTTTATAAAAATCATTCTCTTATATATAAAATTATTCTTTTTATATGTACCACATTTTTAGTGGTTTATTTATTTCCGAAAAGCGGAAGATTTAAATATGATTTTGAAAAAGGAAAACCATGGCAGTCTGAAACCTTATATGCGCCATTTAATTTTGCTGTACAAAAAACAACTGAAGAATTAGAGAAAGAAAAAATACAAATTCAAGAAAATACAATTAAGTATTTTAATATAAATACAACTATATATCCCGAAGTTAAAAGACAATTTGAAAAAGAATTTAAAACACAATTTCCGGACTCTATATATGGTTCAACAATAACCATATATAATAAAGGAAAAACGATATTAAATGATTTATATAATTTTGGAATAGTAGATCAAGATTTAGCATTATCAAAACTCTCTAATGTTATAATTTTAGAAGATAGAGTAGAAAGAAGCAAAACGCAGTATTCTAATTTATACACGCTTAAAGATATAAGTAGTAAAATAGAATCAGACCTTAAAAAGGCCAATTTATTAGAGTATAAAACACCGTTAAAAAATTTATTTTTTAACATAATAAAATCTAATCTTCAATACGATAAGAACTTAACAGATAAAGCTTTGGATGAAGCTTTAAAAACAATTTCATATACAAGAGGAAGTATAGAAAAAGATCAATTAATCATTTCTAAAGGAGAAGTTGTAGAAGGTAATAAATACACCATTTTAAAATCATTAGAATCAGAATATCAATCTCAGGTTTGGACACAATCAAACTATAATTTAATCGTATTCGCTTATACATTGTTAGTTGCTTTAGCTCTATTAATGTTATTACTTTTTTTAAGAAAGTACAGGTTAGATGTATTTAATAATAATACCAAAGTGACCTTTATTTTTTTCAATGTTTTTTTAATGGTTTTATTAACTACGTTGGTTGTAAATTATAATATATCTTTTATTTATATAGTTCCAATTGCAGTATTACCTCTGGTTTTAAAAGCCTTTTTTGATGCAAGATTAGGTTTGTTTACACACGTAATAACAGTATTACTATTAGGTTCTATAGTGCCTAATAGTTATGAATATATGTTTTTGCAAATTATAGCAGGAATAGTTACAATTTTAACAGTGTCTGAATTATATAAACGTGCTAATTTATTTATATCAGTTGGACAAATAACATTGGTATATATTATAGCATATTTTGCATTTTTTGTAATTCATGAAGGTAGTGTAGACAATTTAAAATGGGAAACCTTTGGTATGTTTGCGCTTTGTGGCTTAGCAACACTTTTTGTACAACCTCTAATTTATATTTATGAAAGACTTTTTGGGTTAGTTTCAGACGTGTCTTTATTAGAATTGTCAGACACCAATACAAAGCTTTTAAAGCGTCTAGCTGATGAAGCGCCAGGAACCTTTCATCACTCATTAAACGTAGCTAATTTAGCTGAAGCAGCAGCAAATGAAATAGGTGCAAATGCAATGCTAACTAGAGTAGGAGCATTATATCATGATATAGGTAAAATGAAAAATCCTACATATTTTACAGAAAATCAATCGTCAGGATTAAACCCTCATGATGAGCTTTCTGCAAAAGAAAGTGCAAAAATAATAGTTGATCATGTTATTAATGGAATTGAAATAGCAAAGAAAAATAATTTGCCAGATCGAGTTATAGATTTTATTAGAACACATCACGGTACTAGTACAGTTTATTATTTTTATATGAAAGAGAAAGCAATTAATGAGGCTATAGATATTAAAGACTTCTCATATAAAGGTCCAAAACCATTTAGTAAAGAAACTGCAATTTTAATGATGTGTGATAGTGTAGAAGCGGCATCTAAAAGTTTAAAAGAACCAACCTCTATAAAAATTGATAATTTTGTAGAAAATATACTAAATAAGCAAATGGAAGATGGTCAATTCTTAAATGCAAATATTACTTTTAAAGAAATTCAACATATTAAAAAAGTGCTAAAACGCAAGCTAGCAAACATTTACCATTTAAGAATTGAATATCCAGAATAATTATTAAAAAAAACAGGTAAATTTGTTGTGTTATTTAGGATGTTGTTATACATTTGCATCCGCAATTTATTGCAACGTTCATTACAAAATTGGAGAGGTGCCTGAGTGGCCGAAAGGAGCGGTTTGCTAAATCGTCGTACCTAGAAATAGGTACCCAGGGTTCGAATCCCTGTCTCTCCGCAGTTTAAATTAACACAAAATAATAATTTTCGGGGTGTAGCGTAGCCCGGTTATCGCGCCACGTTTGGGACGTGGAGGCCGCAGGTTCGAATCCTGCCACCCCGACTATTTTTTAAGTGCTAAGGGCTCTTAGCTCAGCTGGATAGAGCACCTCCCTTCTAAGGAGGCGGTCGAAGGTTCGAATCCTTCAGGGCTCACAGAATCCCTTTCATTAATTTGAAAGGGATTTCTTGTTTTAAATTCTTTTTAATTATTATAAAATCTATTCTATACTCATGGCAAAATTTGGAAGCGCCAAAAACACAAAGAATAAAGCTAAACATTCTAAGTTGATGGGTAGGAAGAAAAATAAACTTCGTCAGGAAAAAATTACTAGAAAAGAACGCTTGCGAGCAATAGTAGAAAGATCAAAAAAAGCATCTAACGAAGAAGAATAAATATAATATAGTAGTTAATTTTCTGCTAAATGGGTTAAAAATTAGTTAATCTCAACTTCTTAAAATTTCTTATGTTGTAAATTATAGCTTCACTATAAAAGCTAATAATTGAAATTTATAAAATTTACTAAAAAAGGTATTTATTGTGTTCCAGGTAAATTCTATTTAGATCCTTGGTATCCTGTAAAACACGCTATAATATCTCATGGTCATGCAGATCATGCTCGAAAAGGCAATAAACATTATTTATGTCAAAACGATTCTAAAGCCATTTTAAAACATAGGTTAGGCTTAGATATAGCTATTGAAAGTTTAGCTTATAACGAACCTAAAACAATTAATGGTGTAAAAGTTAGTTTTCATCCTGCAGGTCATGTAATAGGTTCTGCACAAATTAGATTAGAATTTAAAGGTTTTGTAGTAGTTTTTACTGGAGATTATAAAACTCAACCAGATTTTATAAGTGCGCCTTTTGAGAGTGTTAAATGTCACGAATTTATTACCGAAAGTACTTTTGGTTTACCTATATATAAATGGTTGCCAGAGGAAAAGATCCAAAAAAATATTCATAATTGGGTTTTAAAAAATCAGTCAGTAAATAGAACAAGTGTTTTTATAGGTTATTCTTTGGGTAAAGCTCAACGCTTAATGAAACTTTTAGAGGGTTTAGATACAATTCATGTACATTCTGCTATACATAACTTAAATAATGCAATAGAAAACTCAGGAATAGCTTTACCAAAAACAGAATTATTAAAATATGATTTTGATAAAAAGGCGATTCAAAATAAAATAGTAATCCTTCCGCCAGCATTATTAGGTTCTAAACTATTAAAAAAAATACCAAATGCAGCAACTGCATTATGCTCTGGTTGGATGCAAATTAGAGGTAATAGACGATGGCAAGCTGTTGACGCAGGTTTTCCTGTAAGTGATCATGCAGATTGGGATGGTTTATTGTCTGCTGTCAAAGCTTCAGAAGCAGAAAAGGTATATGTAACACATGGATCTCAAGCTACTTTTTCAAAATATTTAAATGAAATTGGTATCGCTTCAGAAGAAGTTATAACAGAATATGGTGAAGAAGAATTAGCATCACAAGATAAAGAAAACCAAACTAAAGCCAGTAGTATATAATGAAACACTTTTCAAACTTAATTAGTGCTTTAGAAATTACTAATAAAACCAATGCAAAAATTGAAGCATTAGTTAATTATTTTAAAACCGCACCTGAAAAAGATAAACTTTGGTTAATTTCTATTTTTACAGGAAAACGACCACCACGACCTGTAAAATCGAGTTTAATGAAACAATGGGCTTTTGAAATTACAAAACTTCCAGAATGGTTGTTTCTTGAAAGTTATAGTACGGTGGGCGATTTAGGAGAAACTATAGCATTAATATTACCTAACCCAACACATACAATAGAAAAACCTTTACACCAATGGATGCAAGAATTAATTGCGTTAAAACCTAAAACAGAAGAAGAGAAAAAAAAATACGTTTTAAATGCTTGGTCTGGATTAGAAAAGCAAGAGCGTCTTATCTTTAATAAATTAATTGGAGGTAGTTTTAGAATAGGTGTTTCTAAAAAAACATTGGTAAATGCTTTATCAAAATTATCTGGAATTGATGCTAATCAACTTATGCACAGTATAATTGGAAATTGGAATATTGAAACCATAAATTTTTCCGATTTATTAAATGGTAGTCACATTAATTACGACAATTCAAAACCTTATCCGTTTTGTTTAGCTTATGCTTTAGAAAAAGATTTATTAGCACTAGGAAAACCTGAAGATTGGCAAGTAGAATACAAATGGGATGGTATTCGCGGACAAATTGTAAAACGGAATAATGAGGTTTATATTTGGTCTAGAGGTGAAGAATTAGTGACCTCTCAGTTTCCAGAAATTGTTGAAACTATTACTAATTTTAAAGACGATTTTGTAATTGATGGTGAAATTTTAGCATTAAAAGACAGTACTGTTTTACTGTTTAATGATTTACAAAAACGATTAAATAGAAAAAATATAACCAAAAAGCTTTTAGAAGACATACCTGTTGGATTTTATGCTTACGATTTGCTAGAATATAACAATCAAGATTTTAGAGATAAACCAATGCAGGAAAGAAGAAATCAACTTGAAACATTATTTTCAACTGTGGTTATAAACGACAAATTAAAGCTTTCTAAAATAATAAATTTTAAAAATTGGGAAGTTTTAAAAGAAATTAGAGAAAATGCACGTACAATAAATTCTGAAGGTTTAATGCTTAAACAAAAAGCTTCACCTTACCATGTTGGTCGAAAAAAAGGAGATTGGTGGAAATGGAAAGTAGAACCGCTAACTATAGATGCAGTAATGATATATGCGCAAAAAGGAAGCGGAAGAAGAAGTAGCAAGTACACAGATTATACTTTTGCAGTAAAAAAAGATGACGGTTTAGTTACAGTGGCAAAAGCATATTCTGGACTAACAGATGCAGAAATAACAGAAATTTCAAAATGGGTAAATAAAAATGCTTTAGAAAAATTTGGACCTGTACGTACTGTAAAACCAGAGTTGGTTTTTGAAATTGCTTTTGAAGGTATTGCATACAGTAAACGTCATAAATCTGGAGTAGCACTACGTTTTCCAAGAATTAAACGTTGGAGAAAAGATAAACCTGTAAGCGAAATAGATACTATTGAGTCTGTAACCGCATTAATTGAAGCACAATAAAATGAGTACATTTAAAGACTCCGAAGGTTACAAGATAATAGAAAACTGGATGGCAAAAGATGGTAATGAGCCTTTTAGTTTTCAATATAAAACCTGGCAAAGGTATAGTAATAAATATTCGGGATTAGTTATTGCTCCAACAGGTTTTGGTAAAACATTTTCGGTGTTTCTTGCTGTAGTTATAGATTACTTAAATCATCCAAATCAATATAAAAAAGGACTAAAATTAGTATGGGTTAGTCCGTTACGATCTTTAGCTAAGGATTTAGCAAAAGCAATGAGCGAAGCAGTAGAATCTATAGGTTTAGATTGGACAGTTGAAGTAAGAAACGGAGATACACCACAAAAAGATAGAAGACGGCAAGAACGTTTAATGCCAGACGTTTTACTTACTACACCAGAAACAATGCATTTATTGTTTTCTCAAAAAAAGAATTCAAGATGGTTTAAATCCTTAAAATGTGTAGCGGTAGATGAGTGGCATGAATTATTGGGTAGTAAACGTGGCGTACTTACAGAGTTAGTAATTGCAAGATTATTAGTATTATCTCCAAGTCTTCGTATTTGGGGAATAACAGCTACTATAGGTAATTTAGAACAGGCAAAAACAGTTTTAATACCATATCCAGAAATTAAAACAACTACCATTCGTGCTAAAGAAAAAAAGAAAATAGACATAATTTCTATATTGCCAGACGAAGTAGAAGTATTGCCTTGGGCCGGACATTTAGGAAAAAATATGGCTTCTAAAATAGTACCTGTAATTTTAGAAAACAGCACCACTTTAATTTTTACAAATACACGAAACCAAAGTGAACTTTGGTATCAAATAATTCTTGAAGAAGCTCCAGATTTAGCAGGACAAATAGCTATACATCATGGCTCTATAGATAAAGTTTCACGTAATTGGATAGAAGAAAATATTAGTGCTGGAAATTTAAAAGCCGTAGTTTGTACCAGTTCATTAGATTTAGGTGTAGATTTTAAACCTGTAGATTGTGTAATACAAATAGGTTCTCCTAAAGGCATTGCTCGTTTTATGCAACGTGCAGGAAGAAGTGGACATTCGCCATACGAACGTTCAAAAATATATTTTGTACCCACACATTCTCTTCAATTAATTGAAGCTTCAGCAATAAAAGAAGCTGTTAAAACTAACGAAATTGAGTCTAGAGAACCTATGGTTTTAACTTACGATATTTTAGTTCAGTTTTTAGTAACATTAGCAGTTGGTGAAGGTTTCAATGCAGAAAAAACATTTTCTTTATTAAGTAAAGTTCATGCATTTCATTATATGACTAAAGCCGATTTTAATTGGGCTATTCAGTTTATAACTCAAGGTGGTAATACTTTAAAAGCTTATGAAGAATTTCATAAAGTAATTTTAGATGAAGATGGCTTATATAAAGTAAAAAGCCGAAGAATTTCTATGTTGCATAGAATGAATATTGGTGTAATTGTTAGCGATGCCATGCTAATGGTTAAATTTATTTCTGGCGGATATATTGGTATGATAGAAGAGTATTTTATTTCAAAATTAAAACCAGGAATGAGTTTTATTCTTGGAGGTCGTGTTTTAGAAATGATACAGGTAAAGGATATGAGTGTCTTGGTTAAAAGAAGCAAATCTAAAAAAGCCATAACACCAAGTTGGATGGGTGGACGTTTACCATTAACCTCATATTTAAGTCATTTTTTAAGATTAAAACTTAATGATGCGTTAAAACCAGGTTCTAGAGAAAAAGAACTTAAATTTTTACATCCTTTATTGTCTAGACAAGAAACAACATCTCACATTCCAAAGGCAAATGAGTTTTTAGTAGAATTAATAGAAACCAAAGATGGTTTTCATTTATTTATGTATCCTTTTGAAGGTCGCTTGGTACACGAGGTAATTGCTGCATTAGTAGCTTATAGATTAGGAAAAATAATGCCGTTAACCTTTACAATAGCAATGAATGATTATGGTTTTGAGCTATTAAGCGACCAAGCCATTCCTTTAGATGAAAGTAATATAAAAAATATTTTGTCTAAAGAAAATTTAATGGAAGATGTCACAGCCAGTATAAATGCAGCAGAAATGGCTTCTAGAAAATTTAGAGATATTGCTGTAATTGCAGGATTGGTTGTACAATCGCAACCAGGAACACGTAAAAATAATAAGAGTTTGCAATCAAGTTCGGGTTTAATTTTTAGAGTTCTCGATGAAAACGAACCAGATAATTTACTTTTAAAACAAGCTTATACCGAAGTTTTTAATCAGCAATTAGAAGAAGTACGCATGCAGGCAGCATTTAAAAGAATAGAAAATAGTAAGATTATTATTAAAAGAGCAAAATCTTTTACACCTTTGAGTTTTCCTATAAAAGTAGATAGACTTCGAAGTACAATTAGTAACGAAGCTATAGGAAAACGTATTGCTCGCATTCAACAGCAAGTTTTTAAATTAGATTAAGTTGCACATTGTAACAAAAAACATAATTTGTAATCAAGAAACATTTACACTTACCAATCAACGTGCTTTGTATTGGGAAAGTGAAGGCGCACTTGTGCTTTCAGATTTGCACGTAGGTAAATCTGCTCATTTTAGAAAACATGGCATTCCAATTCCTGATAATGTTTTAATTAAAGATTTGGAGCGTTTAAAAGCTTTAATAACGTTTTTTAAACCTAAAACAGTACTAATTGTAGGTGATCTTTTTCATGCAGAGTTTAATACCGATGTAGCACATTTTAAAATTTGGCTACAACAGTTTCCTAATATAAATTTCGAGCTTATTATTGGAAATCACGATAGACTTTTTCTAGCTTTATATAAGGATTTAAACATTACTATTCACAGACCTAAAAAGAGTATTAAAAAAACATCTTTTGTACATGATAATGTGAAAAGTAATGCAAATGAATTTATAATTTCTGGCCACACACATCCTGGTGTTATTATTAAAGGTAAAGCTAAACAATTTATAAAACTACCTTGTTATCAAGTTAGTAGTAACCAACTTATATTGCCTGCGTTTAGTTTATTTACAGGTTTGAATACAAAAAACTGTCCTAAAGAATGTGTTAATTACGCTTTTACAGATGGTGGTATTTATAAGGTTTAGGCTTTAGTGCAAATAATCACTATTTTTTTATTTAAAGTATTAGTTGTGAAAAATAAATATTTATCTCCACCATCTTTAAGTAATAATTTTTTTCGAATTAATTGCACAGGCTCAGGAAAATTTCTTGTAGTTACATTTGCTTTAGTTTCTTTAAAAGCTTTTTTAAATTTCTTTTTATTATACTCTACTACGGTTTCAATTTTAAATTGTCTTCCAGGAAAATCTACTATTTTTTCAGAAGTATATAAATGTGAATGTTTATGTAGTTTGTAGAGATTTAATTTATTAGCAATAACATTAAAAGCACCTGCTTTTAAAATGGTAGCATTAGGTTCGTATAAATAAGTTAGTGGCTCGCTAAGTTGAGCATTAGCTTGTATTTCTTCAGTTAAGCTAAAATTAAAAACCTGCTTGTTTTGTTTTGTAATGTTTGTTGTTTTAATTTTAATTTCACCATTAAACTCACGATCTAAAATCCAAAGCAATTCTTTTACTTCATTGTTTACTGCAACACAATAAATTTCTTTAACCTGTGATAATTCATTAATTCCAGACGTAATATCTATTAGAGGAGATGTTTTAATCATCACATTTTTAGATTTTTTAAATAATAAATCTAAATGTTTTGGAATATTTGGTAAGCAATCTTTTAGCAAAAAAACTTTGCCTTTTATATCATCACGTCTTGAAGGATCTACATATATCCAATCGTAGTTTGTTTGTTCTTCGGTTAAAACATCTAACCCATTTTTAGGGTAACAAGTCATGTTTTTTATTTGTAATTTATTAGAATTATGTTTGACAATTTTCGATAATTCTATATTTATATCACAATGTGTTACATGGTTTATTTGCTTGGAAAAATAATAACAATCTACACCAAAACCTCCTGTTAAATCTATTATTGATTCTCCTGAAACTAAACTTGCTTTATATTTTGCAGTAATCTCAGAAGAGGTTTGCTCTATATTTAATTTATTGGGATAGTATATGTTTTTAGTAGAAAACCAAGTAGGTAGCTTTTTTTGAGAACGTTTTTTAGCTTCAATTTGTTCTATTAATTGAGATGTTTCAATATTTGGAAAGCTTATACCTTTTAATATTAATTCGGTAATATTAGAATTAATATTATTAGCGATGTATTCTTGTACGTCTTTGTTTAAAATATTGGAATTCAAAAGTATAGTTTTATTCTAATCCTTTGGTTAATCTTTTTACGATTCTGTATTCCGAAAGAAATTCTTTTGCAATTACTTTTAAAGCTGTATATAATGGCACTGCAATTATTAAACCTACTATGCCAAATAACAAGCCAACAATAATAATTACTATAAAAATTTCTAAAGGATGAGACTTTACACTTTTAGAAAATATAAAAGGTTGTGAAAAGAAATTATCTACTAATTGTGCCACAATAAACCCAATCATGACATACATGGTTTTAGGTAGAATAACATCACTAAAACTTTGGCCTAAGTTGCTAGACATGGTAAGTAATATTATTAAAACACCACTAATTATTGGTCCAACGTAAGGTATAATATTTAAAAGAGCACAAAGTGAAGCTATAATTACGGCATTTTCTATACCAAAAATAAGGAGGACAATAGAGTAAATTGTAAACAAAATAAGTAACTGTAATAATAAACCTCCAAAGTATCTTGATAATAAATCTCTAATTGTTATAAATGATTTTTTAATACGAGATTCTTGAGCTTTTGGAAATATTGTTAATATTGAAGAGCCAAATAAATTACTGTCTTTTAAAAAGAAAAATGAAATAAATAACACCGAAAATAAACCAATACTAAAGCTTCCAAAACCTGTTACTACAGCGTTTAAGAAGTTTGGTATAAAACCAAAATTTAATTTTGAAAACACTTTTGAATCTTTAATAGATTCTTCTACATCTGTTTTATTTAAATTAAAATGCTGAATAAACTCCTGGTATAGGTTTTCTATATTAGTTTGTAATTGGTCTATATTTAAAAGCGATAAATTTTGACCTTGCTCTATAGCTAACGGAATAAACATACCAATTATAGCAGCGATAACTAAAATAAATAGAAACATCGTGGTTATTACTGCAACCGTATCATTAAATTTTAATTTTCGTTTTAAAAAAATAACTAAAGGTCTTCCTATTAGAGAAATTACACCTGCTATTGCTAAATATGCAATTACAGATTGTATAGTGTATAGAAACCAAAGCAATATAACAATGCCTACAATAATGGCAAATGCCCTTAAAATACCGTTTGATATAATTTTAGATGTCAAAATTTATTAGTTTTAGTTAGTAAAGCTAAACAATTAGTTTTTAATGTAAAACTTTAGAAATCGTATTTTTTAACGTAATTGTTTTGTAATTTCATATAGTGCAACTGTGGTTGCTTGTACTACATTCATACTACTGTTTTGCCCAAACATATCTATGTGTATAATGGCATCGGTTTGTTTTAAAGCAGTATTAGATATGCCAAAATTTTCATCACCAATTACTATTGCAATAGGCTTTTTTGTAGGTACATTAAAAGTGTGTATTGGTTTACTATTATCTGTAATTTCTAAAGCTAAAATAGAATAATTACTTTTTTTTAGTTCTATAATTACTTCTTCAACAGTTTCTCTTTCTTGGTATTTTATAAATTTTTCTGTAGTTCTCGAGGTTTTTGTCATTTTTCTTCCTAAAGGAATTTTGCTGCCACAAAAAATAATTTTTTCTACACCAAAAGCATCTGCAGTACGAAATAAACTCCCAATATTTGGAGCATTTGTAACGTTCTCACAAATAATAGTGATAGAAAATTGTTGTTTTTTAAAAGTGGTATTGTAATGAGTGAGTTGCAAATTTTTATATTGAATTAGTATTATTACACTTGTGATTCAATGTATATTATAATTGATATCGGGATGATAATAGTTAAAAATATAATTATTATTAAAAGTGATTTAGGAAGTTTTTTATTGTTTTTGTCTTTTAGAGAAAATTGAAAAAAGAAATCAAAAACCGAAGAAACTATATCCAAAATAGTATTCATAGATTTTTAATTTTCAAAAGCGTATTTAACAATATTAGCTCCCATTTGTAGGGCTTTTAGTCTTACATCTTCTGGATCGTTATGTACCTCTTGGTCTTCCCAACCATCACCTAAATCACTTTCTAATGTTAATAATACAACTAATCGTGATTTATAAAATAACACTAAAGCTTGTGGTCTCTTTCCATCGTGTTCATGAATTTTTGGTAATCCTTGAGCAAATTTAAAAGCTGTATTAAATATTTCGTGACTTTTTGGTAATTCTTTTAATTCTTGATTTGGAAACACTTTTTTTAATTCTTTGACTACATAATCTTTCATACCGTAGTTATCATCTATATGTAAAAAACCGCCGCTTTCAAGATATAGCTTTAAGTTTTGTGCTTCTTCCTCATTAAAAAAAACATTACCATGTCCTGTCATGTGTAATAAAGGATATTGAAAAATATCTGTACTTCCAGCTTCTACTGTTTCTGGTTTAGTGTTTATTTCTGTTTCTATATTTTCATTACAAAATTTAATAAGGTTTGGTAAAGCTGTAGGATTTGAATACCAATCGCCACCACCTTTGTATTTTAAAATTGCTAAATCTTGAGCGTCACTTTTTACAGAGAAAAATGAGGTAAACAAAGCAATTATAACTAATGATATAAACGTTTTTGGACTGTAGATCATATTTCAAAAATAATTATAATTGTTATGCAAAATACATTTTAGATCTAATTTATTACTTTACATATTAAGCTAGAATTATAATTTTTTATAAAACTTTATAATCTAAATATTAATTGATGCTTTTGTAATATTATAAATATGTAATTATTCGTTTACAAATGCAACAGAATGGCAAGCAACAATTGCCGCGGTTTCTGTTCTTAAACGTGTTTCTCCCAATGTAACAGGTATATAATTATTGGCAAGTGCTAATTCTATTTCTTTTGTACTAAAATCACCTTCTGGTCCAATTAAAATAGTAATATCTGTATTGGTTTGTAATACCTTTTTTAAGGATTTTTTATTGGTTTCTTCGCAATGCGCAATATATAATGCACTGTTAAAATCTTGCTTTAAAAATTCTTTAAATGCTATTGCAGGATTTAATTTTGGTAAATAAGCGCTTAGTGATTGTTTCATTGCAGATTGCAATATTTTTTCAAATCTGTCTTCTTTTATTACTTTTCGCTCACTATGGTCGCAAATAATAGGCGTGATGCTACTTATACCAATTTCTGTAGCTTTTTCTAAAAACCACTCGTAGCGGTCATTCATTTTTGTTGGTGCAACAGCTAAATGCAAGTTATAATTTAAAGGGTTTTGTGTAACTACTTCTTTAATTTCTACAGTACAACTTTTTATTGCAGCAATAAGTATTACTGCTGTAAAGACGTCACCTTTTCCATTTGTAATATGTAATATGTCTCCATCTCTTTTTCTAAGAACCTTAACAATATGTCTGCTTTCCTCTTTAGAGAAAGTAAATTGGTCTTGGTTTTTCGAGATGTCTGGACTGTAGAATAGTTGCATTAGTCTATTGTTTCTAAAACTTTTAAAACACTTACTTCTCTAATTTCTTTAATGCGATACGTTTTTTTAATGATATAATAGCCGTTGTCTTTTTCGGTTTTTACATCGTAAATATCGTTTACTTGGTGTTTTAAATTAAAAGCCTCATTTTCTATTTCTATTGGCATGTCTCCATCTTTTACCCAACCAGAATCGGCACCTTTTCGTGTGTTTTTAGCCATAGAATATTTGTTTGCTAAATCTTCAAAAGGCACACCTTTACCATGTTCTACCATGATTGTTTTTCTTAAGTCGTAAATTTTGCTAGCATCCATTTTATTACCATCAAAAAATATATAGCTAATTCTATAATGCGGTACTTTTTCTTTTTTAATTACTTTATAGTGTGTTTTTTTAAACTGGGTTCTTTCATTTTTAGTAAAACCAACAGGCATTTCTATAAGCTCTTTTGCGAGTTTAGATTGGTGTTTTTCTTCATTAAATACTAAAATCTTATTTTTTTTAGATTTTTTAGTTTCTAAATAAGCTTCTGCTTGTTCTTCGGTTTCAATAGATTTTAACTCTTTTTTTATGGCAGTTTGAGCGTTTGTTAAAATTGTTAAACTTAAAAATAAGAGTAGTAGTAAATTCTTCATTTATTGAATATTTGTTGGCTTTTCAATACAAAAAAACAAAAAATAAAGTTCTTATTTAAAATAATCTATAAGGTTATTAACACTAATTTCAACAAGCTATATTTTTTTAATTTTTTAGCTTGTTTTTATCTTGATTCTTAGTGATACACTTCTAATTAATAGTGTTAATGCAGTGAAAATTAATAGGCGTTCTATTATAAATACAAGAATAAAAAGTAAATATAGGTTTAAGTTAAAGCCTTGATGTGTAAAATAATTAGTAATTAAAGTATCTGGTATGTAGTCACGATGTATTGTTATTGTTAAAATTACAAAACGTTCTAAATTTTCGCCAGAAGCTATTATTAACAGTAAAATTGATAGAATTAAAAGAAAACTTTTTATATTTTTTATTTGAAAACTTTTAAACCAAAACAGTTGAATTAATAAGCAAAATAATAATGGCCTTAACAACATAAACCAATAGGAAAACCAATAAGGTCCTGTTGCTCTAATTGTAAATAAAACCTGGTCTGTAGATAGGTAAAATGATATTAAATAGCTTAGGTAGTATTTAAAGTATAATAATGCAATTATACGTATTGTTTTAATTATATAATAGTAAAATGAAGTGTTCCAACTACGTAAATTATTAATTTTAAAAGCAGCTAAAATATAACTAGCTATAGCTGTAAAACAAAAACCATAAAGAAATAAGTTTAAAATAAAAATTATGGTTTCGTTATGCATTTAATATATAGAGGTTTTGCTTAATTTTAAAGCTTTAAAAATTCAAAAAAAATTATATTTTTAATCTTGGAGATGCCATTACATCTTGTGTTGCAAAATCACTTTTTAAATACTTTAAATAACCAACAATAGCAATCATTCCAGCATTATCTGTTGTGTATTCAAATTTAGGAACATACGTAGTCCAACCAAATTTTTGTTCACCACTTTTAAGTGCATTTCTAATACCAGAATTTGCCGATACGCCACCACCAATAGCAATGTGTTTTATACCTGTTTCTTTACTTGCAAGTTTTAGTTTGTCTATTAAAATTCCAATAATTGTGTATTGTATTGAAGCACAAATATCATTAAGATTATTTTCAATAAAATTAGGATTCTTTTTTACTTCTTTTTGAATAAAATATAAAACAGCAGTTTTAAATCCAGAGAAACTAAAGTTTAAACCATCAACTTTTGGTTTTGTAAATTTAAAAGCTTTTGGGTTTCCTAATTTTGCACGCCTATCTATTTCTGGGCCAGCAGGATAACCTAAACCTAAAATTTTTCCGCTTTTATCAAAAGCTTCTCCAACAGCATCATCAATAGTCTCGCCAATAACATTCATTTTAAAATAATCGTCTACACGAACAATTTGTGTATGACCGCCAGAAATGGTTAAACCTAAAAACGGAAATTCTGGTTGTTTAAAATTTTCTTCTTTTATAAAATGAGCAAGAATATGCGCTTGCATATGGTTTACATCTATAATTGGAATGTTTAAACCAAAAGCAAAAGATTTTGCGAACGATGTACCTACTAATAAAGAACCCATTAATCCAGGACCACTTGTAAATGCAATAGCACTTAATTCGTGCTTAGTTATATTTGCTTGTTTTAAGGCTTGATGTACTACAGGAACAATATTTTGTTGGTGCGCTCTAGAAGCTAATTCTGGTACAACACCACCATATTCTTCATGTATTTTTTGGTTGGCAACAACATTGCTTAAAACAACGTTATTACATATAACAGCGGCAGATGTATCATCGCAAGACGACTCTATACCTAGTATATAAATATTTTGTTTTGCCATTAGCGTATAATCGGCATTATTATTGTTAATTTTGAACTAAATTTTAAAATACAAAGGTAGTTTTTTATAACTTAATTATAGCATCAAAAAAATACTCAAAATATTAGGCAAATTAATAGCAATTTTATTGCTAATCTTCATCATATTGGTGTTGTTATTGTCTATTCCCGCTATACAAACAAAGCTTGGAGGTTATGTTACTAAGCGATTAAATAACGATTTTAATACTAATATAACAGTTGGTAAAGTTGGTCTTCAATTTAATGGTGATGTAGAGTTAAAAGAAATACTAATTCGTGATTACAAAAAAGACACACTTATAAGTGCTTCAGAATTAAACACTTCAATATTAAATTTTAAAAATTTATACGACGGAAAACTTAATTTTGGTGATATAGATTTAGAAGATTTAATTTTTAATATTAAAACGTATAAAGATGCTACCGAAACTAATTTAGATGTTTTTGTAGCGCGTTTTGATGATGACAACCCAAGAAAAGATAAAAGCAGTTTTCTATTATCTTCAAGTGATGTTTCTATTTATAATGGCCTATTTAAATTTATTGATGAAAATAAACAAACACCAAAAATTCTTGAATTTTCTAAATTAAATATTAATGCCACCAATTTTTTAATAAACGGGAGTGATGTTAGCGCACGAATAAATACTTTATCATTTAAAGATAGTCGTGGTTTAGAGATGGAAAATCTATCAACTAATTTTGGGTATACTTTAACTCAAATGACTTTTGATGATTTAGATATAAAAACTAAAAATTCAGTACTTAAAGGAGATTTAAAATTTTCATATAATAGAGAAGATTTTTCAGACTTTGAAAACAAAGTTTTAGTAACAGCTAATTTTAAAAATGCAGATGTAGCTTTAAACGAGTTAAATACTTTTTATAATGAATTTGGCGCAAATGAACACGCAAAATTCGATACAGAAGTTTCGGGTACTTTAAACAATTTAAACCTTACCAATTTAAAACTTACAACAAGTAATAATACCAAAATTTATGGTGATATAAAGTTTAAAAACCTTTTAAATAGTGCAGAAAATGACTTTGCTATGCACGGTGAGTTTAATAATTTATCATCTAATTACAGAGATTTAAAAAGCCTTTTGCCAAATGTTTTAGGAGCAACAATACCTTCTATTTTTAATAAATTAGGAAACTTTACTATAAATGGTATTACAGATATTACACCCAATAATATAAATGCAGATTTAAACATAGATACAAATTTAGGTTTTGTAAAATCTAAACTTAGTATAAAAAATGTATCTAATATTGATACTGCAAAATATAATGGTAATGTAATTTTTGATGAGTTTGATATGGGCGTTTTTCTTGAAGATCCAAACTTGGGAAAAATATCTTCTAATTTAGATGTTGATGGTGTTGGTTTTAAAAAAGAAAACTTAAGCTCTAACCTTACAGGCGACGTATATTCTATAGATTATAATAATTATAAATACCAAGATATTATTGTAGATGGGCAATACAAACAAAGCGTATTTAACGGAAAACTTATTGTAAACGATAAAAATTTAAAATTAGAATTTAATGGTCTTGCAGACTTATCTAAAACAATAAACAGTTTTGATTTTGTAGCAAATGTAGAATATGCAGATTTTAAAATATTAAACTTTTATACGCGAGACGAAATCTCTAAATTTAAAGGTATTGTAGATATGAAAATGAAAGGCACCACAATAAACGATGCCTTTGGTAGTATTTCATTTAACAAAACCAATTATAAAAACGAAAACGAAGATTATTATTTTGAAGATTTTGCAATAACATCTTCCTTTAATGATAATGAGCATTTAATAACAGTAAATTCTCCAGATATAATAGAAGGAGAAATGAGCGGTGATTTTAAATTTGAAGATGTTGCTTCTTTATTTGAAAACTCTATTAAAAGTATTTACACCAATCAAGCGCCAAATACAATAGAAACAGACCAATACATAAACTTCAACTTTAAAATTTATAATAAAATTGTAGAAGTATTTTATCCAGATTTAAAACTTGGAAAAAACACCTATATAAAAGGAAGAGTAGAAACCGATGAAAAAGAGTTTAAACTTACTTTTAAATCGCCAAGAATAGAACTTTTAGACTATTTCGTTAAAGACATAGAATTACAAGTAGATAATAAAAACCCATTATTTAATACCTATGTAGAAATAGACAGTATAAATACAGGCTTTTATAATGCTTCAAAGTTTAACCTTATAAACGTAACTTTAAATGATACGCTTTATATGCGTTCAGAGTTTAAAGGTGGTAAACGTAATAATGATGAATACGATTTAAGTTTTTACCATACCAATAACCAAGAAAATCAATCTGTTTTTGGTTTCAAAAAAAGCAAAGTTAAATTTAAAGACAATACTTGGGTTGTAAACGAAAAAGGAGATAAATACAATAAAATAATATTCGATAATGGATTTAAAAATATCGATATTAAAAAAATTGTAATGAGTCATCAAAACGAAGAAATAAACCTTGCAGGTTACGTTAAAGATAGTACTTATAAAAACTTAAAATTAAATTTTAAGGATGTAGACTTAAGTAAAATAACACCAAGTATAGACAGTTTATCTTTAGCAGGTAATGTAAACGGTAAACTACATATACAACAACAAAATGGTGCATATGTACCAAACTCTACATTAACTATAGATAACTTAGTTGTAAACAAACAAAATTTTGGGTCCTTTGATGCTAATATTACAGGAAATGAAGACCTTTCTAATTATAAAATTAATGCAAATATAAAAGGTGATAAAACAAAAAGTTTTCAAGCTATAGGAGATGTTAGTGTAGCTGGTGAAAACTCATCTATAAATGTAGATTTAGTATTTAATAAATTTAAACTTGATATTCTGTCTCCGCTTTTAGAGCCTATTTTAAGTCGTGTTCGAGGTGATGTTACAGGACAAGCTAAAGTTGTAGGTAACCTAAATCAACCACGTTTTGAGGGAGAATTATTAGTAGATAATGGCGGTTTAAAAGTACCATACCTTAATGTAGATTTCGATTTTCAAAATCAAGCTTCTGTAACTCTAAGAGATCAACAATTTAAGTTTAATAAAGTAAATATAACAGATGTTAAATATAAAACTAAAGGTGTTTTAGATGGAACAATAAGCCATACAAACTTTAGCAATTGGAGATTAGGTTTAGGTATCGAAACCGATAGATTATTAGTGTTAGATACAAAATACTCTGAAGAATCACTTTACTATGGAACAGGATTTATAAGTGGTAGCGCAGAGATTGAAGGACCAACCGAAGCATTAAGAATAAACGCTATTGCAACAACAGAGTCAGGAACAGAATTTTATATCCCATTAAACGATGTAGAATCTTTTGGTGATAATTCATTTATTCATTTTTTAACACCAGAAGAAAAACAAGCAAAAAAAGAAGGAAAGGAAGTTGTTATAAATGATATTTCAGGTTTAGAATTAGACTTCGATTTAGATGTTACAGAAGATGCACTAATAGAAATCGTTATGGATCGCGAATCTGGAAGTACAATAAAAGGTCGTGGTATTGGAGGTTTACTATTTAATATAAATACAAATGGTAAATTTAATATGTATGGAGATTTTGTTGTTTGGGAAGGCGTTTATAATTTTCTTTATGGTGGAGTAGTAGAAAAAGAATTTTATGTAACACCATACGAAAGTGTATTGCGTTGGGATGGTAGTCCATTAAAAGCACAAATAGATATTCAAGCTATATATAGAACACGTACAAATCCATCACCTTTATTAGACACTCCAATATCTCAAACCATACCAGTAGAGTTAGAAATAAACTTAACAGGTAATCTTGAAAAACCAGAGCCAGATTTTAATTTCGAATTTCCAAATGTAAGTTCTACGCTTAAATCTGAAATTAATTATAGAATAGCTTCAAAAGAAGATAGAGATAACCAAGCATTATACCTGTTAGCAACAGGAGCATTTAATAGGCAGTTTAGAGATATAAATCTAACAGGAACCTTAACCGAAAGATTAAACGGTTTAATAAATGGTTTCTTTACAGATAGTGATAGTAAAATAAATATAGGTTTAAATTACGAAGCAGGACAAAGTCGTTTAGATTACGAAACCGATGATAGGTTAGGTGTAACATTACAAACTAAAATTACAGACCGCGTATTAATTAATGGTAAAGTTGGAGTACCAGTAGGTGGTGGAGCATCAGAGTCTGTAATTGCTGGAGATGTACAAATAGATTTTCTTTTAAATGAAGAAGGAACACTAACAGCAACGGTATTTAATAGAGAAAACAGTATTAGAAATTTTGCCGAAGAAATAGGTTATACTCAAGGATTAGGTATCGCATACTCTGTAGATTTTGATACATTTGGAGAATTACTACGTAAAATTTTTGGTAAAGAAAAAGAACCTTCAGCAGTAGAAGAAATTCCTGTACAAGAAGAAAAAGAAGACTCTAAGTTTTCAGACGATAACGTTGGTTTTAAAAAGGAATAATTCCATTCTATTTTAATTCATTTATATATTCTCAATTATTTTATTAAAAACTAATAAAATTCAAGCCTACTAAAACGTTATAGTGTGGTTTACGTGTTAATTTTTGGCAAAAGCATAGTCTTAAGTGATTTTACTTTCTTAGATTTACTATAATTATTTCCTAAAAAACTAAAAAAATTAATGTCTCAAACAATAAAAAAAATAGGTGTAATGACCTCTGGTGGTGACTCTCCAGGAATGAATGCCGCAATTAGATCTGTAGCCAGAACTTGTGCATTTCATAGTATAGAATGTGTAGGTATTTATAGAGGATACGAAGGCATGATAGAAGGTGATTTTGAAGAGCTTACCGCACGAAGTGTGAAAGGTATTATTAATAAAGGAGGAACCGTTTTAAAATCTGCAAGATCTACAGAATTTAGAACTCCAGAAGGTAGAAAAAAAGCGTATAAAGCATTAAAAGAAAATGGAGTAGATGCTCTAGTAGTAATTGGTGGAGATGGTACTTTTACAGGAGCTTTAATATTTAATCAAGAGTACAATTTTCCAGTAATAGGAATTCCAGGCACTATAGATAATGATATTTATGGTACTTCACATACATTAGGTTACGATACAGCACTAAATACAGTAGTAGAATCTATAGATAAAATTAGAGACACAGCAAGTTCACATAACCGCTTGTTTTTTGTAGAAGTTATGGGACGTGATGTTGGACATATTGCATTAAATGTTGGAATAGGAGCTGGAGCTGAAGAAATTTTAATTCCAGAAGAAGACCTAGGTTTAGATAGATTATTAGAGTCACTTCGTAGAAGTAAAAAATCTGGTAAATCTTCAAGTATTGTAGTTGTTGCCGAAGGTGATAAAATAGGTAAAAATGTATTCGAACTTAGAGATTATGTTGAAGAAAACATGACAGAATATGAAGTTAGAGTATCTGTACTTGGCCACATGCAACGTGGTGGCGCACCATCATGTTTTGATCGTGTGTTAGCAAGTAGAATGGGAGTTAAAGCAGTAGAAAGTTTAATGGAAGGCGAATCTAATTATATGGTTGGTTTATCTAGTGATAAAATTGTGTTAACACCATTAGAAAAAGCAGTAAAAGGAAAATCTAAAATAAATAAAGAATTGATTAGAGTGTCAGATATTATGACTACATAATCGTAAATAAACAAAAATAAAGATGTCAAAATTAAAATTAGGAATTAACGGATTTGGAAGAATAGGACGAATCGTTTTTAGAGCAACTGTAAAAAGAGATAATGTAGATGTAGTAGCAATTAACGATTTGTTAGATGTTAATCATTTAGCATATTTACTAGAGTATGATTCTGTTCATGGTAGATTTGATGGTACTATAGAAGTAAAAGATGGAAACTTAATTGTAGACGGTAAAACAATAAGAGTAACTGCAGAAAAAGACCCAAAAAACCTTAAATGGGACGAAGCAGGAGCAGATGTTGTTGCAGAGTGTACAGGAATATTTACAACTTTAGAAACAGCAAACTACCATATTGATGGTGGTGCTAAAAAAGTAGTAATTTCTGCACCAAGTAAAGACGCACCAATGTTTGTAATGGGTGTAAACGATAATAAACTAACAGCAGATGATACTATAGTATCAAACGCATCATGTACAACAAACTGTTTAGCTCCATTAGCAAAAGTAATTGAAGATAATTTTGGTATTGAAGAAGCCTTAATGACTACAATTCACGCTACAACATCAACACAATTTACTGTAGATGCTCCATCGCGTAAAAACTACCGTTTAGGGCGTTCGGCATTAAATAATATTATACCAACATCAACAGGAGCAGCAAAAGCTGTAGGAAAAGTAATTCCAGAATTAGATGGTAAGTTAACAGGTATGGCTTTTAGAGTACCAACTGTAGATGTTTCAGTTGTAGATTTAACAGTAAAAACGAAAAAAGAAACGTCTCTTGATGAAATTAAAGCAGCAATGAAAAAAGCCGCAGATGGAGACATGAATGGTATTTTAGGTTATACTGAAGATGCAGTAGTATCTCAAGATTTCGTAAGTGAAATAAAAACTAGTGTTTTTGATGCAGACTCTGCAATAGAATTAAACCCAACATTCTTCAAATTAGTATCTTGGTACGATAACGAATTTGGATACTCTAATAAATTAGTAGATTTAGCAGAGAAAGTAAATAGCCTATAAGCTTATAATTGTTATATACTAAAGCACAGTATTATTTGTCTCTTTTAATAGAGACTATCACTGTGCTTTTTTATTTTTAATAATACATAATAACGTTAAAACATGATATTAATAGTTGACAGTGGTTCTACAAAATGCGATTGGATTGCAGTAGATGATAAAGGCAATCAATTGTTCGAGAAAATTAGAACAAAAGGTTTAAACCCAGCCATTCTTGAAGAAAAAAAGTTACGTAAGATTATTAAAAAATCTAAAAAACTTAAAAAAAACAGAGAAAAAGTAAGACATGTCTTTTTTTATGGAGCAGGTTGTGGTACAGAGAAACCAAGGTTAATGTTAAAAGGTGTTTTAGAAGAATTATTTTTTAATGCAGACGTTGCCGTAAACGAAGATACAATGGCAGCAGTATATTCTACAATCTCATCAAAGGATGAAGCAGCTGTAGTTTGTATTATGGGAACAGGATCTAACTGCAGTTATTATGATGGTGAAAAACTTCATCAAAAAGTAGATTCTTTGGGGTATACAATAATGGATGATGCCTCTGGAAACTACTTTGGAAAACAATTACTACGAGATTATTATTTTAATCACATGCCAGAAACTTTAAAAGTAGCTTTTGCAGATAAATACAATGTAGATTCAGATTTTATAAAACGTAATCTATACAAGCAACCAAATCCAAATGCTTATTTGGCAACATTTGCAGAATTCATGATTTTGAATAAAGATTCTAAATACATACAAGAGCTAATAAAAGAAGGCATACGTGTGTTTTCAAAAAACATGATAATGCAATTTAAAGAAGAATTAAAAACAGTACCTGTACACTTTGCGGGCTCTATAGCTTTTTTCTGTAAAGACGAAATTGAAATAGTTGCAAAAGAATTTAATTATAAAGTAGGTAATTTTGAACGCCGTCCTATTGAAGGCTTAGTAACATTTCATACAGAAGCATTAAAATAATAATTAATTACTCTTGTAGTATTTTTATTGTTCAAGTTTTGTAATTTAGAAATTCTAAACAAAAAATAGATTTAGATTTTAAATAAGAAATTTGTAACATGAAATTAAACATCCTTATTTTATCGTTAATATTATCACTTTCTAGTTGTGTTGAAGAGCGTGAAATTAGCTCTATAAGTCCAGAAAATTGGTCTAAACGTACAGCAAATATTTCGGCTCAGGATTCATTAGAATATGGTAAATCTTATTTATCAATATACTCTCAAATTTACAGCATGTCAGAGCACAAAAGGCATAATCTAACAGCTATGGTAAGTTTAAGAAATACGAGCGATGTAGATACCGTATATATATTAAAAGCAAAATATTTTGATACTCATGGTGTAAAAGTAAGAACATATTTTGATGAGCCAATATATTTATTACCTATGGAAACTACCGAAATTATTATAGATGAAATAGATACTTCTGGAGGAACAGGATCTAACTTTATTTTCGAGTGGAAAACACCAAAAAATTCACCAGAACCTTTATTTGAAGCTGTAATGACTTCTACAATGGGAAAACAAGGTTTATCATTTATTACACAGGCAAAACGCATACAGTAAATGGTAGAAATATTAACTAAAATTTTTTTTATTTTTGCTGTAATTGATCCCATAGGCTCGGTACCTGTGTATCTTGAAGCTACAAAAGAATTTGATTTAGCTCACAAAAAGAAAATAGCAATTAGAGCATCAATAATTGCTTTTTTTATACTATTATTTTTTATAGTAATTGGTCAGTTAATATTAGAAGGCATGTCGGTTTCACTAGATGCTTTTCAAATTTCTGGTGGTGTAATTTTATTTTTATTTGCACTAACCATGATTTTTGGTGATGGTAAACCCGAAGACGAAAAAAATAAAATCACAGACTACAAACACGTTACTACGTTTCCAATAGCAATACCATCAATAGCATCTCCAGGAGCAATTATGGCAGTTGTACTTTTAACAGATAACCACTTATATTCAATAGAGCAACAAACCCTTACAACAATACTAGTATTAATTGTAATAGGTATTACATGTTTAATTCTCTTAATGGCAAGCCATTTACAGGCCAGAATAGGAAGTTATGGTATTACTGTAATAAGTAAAATTATGGGCTTAATACTGGCTTCTTATGCAGTACAAAGTATTTTAAGTGGTATTGCAAGCTATTTTGCTAATGTATAATCCCAAGTTATAAATTCTTTTATCTTTAGTTTTTATAACTATAATTAAATGTTAGATAATAAAAATAAGAGTTTAAATAATAAAACTTTCGATACTATAATTATTGGGTCTGGAGTAGGAGGTTTAGCAGCAGCTATTTGTTTATCACGTGCAGGACAAAATGTTTTAGTATTAGAGCAACACGATGTTCCTGGTGGTTGGTGTCATAGTTTTTATCTAAATGGAAATAGGTTTACACCAGGAGTTCATTATGTTGGTTTAGTTGGAGATGGTTTGTCTACAACAGAACTTTATGAAGGTTTAGGTATTGCAAATGATATCGTTTTTTACCGTCAAAACCCAAGTGCTTTTGAGCATTGCTGGATAGGAGAAGAGCGTTTTGATTATCCGGCAGATTTTAATGCGTTTCAAAAAAAACTAATAGCACGTTTCCCTAAGGAAAAGAAAAACATAATTAAGTATTTAAAGCTTATTACAAATATTGGCTACCAACTTAGTTTAATACCCAAAATAAGAGGATTATGGCAGCAAATTACCATTCCTTTTAGAACAAAACATATGGGTAAATATTCACCATTTAGCCTAAAGCGTGTTTTAAGTTGGTATATTAAAGACCCTTTGTTGCAGCGCATTTTATGCATTCAATTTGGAGATCATGGCTTAGCTCCTGCAAAAGCTAGTTTTGTATTGCATGCTGCAATTATGTATCATTATCATAAAGGAGGTTTTTATCCTATGGGCGGCGGCGGCGCGATAGTAAAAGCAATGACTAATGCTATAAAAGCAAAAAATGGGCAGATTAAAACAAGTACATCTGTAAAAGAAATAATTATAGAAAAATCAAAAAAAAATAACACTGCCATAGGTGTAAAGTTAGAAAATGGTGATCAAGTTTTTGCAAAACACATTATATCTAATGCAGATCCAGGTATAACATATCAAAAACTAATAAAACCAGAAAATTTAAGTAATAAGCTTAAAAAGAAATTAAACAAAACAAAATATTCATGCACCTCTTTAATGTTGTTTTTAACGGTTGAAATGGATGTTAAAAAAGCAGGTTTAGACTCTGGAAATATTTGGCTAATTCCTAATAAAGATTTAGATGAACTTGATAAAGACATGCAAAAAATCAATTTATTAGAAGATAAAGAGTTTCCTGCAATGTTTATAAGTTGTACTACATTAAAAGACCCTATAAGTTTTAATGGTAAACACCATACTTTAGAAGTTATTACTTATATAAATTATGAGGCTTTTAAAACGTTTGAAAATGAAGATTCAAAACGTTCTGCAGCATATTTAGAGTTTAAAGAAAAACTTATAGCTAAATTTCTTATTACAGTTGAAAAAGCTGTACCGGGAATAACAAATAGTATAGTGCATAAAGAATTAGGCACACCACTTACTAATGAATACTATATAAACGCTACAAAAGGCAGTGTTTATGGTACAGAAAAGAGTTTAAAACATATTGGTCCTTTTGCTTATAAAGCAAAGTCTGAAATAGAGCATTTATATTTGTGTGGGGCAAGTATTGCATCTCATGGTGTTGGTGGAGCAAGTTACTCTGGTGTACAAACTGCAGCTGCAATATTAGGTTGCCGTCAAGACGATTTAATTAAACCTTGTGACACACAAAATTTAAGAGTTTTTGAAGCTGAAGATAGTACTAATTATCCTGAATGGATGAAGAAAAAAATTAAAATGCGTCAAGCCAGAGCTAGTAAAATATAATTTAAGTTAAAATTTATTTAATAGCTATCATACTTATTTCTACATTAACAAATTTAGGTAAGTTAGCTACTTCTACAGTTTCTCTTGCAGGTGCAGTTTCATCGTTAAAATAAAGAGTGTAGACTGCATTTATTTCGGCAAAGTTATTCATGTCGCTTATAAAAATAGAAGTTTTAACTACGTTTTCAAAAGTCATGTCTGCAGCTTCTAAAACAGCTTTCATATTTTCCATAACTTGTTTTGTTTCTGTTACAATATCATCTATAACAAGTTCACCTGTTTCTGGATGCAATGCAATTTGTCCAGATGTATAAAGTGTGTTTCCGCTTAAAACAGCTTGATTATATGGTCCAATTGGAGCAGGAGCTTTGGTTGTAGTAATAATTTTTTTCATAAGGAAATAATGTTTTAATATTTCCGCGAAAGCGAAAACGTAATTATAATTGTTGGTCTGGTTGACGACGTTTTTCGTATTTTAAATCTTTTAACAAGTTAGATTTAATACCTATAAAGAAATTCCAAGAACTTCTTGTGCTAAAAGGAATCCAACTAAAATTCATTCTCCAGCTTAATAAATCTCTTTCAAAACGCAGCTGTGTATAAGAGAAACCTTTGTTTTTAAAATCGTATCCAGATGAAGCACCAATAGTCCATCTAGGTGCAATTTCTAAATCTCCAGAAAACATTAAAGAGTTAGATGTAATCTCGTTTTGTCTTGTAGCATTACCGTAGTTTACAGCATAGGCTAAACGTAAACTCCATGGTATTTTGTAATTATATAGTTCACTTGGTGTCTCTTCTTTATCTTCATCATCTTTATTAAAACGTTGGTCGGCAAAATCTTGAGAACGACCAAATAAATCATCATCACGACCACCACTTTGTAAGGTTTCGTTTCTACTACTTTGGCTGGTATTGCTTTCTCTTTCGCCACCATCACTACTTAAACTGTAACTAAGTGTTAGGTTTGCGCTGGTAAGTCTAAATAAGCTTCCGCCATTGTTAATATTGTAAGTGTCAATTCGTCTGTTATTATTATCTAAAGCATAAGGATCTAGAGTGGCACCAAAGTTAACATTCATTTTATTGTTAAATAATTGTGTGCCACCAGACATTCTCACAGGACTCCATTTTAAAGAATCTCCAGCAACATTATAAGATGTAGAGAAATTTAAATTGTTAAGTAAAACAATTTTTTTAGGTTCGGTTTTAGTACTATCTCTATCACGCACTTTAGCTTCAAAATTATTTGATAAAGATAAACCTATAGAACTTGAAAATGTTTTATTTGGAGAACCATATAAACTTTCATCAAATCTAGAGAATTCTACTTCTTCTATAGGGTTTCCATCTATATCTGTAACTTCGTAGGTGTCATAATATTTATCGAAGGCAGGATTTATATTATAACTTATAGATGGACGCATAACATGTCTAATGGCTTGTATTTTTTTTCCTTCTTCATTTTTATCAAAATTAAAGAGACCATAAATTGTAGTACCAATACTAGTACCAAAATTATATGTTCTATAAGAATCAAAACCATTTAAATCTTCGGTTACTACTAGCTCTTCTTCTGGATCATAAAAACGATTAATTGTATTTAAAGTCCATGTTTCATCATAATTAGCAGAAGCACTTACACTAAAATGTTTAAAAATTTTAAAGTTAGTAGCTACAGGAATTGTGTGTCGCATACCAATAAGAGCGTCATCAAACATTTCACTTTTAAAAAATAAAGAATCTGTTGTTTGAATACTATTTTCTGCACGAACATTATATTGTAAATTAATATTTTGAATAATTCCTTTTTTAGAACCAATTTTAGGAGCAAAAGGATACACTCTACTAACACTGGCTTGTAGTGTTGGTAAAGTCATGTTAATTTGTTCGGTTTGTGTATTTTGCGAGTGTGTTGCAGTTAAGCTTAAATTTACTTGTGGCTCACCTTGAAAGGTTTTTGCATAAGATATAGAAGATGCCAACGTGTTATTTAAAAAACTTGCTGTGTTAACCTGGTTTACAGATTGTTGATAGTAATTACTACTACCTAAGTTTACAGATGCAGAAAATCTAGAGTTAGGGTTTGCTTTTGTGTCCTGTTGGTGAGACCAACGTAAATTATAAATAGTACTTTTAGAATAATCTGGAAAACCACGTTCACTATTTATTAAGTTTTCGTACCTAAAACCTACATTACCACTATATTTATAGCGTGTTTTGTATTTAGACTCAAAACGTAAACCATAACTACCATTGGTATAATAATCTCCTAATACAGCTAAATCTACATAATCGCTAATTGCAAAATAATAACCACCATTTTGTAAAAAGTAACCACGATCGTTTTGTTCTCCAAAACTAGGTATAATAACACCTGAGGTTTGTTTTGAGGTTAATGGAAAGAAACCAAATGGAATAAAAATAGGTGTAGGTACATCGTAAATAAACATTTGTGTACCACCAACAACAATTTTTTTATCTGGTACTAATTTTAATTTGTTAGTTAAAAAATAGTACTCAGGGTCATCTAAATCTTCGGCAGTAGTAAAACGCGTATTACCTAAAAAATAAACAGAGTCATTTTCTTTTTTAGAGCGTTCTGCTAAAATATTCATTCCGTTTTGTTCGGTTCTAGAATTAAATATTAAAGCACGTTGTGTTTTGGTGTTAAATATAATAGAATCTGGCTCTACAACATTAGTACCTTGCTTAAAAACAGGACGCTGTGTGTAATTCCCTGCAGAATCTTTTAATCGACCTGCGTAAACTTTATTTGTACTATAATCTATTACAATATTACCAGCCGTTAATTCCATATCTTGATACAAAACTTGAGCTTCATTATACAAGTACATCTTTTGCTCTTTTCTATTAAAAAGCGTATAATCTTTTGCTTTATAAGATACTATGGCTTCAAGAAGTTTTGCTTTTTTTGGAGTTATACTATCGTTAAGTGTAGAATCGTTTTCTTTTTTATTAGCAATAGGTTTATTTACATCTTTTGTTAAAAAAGTGTCTATAGAAACTTCTACAGGAGCTTCTTTTTTATCTGCAGGAATGCTTAAACTTTTATTTGGCGTGTCTTGAGCAAAGCAAAAAGTGTTGATAAACACTGTAAAACTTAAGGCAAAAAGTATGTATTTTGTATTTGTATGCAATGCTTTTAAATGTATTTTTGCTAAACTATGGCTCGGTTTTTGAAATCCCAAAATTACATATATTTTTTATGATTAATTTATTATTCTCAAAAATTTATAAAACCACAGTAAAAGCTTTAAAAATGAGTTACAATATAATGCAAACGCAACTAAAAACAGTTTTCGTATTTTTTATAATAGTATTAACAGTTTCTGTATTCTCAACTGTTGATGCTCAATCAAATAAAGGAAAATTTGTTGTTGTGTTAGATGCTGGACATGGTGGAAAAGATCCTGGAAAACACTCTCAATACGGTTATAGAGAAAGTGATATTGCTCTTAAAATTGTTAAAAAAGTTGGAGCAGCTTTAGAAAAAAATAAAGACATAAAAGTTATTTATACAAGAAAAACCGATGTGTTTTTAGAATTAAGAGAACGTGCTGCAATTGCGAATAGAGCAGATGCAGATTTATTTGTTTCTATTCACTGTAATGCACATAATTCTCAAGCCTATGGTACAGAAACTTTTGTTTTAGGTGTTGCCAATACAAAAAGAAATCTTGAAATAGCTAAAAAAGAAAACGAAGTAATATTCTTAGAGGACAACCACGAAGAACATTATGCAGGTTTTGATCCAGATTCTCCCGAATCTTTTATAGGTTTAAGTTTAATGCAAGAAGAATATACAGACCAAAGTATTATGCTAGCTAGACTTGTAGAAAATAATTTTAGAGATAAGTCTAAAAGAAAAAGTCGAGGTGTGAAACAAGCTAGTTTATGGGTAATGCATAACACATATATGCCTAGTGTTTTAATCGAAACAGGTTTTGTAACAAATAAAAGTGAAGGCGCTTATTTAAATTCTAGTAAAGGTCAAAGTAATATTGCAACTTCTATTGAAAATGCAATTTTAAAGTATAAAAACAATTTAGATTTAAACATTAGTGTTGTAGATATGCCTTTAGAAACAATAGAGGAAGAAGACATTTCTACTGAAGAAAAAATTATAAATAACACTGTCTTTAAAGTGCAAATAGCTGCTAGTTCTAAAAAATTAGAGCCTAAACCATACAATTTTAAAGGATTAAATCCTGTCTCGAGAGAAAAAGAAGATAAATTGTACAAATATTTTTATGGATATTCGTCAGATATTAATAAAATTCAACTGCTTCAAAAAGAAGCTCGTAAAAAAGGATTTAATAGCGCATATATTGTAGCTTATAAAGATGGAAAACGAATAAGTTTGGAAAAAGCACTAAATGAGGGCGCAAAATAGCCTGTTCTTTATAAAAATATCCTATTTTTGTTTTCGACTCAAATAACAACCTATACATGTCAAGAGAAGTAAAAACAGCCATATTAGTTATTGCAGGAATAGCATTATTCGTTTTTGGATTTAATTATCTAAAAGGTGAAAATCTTTTAGAAGGTGATAATTCGTTTTATACAACTTTTGAATATAATGGACTTACTTCTTCATCTCCAGTTACTATAAAAGGTAATAATGTTGGACGAATTTCAGATATTAAATACGACTTCGAAACAGGAAAAACAAGAGTGGCTTTTCAGGTAGACGAACAATTAAAATTTTCAAAAGATAGTAAAATTAGGTTGTACGAATTAGGTTTAATGGGAGGCAATGGTATTGCTATTATTCCAGGTGATTCTAAAGAATTAGCAAAATCTGGAGATTATATAGAAAGTGAAGTAGAAGTCGGCTTAATTTCAAGCTTAACAAGTAACTTTTCTGGATTAAGTAATGAACTTGATGGTACTTTAAAAGCAGCAGATTCTCTACTTTTAAGTTTAAACGATCTAGTTCAAGACGACTCAGAAAAAGGACTTAGAAATGCACTTTCAGAACTTAACAATACCTTAAGATCTTTTCAAACACTATCAAAATCATTTAATGGTGTAATTGCTTCAAACGAAAAGAATTTAAACGAGGTATTGACAAATTTTAATACAGTAAGTCAAGATTTAGCTATTTTGTCAAATAATTTAAAAGATGTTAATATAGACCAAACTGTAAAAAATCTTGACAACACTTTAGCTGGTGTAGATGGACTTATTGCCGATTTAAATAAAGGTGAAGGTTCTATGGGTAAATTATTAAAAGATGATAAATTATACAATAATCTTGAAGTAGCATCTTACCAATTAAAAGAACTATTACAAGATTTTAAACTTAACCCAAAACGTTATGTAAACATATCTGTATTTGGAAAAAAGAGCAAACCATACGTAGAACCTGAAGACGAAAGAGAATAAACTAACTAATATAAATGAACTACTTACCAAACATTATTTTTGCCATAGCATTAATTTTAGGCATTGGCTACTTTGCAAAAAATGTACAAAAACTAATTAGAAACATTAAATTAGGCCAACCCAAAGACGTTAGCGACAATAAATCTCAACGTTGGAAAAACATGGCAATGATAGCTTTAGGACAAAGCAAAATGGTAAAAAGACCTATAGCAGGATTTTTGCACGTTATTGTATATGTTGGTTTTGTAATTATTAATATCGAAGTTTTAGAAATAATAATCGATGGCCTTTTTGGAACACATAGAATAGGCTTAAGTATTTTGCCAGAATCTGTTTATGGTTTTTTAATAGGAAGCTTTGAAATTCTTGCAGCATTAGTATTTATAACAGTTGTTGTATTTTGGGTTCGTAGAAATATTATAAAATTACGACGTTTTATGAGTGCCGAAATGAAAGGCTGGCCAAAAAACGATGGTAATTTTATACTTTATTTTGAAATGGTTTTAATGGCATTGTTTTTAGTCATGAATGCAACAGATACTACATTTCAAAATATAGCATCTGGAAATATAGTGAGCCAGTTTATTGCGCCATTATTTAGTGGAGCATCAGAAGGTACATTACATATTATAGAACGTAGCGCTTGGTGGTTACATATTTTAGGAATATTAGTATTCTTAAACTACCTGTATTTCTCTAAACACTTACATATATTATTAGCGTTTCCAAATACATATTATGGTAAATTAACACCAAAAGGTCAATTTGATAATAATGATGCCGTAACAAAAGAAGTAAAATTAATGATGGATCCAGATGCAGATCCATTTGCTGCGCCAGCAGAAACCGAAGAGGAAGAAGTACCAGCAAAATTTGGTGCTAGTGATGTGCAAGATTTAAGTTGGTTAAACCTACTTAATGCATATACTTGTACAGAGTGCGGACGTTGTACCAGCGAGTGTCCTGCAAACCTAACAGGTAAAAAATTATCGCCAAGAAAAATAATGATGGATACCAGAGATCGTCTAGAAGAAGTTGGTAAAAATATAGACACTAACAAAGGTGTTTTTGTAGACGATGGTAAACAACTACTTAATGATTATATTACAAAAGAAGAATTATGGGCATGTACAAGTTGTAATGCCTGTGTAGAAGCTTGTCCAATTAGTATAGACCCATTAAATATTATTATGGAGATGCGTCGTTACTTAGTTATGGAAGAAAGTGCTGCACCAATGGAGTTAAACAACATGATGACTAATGTTGAAAACAATGGAGCACCTTGGCCATATAACCAAATGGATAGATTAAACTGGAAAGATGAATAAACAAACCTTGAAATACCATATAATTATATTTATAATGTTATGTGTTTCAAATGTAATGTTTAGTCAATCCTACAAAAAAGATTCACTTCAAATAAAAGCTTATACAGAAATTATTTATAACAATAGCAAGGCAGATAGCATTTGGTTAAAAAAAGTGTTTTGCGATTATTGTAACGAAAAACAACTGGAAAGTATAGGTCAAGAAGCATTGTATAGAGCAGATGCCGAAAAGTATTTGCCAGAAAATAAATTAAAACAAGGCAAAAAAAGATTAGCAATTTATATACGAATTGCTAAAAAAGATTTTGCAAAACTGAAAGACAATAAGTAAAACCTCATATAACCAATTAACATGAGCGAGCAACTAATAGTGCCTACAATGGCAGAAATGATGGCAGAAGGTAAAACACCAGATATCTTATTCTGGGTAGGTTCTGCTGGAAGTTACGACGATAGAGCAAAAAAAATAACAAAAGCATTTGTTAAAATATTAAATAAAGCTGAAGTGAATTTTGCTGTTTTAGGAACCGAAGAAAGCTCTACAGGAGATGTAGCAAAACGCGCTGGAAACGAATTTTTGTTTCAAATGCAGGCGTTTATGAATATCGAATTACTTAACGCTTACGAAGTTAAACGTATTGTTACCTGCGATCCTCATTCATTTAATTGCTTAAAAAACGAATATCCAGGTTTAGGTGGTAACTATGAGGTTGTACACCATACTCAATTTATAAAAGAACTTATAAATACAGGTAAAATTAAAATTAGCTCAAACACTTTTAATAATAAGCGTATTACATTTCATGACCCATGTTATTTAGGTAGAGCAAATTCAGAATACGAAGCACCTAGAGATGTATTGAATACTCTAAATGCAACATTAATTGAAATGAAAAGAAGCAAGTCTACAGCATTATGTTGTGGTGCTGGTGGAGCTCAAATGTTTAAAGAACCAGAAAAAGGAGACAAAGATGTTAATGAGTTACGTACAGAAGATGCTTTAAAAACAAATCCCAATATTATAGCAACTGGTTGTCCTTATTGTATGACAATGATGTCAGATGGCGTAAAAGTTAAAGAAAAAGAAAACGAAATTCAAGTGTTAGATGTTGCAGAGTTAATTGCTCAAGCACAAGGTTTATAAGTCAAAATTCACATAAGTAAATGAGTAAGAAAACAATTACTAGAATATTATTTGGTTTTATATCTGGTTTGTTTTTTGCCATATTTATGTGGGCTTTAGATCATTATAATCATGAAGAATTTAATATTCTTAAATTCCTTTTTCATTTTGTAGCTTTTGGATTATTTCAAGGACTTGTATCTGGATTTTATTTTATGAATAACAATAAAAAATAATCATTTGTTTTCAAACAGTCAAATAGATATAGAAACTTTACCAAAAGTTGAAGCATTAGAGTTAAAGCCTATAGCAAAAAAATATTTTACCATAATAGTAATAAACCTTGTAATACTATATGGTATTATAATAGCAGTTTTAAGTGCTGTAAAGTATTTTACTAAAAAAGAAGGTTTTCATACTGTATTTTGGTACCTATTAGCTGGAGTTTTAATTGTTTTTTTAGCACAACTTATTTTATATAAATTAGGTTTTAAAAAACGTAAGTATGCTTTAAGAGAAAAAGACATTACCTATTCTCATGGCTATTTAAATAATTCTACAACAACATTACCATTTAATCGTATACAACATTTAGAAATTTCAAGATCTTTTTTAGCTAGAAAATTTGGCTTATCTACATTAAAAATTTTCTCTGCAGGAGAATCTGGTGGAGATTTATCTATAAAAGGCTTACCAAGAGAAGTAGCCGATTCTCAATATGCTTTTTTAACCAATATTTTAAATGAGCGAGAATAACTTTAATATACCTTCTCGACAATCTGCAAAAGGCATTATTGTAATTTTTGGAGTTAGCGTTTATAAAGTAATTAAAGGTTTAATAATTGTTATTGCTGCCTTTTTTTTAAAATATTTTCAAAGTGGTGAAGCTTTAGATATTTACAACTATAAAGTAATACTTTCTGTAGCAGCATTTATTTTATACTTTATCATATTTGCTATATTAAAATACCTAAACTTTAAGTTTTATATTAATAAAGACTACTTTATATTAAAACAAGGTATAATTAATAAAGAAGAAACCTCGATATCCAAATCTAAAATTCAAAACGTTTACATCAAGCAAAATGTAATTCAGCAACTTATAAATGTAGTTTCCTTATCTATAGAAACTGCAGGAGATGATAAAACTGAAATTGAAATAAAAGCATTATCTAAACCAAAAGCTGAAGCTTTAAAAAAACAGTTATTATCTAGTTCTAAAGTAGAGGATAATTTAGAAAAGACAGAAGATATAAAAAACAGCGTTGAAACAACCAATGTATACTATAAAGCCTCTTTTAAAAAATTACTTTTAGAAGGTATAAGCGAGAATCATTTAAAAAGTTTAGTCTTTGTTTTAGCTTTTATTTTTGGTCTGTATAACGATTTTAAAGAATTTATAAAGCAATTTAAAGTCACCTCAAGATTTAATGAATACTTTGAGTTAGATGAACAAGCACTTTTAGGATTAATAATGTTTAATGTTACATTATTAATTCTATTATTAATTACATCTTTTTTATTTTCTCTTATAAAAACAGTAGTACAAAACTTCAATTTAACAGTCTATCGTAAAAAAGATGGATTAGAAATATCTAAAGGATTATTTAATAAAATAAACTTAGGTTTAGTTTCTTCAAGAATCCAAAACACAACCATTTCTACAAACAAGTTTAAAAAAGCACTTGGGCTTTATAAACTTTCATTTACGCAGGCAATGGTTAATAAAAAGCAACAATTAAAATTCAATATTATAGGTTTAAATAAAACTCAAATTAATGAGTTAATTAATGAGTTTTATTCTGGCGTATACACATCTATACAAAAATATAAACCCAATCGTTATTTTATTTTAAAAGAAGTAATGGTTAATATATTTCTATTACTATTAATCAATATCCCTATAATTTTTGCTCCACCATTAGTGTTTTTAATAAATATTCCTTTGGTAATATTATTTGCAGCCAACACTTTATACGCTTATAAAAAAGCATACTATAGTATAGACAATAATTATATAGTTGTAGGTACAGGGAAGCTAATAGAAACACATACTAGTTTCTTAGAAACACATAAGGTACAAGCAGTAAAAATAAAGCAAACCATATTTCAAAAAAAGCGCAAATTAGCAACGGTAAAAGTGTATTCTGCATCAAAAGCAATTACAATACCACATATAGAATTAAATATAGCAAGAGACATTAAAAATTTCTTATTATATAAAGTAGAATCTGAAGATAGAGATTGGATGTAATCTATTATTTTTGTAATTCAATAATAAAATTATGTTAGTAGAATTTAATACACTACCAAAAGAGTCAAGAGTCTGGATATATCAAGCAAATCGTTCTTTTTCTGTTACAGAATTAGAAGAAATTAAAGCGAAATTAGATACTTTTATAGCAAATTGGACTGCTCATGGTGCTGGTTTACAAGCTGGTTACGAAATAAGATATAAGCGTTTTATAATTATAGCTGTTAATCAAGATTCGCAGTCTGCAACAGGTTGTAGTATTGATGCATCTGTACATTTTATTCAACAATTAGAAAAAGATTACAATGTAGATTTAATGGATAAAATGAACGTGTCTTACAAACAAGGAGAATATGTTGCTTATAAATCTTTAACAGATTTTAGAAAAATGGCAAAAGATAAAGCCGTTTCTAAAAACACTATTGTTTTTAATAATTTAGTTACCAATATTGCAGAACTAAACGAAAACTGGGAAGTTCCTGCTAGCGATAGCTGGCATAACCGTTTCTTAAATTAAAAAAACACATAAAACCCATACTATAAACTAAGCCATACGCTATGACTAATGAGATTTTTTTATTAAATATTTCAGGACAAGATAAACCAGGATTAACCTCAAGTTTAACAGCTGTTTTAGCACAATATGGAGCCAAAGTTTTAGATATTGGTCAAGCAAATATTCACGATACTTTATCTTTAGGTATTTTATTTGAAATAGAATCTGGAGAAAGTGCCTCACCTGTATTAAAAGATTTGTTATTTAAATCTTACGAATTAGGAATACAGGCAAAATTTACTCCAATTACATTAGAAAACTATGAAAATTGGGTAACCTTACAAGGTAAAGATCGCTATATCGTTACCATTTTAGGCGAAAGACTTACGGCTAAGCAAATGTCTAAGGTTACAAACATAATTTCAGATAAAAACCTAAATATAGATGCTATAAAACGACTAACCGGAAGAACTTCTTTAGTTAAAACTAACGATTATCCTAGAGCTTCAATAGAATTATCTATAAGAGGAAAAATAGACAATAAGGAAGAACTTACCGAAAAATTCATGCAAGCATCAAAAGAATTAGACGTTGATATTGCTTTTCAGGAAGATAATATTTACCGTAGAAACAGACGTTTAGTATGTTTTGATATGGATTCTACACTTATTCAAACCGAAGTTATAGATGAATTAGCAGAACTTGCTGGAGTAGGTGAAAAAGTTAAAGCTATTACAGAGTCTGCAATGCAAGGTGAAATAGATTTTAACGAAAGCTTTACAAAACGTATGAAACTTTTAAAAGGGTTAAAAGAAGACGTTTTACAAAATGTTGCTGTTAACTTACCAATTACAAAAGGCGCAAGACGATTAATAAATACTTTAAAAAGTTACGGTTTTAAAACAGCAATACTTTCTGGAGGTTTTACATATTTTGGTGAATATCTTCAAAAAGAATTAGGTATAGATTACGTTTATGCTAACCAATTAGAAATTAAAAATGGAGAATTAACCGGTAATCATCTTGGTGAAATTGTAGATGGAAATAAAAAAGCCGAATACCTAAAAGAAATTGCAAAAAAAGAAGGCTTAAATATTAGTCAAACCATAGCTATTGGTGATGGAGCTAACGATTTGGCTATGTTAAATTTAGCAGGATTAGGTATTGCTTTCCATGCTAAACCAAAGGTAAAAGACAATGCCCAAAGTTCTATTTCAAGTATTGGTTTAGATGGCGTTTTATACCTTTTAGGCTACCACGATAGACATATAGATTTATTAGAATAAACATTATTTTAATTGTTCATTATTTCTTCATAAATCTATCTTAAAGACTTTAATAAGTATAGTAATTATACTAATTTGGCATAGTTTTTAGTTGTTATCTAAGTAACGATTCAAAAAGAAAAATTTACATGCGCAAAACACTTTATTTTTTCCTCTCTATATTATTTACTATAACCATTTCTGCACAAGAAACTCAAAACCCTTTACAGGCAAAAGATGTAATGGCTCAAACCAAATGGGTAGATAGTTTGTATAACACATTAAGCACAAAAGAGAAAATTGCACAATTATATATGGTGCAAGTATTTTCAAGTCAATCTGCTGCCGAAAAAGCAAAAGTTGTTAAGCTTATAAAAGAACAAAAAATTGGTGGTATTATTTATTCTAAAGGTGGACCAGTGCGCCAAGCTAAATTAAATAACGAATTACAAGCAGCATCTCACGTACCTTTATTAATAGGTATGGATGCAGAATGGGGATTGAGTATGCGTTTAGATTCTACATATTCTTTTCCATGGAATATGACGCTTGGTGCAATAAAAGATAATTATTTAATTGAGCAAACAGGAAGGCAATTAGGAGAGCATTGTAAACGCTTAGGTGTTCATTTTAATTTTGCTCCTGTAGTAGATATTAATACAAACCCAAATAATCCAATAATTGGTAACCGTTCGTTTGGTGAGGATAGAGATAATGTAACAAATAAAGCAGCGGCTTTTATGAAAGGCATGCAAAGCGCAGGAGTATTAGCTAATGCAAAACATTTTCCAGGACATGGTGATACAGAAGACGATTCGCATTTAACGTTGCCAACCGTTTCTTTTGATGAAAAACGTATAGATTCAGTAGAATTATATCCATATAAAAAACTTATAAAAGAAGGATTGTCTAGTGTCATGGTTGCTCATTTAAACATTCCTAGTTTAGAACCAAGACCAGGTTATCCATCATCTATTTCAAAAAATATTGTAACCAACATTCTTAAACAACGTTTAGGTTTTAAAGGTTTAATATTTACAGATGCTTTAACAATGAAAGGTGCTGCAAATTTTAAATTTGATGGTTTAGATGGTGAAGCAAATAATGCTAAAAATACTGTAGGTAATATAGATTTAGCGGCTTTTTTAGCAGGAAATGATGTAATGCTAATGTCTGAAAACGTCGAAGCAGGAATTAATAAACTTTTTAAAGCTTTTGAAAAAGGATTATTTACAGAGGAACGTTTATCACATTCTGTAAAAAAAGTATTGCAGGCTAAATATAAAGTTGGTTTAAATAATTATGAGCCTATTGGATTGTATAATATTGTAAACGATTTAAACCGCTTACAAGATGATATGCTTTATGAAAAACTAATGGAACAAGCCATTACTATAGCTCATGATTCTGTACAGTTATTGCCGCTTCGTAATTTAGATACCAAAAAAATAGCTTATGTAAAAATGGGTGATGCAGATGGAGAGCCATTTTATAATGCTCTTAAAAAATATGGTGAAGTACATGAAGTTTCCGCAACGCATTTAGATGAATTAATTAAAAAACTTCAAAATTATAATACCGTAATTATAGGGTTTCATAAATCGAATAAAAACCCATGGAAAAGCTATAAGTTTAGCGATAAAGAGTTGACATGGCTTTATGAAATAGCGAGAACAAATAATGTTATTTTAGATGTTTTTGCTAAACCATATGCGTTATTAGATATAAAATCTATTACAAACATTGAAAGTGTTATAGTTAGTTATCAAAACAGTAAAATAGCGCAAGAAACATCTGCCGAAATTATTTTTGGTGCTTTAGCAGCACAAGGTACTTTACCAGTGTCTTCTGGTCCTTATTTTAGTGTTGGGCAAGGTGTGCAAACTAATTCTTTAGAGCGTTTAGGTTATAGTTTTCCAGAACGTGTTGGCATGAGTTCTTATAAATTAGAAAAAATAGATTCTATCGCAAATCATGCAGTAAAAGCAGGAATGACACCAGGAATACAAATTGTTGTTGCAAAAAAAGGAAAAGTTATTTACAACAAAAATTTTGGTCACCATACCTATAGTAAAGATGCGCCAAAAGTAAAAGATGATGATATTTATGATATTGCTTCATTAACAAAAATTGTAGCCACATTGCCATTACTAATGGAATTAGAAGAACAAGAAGTTGTAAGTTTAAATACGAAACTTTCAGAAATCCTTCCTAATTACAAAGGCACAAATAAAAAGGACGTTACTATAAAAAAAATGCTATCACATTATGCGCAGTTAAAACCTTGGATTCCTTTTTATTATAAAACTTTGGATTCTGTTACAAAAAAACCACAAACGAAATATTACCGTAAAACAAAATCTGATAAATTCAGTATTAAAGTGGCTAATAATATGTGGATGAGAAAAGATTATAAAGATTCTATTCCTAAAATAATTGAAGAAACAGAATTACTGTCACGTTTACGTTACCGCTATAGCGATTTACCATATTATATTTTAAAACAATACATAGAAAGTCATTACAACAAGCCTTTAGATGAGTTAACACAAGAACATTTTTATAAATCTTTAGGTGCAAACCACACAATTTATAATCCTTACAAAACAGTTAGTAACACAAAAATTGTTCCGTCTGAAGAAGATGATTATTTTCGTTTTCAAAAAGTACAAGGTTACGTTCATGATATGGGTGCAGCCATGCAAGATGGAGTTGGTGGTCATGCAGGAGTTTTTAGTAACGCCAATGATATTGCCAAAATAATGCAAATGTTTCTGCAAAAAGGATATTATGGTGGTGTACGCTATTTAAAACCAGAAACTATAGATAAGTTTAACACCTGCCATTATTGTCACAAAAGTGTACGAAGAGGTATAGGTTTCGATAAGCCTCAATTAGGAGAATCAGGACCAACCTGTGGCTGTGTTTCAATGGCTAGTTTTGGTCATTCAGGATTTACAGGTACCTACACATGGGCAGACCCAGATGAAGAGTTAGTATATGTTTTTATGGCAAATAGAACATACCCAACATCTAAAGGAAAAAATATGTTACTTCGTGAGAATATTAGAACCAATATTCAAGAAGCTATATATAATGCAATTATAAAATAATACGTAATTACTGTAAAGTATTAATAGTTATTACTACCAATAAAAAACCAACACATGTCTACTTTAAGTAAGGCACGTTAATTAAAAATTATGAGAATAGGCATAGTATGCTATCCAACTTTTGGAGGAAGTGGAGTTGTAGCAACAGAGTTAGGTTTAGAGTTGTCTAAACGTGGTCATAACATTCATTTTATAACCTATAACCAACCAGTTAGGTTAGAGTTATTGGGTAATAATGTACACTACCACGAGGTTAATGTACCAGAATATCCTTTATTTCATTATCAACCTTATGAACTTGCTTTATCAAGTAAGCTTGTAGACATGGTTAAGTTACACAAAATAGAATTATTACATGTGCATTATGCTATACCTCATGCTTACGCAGCTTATATGGCACAAAAAATGTTACGTGAGGAAGATATTTATGTGCCAATAGTTACAACATTACATGGTACAGATATAACTCTTGTTGGTAATCACCCGTTTTACAAACCAGCAGTTACATTTAGTATTAATAAATCTGATGCGGTTACAGCAGTATCACAAAGTCTAAAAGAAGATACTCTAAGGCTTTTTGATATAAAAAAGGATATTAATGTAATCACTAACTTTATAGATACTAAAAAATTTAAAACAAATTTCACAGATTGCCAACGTGATATGATGGCAACTAAAGAAGAAAAAATTGTTACTCATATTAGTAATTTTAGAGAAGTAAAACGCATTCCTGATGTTATAAAAATCTTTAATAAAATTCAAAAACAAGTTCCAGCAAAATTAATGATGGTTGGAGAAGGACCAGAACGTGAACCAGCTGAAAGATTATGTAGAGAATTAGGTTTAACAGACAAAGTGGTGTTTTTTGGTAATAGTAATGAAATAGACCGTATACTATGTTTTAGCGATTTGTTTTTATTGCCAAGTAAAACTGAAAGTTTTGGTTTATCAGCGTTAGAAGCTATGGCTTCTGGTGTTCCTGTTATTTCGAGTAATACTGGAGGAATTCCTGAAGTTAATTTAGATGGGTTTTCTGGGTATTTAAGTAATGTTGGAGATGTAGATGCTATGAGCAGTAATGCCGTTAAAATTCTTGAAGATGATATTAAGTTAGCTACTTTTAAAATTAATGCGAAAACTCAAGCAGCAAAATTCACTATAGATAATATTGTACCTCAGTATGAAGCGTTATACGAGGATACTTTAAAAACATGTTTGTTAACACAAAAACTATAAAAAAAAGCTATTTCATTTGAAATAGCTTTTTTTATTAAAATTGATATCTAACACTTAGTGCGAGATCAAAATGTAAATCGTCTCTAATATCGCCAAAAGCAATCTCTGGTCTTACATCAAGTGATAATAATAAAGGGATGTCAAAATTATATTCTATACCTACATCACCTGCTACAAAAGCGAAAGTCTCATTATAATCGTTTCTAAATTCATCTCTATAAAAATCATTATCATAATCATAAGCACCAATTCCACCACCAGCACCAGCATACCAGTTAAAACCACCATCAATGTTCCATACCCATTGGTATAATCCAGCTAATTTAAAACCATCGTAGTTTTTACCAGATCGTACACCTAAGTCAAATTCAAGCCTATTATTATCTTGTATAGCACGTTGGTAAGTAACTTCTGCTCCAAAACCATCATCATCTCCTAATCTAAGACCAATAGCGTTTTTAGAAATTTCTTGAGCTCCAGCAGTATATCCAACTGCAATAAGCAATACTAAAAATATTTTTTTCATAATTTTTCATTTTTAAAGTACTCAAAAATAATATTAAGATAGATGCATATTAAAAGTATAAAGCTAAAATTAGGTTAATAATTGTTAAGATATCTTAAATTTGAAAAAATTATGAGCAAAACCATTTCTACTTTTAAATTACAAGATTTAAGTGATTCATTAACTGGCGAATTTTATAATAATGAATTAATTAAACGCCTATATGCTACAGATGCATCAGTTTACCGTATGCTTCCGTTAGCTGTAGCAGTACCTAAAACTGTTACAGATTTACAAATGTTAATTCATTTTGCAAATGCTAATAATATATCTTTAATACCTAGAGCTGCAGGAACTTCATTAGCAGGACAATGTGTTGGTCCAGGAATAGTAGTAGATATATCTAAACATTTTACAAAAATTTTAAGTTTAGATAAAACTAATAAAACTGTAACTGTACAACCAGGAGTTGTTAGAGACGAATTGAATGCATATTTAAAACCATTTGGTTTGTTTTTTGGTCCTAATACATCAACATCTAACCGTTGCATGATTGGTGGTATGGTTGGTAATAACTCATCAGGAACAACATCAATCAAATATGGTGTTACTAGAGATAAAGTAATTGCATTAAAAACATTGTTAAGTGATGGTAGTGAGGTAGAGTTTAAAGAAATATCGAGAGAGGCGCTTATTAAAAAAATAGATTTAAACACATTAGAAGGCTCTATTTATAAATCAATAATAGAAGAAATTACTTCTGAAGAAAATAGAAATGAAATAATTAAAGAATTTCCTAAACAAGAAATTCATAGAAGAAATACAGGTTATGCAGTAGACGAACTTTTAAACACTCAAGAAAACTTTAATTTAAGTAAGTTACTAACAGGAAGTGAAGGTACTTTAGCTTTTACAACAGAAATTACTTTAAAACTAGATACTTTACCTCCTAAAGAAAGTATTATGGTTGTTGCTCATTTTAAATCAATTTCAAGTTGTCTAAATGCAGTACAACCAGTTATGCAACATAGCTTGTTTACTTGTGAGATGATGGACAAAACCATTTTAGATTGTACTAAAAATAATAAAACCCAAGCAGAAAATAGGCAATTTATTAAAGGAGATCCTGAAGCTGTATTAATGTGTGAAATTAAAGCTAACGGTAAAGAAGAAGCAAATAAGCAAGCACAAGATTTAATAAACACAATAGAGAATAGTGGCTTAAGTTATGCTAATGTTAGTTTGGTTAATAATGAAATTAATAAAGCTGTTGAACTTAGAAAAGCTGGCTTAGGTTTACTTGCTAATATTATTGGCGATAAAAAAGCGGTTGCTTGCATAGAAGATACTGCTGTTGCATTACCAGATTTAGCTAATTTTATTGCAGATTTCACCAAGTTAATGGATGGTTACAATCAAGATGCTGTTTACTATGCTCATGCTGGTGCAGGAGAAATTCATTTAAGACCCATTTTAAATTTAAAAAAAGAAGAAGATGTTATTTTATTTAGAAAAATAACAACAGATGTAGCACATTTAGTAAAGAAGTATAATGGCTCTTTTAGTGGAGAACACGGTGATGGTATTGTGCGTGCAGAGTTTATAAATTTAATGATTGGTGATAAAAATTATGAGCTTTTAAAGCGCATTAAAAATACTTTCGATCCAAATAATATCTTTAATCCAGGTAAAATTGTAGAGCCATTTGCAATGGATAAGAACTTGAGATATGAAGTTGACAGAAAAGAACCAGAAGTAAAAACACTATTAGATTTCTCTAGTTCTCAAGGTATTTTACGAGAAGCAGAAAAATGTAATGGCTCTGGAGACTGTAGAAAAACAGAACGTTTTGGTGGTACAATGTGTCCAAGCTATAGAGCTACTAAAAACGAAAAAGATTCTACGCGTGCACGAGCAAATGCATTAAGAGAATATTTAACGCATTCTGAAAAAAACAACAAGTTTAATCATAAAGAATTAAAAGATGTTTTTAGTTTGTGTTTAAGTTGTAAAGCTTGTAAAACCGAATGCCCAAGTAGTGTTGATGTAGCTACTTTAAAAGCCGAATTTGAATACCAATATAAAAAGGAAAACGGAAGTAGTTTAGCAAAAAAAATCTTTGCATATAATAATAAGTTAAACGCTTATGCAGCTATACTACCTAAGACATCAAACTTTATATTTTCAAACCAATTTACATCCTCAATAGTAAAAAAAATCTTAGGTATTGCGAAAGAAAGAAGTTTGCCAAGCATATCAAGTAAAAGTTTAGACAACGAATTTAAAAGCATTAAAAATCAAAACATTAACAATAAATGCATTAAAACTATTTATTTGTTTAATGATGAATTTACAAACCATTTAGATACAACAATTGGAGTAGACGCAATTCAGCTTTTACAGGCATTAAACTATCAGGTAAAGGTCATAAAAAATCAAGAATCTGGTCGTGCATTTATATCAAAAGGATTTTTAAAAGAAGCAAAAAAAGTAGCTAATAAAAATGTGGCTTTATTTAAAGATTTAATTACAAATGAAACACCATTAATTGGCATTGAACCTTCAGCTATTTTAACATTTAGAGATGAGTATTTAAAGTTGGCAGATGATAACGAATCTGCTAAAAAAATAGCAACACATAGTTATTTAATTGAAGAGTTTATTAGCAACGAAATAGCAATAGGTAATATTAATGCATCTCAATTTACGCAAGAGGCTAAAACAATTAAGTTTCATGGACATTGCCACCAAAAAGCAATGAGTAATCAAATTCATAGTTTTAATGTCCTTAATTTACCAGCTAATTATAAAGTTACCTTAATACCAAGCGGTTGTTGTGGTATGGCTGGAAGTTTTGGTTATGAAAAAGAAAATTATAAAGTTAGTATGCAAATAGGAAATCAAACCTTATTTCCAGCAGTTAAAAAAGCAGAGGCAAACACTTTAATATCTGCCAATGGTACAAGTTGTAGGCATCAAATAAAAGATGGAACCCAACGTGAAGCATTACATCCAATTACAATATTAAAACGAGCTCTAGCTTGATTTTTTTATTTCTTTTGGATCAATAATAGTTATTGCCGCAACAAGGTCTTTAAAATCCATTTCTTTTAAATCACTATCTGCAAAAAAAGGAGCACGTTTATCGTCTTTATAGCTATATAATTTCCAGCGTTTAAACTGGTATTCTAGTGCTGTGAAATTTTCTATCCAATCACCAGAATTCAAATACGTGGTTTCTCCGTATTTATTTTTTTTAATAACCATTTTAGGTTGGTGTATGTGACCACAAACTACATAGTCATAGCCATTTTCAATAGCTAAATCTGTAGCTACATTTTCAAAATCACTAATATATTTAACTGCTCTTTTAACACTGTTTTTTATTTTTTTAGAAAGTGAATATCTTTCTTTTCCCATTTTTACTAAAAACCAGTTTACTAATCTGTTTATAAGTATCAAAAAATCATAACCGTAACCGCCTAATTTAGCAATCCATTTAGCATTTTGTATTGAAGCATCAAATACATCACCATGAAAAAACCACGCTTTTTTTCCATCTAAATTCAATACTTTTTTATTTACTATAGAAATGTTACCAATTTTAGTATCTGTAAATTTTCTAAGCATTTCGTCATGGTTTCCAGTAATGTAAATTACTTCAACACCATTTGCAGCAAAATCCATTATTTTTTTTATAACTCTTAAATGAGATTTAGGAAAATAACGTTTACTAAATTGCCATATATCTACAATATCACCATTTAAAATTAGTGTTTTAGGGTTGATGCTTTCTAAGTAGGTAAGTAGTTGTTTTGCATGACAACCGTAGGTACCTAAGTGAACATCAGAGATAACGACAACTTCTACTTTTCTTTTAATTTCCAAACTAATAGATTTTAAACAAAGATTAAAACTTAATATTAATGGAATATTATTTAGAGTTTATATAAAGAATAGTAATACGTTAACTGTATGTAAAATTAATTACAATTATGTAAATTACATATTAACAAGGCATAAGCAGTAATAATTTATAATACAATTTTTGTTTCTGTTATTTTAAATATATTTTAGCACAAATTAGAACTTTATGGCAGGAAATAGCTTTGGGCAATTATTTAAACTTACAACTTTTGGAGAATCTCATGGTGTTGCTTTAGGCGGCATTATAGATGGCTGTCCGCCAAATATAACTTTAGATTTAGATGCTATTCAAAATGAAATGAATAGGCGTAAACCTGGACAATCTGCAATAGTAACACAGCGTAAAGAGCCAGATGAAGTAAAATTTTTATCAGGTATTTTTGAAGGCAAAACTACAGGAACACCTATTGGTTTTGTAATTGAAAATGCTAACCAAAAATCTAAAGATTATTCGCACATAAAAGATTCTTACAGGCCAAGTCATGCAGATTATGTTTACGATAAAAAGTATGGGCATCGCGATTATCGTGGTGGTGGAAGAAGTTCGGCAAGAGAAACGGCAAGTAGAGTAGTTGCAGGAGCCATTGCAAAGCAAGTGCTTCAAAATATTCAAATAAACGCTTTTACATCTTCAGTAGGAGATATTTTTATAGATAAACCATACCAAGATTTAGATTTCTCTAAAATTGAAACGAATGCTATACGTTGCCCAGACGAAGCTTCAGCAGAAAAAATGATAGCTCGTGTAAAAGAAATTAGAAAGCAAGGAGACACAATTGGAGGCACAATTACTTGTGTAATTAAAAATGTTCCTGTAGGTTTAGGCGAGCCTGTATTCGATAAACTTCATGCAGATTTAGGTAAAGCAATGCTTTCTATAAATGCAGTTAAAGGTTTTGAATATGGTAGTGGATTTTGTGGTGCTAAGATGAAAGGTAGCGAACATAATGATTTATACAATCAAGACGGTACTACAAAAACAAACCTTTCTGGTGGTATTCAAGGCGGTATAAGTAATGGTATGGATATTTATTTTCGTGTCGCATTTAAACCGGTTGCTACAATTATGCAAAATCAAAATACTATAGATAAAGATGGCAATATTATAGAAATGCAAGGTAAAGGTCGCCATGATCCTTGTGTCGTTCCTAGAGCAGTACCAATTGTAGAAGCAATGGCAGCTTTAGTTTTAGCAGATTTTTATTTGCTGAATAAAATGTACTAACGCAATTCTCTAGAAAAAATAGAATACAAATACTAACAACTAAATTTTCATTTTTTGCAGTATATTACATTTTGTGAAAAACTGAAAATAAAACAATTATAATATGAAATTAGCATTACATTGGAAAATAATAATCGGAATGATTTTAGGTATCATCTTTGGATTCATAATGAATTCTGTTGATGGCGGAAGACATTTTGTTTCCGATTGGATTGCTCCTTTTGGAAAAATCTTTATTAACCTTTTAAAGCTAATTGCAGTACCTTTAATTTTAGCATCGTTAATAAAGGGAATTTCAGATTTAAAAGACATTTCTAAAATAAAAAAAATGGGCTTGCGTACCATACTAATATATGTTGGTACAACTGTAGTCGCTATTGTTATAGGTTTAACTATTGTAAATACTATAAAACCTGGAGCAGGAATGCCGCAGGATACTATTGAGAAAATAAAAATGAAATATGAAAATGATGCAGGTGTTTCAGATAAACTTATGAAAGCTTCTGCTCAAAACGATGCTGGACCTTTACAAGCATTAGTAGATATTTTTCCTAGTAATATTTTTACCGCATTAGGTGAAGCTAAAATGCTTCAGGTTATCTTTTTTGCTCTTTTTGTGGGAATTTGTTTATTATTAATTTCAGAAAAAAAGGCAAAACCACTCGTAGATTTCTTCGACTCTTTAAACGAAGTAGTTATGAAAATGGTAGATTTAATCATGCTTTTTGCACCGTATGCAGTTTTTGCATTAATGGCAAATGTTATTATAGCTTTTGATGATACAGAGATTCTTTTAAAACTTTTAAGCTATGCTTTGTGTGTAGTATTTGGTTTAGCTTTAATGATTGGTTTTTACTTAATTTTAGTAAAAGTATACACAAAAAAATCACCATTATGGTTTTTAAATAAATTATCTCCAGCGCAATTATTGGCGTTTTCTACAAGTTCTAGTGCTGCAACATTACCTGTAACTATGGAGCGTGTAGAAGAGCATTTAGGTGTAGATAAAGAAGTTGCTGGTTTTGTTTTACCAGTTGGAGCTACTGTAAATATGGATGGAACAAGCTTATACCAAGGTATTGCTGCGGTTTTTATTATGCAAGTAATTTGGCCAGAAGGCTTAACATTTACAAATCAAATAGTTATTATAGCAACTGCTTTATTGGCTTCTATTGGTAGTGCTGCTGTACCTAGTGCCGGTATGGTAATGTTAGTAATTGTTTTAGAGTCTATTGGTTTTCCTGCAGAATTATTACCAATTGGTTTGGCTTTAATATTCGCTGTAGACAGACCATTGGATATGTGTAGAACTGTTGTAAATGTTACTGGAGATGCTACAGTATCTATGCTTGTTGCTAAGTCTTTAGGTAAATTACATGACAATCCTAAGGCTAAAGAATGGGATGATAATTACGATGCAGTAAAATAAATAATTTTTAAATCTTTAGTTATAAATTTAATTTTTCTAACTAAATAGATTGTTAGAAAAGCTAAAAGCATATTTAAAACTCTAAATATGCTTTTAGCTTTTTGTAAATATTGTATAACCAAATATTATTAATAAATTTATGGAAACTAATAACCAAAACTATAAATTTATGAATGTTTGCTTTTTAATGTATCCTTGGGAAGAAATTGATCCAGAAAACGATACAAGCTTAGCATTAATTAAAGAATGTGTAAAACGAGGTCACGGTGTTGCCTTGTGTACTCCAGCAAACTTAACTATTAGAAATAGTGTTACAAATGCTTTTTGTACTGTTGTTGGACGCATGGATAAAGTACCGTCGAGCTTAAAAGGCTTTTATAATAAAGCAGTATTAAGAGAAGAAATGTTACCATTAGCAGGATTTGATGCTATATTTTTTAGAGCAAATCCGCCATTAGATCCAATAATGCTTAATTTCTTAGACTCTGTTAAAGATGATGTTTTTATAGTAAACTCTTTGCAAGGTATGCGAGAAGCAAACAATAAACTTTATACAGCAGCTTTTGGCGATGCACACAGTAATATAATACCAAACACACATGTTTCTAAAAACAAGAAATATTTGGTACAACAAATAAAAGAATCTAAAGCAGATAAAATGATACTAAAACCTTTAAACGGTTTTGGAGGTTCTGGAGTTATTTTAATTGAAAAATCTGCCATGAGTAATATAAATTCACTTTTAGACTTTTACATAAACAAAAGTGATGGCTCTTCAAATTATGTTATACTTCAGGATTATATAGAAGGCGCAGACCAAGGTGATGTAAGAATATTGATGCTTAATGGAGAACCTGTTGGTGCCATGAAACGTGTTCCAGGTACAGAAGATCATAGATCTAATGTGTCGGCTGGCGGAAGTGTACAAAAGCATTCGTTAACAAAAACAGAAAAAGCATTGTGCAAGCAAATAGGACCAAAGCTAGTTAAAGATGGCTTATATTTTGTTGGTTTAGATGTTATTGGAGGTAAATTAGTAGAAGTTAATGTTATGTCACCTGGCGGCATAACCTATATTAATAAGGTTTATAAAAATAAATATAAAATAGAAGAGAAAGTTGTAGATTTTCTTGAGAGTAAGGTTATGGATAATGTGCAGGCTTTTAACCGTTTATCGCGTTTAAGAAAAGCTGTAGAAGAAGCCTGATAAATTAATAAAATATAAATGTCTAAAATTACTAAAATAGAAAATCTAGTATCTGCAGAGTGGTTAAATAAACATTTGCAAGCCGAAAATTTATTTGTTTTCGATGCTACTATCTCTAAAGTTATTGGAGACGTTTCACAACTATCACATTCACAAATACCAAAAACTCAGTTTTTTAATATTAAAAAGCAGTTTAGTAACGTTAATGCACCTTTTCCAAATACTATTCCTTCTGCTTTACAATTTGAAGCTGCGTTACAGGATTTAGGTGTAAATTCAGACTCGGTTATAGTTGTTTATGATTATCACGGTGTATATTCTAGTGCTAGAGCTTGGTGGTTATTAAAAACATTTGGTTTTAAAAATGTAGCTGTTCTAAATGGTGGATTTCCACAATGGAAAAAAATGAATTTTAAAACCGAAGAAAAAAATAAAAAATATAATTTTAGAAAAGGAAACTTTAAAGCAAACTACAATCCAGAAAGTGTTGTGTATTTTGATTCATTAGAAGCAATTTCTAAAGACGAAAATTTTAAAATAATAGACGCACGTTCTAGCGATCGTTTTAATTGTACAGTAGCAGAACCTAGAAAAGGTTTAAGAAGCGGTACAATTCCATCATCTTCAAACTTACCTTTTAACCAGGTATTAGATAATAATACTTTTAAAACAAAAGAAGATTTAAAACAAATATTTAAAGGTATAGCAAAACCACATCAACATTTAGTATTTACTTGTGGTAGTGGTATAACTGCGGCAGTGCTTGCTTTTGCAGCAACCATTGTAGGTTACAAAAATAGTGTTTACGATGGTTCGTGGACAGAATATGGAACTTTAACAATAGCATAATTATGGATAAACCTAGTAAATGGAGTAAAAAAGAACTCGTTGCTTATATATTATTATATATAGCAAATTCCGATTTACATGAAACCAGCGACGAAAAAAAATTTATATTGTCTAAAGTCGATAGGGAAACCTTTGCTAATGTACATGAGGAGTTTGATAATGATAACGACTATCAGTGCCTTCAAAAAATAATAGAAAGTGTAAAAACACACGATTACTTTAAAGATGATTTTTCTGAGTTATTCTCAGATATTAAACTTATGCTCTATGCAGATGGTGAAGCAGATGAAATGGAAGAAACCACCTTTATGTATTTGCGTAAAATTTTAAAAAAATAACATTCTAAATGCAAAAACTGTCGGTAAACGAAATCATAGATAAAATAGAAGCTAAAGAAACTTTTAGTGCAGTATCGATTGATTATTCTTTCACTTTAAAAATTGAAAGTTATGTGCCTTATGTTTGCGCTGCAGTTCACGATGGCCATCAGTTTAGAAAAGAATTATGGAATAATTGTTTGCATACAGAATATGAACGTTGGTATGAAGAAGACCCAGAAACAAAAAACATGTTGGGTGACCAACCTATAATTATAGCTGGTATGGATTCTCGTTTTGAATACGATTTAAATCGTGATCCTGAATCTGCTATTTATAAAGACGCTTGGGGAAAACAATTATGGAAAACACCATTACCAATATCACAAATAGAAAAATCCCTTAATAAACACCATAATTTTTATAAAGTTGTACATGCGTTAATTACTAAAATAGAAAAAGAGTTTAGCACCTGCGTTGTTTACGATATGCATAGCTATAATTGGAAACGATGGGATAGAGAAGTGCCAACATGGAATTTAGGAATAGATAATGTAGATAACCTACGTTTTAAAAAACATATAGAAAATTGGAGTAAAAGCTTATCGCAAATACAACTTCCAAACAATATAAAAAACACTTCAAAAATTAACGATACCTTTAGAGGTAACGGTTATTTTTTAAAGTATATTACACAAAATTTCAGCAATACACTTGTATTAGCAACAGAAATAGCTAAAATTTATTGTGATGAATATAACTATATTATGTTTCCAGAAGTGGTAAAAGCCGTAGAGAAACAATTGCAATTAAAAATTAAAATTAACGCTGAAATTTTCTACAAAACATTTTCAAAATAAATGATAAAATTAGAAGATACTATAGATGCTACAAAACTTGATAGTATTTTTAGTGATATTGAAGCCAATAAAGCCATAAACCTTAAGTTGCCAAACAATGGTTTATTACATATAGACAAATTACTACCTTACATATGTGTTTATAGATTTAAAAAACTTGATGTCTATTTTTCTAGGCTTATAAAAACGCAAGCATCGTATTTATTAATAGATGAGTCTATAGATATAAGTACAATAATCGAAAAAGTAAGAGAAGCAGGATCTAAAAAATTTAATAGTTTTTTAATAATAGAATGTTGGCCAAATCAAGATAATAATAGCACAACATTTAATATAGCATGTCCAGAAGATAAAGCTCCAGCAACAGCAAATGCATTAAAAATGGGATTTAACGAGCTTAATCAAATCTACCCAAATGTTTCAGCAAAAATATCTAATACAGATAAAAGACAGCCAGTACATTTACAACCCATAATAAATATAGAAAGTTCTAAAAAAACAGGAACATTAGTTTTTGGTATTTCAACACCAACATTGTATAAAAACGACGAGACAAACGAGCTGTACTCATTATTTTTTAGAGAATACTATACCGTTTTTTCCGAAACCATAAAAAAAGCAGTTTTCGAGTTTATAAGAATTCAAACAACAGACGATTTTAAAAACTATCTTATGTTAGGTAAAACACATATAGATAATATAACAATACAGTCTGATAGTGAGTTAGCCGAAATTAGTTCAGGCATGTCCTTTTTATTACGTACAACACCAGTTAACAGTAATGAAGAGTGGGAAGTATTTAAAAAGAAAAAATACAGAAAACCACCTAATTTTAAGTACAGACTAATAGCTTTAGATCCAGAATTAGAAAAGCGAAAGCTTTATAATATACCAATGGATAAAATTGAAGATCCAACCATTGCTTTTATATTAAGAGGTAAGCGTTTAGAAATTGAAAAGCAGTTAACAATGCTAGAAGAACGTGGGACTAAAAATTTTAGATTTGTTGGAGAAAGTTTATATGGTGTAATTAAAAAAAGTGTTTTAAAAGAAGCAAAAAAAATACTTAAAGCATATCCTGAAAGAGAAGAACTTAAAAGCGAGAAAAGATATAACTGTAATGAGTTTGCAAAATATGCACAAGAAGAATTAGACTATTATAATTCTAAATTTCCAAACCTTAATTTATCATTAGAAATTAGAAATGATGTTGCGGGCATAATGGTTTCTAAAACAAAACTATTAATAAACGATCAAATTTCGTTAGATGCTAATAGATGTGATGCTTTAATACAACACGAGATTGCTACGCATATTTTAACCTATTGTAACGGTAAAAGACAGCCTTTAAAACAAATGTATGAAGGTTTTGAAGGTTACGATCAGCTTCAAGAAGGTTTAGCTGTACTTGCAGAATATCTTGTTGGAGGATTAACCGTAAATAGATTACGATTATTAGCAGGTCGTGTTATTGCTGTAAATGCTATGGTTAATGGGTCAGACTTTATAGAAACTTTTAAACTTTTAAAGAAAAGATATAATTTCTCAGATCGTATATCATATTACATAACTATGCGAGTATATCGTGGTGGTGGTTTAACAAAAGACGCAGTATACTTAGCAGGAATTATAGATTTATTAAAATATTTAAAATCTGGCGGAAACCTAGAAACGCTCTATACAGGAAAGTTTAATACAAATCACATTAATTTAATAGAAGAATTATTAGATAGAAACGTACTTTTAAAACCAGAATTACCACGATTATTAGAAAGAAAAAGTGTAAAAAAGAGGTTAAAAAAATTGCGTGAAGGTATTGCTATAATAGATTTGGTTAAATAACTAATCTTATTTTATTCTTAAATGAGTCCTAACACATTGTTAAAGCACTAACCATTTTTAAAAGTATATGGTATTTTAGAGATAATTAAAACTAAAATACATGAAACTTGCTTTTATAATTAATGATCATAATACAGAAAAACCGTTCTATACTACACCAGGATTAGGATACGCTGCTTATAAACGTGGTCACGATGTTTATTTTATTGGAGTAGGTGAATTGTCTTATGCATCAAAAGGTCATTTATCTGTGCGTTGTAAAACAATTAAAGATAAAAACTTTAATTCTCAGGAAACTTACTTTAAAGCAGTTCAAAAAGAAGAATTTACCCGTATTACCTCTCAAGATTTAGACGTTTTATTTTTAAGAAACAATCCAGCCGATGAGATTAATGAACGCGATTGGGCACAAAATGCAGCATTTATATTTGGAGAAATAGCAATGCGTAATGGCGTAATAGTTTTAAATCACCCAGCAAGTTTAGCAGGAGCAGTTAACAAAATGTATTTCCAGCACTTTCCAGAAATTTTAAGACCAAAAACAATAATTTCTAGAGACCATGGCGAGATTAAAGCATTCTTTAAAACACAAAAACAAAAAATGATTTTAAAACCCTTACAAGGTTCTGGTGGTACAAATGTGTTTATGATGGATAAAAAAAATGAACACAACTTAAATCAAACCATAGATGCTATAGCTAGAGATGGCTATGTAATTGCACAAGAATATTTAACAGAAGCAAGTAAAGGCGATACAAGGTTGTTTTTAATGAATGGAGAACCACTAGAAGTCGATGGTAAATATGCAATGATGCAACGCGTAAATAACTCAAAAGATATAAGAAGTAATATTCATGCTGGTGGAAGACCTGAAACAGTAAAAATGACAGAAAAAATAAAAAAACTAGCAGAAATTGTAAAACCAAAATTAGTGCAAGATGGTATGTTTTTAGTAGGTATTGATATTGTTGGAGATAAATTAATGGAGATAAATGTATTTAGTCCTGGTGGTTTAAATGTTACAGGAGATATGTATGATGCAGATTTTTGTACTCCAGTAATTAAAGCCATAGAAAAAAAAGTATATTTTAGAGATATGTATTCAGGTTATTTAGACAATAGTAGATTAGCAACATTATAATAACCAAAGAAAGCAAACTTTTATATTAAGCGTTAAGTTTTATAAGACAAACCGACTATAATAATAAACCAAAACCAAAAAATATGAATTTCTCAAACCTAACTGTACTTTATATTAATTGTACTTTAAAAAAATCACCAAACGTTAGCCATACAGAAACTTTAATGAAAGTCTCTCAAGACATTTTAAAAAAAGAAAATGTAGCTTTTGAAAGCATTAGGTTTATAGATAAAGATGTTGCTTCTGGTGTCTATCCAGACATGACAGAGCATGGTTGGGAAAAAGACGATTGGCCTGAAATTTATAAAAAAGTGATGAATGCAGATGTACTTATAATTGGTACACCAATATGGTTGGGTGAAAAATCATCTGAAGCACAAAAACTTATAGAGAGGCTTTATGCCATGAGCGGTTTAACCAATTCTAAAGGTCAATATATATTTTATGGAAAAGTTGGTGGTAGCATGATAACAGGTAATGAAGATGGTGTAAAACATTGTGCAATGGGTATTTTATATGCTTTGCAGCACGTAGGTTATTCTATTCCGCCACAGGCAGATTCTGGCTGGATTGGTGAAGTTGGACCAGGACCAAGTTACGGAGATACCAAATGGAAAGGAGAAAAATTGAATCCTCCAAAAGGGTTTAATTCAGGTTTTACAAATAGAAATACTACCTTTATGACATATAATTTATTGCATTTAGCAAAAATGCTAAAAGATAATAATGGCTATAATAATTATGGCAATTCAAGAGAAGATTGGGATAGTGGTACACATTGGTCTTTTGAAAACCCAGAGTATAGATAATTAATTACAGTTATATTTAATTAATGAAACATTATATTGAAATAATTGCAAGAATAATAGAAGCTATAGGCATTGCTATAATATTAATAGGTTTAATATATTCTTTAATTAATTATACAATATCTTCTTTAAAAAAAAGAGCGCATTGTTATATAGAGTTACGTAAAAATCTGGGTAAGTTTATTCTCTTAGGATTAGAAATTTTAATTGCTGCAGATATTGTAGCAACAGTAATAACAGAACCAACATTAAAATCAACACTAATACTTGGATTAATAGTATTAATTAGAACCGTTTTAAGCCTATCAATACAAGTAGAAATTGAAGGAAAATTTCCTTGGCAAAACAAATCCAGCAACCAACTACAAAAGTAAAAATGAATATACTTGTAAAATATAACACTACAAGACAGTATACAAAAACACTTTGTGAACCTTTAGAGATTGAAGATTATACACCACAATCTGTAGCTTTTGCAAGCCCACCAAAATGGCATTTGGCACACACAACTTGGTTTTTTGAAGAAATGATTTTAAAACCTTATTTTAAAGATTATAAAGTTTTTGATGAAGAATACGGTTTTTTATTTAACAGCTATTACAATAGCTTAGGTAAGCGAATTAATAGAGGTGAACGCGGTTTAATTACAAGACCAAGCGTAGAAACAATTTATAAATATAGAGTTTATGTAGATAAGCATATTACATTGCTATTAAAGTATTTTCCAAATGATAGCGATATTACTAATCTGCTAGTTTTAGGTATCAACCACGAACAACAACATCAAGAATTATTAATAACAGATATAAAATATACATTATCTAAAAACCCAATAAATCCAAAATTATACAAAGAAGCTTTTGCAAACAATATAGTAGAAGAACAAAAGCAAGAGTTTATAAAAATAGAAGAAGGTATCTACACCATTGGTCATGATAGTAATGGATTTTGTTATGATAATGAAACATGTAAACATCGTGTTTTTTTAGAACCCTATACAATTTCAAATAAATTAGTAACAAACGAAGATTATATAAATTTTATAACCTCAAAAGGCTATGATAGCCCAAAATATTGGTTAGACGATGGTTGGGCATGGATTAATAATAATAATTTAAAAGCACCATTATACTGGTATAGTATAGATAACGAATGGTTTGTCTACACACTAGCTGGATTAAAAAAAATAAATCTTAAAGCGCCAGTAACACATTTATCATATTACGAAGCCAATGCCTATGCAAACTTTGTTAATAAACGTTTGCCAACAGAATTTGAATGGGAAATTGCTGCTTCAAAATTAAATTGGGGAAACACTTGGGAATGGACAAACTCTGCATATTTACCATATCCAAATTACAAACAAGAACCAGGAGCTGTTGGAGAATATAATGGCAAATTCATGATTAACACAATGGTATTACGTGGTTGTAGTGTTGCAACTTCACCAAACCATAGTAGATATACTTATAGAAACTTTTTTTCGCCAGAAACACAATGGCAATTTACAGGAATACGACTAGCCAAATAAAATGAAATCACAATTTAGATTAGATATAGAAAACGGATTGAAAAATTCGCCAAAAACTTTACCTTCAAAATATTTTTACGACGCCATTGGCGATGCCCTTTTTGTGAAAATAATGCATTTACCAGAGTATTATTTAACACGAGCAGAATTTGAAATATTTAGCACAAAATCAAAAAACATAATTTCTAAATTAGAAATTAATAAAGATCAGCCATTCGATTTAATAGAGCTTGGAGCTGGTGACGGTAAAAAAACAAAAGCCTTTTTAAAAGTTTTACTTGACGAAGATTATAACTTTAAATACTTACCAATAGACATTTCTCAAAACGCTTTAGACGATTTAGAACAATCTATACACAAAGAGTTTTCAAAATTAAATATAGAAACTATTCAAGGTAATTATTTTGGTGTTTTAAACGATATTAAAACTAATACAACACCAAAGGTAATAATGTTTTTAGGCTCAAATCTTGGCAATTTACAAGATCATGAAGCTCAAGATTTTTTAATAAAATTAAGCAATGCTTTACAAGTAGGCGATAAGGTCATTATGGGTTTAGATACTATAAAACCTAAAGATGTTGTTTTACCTGCATATAATGACAGTCAAGGTGTTACCAAAGCTTTTAATCTTAATTTATTAAACAGAATTAATAATGAGCTAGAAGCAGATTTTGAAATTGAAAACTTTGATCATAGCCCAGAATACAACGAAGAAACAGGAATTGCAAAAAGCTATTTAGTAAGTAAAGAAGATCAAGAAGTAACCTTTAATGGTGATAATATTATTTTTAAGTTTCAAAAAGGAGAAAAAATTCTTACTGAAATTTCAAGAAAATATAACGATGAGATATTAAATTCTTTTTTAAATAATACTAAACTGAAGCAAATTTCTAAAATTAGCGATTCTAAAAACTACTTTAACAGCTATATTTTAGAAAGAGTATAAGTGTATATGCAAAACAAATTAGTTATACTTGGTTTAGGAGTAAAAAGTACTTTATTTTATCAAAAAACACTACACGATTTATATTTTAAAAAATATAGGTCTTATTCAACTTGTCCGTTTATTTTAAAACAAATAAACTTCAATACAATAAACCCATATTTACCTAATGGTCATGATATTATTGCACCCATACTAAAAAATACTTTAGAGAACTACAATAGCTCTAAAATCAATTTATTGGTTCCTAATATTACATTACACAATATTTTAGATACATTAGATTTTAAACTAAATATTATACATCCAATAAAGCTTTTAGAAAAAAAAACAAGAAATAGTGTTATAAATAAATGTGTTGTGTTTGGTACACGACATACAAAAGCTAATTCAAGTATAGGTAAGGCGTTACAGTTTTCTAATATTCAAATTATAGGTTTAAATAAAGATGAAGTTAGTTTTTTAGATGTGTTACGACAAGCGGTTTATAACGGTACAGAAACTTTACAAGACATTAATAAGTATAATCAACTATTAAAAGAATATAGTGAAGAGTACTTGGTTATTATTGCCTGTAGTGAGTTATCTGTTATTAATACCAACCATACAATAAACATAATAGATTTAGCAAGAATGCAATGTGAAGAAGCAGTATTAACTGTTTAAATATTATTTCTAAAATTATTTTTACATTTTATAAACTCTTACATCTTGATTATAAGATTTTTATAAAAAATGCGACTTGTTTTTATAATACACCTCTTAAAAAGAGTGTATTTAATCGGTTTTTTTTGTATTTATATCTCGCAAATCAAATAGTTTGGCTTTTTAACGAGAAATTTATTATTGTAGAAGACATGCAATATATCTTTACAGTGTTAAACAGAATTAATGCTCCAAACTATGAAATTTTTAACAACATTACTTTTAGTACTTTTCGTTTCTTTTGCTTCTGCTCAAGATAATAAGGTAAACAATAAAGAAAATACAACTGAAATAAAAGTTGAGAGCCAAGCAGCTACTCAAGTTGAAGAAAATACTGTAGTTATAAGTGTAAAAGGCATTAAAACTATGGAAGAAATAGATATTGAAAATTATAATAAAACATCACTATTAAAGTTAATTGCTTCATCAAAGCAAAAACCTAAAATGTGCTAATATTAATTAGATGCCAATCTAAATAAATGTATTAGGAGTAGAGTCTGAAATTATTTTCAGGCTTTTTTTATGCCTCATTTTTAACTTCGCCAATAAACTTAGATTTTAACTCTGGCGTAGGTAACCAGCAGGATTCTTTTTTTCCAAACCATTTGTAGCGATTTTTTGCAACATAATCATAAACCCAATGCCTAATAAATGCTGGTACAATTAAAAATATAGCCATTAAATTAGTAGGGAAACCTAAGTCTTTAGTAATACATAACGCAGCTGTAGATTTAACTTTTATTGTATTTTTTTTTGGAGAGTAAAGTAGTATTGAATCTGTATTTAATGGGTCAACTTTAAAATGTTTAATAATTTGTTTGCCTACATCACTTTGTAAAGCTGCAAACATGAATTTATTTGTTTTATCATTTTTAATTACATATTGAACAGAGCTATTGCAAAGGTTACAAATACCATCAAATAATATTAATTTTTTATGTTTAGGTAATTGATTTATCATTACTTTTTTACAGCTTCAACTAATTCTAATAAATCTACATTTACATTAGTAGTAAATATACCATAATTAACAGTCGCTTTACCTTTTTCTAATGTGTCTATACTACCAACAGCTCTACCATCATGCATACGTACACGATCTCCAACTTTTAAAACTGGTTTTGGTTTTTCTTGTACAACTGCTTTCTTTTTAGCTTCTTTTTTCTTTTTACGTATAACTTCAACTTTTTTCTCGGCTTCCTGCTTTATTTTAGCTTCTTTGGCTTTTTCTGCTTTAGCTTGCTTTGCAGAAACTTTTTTGCGTTTAGAATTTTCAATTTGTACTAATCTAAACAACTCGGCCATTAATTCTCTTTTCCTTTTATCTTTAAAGAATTTTTCAGAAATATCATTTACCTTTTGTCCTAAGTATATTAAACGTTGATTGCTATCATACAGTTCCTGATAGCTTTCTAATTTTTTTTGAATTTTATTATTTATTTCTTCAAGTTTATCTGCTTCAGATTGTTTTTTTCTTTCGTTAACCTTTAAAGATTCACTGGTTTTTTCAAGCTTTGCACGTTGTTTTTGAAGTTTTGCTATGGTAGCATCAAACCTTACTTTAGAGCGTTCAATTTTCTTTTTTGCTCGATTAATTAAACTATAAGGTATGCCGTTTTTTTGTGCTACTTCAAATGTAAACGAACTTCCCGCTTGACCTAATGCTAATTTGTACATAGGTTCTAATGTACGTTCATCAAACATCATATTAGCATTTATCATTTCATCTTTTTCATTGGCCAACATTTTTAAATTGGCGTAATGTGTTGTGATAATTCCAAAGGCATTTCTGGCGTAAAATTCTTCTAAAAAAGTTTCGGCTAAAGCACCACCTAGTTCAGGATCAGAACCTGTTCCAAATTCATCTATTAAAAATAATGTGTTTTTATTTACTTTTTTTAAAAAGTAATTCATTTGTTTTAACCTATAACTGTAAGTGCTTAAGTGGTTTTCTATAGATTGGTTATCACCAATATCTGTTAAAATTCTATCGAAAACAGTGACTTTACTACGTTCGTGCACAGGAATTAGCATACCACTTTGCAACATAAGCTGTAATAAGCCTACTGTTTTAAGGGTAATACTTTTACCTCCAGCATTTGGTCCAGAAATTACAATAATGCGTTTATCGTTATTAAGTTCTATGGTTTGCGGGTAGGTTTTCTCCTTTTTTTCTACGTTGGTTAAATATAGTAATGGATGGTAAGCATCACGTAAATATATATGCCTGTCTTTACTAATTTCTGGTAAAATAGCATTCATAGACTTTGCATATTTAGCTTTAGCTGCAATAACATCTATGTTAGTTAAAAATACTTGATACGCTTCTATTAATGGTAAGAAATCACGTAAAAAATTGGTGACTTCTTTTAAAATTCTAACAACCTCTTCGCTTTCTTCGTACTCTAAGTTATTTAATTCTCTTGTGTGTTGTAGTGTTGCTTCTGGTTCTATATAAACTATACTTCCTGTTTTACTGCCACCCATAATGGCACCTTTAACCTTACGTCTATACATTGCTTTAACAGCTAGTACGCGTTTATTTTCTACTACAGATTCTCTAATATCATCTAAATATTCAAGATTATGATATTGGTTTAAAGCCGATGTAAAACTTGAATTAATTTTACCTTTTAGCTTATTCATACTTTGGCGTAACTCAAACAGCAAAGCAGAAGCATTATCTTTTACATCTCCAAAACGGTCAACAACACTATCAATTTTTTCAATTATTGCAGTTGTAACTTCAATACTAAGTGAGTATTGCTTTAGGTTAGGGTAGTAGTCTTCAAATTTATTTAGAAACTTAACAATATCGTTTGCTGTAAGTGAAATTGAAACGATTTTTTTTAAACTATGTGTTTCTAAATACGTGTTTTCTATACGTAGTAATTGTAGTTCTTTTGTTATGGCATCAAATCCATGGTTAGGAATACGATTATCATTATAAAATGACGATACATATTCATTAGTTAATTGTAACGCGTTTAGTAATGCCTCCTTATTATTAAAAGGTTCTATTTGTAAGGCTTTTTGGTTTCCTAAATGGGTTACACAATATTCACTAACTTGTTCTAAAACGGTCGCGAATTCTAAATCTTGTAATGTTTTTTTATGAATGTTTATCATAGTACTTTCCGTGTTAACGGAAAACTTTTAATTATATCTTTTTCTTAGCATAACAAAGTTACGGAATAGGAATGGGAAATGGAATTTTATTAAGAAGTTACCTTGGTTTTCTTACGTTTTGGCTGTTATTTACGCTTTTTTATGACCTACAAAATGCTCCATAGTTTTATAAATACCAAGAACTTTACCAGTAAACCAATCGAACATATTAACAGACATTAATGCCTGACCCAAACGTGTTACTCTATAAATATAACCAGGAATAGTAACCATTCTTTTATTTTTTTCGATTGATTTTATTATGGTTAATGCGGTTGCTTCTGGTTCTAGAATTGGGATTTTAGATTTTACACCATTAAACATTCCTGTGTTTATGTAATAAGGCATAATTGTAGTAATATTTATATTTTTTTTAAGCTGAAGCATTTCTAACCTTAAACTATCAGACCAACCAATTACAGCCCATTTACTTGCAGCATAAACCGACATTTTTGGATTTGAAATTAATCCTCCTGACGATGCTATGTTACAAATATGTCCAGTATTTTTATGAATCATATCACTTAAAAATTCCACTGTAACATACATTGGTCCATTAGCATTTATGCTCATAGTTTTGGTTATATCTGCATATGTTTGTGTGTTAAAAAATTTACCAACTACTATTCCCGCATTGTTTATTAATACATCTACAATACCAATGTCTTGTTTTACTTTTAAAGCCTGTTCTTTTATGTTTTCTATATTAGAAACATCTACTTTGTAAGCATATATAGTTTTATAATTTGAAAATTCTTTTAAAGTATTATTTATATTTTCTTGGTTTATATCCCAAAGTATTACTTTAGATTGTCGCTCTAACATTAAGCGCGCCATTATTTTACCAATTCCAGAAGCGCCACCAGTAATTAATACTATTTTGTTTTTTAGGTCTTTCATTTATAGATTTAAATCCTGAATTATAATTCGTAAACCGAAAACATTGTTTTGTCAAGAATTGGTTTAGGAATGCTTTTAAAAATTATATTTCTTATTGGAGCTAATGTTTTAAAATGAGCAATTTTTCCTGTTCTCCAAGATTGATTAACAATAGCATTTGCTTTTTTAAAGCGTTTTTTTTCAAAAGCTTTAAAATTATTTTTATTAGGAGATTTAGCTATTAATTTCCCTAAATAATAGGCGTCTTCTATGGCTTGTGCTCCACCTTGACCCATGTTTGGAGTTGTTGCATGTGCTGCATCACCAAGAAGACAAACGTTTTGCTTCTGCCAGCTTTTAAGCGGTTTTAAATCTGTAATATCATTTCTAATAATATGCTCTAAATCTGTATTGTCTATTAAATTATGAACTAATGGGTGAAAGTTTTTATAGTATGCATGGAGTTTTTCTTTTAAAACAGCGGTATCATCTTTACCAAAAGCCTTACTTTTTTTCACAGCAAACCACGAGGTTTCGTTATTAGATAGTTGAGATAAACCAAACCTAATACCTTTTCCCCAAATCTCAATACCTCGATCTTTATAGTCTTCAGGTAAAGCTGTTTGCATAACTCCGCGCCAGCACGTTTGTCCAGAAAACCTAATTGTAGATTCTGGAAATAATTGTGCTCTTACTTTAGAGTTTATACCATCTGCACCAATTAAATAAGTACTTTTTGTTTGAGAACCATCACTAAAAGTGACTGTTACATTATTATTATCTTGAGTGTAAGATTTAAAAGCTTTATTCCATTGTATTTTGTTTTTTGGGAGTGCATTAATTAATACAGATTGTAGTTTACCTCGATGTATTGCAACTGTAGAAAAACCATATTTTTCTTTTGCTGGTAGTTGACTACTATCTACTAAAGTATTAAGTTTTTCATTAGTTAAAGTAATTCTATTAATAATATTACCGGCTTGGGTAACATTATCTAAAACACCCGCAAATTCTAATACTTGTAATGCATTTGGCGCTAACCAAATACCAGCACCTAAAGCGTTTGGACCTTTGGCTTTTTCAAATAATCGATAGTTTATATTTAGTTTTTCGAAAACTAACGCAGTGGTTAATCCTCCAATTCCTGCGCCTATAATTGTATACATTTAATGCTTTTTTTTGGCTTCTATAAATATACTGAAAGCGTCATGACTATTAAAGTGAATACAATTAAAATTACAAAAAGCGGCATGATAAATTTTAGCCATTTATTAAATCCAACTTTTACTATTGCTAGTGAAGCTAAAATAAGACCTGTTGGGTTAATTAAGTAGAATAAGCCTAATCCATATTGATAAGCATTTACTACAATTTCGCGTCCAACACCTACGGTATCTGCTAGTGGAGACATTATAGGCATGGTAAGTACTGCCATACCAGAAGAACTTGGTATAAAAAAAGAAAGACCTGCATAAATACCAGTCATAGCAGTAGCAAATAAACCTTTATTCATTCCTGTAGTTAAATCACTAGCATAATATAACATGGTATCACTAATTAGACCATCTGCCATAATTACGGTAATACCTCGTGCAATACCAATAATTAAAGCTACACCTAGTAAATCTCCAGCGCCTTTAACAAAAGTATCTACAAAAACAGATTCTTTTATATTGGCAATAAATCCTATAATTATAGCACCAACAAGAAAAGTTGCTGTCATTTCTACAAACCACCATTCTAAGAAAACAACGCCATAAATCATAATAGCAAAACACATTGCAAACACAAATAAAGCCAAACGTAATCGTGTTGTAAAATGTATAACTTTAGCATTTGTATTACCAAATAATGCCGCAATTTGTTCTCTTTGATCGTATATAATAGATTTTGTAGGGTCTTTTTTCACACGGTTTGCATATCGAATTATATATATCAAACAAATTGTTAAACAAGCTGCTAACATAAAAACTCTTCCCCAAACACCTGTTGTCCAGCTTATTCCTGCTGCGTCACTTGCTATAATTGTACTAAAAGGATTTATAGTAGAACACATTGTACCTATAGACGAACCAATAAAAATACAAGCAACACCAACTAAAGCATCATATTTTGCTGCCAGAAAAACAGGAATTAAAATAGGGAAGAAGGCAATTGTTTCTTCGGCAAAGCCAAAGGTTGTACCACCAGCAGCTACTAGAGTTGTTACTAGAATAATTAAAATATATTCGTTCCCTTTTAATTTATTTGCTAACCATGAAATACCAGCATCAAAAGCACCTGTACTATTAATTATACCTATTAATCCTCCAATTATTAAAACTAGAAAAATAATATCTGCAGCTTCAATTATACCTTTTACAGGCGATTTTATAAATTCTAACACACCTTGTGGTTGTGCTTCTAGTTTTTTGTATGTATTTGGTATGTTTATAGCTTTATAAATATCACCATTTGTAAATTTCTCTAAAGGAATTTTTATAGCTAATGCATCTAAAGTTTGCTGTGTAGCTGGTAAATTTAAAGTTTGTGTTGTACTTGTTTGAGTAAAGTTATTGCTGGCACTATTATATAATAAAGTATCATATTTACCAGCAGGTATAAACCATGTTAAAAGTGTTACAAGTCCTGCTATAATTAAAAGAATTGTTTGTGCTGTGGGAAATTTTATATTTTTCAAGTGGAATATATTTTTGCAGCAATAAAGATAGTGTTATTTTTATTCTGAAATACAAAACTAATAATGGACATTACAATACACAACAGTTGGCAACCTTATTTACAAGCTGAATTAAATAAACCTTATTTTAAAAGTTTAATGAATTTTGTTGAAGCTGAATATGAAGAAAACCAATGTTTTCCTCCTAAAAATTTAATATTTAATGCTTTTGAAAAATGTCATTTTAATGATTTAAAAGTTGTGATAATTGGACAGGATCCATACCATAACTATAATCAAGCAAACGGTTTATGTTTTAGTGTTAACAACGGTATTACACATCCGCCATCGTTAATAAATATTTTTAAAGAAATTGAAAACGATTTACAAATACCATATCCAAAAAGTGGGAATCTTGAACGTTGGGCAGAACAAGGTGTTTTTTTACTAAACGCAACTTTAACAGTGCGCGCTCACGAAGCCGGAAGTCACCAAAAACAAGGTTGGGAAACTTTTACAGATGCTGTTATTAAAACAATAAGCGATAAAAAAGAGCGTGTAATTTTCCTTCTTTGGGGTGGTTTTGCTAAAAAGAAATCTAAATTAATAGATGAGAGTAAACATCACATTTTAACATCTGGACATCCTTCGCCATTAAGTGCTAATCGAGGGTATTGGTTTGGTAATAAACATTTTAGTAAGGTAAATTCAATTTTAAAAACACAAAACTTGTGTGAAGTTAAATGGTCTTAATTTACAATAAATTGGTAAGCAGCATTTGCATTACTATTACTTATGGTAGATTTTATGTTTATAAACCCAAACTCATAAATGCCGCCATGTATAGTAAATTCTCCAGTATTAGCATTTAAGAAATTTAATCCTGCTAAATAATATGTCCCAGATTCTGCAAGTGTAATACTAAACTTATTTTTATATCCTGATCCATCAAAATAACTTATAACCTCTATATAATTTCCGTTTATTAAAGTTTCTCCATTAAAGTTTGTAATACTATCTGTAGTTAATGGAATTTGAGAAACAGTACCAAATCCATTTAACTTATACAAGGCTAAATTGTAGTAATAGCGTGATTGGCCAACTTCAGCATAATCAAAATCACTTAAAATTATGTTTTGGTTATTTATTGTCGTTTGTGCGTTAGAAATATAAGTTTCTATAGTAATGTTTTCATTTACATTAAATTCAGTTTGATTATTCTCTATTTGTACAATTGCGTTATTCTCGATAAGTATTTCTGGAGCAAAATAATCATCGTCACCAGAACAACATAATGAGGCACAAAGCGAAATGGATACTAAAATAATAACTGAAGTAATTTTCATTAGTTTATTTTTTAGTAGATGCCAGAAATAAAAAAGGTTGCGTGTTTTTGGCTAGAGTTTTTCTACTAAATCTTCATATTTCCATTTTTCAGGAATTATATTTAAAGCAAGCAACTCGTCTTGAACTTTGTTTATTGTTGCTTTAGATATGTTTTCTTGAGACCATTCGGTTAAGGTTAGCCATTCTTGCACATCTTCTAATTCTTGCTCATAGCGGTTTGCTATCATGCGATCTATACTAGGAATATCTTTAAATTCTGATGTGGTATTATTTACAATATTTAATATGGTTTTTACATCATCTTTATTAGATTCTAAAAACTCTTCTCGTACAGCAACAACAAAACATGGCCATGGCGACGGACAGTTGTCTATACGTCTAAAAACACCATTATCTACTAATGGTTTTGTGGTAAATTTTTCCCACATAAAATAATCGGCTTTTCCTTCGGTTAAACCTTCAACAGCGCCATCTAAGTTTTTAATAACTTCAAAATCTAAATCTTTTTCTAAATTCCAACCATTATTTTGGGCATTTATATAAGCCATTAAATGAGATCCAGAACCATAACGACTAATTGCTGCTTTGGTTCCTTTTATGTCTTCAATTGTTTTATAATTAGAGTTTTGTGCTACATGAATTCCCCAAATAAGTGGTGTTTTAACAAATACTTGTACAATTTTAGATTTGTTACCGGCGATAATATCTTTTATAATGCCTTCGGTTAAAATAACTGCCATGTCTATGTCTCCATCACGCAGGCCTTTACACATAGCACCTGTGCCGCCAAAATAGTCTTTCCAACGTAGGTTTATATTTTCGTCTTTAAACTCACCGTTTTTTAAGCCTAAATACCAAGCAAGATTAAAATGTTCTGGAACACCTCCTATATTTATTTTTTTCATAATGTTTCCGTGAAAACGGTACTCTAAATTATTCTTATTTAAAAATAAGTTTTTTTCTTTTACCTTAAAAAGTAGTAATAGCGTTTGTTTTTAAGTGTTATTAAAATTAGTCTACTAACTTATTTAATGTGTAAGTTATTAAATTGTCTACAGTTGCTGTAGGATTTTCGCTAAATTCACCAGTTGCTCTGTTTGCTATAATAGCATTCATAGATAATGCTTTATGGCCTAATAATTTAGAAATACCATAAATACCAGCAGTTTCCATTTCTAAATTGGTAATAGATTTACCATTAAAATTAAAGCTAGCTAATTTATTATTTAATTGATTATCCTGAAGTGCTAATCGTAAAATTCTACCTTGAGGTCCATAAAAACCTACGTTAGTTGCTGTAAAACCAGTAACTGTTTTGTCTGAACTTAGTTTGTTTAATAAAGAATCATCACAACTCACTACATAAGGGTCTGATTTTGCTTTAAACCAATTAGTTTGTTCTATTAATGCTTGTGAAATATCTTTGTGTTGAAACGATTCGCTATCATAAAAATGAAGTAAACTATCAAAACCTGCTGCTAATTCACTAATTAAAAAAGCATCTACAGGAATGTCTTCTTTTATTGAGCCAGAAGTACCAATACGTATTATATTTAATGCGGTTAATTCTTGTTTTACTTCTCTAGTTTCTAAATTAATATTAACTAAAGCATCAAGCTCATTAAATACAATATCAATATTATCTGTACCAATTCCTGTAGAAATTACAGTAATGCGTTTGCCTTTATAGGTTCCTGTTTGAGTATGAAATTCTCTCTTATGTGTTTTAAACTCAATAGTATCAAAATGTTTTGTTACACTTGATACGCGATCTGGATCACCAACTGTAATTATGGTGTTAGATATATGTTCAGGTTTTAGATTTAAGTGATAAACACTACCATCTGGATTTAATATTAATTCTGAATCTTTAATTGGCATTCATTATATTTTTAATAAGTTTATTTTCTTTTTTATTAAATTGAAATTCACATTTATTAACACCTCCAAAAACAAAATTACAATCCATTTCGTTTCTAAAGTTTTTTAAATGTTCTAAGGCTAAATGCCCATTTCTATTTAGTGTAAGGCTATCTTCGGTTTCGGTATAAAAAGCTTCAAGATTATTTACTAAACGCTTTATTTGTATATCTCCAAAACCATAATAACCTTGGTAATGTAGTGCATAACCAACTAAATGGTGTCGTGATTTAACTTTATGCTCTTTTGCTAATTTTAAAATATTATACTCTAATGTACTTAAACCACTTCTAGTATCCGGAAAACGTTTTAAATGTGCTTTTAAACAAATACTTAAATATTTAAAATTTGAAGGTCTAACAATTAACGGTTTTAATAAGTTATGATCGTCTTCACAGTATATTCTCCAAGCTTTTTGTGCCAATGCAATATCATCTATAGTAAGTGAAACACGCTCGTTATAATGTGTTTTTAATTGTGTTGGTGTTAATTGTGGTAATTCTTTTAATTCTTTTTCATTTTCAATTCTACCACTACAAACTAAACTTAAAGGTTTTCTAATATCCTTTTGCTTTAGTAAGCTAATGGCAGCTATTAAATTAATATGACAAAATAAATCGTACTCAAACCAAAGTACTATTTCATCAAATTCATTTACGGTATTTAAAACTTTTAATTCATCTCTTACTTTAGAAATATCGTATTTAAAATCGTAAATAGATTCTAGGTAGGTTTTTCGGTTTTCAAAAAATGAATCGGTATCTATTATTTTTTCGGTTGGGCCTTCGCATAACATCTCATGCCAGGTTACAATATTTCCTTCGTATTTTTCTTTTATAAGAAAATCTGTAAGGCTTGAGCCATTTGTAATGTGAAGTGTTTTTTTACTCATATTATTAACCGCCAACACGTTTTACATTGAAGCCTTTTTCTTTAAGAATTGTCATGATTTTATCACGATAATCTCCTTGAATTATAATTTTATCATCTTTAAAACTTCCGCCAACGCTTAGTTTTTGCTTTAACTCTTTAGCTAAAGCTTTAAAATCTTCTGTAGCTCCAGTATAACCTTCTAATATGGTAATAGGTTTTCCTTTTCGTTTTTCGTATTTACAAATAATAGGATCGTCCTGCAACCAAAGACCTTGATCTTCTGTTGTAGGTTCTATATCTTTTTCTTCGTGTTCTGGAAAAAGATTTTTTAATTGGTCTTTTAAGTCCATATATTAATTATTAAGTATATAGAAACAGTCTTCAGTAGTTTTATTTACTGAAGACTGTAGTACTTATAACTTATTTTTTAAGTCCTAGTTCGATAAGACGTTGGTCTAAAAATTCTCCTGCAGTAATATCTTCGTATTGCTTAGGGTTGTTTTCGTCTATACAACTATCTAATACATCTAATTTCATTTCGCTAATTGGGTGCATGAAAAACGGAATAGAGTAGCGGCTAGTTCCCCAAAGTTCTCTTGGCGGATTAATTACTCTATGTATTGTAGATTTTAATTTATTATTTGTGTGGCGAGATAACATATCTCCAACATTAATCATTAATTCATCTGGTTCTGCAATAGCATCAATCCATTCGCCATCATGGTTTTGTACTTGTAAACCACGACCTTGTGCGCCCATTAACAAAGTAATTAAATTAATATCGCCATGGGCAGCTGCACGTTCTGCAGCTTTTGGCTCTTCGGTAATTGGAGGATAGTGTATTGGTCTTAAAATAGAATTACCATTATGAATATGTTTATCAAAATACGTTTCTTCTAAATCTAAATGTAAAGCTAAAGCACGTAAAACATATTTAGCTGTTTTTTCTAACATTTGGTATGTTTCTTTACCAACTTCATTAAAGGCAGGAATTTCTTTAACTTCTACATTATCAGGATATTCTTTTGCGCGTTCTGGATCATCTTCTACGTATTGACCAAAGTGCCAAAACTCTTTTAAATCACCTTCTTTTTTTCCTTTTGCACTCTCTTTTCCAAAAGAAACATAACCACGTTGACCTCCAATTCCAGGAATCTCATAGCTTTGTTTAGTTTCTACAGGTAAAGAAAAAAAGTTTTTTATTTCAGAATATAATCTATCAACTAGTTTTTTATCTAAAAAATGCCCTTTTAAAGCAACAAAACCTATCTCTTGATAAGCTTTTCCTATTTCATCTATAAATTTTTGTTTTCTCTTTGGGTCATCAGAAAGAAAATCTTCTAAATTAACACTTGGGATACTTGTCATTTCTACTTTCGTTTTATAATCTTTTATATACAAATGTAAAGAAAAGTTACCATATTTAATAATTGATAATTATTATGATCAATAATTGATTTTTATGCAATAATGTTATATTTGATAAACTTTTTTAGGATGCCAAACACACTTATGAAATCTAACATAAATTATAATAAAACAAAGTTATCTAGCAAAACCAAGATAGCATTATATCAAGCCATGTTAAAACCTCGATTAATAGAGGAAAAAATGCTTATTTTACTTCGTCAAGGTAAAATTAGTAAATGGTTTTCTGGTATTGGCCAAGAAGCTATTTCTGTAGGTGTAACAATGGCTATGCATGCAGAAGAATATATTTTACCAATGCATAGAAATCTGGGTGTTTTTACAACTCGAGACATACCACTATACCGTTTATTTAGCCAATGGCAAGGAAAAGCAAACGGATTTACAAAAGGTCGAGATCGCTCATTTCATTTTGGAACGCAAGAGTTTAATATTGTAGGTATGATTTCTCACTTAGGACCTCAATTTGGCGTTGCAGATGGTATTGCATTAGCTAGTAAATTAAAAAATAAAAACCAAGTAACAGCAGTATTTACAGGTGAAGGCGGAACAAGTGAAGGAGATATACACGAAGCTTTAAATGTAGCATCTGTTTGGCAATTGCCTGTGCTTTTTTGTATTGAAAATAATGGATATGGGTTGTCAACACCTACCAAAGAACAGTATAATTGTGAGAATTTAGCAGATCGTGCTTTAGGTTATGGTATGGAATCTCATATTATAGATGGTAATAACATTTTAGAAGTGTTTACTAAAATTTCTAAAATAACAGAAAGTATAAGAAAAAAACCACGTCCTGTTTTAATAGAATTCAAAACTTTTAGAATGCGTGGTCATGAAGAGGCTAGTGGTACTAAATATGTGCCACAGGAGTTAATGGACCAATGGGCAAAAAAAGACCCAATAGATAATTATAAGTTACACCTTTTAGAAGAAGGTATTTTAACCGAAAAAGAAGACGCTATTTTTAAAGCTGAAATTAAGGCTGAAATAGATACACATTTAGACAGAACGAATGCTGAAGCTGCAATTGTTTCAACTGAAAGTAACGAATTAAATGATGTTTTTAAAAGTTTTGATTATCAAGGTGTTAAAGAAAACAAAAACACCGAAGAGTTACGCTTGATTGATGCGATACACGTAGGTTTAAAACAGTCTATGGAAAAGCATAAGGACTTAGTCATTATGGGTCAAGATGTAGCAGAATATGGTGGTGTTTTTAAAATTACAGATGGCTTTGTAGAAGCATTTGGAAAAGACAGAGTACGTAATACTCCAATTTGCGAATCGGCAATAATTGAAACTGCAATGGGATTAAGCATAGCAGGAATAAAAAGCGTTGTAGAGTTACAGTTTAGTGATTTTGTAACATCTGGTTTTAATCCTGTTGTAAATTATTTAGCAAAATCACATTATCGCTGGAACCAAAATGCAGATGTTGTACTAAGAATGCCTTGTGGTGCAGGCGTAGCTGCAGGACCTTTTCATAGTCAAACAAACGAAGCTTGGTTTACTAAAACTCCAGGTTTAAAAGTTATATATCCTGCATTTCCAAAAGATGCAAAAGGCTTATTGGCAACAGCAATTAATGATCCAAATCCAGTATTGTTTTTTGAGCACAAAGCTTTATATAGAAGTATTCGTCAAGATGTACCAACAGACTATTTTACAATTCCGTTTGGTAAAGCAGCAACACTAAAACAAGGCGATGATATTACTGTAATTGCCTATGGTCAAGCCGTACATTGGGCATTAAATACTTTAGATAAACACCAAGACATCTCTGCCGATGTTATTGATTTAAGATCTTTACAGCCATTAGATACAGAAACTATTTATGCTTCAGCTAAAAAAACAGGACGCGTAATTATACTACAAGAAGATTCACTTTTTGGCGGTATTGCCAGTGATATCTCTGCACTAATTATGGAAAATTGTTTCGAACATTTAGATGCACCAGTAAAACGTGTTGCAAGTCTTGAAACACCTATTCCTTTTATAAACCAGCTAGAAGATCAATATTTAGCTCGTGATAAGTTTGAAGCAGAATTATTAACCTTATTAGAATATTAATAGCTAATACTATTATATAAAAAAACCAGCGAACCCTAACTCGCTGGCTTTTTTTAATTAATCGAGCAATTTTAATGTGCATAGCGTTTTACGCCATTCCATAGTGTTCCTTTAGTATTACTAAATTTAAAAACTTCTCTATTAACAAATAAACGTTCATCTGTAATACTGCTGGTTTTTCTTAAGGTATTAATAATTGCTTTCATAATTGTTTGATTTTTTGATTGATGGTTGATTGTTGATTTTTTCTATCTAAAACGCCTTCTAGTATTCCAAGTGTTACTTTTAGTTCCGTTTAATGTTGCTGATAATTGATTTGTATTTAAAGTTCTCATGATGGTTAATTTTTTGATTGATGATTTTCTTCTATCTAAAACGTCTTCTAGTATTCCAAGTGTTACTTTTAGTACCGTTTAATGTTGCTGATAATTGATTTGTGTTTAAAGTTCTCATAATTATTGGTTTTAAATTGATTGATAATTGTTTTGTTATACTATAAAGACGACGCAATTTCAAAATTGTTACAGTACTTTGTAATGCATAGTACTAATTTAACATAATTTAACATTTAGACACCCTTAAAATGGAGTAACTCCAATAATGTATTTGTTAATAATAGCTTGGTTTAAGAATATTTTCACAGTAATTAATAAAAAATTAATATTTAGGTATGGTTTTTGGTTTATTTTTGACATATTACCAAATACCTATGAAAATCTATTTACTAACATTCTTTTTATTTTGCTCTATAATAGGTGTAAATGCCCAAATAGATAGCGAAAACAGATCTATTGCGATACCAGCAGAAAACGTGGATGATCCTTTAGAAGATGACGAAATTATTATTCAACCTGTAAAGAAGAATGACGAAAAAACCGAGAAAGAAGACGATGTAAAAGAAACGCTTTCTAAAGAAGAACAAATGAGTATTGCAAAAAGGAAGGAATTCTCTATGGTTCATGACGATAAATTAAGAAATCCTGCTGAATTATTTGGTAAGCAATTAAAAAATGCTCTACAGTTAAGAGAAGATGAATATCGTGAAGAAGGCCGAAAAGTAAATCAGTTTTTTGGTAAATACCTTACAAAATCTAAATATCAAGATGTTTCATTAAGAGATTTTGGAGCAGAAGATGGAGATTTGGTTAGAATTTGGGTAAACGGAACTGTTGTAAACAGTAGAGTAGCTTTAGCAAATGCTAATAAAAAATTTACACTTACATTAGAGCCTGGAGAAAATGTTGTTGAATTTGAGGCTTTAAACCAAGGAACATCTGGACCAAATACAGCAGCTTTTGCAGTGTTTGAAAAAACTACAGGAAACATGCTTTTAAATAGCAAATGGAACCTACTTACGGGTGTTCGCGGTACTTTTACAGTAGTACTTTTACCTCAGGATTTACCTGAAGAAGGAGATAAAGAATAGCAAACTTCAATTTTTTTTTATTTAACCAACTGAAAATCGTATTTTTACAAACATAATTAACAACTAAGTTAATTTTTAATACTCACAAAAAAGAAGAATGGCAAAGTCGCAACAGACATTTAACAAATTAGAAAAAGAAAAAAAGCGCTTAAAGAAAAGAGAAGATAAACGTAAGAAAATGGAGGCTAGAAAGGCCGCTAAGGAAGAAAATGGTACAGATGGAATACAATTTGCTTACGTAGATTTTAACGGTAATTTAGTAGATACGCCGCCAGATCCAGAAGATAAAATTAAAGTAAAAGCAGATAATATTATTTTAGGTGTACCTAAAAAAGAAGATTTGCCAGAAGTAGATCCAATTAGAAAAGGAAAAGTTTCATTTTACGATTCATCAAAAGGTTTTGGTTTTATTATAGATACCGAAGATCAAGAGAAATACTTTTGTCACGTTAGTGGTTTAATTGATGAAATTACAGAAAATGACAAAGTTCAATTTGAATTAGAAAAAGGCATGAAAGGATTAAATGCCGTTCGTGTTAAAAAAATATAACGCAATAAAGCGCATGTTTAAAAAAAGCCTTGGTTTTTTAACCAAGGCTTTTTTTTAAATATTACCTAAAGCTTCAAATAACTTAACTTTAGTTTTGTAAAACATGTTTTTTAGTTTTAAAGCTTTTAATTCTGCATCAATTAAACTTGACTCACGGTAGTTAATCAAAAAAACAGAGCTTTCTCCAAAGCTAAATTTTCTTTCTTCAGCATTAAGTAAAGTTTTATAATCTTTTACTACAGAGTTTATTAATTCTATTTGCGTAATATAAGAATCAAGCTCTTTTTTTAGCGATTCCACTTTATTTATTATTGTAATACTAGTGTTTAATCGCTCAAACTTTGAAGCATCAATTTTTAGTTTTGTTAATTTTAAACTTCCACGTTCTTTTCTTAAAAATAAAGGAAATGAGACGTTTAATCCTAATTTGTAATTGTTAGAACTATAACTATTACTTATATCTGGATTTTCAGTAATAAAATTATATTGTATATCTACTTTTGGTAAAAGCATATTTGCTTTTAGTTTAGCATCTACATCCAAACTTTTTATTTTATTATTTAAAGCATTTAATTTTGGATGGTTGTTTATTTCAAAATTAATATCTTGATTTAAACTTAAAACCTTATCTACAGTGGTTTCCGGTAATTGTGCAGGTGTTACACTTGTATTTATTTCTAAAGGCACACCAGAATCTAACCACAGAAAATTAGAGACCTTTAAGGTGTTTTTTAAAAATTTAATATTTGATTGCTCTAGTGAAAGTTTTCTATTATTAATATTTATGTTTGCTTCTAAACTATCTATTCCTGGTTTATCACCAGCTAAAACACTTTTTCTCACTCCATTATATCGTGTTTTAGCGTTTTCTAGAAAACGACTATACATTTTCTGTTCGTTATAAGTTTGAAGCCATTCAAAATAGGCTATTGAGGCTTCGTATAACACTTTGTTTACAGCTAAAGTTCTTTCTGCTTTATTTTGTTCTATAAAGTATTTTGCTTTTTTTAAAGTAGCCATTCTTTCGTTAATAATCAATCCTTGTCCTAGTGATGCCGATATTCCTGCAGAAAACAAACCATCATCTGGTACATTTTTTTGAGGGTCTAAAAAGAGTCCATCATTATTTTCAAAATTTGCTTTTAATTCTACACCATACCAAGTAGGCACTTTAAATGTTGCGTTAAATAAGTTATAATATTCTTTGTTTTTAAAATCTTTTCGGTCGTAAATAGCTTCAATTTTTGGATCAAAACTTCCACGTGCTTTTAATAAATTGTATTCGCCTTCTTCAAGTTTTAAGTTTGCCTGCTTAACAATAGGATGAAATTGTTTTACGTAGCTTATATATTCTTCAAAACTTAATTCTAATTCATTAATACTTTGTGAAAAAGCATTAGTACATAATAAAATACATAATATTAATATATTTTTTTTCATGCTATTTTGTTTTGTCTCCATTGTTTTCTGGTTGGTAATAATTAGGCGGGAATCCGTTTAATTGTCTCCAGACTTCAAACCAAATAGGTACATCTTCTAATAAGCCAATTGCTCTAACACCAGAGCCAACTCTAATTGCAGATGGCCATTTGTAATCGTTTTCATCTGGAGCTAAAAGGATTCGAAATTTACCATTGCTGCTTATAAAATTTTCTATTGCTATTACTTTTGCGCCATAGGTACCGTAAGATACATTTGGCCAACCGCTAAATACTATTGCTGGCCAACCATCAAATTGTACTCTAAATGTTTCACCTATATGTACTAATGGTAAATCTATAGGATCTATATAGGTTTCTACAGCCAAATCGTAATTTGCAGGCATAATACCAACAATACGTTCGCCTTCTTTAAAACGTTCTCCAATCCCTGTTTTTAAAGCCTTATTAATATAACCATCTAGAGGCGCTTTTATATAGTACATAGCATTTCGTATCTCGTAATTGGTACGGTTGTTTTCTAATTTCGAAACTTGTACTTCTGCATCATATTGGTTAGATTCTGCTGTAAACTTATCGCTTTGTGCTTTAGATATTTTGTCTATATATGAAGCTTTTAAGCGGTTGATTTCTACTCGGGCATTTAATATTTCGTTTTTAGAAGCTAAAAATTTATTTTCTTGAGATATAAGTTTGGCTTGAGTTTCCTGAAGTTTTAATCGTTTTTGTTCAACATCTGTTAATGATTTTAATCCTTCTTTTTCTAAAATTTCTGCACGATTTAATTGTTTTCTTGCTATTTCAATATTTGTTTTAGCTGCTTCAAAATCTATACTATCGCTTTTCATTTTAAGCTTTGCTTGTAATAGTTTGTTTTCTGCTTGCTTAATTTTTAATACACGCTCTTTTGATAATGCTGAAATTTGATTGTTTAAAGCTTTTACTTTTAAACCATAACTTTCTACAGATGCTGTTTTAGAATTTATTTGCTGACCAGTAATTTTCACTAAATCTGGATTGAAATAATCGTTTTTAACTTCAGAAATAAATAGAATTGTATCGCCTTTTTTTACAAAATCACCTTCACGTACAAACCATTTTTCTATACGTCCAGGAATTGGAGATTGTATGCTTTGTGGTCTTTGGTCTGGTGTAAGCGTTGTTACTGCACCATTGGCCGATATATTTTGTGTCCATGGTAATAACAAGATTATTATACAAAGTATAGCAAATGAAACTAATAGTCTATTAAAGTTTTTAAAATGCTTTTTACCAAAAGCTTTTTTATGAGACATGTAGTTAGAAATGTCTACTTTTTCGTTTAATTTATTTGTAGATATATTTAGCATATTATTTCTTGTTAATTATTCTACCTTCATTTAATTCTATAACATTATTTGCTTTAGGTAACCAAATATTATTATGGCTTACCACTACCAGAGTCCAGTCGTGAGATGGTAAGGTTAAATATTGAATTATGTCTTGAGCTTCTTTTGCTTCAAATTGATCTAATGGTTCTTTTAGTAATAGTAGTTTTGGTTTTTTAACAACACTTCGTGCTAACATAATTTTTTTAGAAATTGTAAAAGACATTCCTTTTCCTTCTGGATAAAGCATTGTTTTTAAGCCTAAGGGTAAGCTTTTTACATAATCTTTAAGGCCTAAGTTTTTTATTACATCATTTACTTGATCTAATGTTATAGTAGTATCACCAAAAGTGATGTTTTCTAACAAAGTACCTTCAAAAGGCATTTCTTGCGCGAGTGTTTGCCCAATAAAAGATCTGTAAGAGTTTATATTAATTCCTAAAAGCGATTTGTTATTTATATAAATTTTACCGCTAGTTGGCTTAATTAAGCCTGCTATTAATTTTAAAAGAGTAGATTTTCCAGAACCATTTTGTCCTGTTATTAACAATGTTTGCTTAGGTTTAATTTCTAATGAGATGTTGTCTAATATTTTATCTTCTCTATCTGGTACAGAGTATGAAATATCATCTAATTCTAAATGAAACTCATTATTAACTTTTAGTATTTCTCCTTCTTGTGATTCTAAAGGTTTATCTACTATTTTTCCTAGTTTTTCTATAGAGGTTAAAACGTCATAAATAGTTTCTAAGCCAAGAATTAGTTTTTCTACAGATGCAATTACTAGAAGTATTATAATTTCGGCAGCAACAAATTGTCCAATATTCATTTTTTGATTTAAAACCAAAAGGCCTCCAATAATTAACAATCCAGCAGTTACTAAAACCTTAAAACCTACCAATTGCATAAACTGAAGAATTAAAACATTAAAATGTTTTTCTCTTTCTTCTAGATAGTTAGTTACAAGTCTATCGTTTTTATGCATTGCCAAATTAGTTTTTCCAGAAAGTTTAAAACTTAGTATAGACCTGGCAACTTCTTGTAGCCAATGTGCAACTTTATATTTGCTATTAGACTCTTCTAAACTGGTTTCTAGTCCTTTTTGAGCGGTAAATTTAAATACAATGTAAACTAATAGTAACAGCAAAAAACCGTAAATAATAAAAAACGGGTGGTAAAAGGATAGTAATATTAAACCGAAAATTATTTGCAATAATGCAGCGGGAAATTCTATTAAAATTTTTGAAAGTCCTTTTTGTATTGTTAATGTATCGAAAAATCTATTTGCTAATTCTGGTGCATAAGAACCATTTAAGCCTTTCATTGTCATTTTAGGAAAGCGATATGCAAACTCAAATGATGATCGCGTAAATATTTTTTGTTGTACATTTTCTATAATTCTAATTTGCATAAGCTGTAATACACCAACAAATACAACGCCTAAGGTTACTAAGCCAACTAAAACCATCCAAGATGTACTAATTTGAGCACTTTGCAAAAGGTTAATAATAGCTTGAATTCCTAGCGGTAATGATAAACTTACTATACCTGCAAAAATGGCATAAAAGAATATTTGTTTAATATCTTTTTTATCAAGTTTTAAAAGACCTATTAATCTTTGTGTAGTAGTTAATATTGTTTTTGCCATTAGTTCTGTTTTAAAATTTTAAAAACCAAATCGTTAAAAAATACAGTAGGAGCCAAGGTTTCACTACATTCTGTAATAGATTTAAAATGATCTTTTAGATAATGTTGGTGCATTGCACCATCAATTATTGTACTTGCAAGCGATTTTGGATATTTATATGATGAATTAACATCTATTATAAAATCTTTTAACCTGTTTACTAATCTTTTATATACTGAAAAATAGCCTTCTTTGTTTTCTTCATCAACTTCTTTTGTTAAATAAGATTTAGAGTATTCATTTATTACTATACGCTTTAAAATAATTTCGTCTATATGACCAAAAGCACTATCTATTGTAGTTGTTTGTGTAAGTACTTCTATTGCAGCTTTTAGTTTTAATTCTTTATCTGCTAAGCTATTTGTAGAAAGTACTAATTGGTATTCTAGCCAGGTCCAATACCAAGAAGTAAGGTAGAGTAAAAGCATGTGTTTGTTTTCAAAATACCTGTAAATTGAACTTTCGTTAGATCCAATTTTAACTCCTAATTTTTTAAAAGTGAATAAATCAAAACCAATTTCATCTATTAATAAAATGCTGTTTTTTATAATGCGTTTACCTAACGAAGAAGATTCTGGATCTTTTAAATAAATTTTCTCGTTAATACTAATTTTTATATTTGATAGTAAATATTTCATAACAACTTATTTAGTTGCAAATATAATAGTAATACTATTAATTTTGAAATCAGATTAACTATTAATTAACTTTTTTACTGTAAAATTAGGCTTTAAAGGTCTTAGAGCTTGGTAATTCGAAAATCTCCAATTCGAAAAAAGGAACTGCTGCAAGGAAATGGTCAAATAAATCAGACATTACATATTCGTAATTTTCCCAACGTTTATCCTTACTAAAAGCATAAACCTCTAATGGTACACCTTGAGTGGTAGGTTGTAATTGCCTAGCCATTAACAACATGTCTTTATTTATTGCAGAATGATTTTCTAAATAAGTTTGAATGTATTTTCTAAAAACACCAATATTGGTAAGGTTTCTTCCGTTTAACAATAAGGTTTTATCTACATTGTTTTCGGTGTTATATTTATCTAGTTTCTCTTGCATTCCTGCTAAATAACTAGAGATAAGCTGCACGTCTTTTAAACGCTCTACATCTTCGGGTGTTAAATATTTAATAGAATCTTGCTTAATCATTAAGTGTCTTTTAATACGTCTACCATCAGAATTTTTCATACCACGCCAGTTTTTAAACGAGTCTGAAATCATGGCATAGGTAGGAATTGTGGTAATTGTATTATCGAAATTTTGAACTTTTACAGTTGCCAAATTAATTTCAACAACATCACCATCGGCACCATATTTTTCGAAAGTTATCCAATCGCCAATACGCACCATATCGTTAATAGACACTTGTATACTTGCAACAAAACCAAGAATGGTGTCTTTAAAAATAAGAAGTATTATAGCAGATGCTGCACCAAATCCAGTGATGAATTTAATTATTGAAAGGTTTGTAAACACAGCAATAGCCGCAAAAGCACCAACTATCCAAGCAAAAATCATGAATACTTGTATGTAACTGTCTATTGGTTTGTCTCTTAAACTAGGTAAGGTTTTTAAAAAATCTTCAATGGTATGTAAAACACTTCTAACAATCCATAATACTAGAACTATAAATGTAACCTGAAGTAGTTTTCTAACAGGTGATTCTATATAGCCAAAATCTGCAAAAATTATAGGTAGCAAGTTTAAAGCTAATATTAACGGAAAAATATGTGCTACATTTCTTGGAACTTTATTGGCTAATAATAAATCGTCAAAAGGAGATTTTGTATGCTCTGCAATACGAACAGAGGCTACGCGTAATGTTTTTGTGATAATTTTATCTACAAAATAAATAACACATAAGGCTATTATTAATAATGTAAACATATTAAGATATTTGGCTGCGGTTTCATTAAAACCAAAAACCTCATAGTAATCATAAAAAAAACAGGCAATTTGCTCTTGCATAGTCTATTAAAATTTTTAACAAAATTAAAGAGATTTAATTTGTCTTAGCTAAATTAACCTATAAAAAATAGTTAAAGTAAACTAGGGATATCTATTGGTTTTACAGCGCCAGATTCCAAATTCCCAAGTTGTATATTTCCAACTCTAACACGTACTAAACGAAGTGTAGGACAGCCAACAGCGCTTGTCATTTTTCTAACTTGCCTAAACTTACCTTCGGTTAAAGTTATAGAAATCCAAGAAACAGGACCATGTCTAGCATCACGTATTTTTTTTCCTCGCTCTGGTAAAAGAGGTGCGTTGTCTAATTTAAAAACTTTACATGGTTTGGTTTGGTACTTTTTACCATCAAAACCAATTTCTACACCTTTTTTTAGTGAACTAATTTCCTCTTGAGAAATATCACCATCAACTAAGGCATAATATTCTTTTTCAATACCACTGGAGTTAACATAATCGCTTAATTTCCCATCTGTAGTTAATAACAATAGGCCTTCACTTTTTTCGTCTAAACGACCAATAGGCATTGTACCTTGAGGAAAACTACCCAACTCACCTAAAAAACGCTTGCGCTTTTGTTGTGTAGAATTACTCGCAAATTGCGAAAGCATACCGTAAGGTTTGTATATTTTAAAATGTTGATGCAATTAGTTTTCGTTTATAATTTTAAAAACCAAAGCTTTAGTTAGTTGTTGTCCGTTCGCTTTTTCGCGAATTAAATCATAACTAAATCTAAAATCACATCCGCTTTTATAATCACTACAACCGTAAGCCGTTTTTCCTTTTATTATTGTGCCTTTTTTACATTTTGGACATTTATTTTCTTCGGAAGTACTTTTAGGTTGAACTTTTCCTTTTTTAGGTTCGAACTTTAACTTAAAATCATCATCAAATCTTACTAGTCCTTCAGCGGAAGCGCCATCAATTTTAAATCCTTTTAAGTTTACAGTTGAGCCTTTTTCTAATAAACGTATAAATTGTTTTTCAGAAATTGTTTTCCCTTCAAACTTAAAAGGCATTACAAAGTCACAAGTTTTATTATATTCTGAACAGCCATAAGCGGTTTTTCCTTTTAAAATAGCACCTTGTTTACATTTTGGACATTTTTGAGAAGCTATTCCGGCCGCTTTTTTTGTAGCTTTTTTCTTTTTTGCTCCAGCAGGCTTGTTGTTTATAGAGGTTATGTTTGCTTTTCTATTTTCGCTTCTTACTTCGTAAACTAAGCGATCTACCATTTGCTTCATTTGTTTTATAAAGCTTACAGCGCTAAATTCTCCTTTTTCAATATCTTTTAATTGCTTTTCCCATTTTCCTGTGAGTTCTGCAGATTTTAGTAACTCATTTTGAATGGTATCTATTAATTGAATACCTGTAACTGTTGGTAATACTTGCTTTTTATTTCGCTTTATGTATTTTCTTCTAAAAAGAGTTTCAATAATATTGGCGCGTGTAGATGGTCTACCAATGCCATTTTCTTTCATTATTTCACGAAGCTCATCATTATCTACTTGTTTTCCTGCGGTTTCCATAGCACGTAGGAGAGAAGCTTCTGTATATTGATTTGGTGGCTTGGTTTGTTTTTCTAAAAATGATGGCTCATGTGGTCCTTTTTCACCTTTTTCGAACGTAGGTAACATTCCTGTTTCTTTTGTAGGTTTTCCAGGAGTTTCAAATACAATTCTCCAGCCTTTTTCTAAAATCTCTTTTCCTGTAGTTTTAAACTTTACTTTTTCGGCTTTACCAATAACAGTAGTGTTTGATACTTTACATTCTGGATAAAACACGGCTATAAAACGACGTACAATAATATCGTAAACCTGCTGCTGGTTGTATTGCAAGTTCATTTCTTGTCCTGTTGGGATTATGGCATGGTGATCTGTTACCTTACTATCATCAAAAACCTTTTTGGTTTTTTTTAGTTTTTTTCCTTGAAGAGGTTGTGTTAAAGTAGCGTATTTAGTTAGGTTTTTTAATATCGCTGGTACTTTTGGGTACACATCGTTAGGTAGAAATGTTGTATCTACTCTTGGATAGGTTACTACTTTTTGTTCGTATAGTTTTTGTACTATTTTTAAGGTTTCATCTGCACTAAAGCCAAACTTAGTATTACAATACACTTGTAAACCTGTTAAATCGAATAGTTTTGGCGCGTATTCATTACCTGCTTTTTTTGCAATAGAGACGATTTCAAAATCATGCGTTTTAACAATATTAGCAAGTTTTTCTCCGTCTTCAACTTTTAAAAATCTACCTTCTTCATAACTAAATAAAGTATCACGATATAATGTTTGTAGCTCCCAATAAGGTTGTGGTTTAAAATTTTCAATTTCTTTAAACCTGTTTACAAGCATTGCTAATGTTGGCGTTTGTACACGACCAACCGATAATACTTGTTTGTAACCACCATGTTTTACGGTATAAAGTCTTGTAGCATTCATGCCTAACAGCCAGTCGCCAATAGCACGAGAAAATCCTGCATAGTATAAATTATCGTAATCGCTGGCTGGTTTTAAATTATTAAAACCTTCTTTTATCGCCTCGGTAGTAAGTGATGAAATCCAAAGTCTTTCTACTTTACCTTTATAATTTGCTTGGTTTAAAACCCAACGTTGTATAAGTTCTCCTTCTTGACCGGCATCACCACAGTTTATAACAACATCTGCTTTTTCAAATAATCCTTTAACAATATTAAATTGCTTTTTTATACCAGAATCTTTAGAAACCTTGGTCTCAAAACGTTCTGGTAGCATTGGTAAGTTGTTTAAATCCCAACTTTTCCAATAAGGTTTATAATCGCTAGGTTCTTTAAGTGTACAAAGGTGTCCAAAAGTGTAAGTTACCGCATAACCATTGCCTTCGTAATAACCATCACGTTTTGTTTTGGCACCAAGAACAGCGGCAATTTCTCTTGCTACAGAAGGTTTTTCGGCAATACAGACTTTCATTAATTTAATAGAATTTGGAGACGCAAAATAAGACTTTACACTGTATTGCTAAAGCTTATTTTTAGAGAGTTATTAACGGTTTTTGTAACGCTATTGCCAAGCGACTACAAAACACTTGTTTATTTCACCATTTTTATTTTTTAACCATAGCATTGGCGAATACTTTTCTGTTTTAAATGTATTTAGTTCTGGAAGTATATTATTATAGCTTTTCCAAGCTACATTTGGATTTACATCTACTAACCAATTGGTTTTTTTAGGAATGTAAAATTTACAGTTTTCAAATTGTGGTAATTCTGAATACTTAAAATAAAAGCCATAAATGCATTCTGGATTTAAAGTTTTTAATTGTATTTGTTTTCCAAAAGGAATAAACAATTGTGCTTTAAAGTAAATTTTTTGTTTAAAATCTTCAGCTTTAAAATTTAAACTATCCAACAATACTTTAGTTTCTGGCGCATAGAGTAGTGGTAATTGTTTTAATTTTAGCTTGTTTAGTTTTTCTATTAAGCTATCACGACGCATTGGTCCAATACAGCAATCTATTTCTTTATCACCAAGCGTTTCATCATACAAATAGAATTTAAATTGAATTTCTAAGTGTATTGGCTGGTTGCTGTCTAAAAACAAACAATCCAATTCACCTATAGTTTGATTGTTTTTAGTTTGTATTTGAGGGTTTTCGGTTAAAATTGAAAAATTTTTATTTAAAAGTAGCTCGGTAGTAACAAAACGTTCTACACGCTGTCCTAATCTAATTCGCTCTAAACCGCTACCACTAAAAACAGGTGTTTTTTGTTTTGGTAAACGCAATGGTTGCATACCATTTACAGGATTTAAAAATAAATGCGGTGTGTTGTAAAAGCCACAAAATTGGGCTTGTAAGCTAGTAAAAAAGTCTTTCATAAGAGATTACGAATGTAAACATTTTAAATTTTTTTAAAAATATTCGTCAAAAGCCTTTAATTCGTTGTATTTTTGCACATCTCAAAATTTTATTTACCATTAATGAAAGTCACAGCTTTAGAATTAGAAGAAAGACAAGAAGGCAAAAGTTTATATAGCTACCAACAAGGAGCAATTAATAAAATTTTCAAGTGTTTTGAAGAAGCACCTGAGGATTACCATTTATTGTATCAATTACCAACTGGTGGTGGAAAAACAGTTATTTTCTCTGAAATTGTTCGCCAATATTTAAAACACCATAAAAAGCAAGTTTTAGTAATGACGCATAGGATTGAGCTTTGTAAGCAAACATCTAATATGCTGTCTGAATTTGGTGTAAGTAATAAAATTGTAGATTCTAAGGCAGATTTAAGTGATCAAGGTGATTTTAATTGCTTTGTTGCCATGGTTGAAACCTTAAATAATAGGTTAAATGATAACAAACTTGACATTAGTGATATTGGTTTAGTTATTATTGATGAGGCGCACTACAACTCATTTACTAAACTATTTAAGTTTTTTGAGAAATCTTTTGTATTAGGAGTAACAGCAACACCATTAAGTAGTAATATTAACCTTCCAATGAAGGATAATTATGATGAGCTTATTGTTGGAGAAACTATTCAATCTTTAATAGATAATGAGTTTTTGGCACGTGCCGAAGTGTTTTCTTATAACGTAGGTTTAACCTCTTTAATAGTTGGTGCAAATGGTGATTATACTGTAAAATCATCTGAAGATTTATATACAAATACAGACATGCTTACTAAGCTTATTCAAGCTTACGAAGAACGCTGTAAAGGAAAGAAAACCTTAATATTTAACAACGGTATTAATACATCGTTACACGTTTATGATACTTTTAGGCGAGCAGGTTACCCAATTGCTCACCTAGATAATAATAATACAAAAAAAGAGCGTAAAGCTATTTTAAAATGGTTTAAAGAAACACCTGATGCAGTATTAACTTCGGTAAGTATTTTAACAACTGGATTTGATGAACCTACTGTAGATTGTATTATTTTAAATAGGGCAACAAAATCTTTAACGCTTTACTACCAAATGATTGGTCGTGGATCGCGTATTTTAAAGAATAAAAACAAATTTACTGTTATAGATTTAGGTAACAACCTTCACCGTTTTGGACCTTGGGGAAGCGACTTAGATTGGCACAAAATATTTAGATCTCCAAACTTTTACTTAGATGGTATTTTAAGTGATGAAGATTTAGAAGAAAACTTTAGGTATGAAATGCCTGAAGAACTTAGAGCAGAATTTGCTAAGTCTGAAGATGTGTATTTTGATGTTAAAGCCATGTACATTAGATCTGTAAGAGAAGGTGATTCGTCTAAAGTAATTTTAGAGCGCTCGATAAAGCATCATGCTAAAATGTGTATAGAAAACAGTGAAGATTTATGGGATGCTTTAGGCTTAGCAAAAATGCTAAAAGACGATATAGATTACCGTATACAACGTTACACAAAATGTATAAGTAAAAGTACTTTTAACTTTGTAGAATGGTTAAAAGATGATTACAAAAAGAAATTAAACGCTTATTTACGTGCTAATTTCGATGAGATGTTTGAAGAAATTCACGGGTATCCACCAGAAGATTAATAAAATAAGTAGCTTTTAACATACTTATTTTACAATTACAAATATAGTCTCGTCGAGTGCAGTCGGGACGCTTAGGTTTTATATTATTTATAATAAGGTCTCGACTGCGCTCGACCAGACAAAAAAATCTAAAAATGAGTACTTTCAGAGACTTAGGAATACACAAAAACTATATAAAATCGCTTAAAGAGTTGGATATAAAAACACCAACAGAAATTCAAGAACAAGCGATTCCAATTTTAATAAAATCTAAAGTAGATTTTGTTGGCTTAGCACAAACTGGAACAGGAAAAACTGCAGCTTATGGCTTACCTGTTTTACACAAAGTTGATGCTAATAAAAAAAGTGTTCAAGGCTTAATAATAGCACCAACACGTGAATTAGTACAACAAATAAAAAAGCAACTTTTTAAGTTTACCAAATACAACGACAAAAAGATTTTTGTTGAAGGTGTTTATGGTGGCGAGAAAATAGATATTCAAATTAGTAATTTAAAGCGTCCAACACACATTATTGTTGCTACACCAGGACGTTTAGTAGATTTATTAGATAAAAATATAATCGATTTAAAACATATTAATACGCTTGTGCTTGATGAAGCAGACGAAATGTTAAGTATGGGTTTTAAAAAAGATTTAAATATAATTTTAGACGCTACTACAAAAAGCGCTAGAAATACTTGGTTGTTCTCTGCAACAATGCCTACCGATTTAAAAGCTATTGTAAATCGTTATATTTCTAAAGATGCGGCTAGAGTAGAGGTTAACCGAAATAGCATAGTAAACGCAAATATTTCGCACCATTTTGTACAAACACCAATTGTTGATAAAGCGCATACTATTATGCGTTTGCTAGACGATAGAGCAGATGAGCGTGGTATTATATTTTGTAGAACAAAAGCAGGAACACAAGCTTTAAAACAACAATTACAAAAAGAAGGTTTTAATGTTGATGCTTTAGAAGGTGACATGACGCAAAAAGAACGTGATAAAGTTATGCGTGCTTTTAAAAACACCAACTTACAAATTTTAATATCTACAGATGTCTCTGCGCGAGGTATAGATGTAAATAATTTAGCATTTATAATTCACCACCAATTACCAGAACATATAGAATATTACACACATAGAAGTGGAAGAACAGCAAGAGCTGGAAAAAAAGGAGAATCTATAGCTTTAGTCTTACCAAGTGAACTTAAAAAAGTTGCAGAACTAGAAAAGGCTTTAGGTATAAAAATTAAGGAATTAACTTTATAATTCCATGTCTTTAAATATTAAAAGTAATACTTTAAATTACAGCCCTAAGCGATTAGCAATCAAGCTAAATGCAAAAGGGGAGCAATTTGTATTGCAAGGTCATCCTTGGGTTTTTAGTGATAATATTACAAAAGTAAATACCGATGCTAATAGTGGTGATTTAGCCATAATTTTTAGTAAAAATAAAAACAAAGTTATAGGCTTAGGTTTATACGATGCTAATTCTCCTATTCGTATAAAAATGTTACATAGTGGTAATACTCCAGCCACAATAGATAACACTTTTTTTAAACAAAAAATAGAAGCAGCATTTGCTAAGCGTAGTGGTTTATTGCAAACCAATACAAACAGCTACCGCTTATTATTTGGTGAAAATGATGGTTTCCCAGGTTTAATAGCAGATGTTTATGCACATGTTTTAGTTGTAAAGTTATATTCTGAAATATGGCTTCCGTATTTAGATGGTATTTTAGAAAGCTTACAAACTGTTAGTAATGCACAAACTATAGTCATTAGATTAAGCCGAAGCTTAGAACAATCAAAACTTCATAATATTAAAAACGGAGCAGTTGTTTATGGTACTTTACCTAACGAAGTTATACAGTTTATAGAGCATGGTGTTCATTTTTCGGCAAATGTAATTAAAGGACACAAAACCGGTTATTTTTTAGACCATCGTGCTAACAGGAAACAAGTAGGCGAGTGGAGTAAAGGCAAAACAGTACTTGATGTATTTAGTTACGCAGGTGGTTTTTCGGTACATGCATTAGCTAATGGAGCTAAAGAAGTTACCAGTTTAGATATAAGTAAACAAGCGCTAGACATTGCTTACCAAAACGGAAAATTAAATAATTACTCAGGAACTCATAAAACCATTGCAGACGATGCCTTTGTAGCTTTAAAAAAGCTAATAAAAAACAAGCAAACGTTTGATGTTGTAGTTATAGATCCGCCAAGTTTTGCAAAGCAGCAAAGCGAAATAGAACTAGCAAAGAAAAAATATGCACAATTAGCACAATTAGGCGTACAGCTTACTGCTAAAAAAGGATTATTAGTATTAGCTTCTTGTTCATCAAGAGTATTAGCTCAAACGTTTTTTGATATTAATGCACAAGTTTTACGCGAAAGCAGTAGAACATCAGACTGTATTTTAAAAACGTACCACGATAGCGACCATCCTATTGGATTTCCAGAAGGCGCATATTTAAAATGTGGCTATTACAGGTTTGATGTGTAATAACAAATACTTTATATACATAAAAAAGCCGCTTAAATAGCGGCTTTTTTAATATTTAGTATCTAGTGATTAATGCGTTTGCATTGCATCTTTTCGTTTATCAAGTTGTCGCTCTAAAGCATTTATAACTTCTGCAGAACTCTTATGAAAAGAATCTGTTGCGTTTTCTGCAAACAATCTAGGTCCTGGAGCACTTAGTCTAATAGAGGTTTTCATTTTAGAATTTCTATCGCTAGTATTTTCAGTTTTAAAAAACACATCGGCGCGTACTACAAATTCATATTTATTAAATAATTTCTCTAATTTTCCGTTTACATAGGCTTCTAGTTCTTGACTAGCTGTTACGCCATCATATTCATAGTTCACTGTCATATTATTCGTTTTATAGTTATACTTAAAGATAGAAAAAAATCTTGTAGCAAAATCCCTTTTAACCAAAAATTGTGAGTTTTATTCTGTAGTCTGTAAATGTTCTTCCTCACATATTTTTTGTACTTTTAGTTGTGAATTTTTATAACTCTTTAAACAGCAATGAGTAGCAAACCCATTTCCGATTTACACAATCATCCAAGTTTAAAGCCTTACGGCAATCCTGCCAATATTAAAGACATTTGGGATTATTTTAAAAATAAAGAACCTAAAGATTATTTTAAACAAATAAGTGTAAGAAAATGGATTATTAATCTGGTGTTAAAAAAAATGGCTACCTATTCACAGTCTAATTTAGACAGTTGTTTTAAAGGTAATAATAGGTTAATATTCTGTTCGGTTTATCCCATTGAAAAACAATTTTTAAAGCCCGTAAGACCATTTAAAAAAAGCACTGGAGTTCATCGGTTTATATTAGGTTTAATTTTCGGGAAACAGTTTAATTCAAAAAATATTGCTGTAGATAAAAAAATAGTGTCGTTACTTGCCGGCATTTCAATTAAAACGGCAAGTCGGTTAATAGATCCTATTCACGATAATAGTATTGATACCATAGATTATTTTAATGATTATATTTTTGAATACCAGTTTTTATTACATGCTAACCGAAGTACATCTCAACAAAGTTTTAACGGTATAAACCCTAAATTTCAGCTTGTAAAAAACTACGAGCATTTTTTAGAAATGCAAGCGAATGATACTATTTGTGGTATTATGACTATTGAAGGCATGCATGGTTTGGGTGTTTATAATAAAAACGATTTGTTTGAAACCGAAAAAATAGAATCCTTGCCATTAGAGCGCCAAAACAAGCTAAAGTTGTCGTTTATAGAAAATATTGAAGCTCTAAAAAAGGAAATGTTTCCGCCGTTTTTTATAACCTTTGCACACCATTTTAATAACTTATTAGTTGGTCATGCTAAAAGCTTTATGGATGGCAAAGGCACTTTTGATCCTGGATTTTCAGATATTTTTGACCAAACTTTAGGTCAAGATTTAGGTATTTCTAGTTTTGGAGCCATTTTAATTTCCGATCATTTATTATCTCGAGAAAACGGACAACGTATTTTAATAGACATTAAACACATGTCTGTTTTAGCACGAAAAAGCTATTACAATATGTTAGCTCATTTTAGAGAAAAAAGCGATGCATTGCATGATAATATACCCATTATTAGTAGTCATACAGCAATAAGCGGTATTAAGACTTTAGACGATGCGTTACATAAAAAAGACAATTTTGAATTAGATAAAAACTCATACGTGAGTTTGTGGGATATTAATTTAACAGATGAGGATATTGTTGAAATTTTTAAGTCTGATGGTTTAATTGGTATTTGCATGCACGATGGCAGGATGCCAGGAAACAGGTTTAGAAAATTATTAAAAAAAGCAGATGCTGAAACAACCAAAAAACTACATGTACAGCTATTTTTAACCAATGTTTTTCATATAGTTAAAGTAAATTTAAATTATATAAGAACCGTAAATAAAACCAGAACAACCTCTAAAATAGACGAAGTAGAGGCGTGGAAGACTGTTTGTTTAGGTAGTGATAATGACGGTATTGTAGATCCTTTTGACCATTATAGTACAGCGGCAGATTTACCTACATTTAGAGCAAAAATACTTGAATCTTTAAACCATTATGTATTAGAAGATTATGTAGGTTTTAATGTCATTAATTTACCAGATGAAACACAATTTACCATACAAGAATTAGACGATTTAATGGTAGGACAACCGTTTGTAGAAGCTATAGACAAGCTTTTTTATAATAATACCGATGCATTTTTGAGTAAGTATTTTACAAAGACATATTTAAACCAAACCGAAGCCGATTTTATAGTTTAAAGAAATATTTTTTAAAGTATGATAAAAGTCATATTTTAAAATTATTTGCTGCCATACCTTTGATGTATAATAACTAATACAATTGATTATGAATACATTATACAGTAAATTATTAAGCGAAGTTAAACAAGATTTTATGGGTTTTGCGGCATTAGCCATTATACTTTCCACTTGTTTAGGATCAATAGCAGTAATGTACACTTTGGCAAATGGCAATGGTTTTTTACAAATGTCTCAAGTATTATTAATAGTTGTAGCTTGTAGTTTACACAATGCATCAATATTAACTGTGCAAAAGCCAAAAACAACATTTAATTTATTAATAATAAGCGTTTTATTAAGTGTTTTACTAACAACATTAAATGTTGTGTTTTAACTAGAATGTTTTAAATTAAAAAAAAGGAAATAATTTTATCGTTATTTCCTTTTTCTATTTTAACTTTAAGGTATTAAACACTATTTAGATGGAAAACCGTTGTGAACATTGTATAATACGGCAACTTAATGCTTTAAAAACCTTAGATAAAAAAACATTAAAAACAATATCTGATAGTAAACAAACTAAAACTTTAAAAAAAGGAGAAGCCATATTTAAAGAAGGAGAGTTGCTTAATGGTGTTTTTTGTGTAAGAAATGGTGTTTCTAAACTTTCTAAGCTAAGTACAGATGGTAAAAATCAAATTGTAAAACTGGCTACTAAAGGCGAAGTTTTAGGACAACGTTCTGTAATTTCTCATGAAACTACCAATTTGAGTGCTGTGGCACTAGATGATATGGAAGTGTGCTTTATACCTAAAAACCATTTTGAAGATAATATAAATACCAATCCAGAATTTACAAAACAATTGCTTTTACATATGGCAAAGGATTTAAAATCTGCCGATAATTTAATTGTAAATATTTCTAACAAAACAGTTAAACAACGAATTGCTGAAGCTATAATTTATTTATATACTAATTTTGGTCTTGATAACGATGGCTACATTAGTATTGTATTATCTCGAGCAGATATTGCAGATGTTGTTGGTACTGCAACCGAAGCTTGCATAAGAACTTTATCTAGTTTAAAAAAAGAAAACTTAATTAGCTTAAAAGGAAAACAAATTAAAATTGAAAATATTAAAGCCCTTGAAACTATAGTAAATGGTTTTTAATTATTTTGAATATTTAAATTCCACAATGGAAGAATAGCGTTTTAAACATTCTATTTTACATAATATTAATTATAGTACATTTTACAACAATTAGCGAAATAGCGTTTTTGGCGATATTTGACATAATTGCAGATATAACGTCGTAGACTTATATCGATAGTAATTATGTCAAGCTAATTGTGGCTTCGTAGTTATAAATATTACTATGTAACTAATTTTTGAATTGAATATTCTGTACAATCATTCATGATTTTTTAAATACGCGATTCTAAAGAAACTTTAGAAACTATAAATTTGATACTATAATTAGCCGTTATGTAAATATCAAAATTCTCGTAATTGAGTATATGTAGGGAATATTTTTTTCTACGCGATGCTCGTGGATTGCCATAAGAGCTTAAATTTTATGAAATCGAGTTTTTTAGGAGATTCACGAACACATTTGAAGTTTCTGCAAATAATTTAATAAGTGAGTAAAAATAAAATTCCAAGCACTTATTCTATTCTCGTTACTATTTAAACTTTTTTAATTAGGAACTTCTAATATTATGTAAAATAGAAATTGATGTTTTGAACTTCTTAAGTTTTGATTATATCTTTTTTTCTTGATAAAAAAGAAACAAAAAAATCAAGACTGCATAAAATTTTGGAAACAATTACGGCTCGTTACGCTATATTTTAGACTATTTAGCGTTAAGAAAATGTACCCAAAGTACATTTTTAGTTAAATACGATTTGAAACGTGATTTTAGCAAAGTGTTGTATCCACATCCAATCACCCACTGGATAATTGCATTTGTATAGCCTAAAATATGTACGCTTCACTCACCTATTGTTTTGCCAAAATTTTATGAGGTCGAGTTGAACTCAAATTTAAATTAACCTTCCTTTACTTCATCGTTATTCTCTTTTTTAGTAGGAACAACTAATTTAGTTCGTTCAAAAATAGAACTTATAATTTTAGGTTCAATTAACTCTCTTTCTCCAGCAGAATCGAACATCTCTGATAAATCTTGATTATAGAGTCCTTTTGATGAATTAAGAATTTCAATTAGTTTTTCTAAATGGTTTTGTATTATAAAAACAAATAAGTCGTCATCATCTTTAAAATGAAGAATAATTTTTCTACAAACTTCGTCAGCTTTAGAAAGAATATTTGACGAGTATTCAAAAAGTCCTAATGCAAAAAATTTGATATGACTAGAAGAAACCTCTGTTTGATTGATTATTACATCTAAAATGTCATTAAAAATCCTGTTTAATTTTCTACCATCAAGATAATTATTCTTTAATAATTCATCCCAAAACTCAACATCATCTGGAATGCTTTTTTCAGTTTTGGCAATAGATTCAAAATATTCATCATATGCATTCATAAATGAAGCATCTTTAGTTATTTTTTTATCCAAAAGTTCATTTTCTATAAGCCCTTTATAAGTAAAATTTAAATTGTTATCAGTATCAAAATTCTCTAACCAAACTTCTTTCGAAGTATTATTCAACTTATTTATAATTTTATTATGAATATGCTTGATAGAATTAAAACTGTGATTGTCTTCAGAGAAAGTTAATTCTATGATAGCTGTTCTTAAATCAAACACATCTTCTCCTTTAAAGCTTTCTTCAAATTTAGTATTCCAATTATCAAACATATTTAGGAAGTCATTAAAATTATCTGGGAAAATTTTAGTGTTGATTTTGTCTAAATTTTCAAAAACCCATTTTATACTTAATGATTGTGTAAACCCGAATTGATTACGTGTTATTATATTAATTATTTCATTAAGTAAAAGATGATTTCTTCCTTTGTCTATGACTAATTTAAGTAACGAGCCATAATCAATATAATAATGAATAATTTCAGCAATTCTTTCTGCATTATCTATTTTACCAAGCTCTGTTGTGAAAAATGAACTTCTTGGCACAGTAGTTTCCAAATGAGCAATTTGATTAGCAATTACATCAAAATAAGGATTTTCATCACTACTTCCATTATGGTTTAGATAATTTGTTGCAGTAGCTTCAGGTATTAATTTTAAAGCTTTTTTCCCTGTGAGTGTTTTGATAATTTCTATTAAATATTCAACATCTTCTTTCGACGTATAACCTACAGCTTGTAGTTTTGTTTCAATATGTTTTCTGAATTCTTCAAAATTATAAGACTTATCATTTTTCTTTAAAAACTTTATGACGTGTAACCAATTATGGTTCATAGGTATTCCGTCTTTATGTTCAATATAATATTTGTTTAATTCTTTTGAAGTTGAGTAGATTTTCAAATCTTTAAAAGTACATTTGCCTTCTTTAAAAAGGTTCTCCATATCATCTATGAAATAAACAAATTGGTCAGATGTAAATTCAACTTTATCTAAATCTATATTTATCTTAATTGAATTTTCATTTATATATTCAATTAAATCATATACAGTTGAGTAATAATCACTTCCTTTTTTAGATTTTATAAATTTTTGTTTGCTATTATAAGCAATTTTGTCAGCAAGTTTCTTTGACGTTCCTTTTGAAGTTTTTGCTAAAATATTTTTGTGCCAATCAGTTAATAATTGGAATTCCTCTTCTGGTCTTCTATCTAAGTTTTTACCAAATTTTTCCCAATATGAAGATAAAGATTTCGAAGAGACTACATCTTTAATCTCATCTAATATTTTTGCAGTATTCTCTGGTCTCGAACTTGGAAAATCACCTTTTTGAATTACATTATCAAAATATGTTTTAAACTCACTGTGCTTTTTAACCTCTTTCAGAACATCGAAATTAGCTTTGAAAAATATATCTTCAATATTATTTTTTAGTAGAATTTCGCTTGATTTCTCTTTATTAACATTATATACTATAGCAGCTAGACTCTCCTCCAATTCTGCGTTATTGTTAAAGAGATATGATTCTTGCTTTAGGAATTGTTTACTTGAAATAGTAGTTAGAGGATTTGATAAAATCTCTTTCTTTCTTAAAGAAAAAAGTGCTAAATATTTAATGTCAATTGAATTATTATGCTGTAAATAAAGAGAGACTAGGTTGTTAACAAATGTTATAATATCTCTTGGTCTTCTATTATTTGTATCAGTAACTATTTCATAAAGAGATGAAATAAAGTCAATATCATCACTACTAATAATTTCCTTAAAAGCTTCTTTAAATTTTAAAACAAAGAATTTTTTCCAATCCGATAAAACAGGCGGAGAAATTCTAAAAATTGTTGAAAAAGTTTTACCTATAAAATTATCAATTATATATGAGTCTTCATTTTTATCAAAATGACTTGATAAGTGTTCTTTATCGTAAGGAATAATAACCCAGACATTATCAATTTTTTCTTCCGCAAAGAAAGTGTGTATCGAAGACCATAATGACAGTACTTTTGCACTATCTGATAACCTGTCCATATTATCAAAAACTATAACTAAACCGTCTGATTTTAAATCTTTAGTAATTTTCTCAAAGTATTCCTTAAAGCTCTTAACAGATGGCTCATCTTCTAATGTGTGTTCTAATTCTTCTGAAGTTAAATCTGAACCACTAAAAATGTAAAACAACTGTTTAAATCTATCTTTAAAGTTTAAATTTTTTGTTTTTTCGTCTTTATCAAAATCTTTATATTCTTTCTTTATTTCAATTAATCCCCAAACAAATAATATTACAGGTAAAAAATATTTTATTAGTATAAGTTTTAATATTGGAGATTGAAATGATGGAATAAAATCTTTTGTACTAAAAAAGTCTTCATTTAAAATATCTAAAAAAGAAAATAATAATATGGAAGCCATTATTAAAATCCAATAGAACTTTACTTTAGGGAATTTTTCTGTAGTTTTTAGTGAAGTTTTTGAAAGTAACTTATTTAATTCTTTATTCCAGTCAATACTGCCTTTAAACTTATCTTTTTTCTTAAGTTGTGAAATTAACTCTTCTAGAAATGTTTTTCTTGTTAAATCTTCTTGATGTCCCCAAGCATCATAGGTAAAAAAGAAATAATCTGAATCTAACTTATCGAATTTAGAATTAAGTATGCTAACTACATTTGATTTACCTGAACCCCATTTACCTTGAAGACCAATTATATTGTTAGGCAAAGATTTATCTTTTATAAGCTCAAAGATTGTATTTGAAATTTTTTCGTGTGATTTGCCTTCAAACAAATCTTCTCCTGATGGAGAACTAGAAATATAAGTTGGTTTTGGTTTAATGGATGGTTCACTCATAAATAGATTTTAAAATGTTAAAGGTTTACTAAATCAAGAGTTGTACCGTTTGGGAATCCATATGTTTTTAAGCAAATAACTGACAAAAACAAAAGAATTATAATAAAAATACGACAATAAGTCATTGATTATAATCCCTATACGATTCATTAGTCGTTTTGTTCAAGTCAAAAAACAGGTTTTACGATTAAATTAATCACCCTTTTTGTGTTTATGTTTTTTTAATGGAGGATAGTCTTTCTTTTTATCTGGACTAACTCGTCTTCTTTTGTCTAACGAACCATCATCTTTTTTTGGTTTTGGACCAGGTTTAATAGCTTCAATTTTCATTATGATATTTGGTTTTAAATATTCAAGTATAAATATATAGAAGTGAAAAGGTAATAGGTTACGGTAAACCATAAAGAAAGTAAGGAATATTTATCCCATTACATACACATTCCTACTTCGCTCCTATCGTCGCTTCGGGCAAAGCGTATTTCATTACATTTTTAAAGAAACATTTGAGAAGAAAAAAATAAGAAAATATAGTAGTTTAAACTTCGCTTTTCCCAAATCAAAGTTACATAACGCAGAACATTATAGTACATTTTATAGCAATTTGCGTAATAGCGCTTTTGGGCGATATTTGACATAATTGCAGATATAACGTCTTTAAACTGATATCGAGTAATTATGTACAAGCTAATTGTGGCTTCGTTAGAGTAATTTAGATGTGCAGCTATTAGTGCTATTAAATTACACTCTAAAAATTACATTTCACTATTCAACTCAGTCATAATTTCGGCAAATAGTTTATACGATTTTATTCTATCGTCTATACTATAAATATTTGTTACGGCTATTAATTCGTCTGCCTGAGTATTTTCAATAAATGCTTTTACTTGAGCTTTTACAGTTGCTTTACTACCTATAAAAGAATATTTAAGCATTTGATGTACTTGTGGATTTTGCATGACTTCTCTATAATCGTTAGTCATATCTGTTGGTGGTTGTACAAAATCACGTTTTCCTGTAAAGAGACCAACAATCATACGAATTAATGAGGTTGATAACCTTTGAGCTTCTTCATCTGTATCTGCTATTATAATATTTACTCCTGCTATTACGTATGGCTTTTCTAAAGCTTTAGAAGGCTTAAATTCGTTACGATAAATACTTAAAGCATCCCATAAATGAGCGGTTGCAAAGTGACTTGCAAAAGCATAAGGCAGTCCTTTTTTGGCTGCTAAATGTGCACTATCTGTACTCGAACCTAAAATATAAACGGGTACGTTTACACCTTCGGCAACTGTTGCACGAACTTTAGATTTTGTGTTTTCAGCAGAAAAATAGCCTTGTATTTTTTCTAACTCATTAGGAAAGGATTGTGCTGCCTGCATAAAATCTGAACGTATGGCTTGAGCGGTTTCTCTATCGGTTCCTGGCGCTCTGCCTAATCCTAAATCTATTCTGTTTGGATAAAGTGATCCTAATGTTCCAAATTGTTCTGCAATTATTAATGGCGAATGGTTTGGTAACATAATGCCACCAGATCCTACTCGTAAAGTATTTGTGCCTTGAGCTACGTAACCTATTAAAACAGATGTTGCACTACTGGCTATATTATGGGAATTGTGATGCTCTGCCAGCCAATAGCGTGTATAACCAAAAGCTTCGGCACTTTGTGCTAATTTTAAAGTATTATTAAATGTTTCTTTTAAACTATGGTTTTGTGAAACTAGTGCTAAATCTAAAATAGAATATAATGTGTTTTTTACTGCCATAAGGTGAGATTCTTAATCCTTTTTAATCATAAGGATTTTCTTCTTTTAATTACATTACAAAGTTAAAGAACAGCTTAAATTTTTAATCTAATAATTTGTTAATTAAACCCTAAGTATAACACAAAAAAACAGGCAACTACTGTTGCCTGCTATACTATTAACTTAAGGGATATTATGTGCTTAGTCTATGCTTTAATTATTTTGCTCTGTTTACCATTAGTTATTTTAATTTTGTAACTAATATTTTCTTGAGCATTCTCTTTAAGCTCTATTGTGCATTTTACAGATTTAACAGACCAGTTTGGATATTTTTTTAAGATAGCTACACTTATATGATCTGGCAAACGCACATTTTCAAACTTTTGTTTACTGGCAATTACTTCACCCTTTTTATTATACACATTGGTAATTACATTATTTGCCTCTTTAAACACAACGGTATAGGTTGCTGGTTTTTTAGGTGTATAAATTTGCTTTGAAGTAATATCGTAATTTGATACTACTTTTTGAAAAGCAGAAATGCGTTTTGATATTTGAGTTGTTTTTGTTGCTTTACTTTTGGTTTTTGTAAAACGTGACTCTAAATCTGGTGTTGTGGTATTTAATGCTAATTCGTCTTGGGCAAATGCCTGGCTGGTTAGACCTAAAAATAGTAAACCTAAAATACATGTTTTCATAATACTTGTTTTTTTGTTAATAGAAATGATTAATAGCGTAAAACAAGATTGATCACGTCTTGTTTTGTTATGTCTAATTTAGACACAATTACCTATTAATTAACTATTTAACCTATAGACAAATAGTGTACAAGTTGCATTTTTCAGGCTTGAAACACCTGTAAAATAAAGGGTTGCTACTGTTTATAAACTTTGAATGAAATCATTTAAATCTTCATCTTTATCAAGGTTTAATTTTTTTCTTAAACGGTATCGACTGGTATTTAATGAAGCTAAAGTTATGTTTTGAAGTGCTGCAATTTCATAGCTTTCTATTTTTAGCCTTATTAAAGAGCATAAACGTTTTTCGGTTTTACTAAGGTTTGGAAATTTATTTTGAAGTTTGCTATAAAATGCATCGTTTAAAGTATCTAAACGTTGGTAGAAATCTTTAGTATCAACATCAAACGTTATTTTATTTTGTATGTCTTGCTCAAACGCATCGAACAGTTTTTTTCTTTCTCTGCCTTTGGTTGTTTTTAAATGCTCTAACTTGGTAGCAAGTGCTTTTGCCCATTCTTGATTTTGGGTTAAATTAATGGCAAAGTCTGATAAATCTCGTTGTTTAGATTCAATTTGAGAGTTTAGTTTTTCGTTTTGTAATTCTGCTATTTTTTGTTTGTTTTTAGCATTTATAAGGTGTTGTTTACGACTAAAATATAAGAATGCTAAAAAACTGAAAATTGAAATTGAAGAGATAGAGATAATCCAAAGTTTTAATCTCTGATTTTTAATTTTGCTTTCTTTTTCCTGTTTTTCAAAAATGTGTCTGGCTTTTAAACGTTGAAAAGCGACATCACTTATTGCATTTTTTATTGTGCTTTTTTTATTGTTTTCTATAGCAACGATACTATCTGATAATTGTTTTACTTTTTTTGACCATAAATAGGCTTCATTTGGCTGGTTTTTAGCCAGTAATACTAATTCTTTGCCTTGTAAATAATACAATCGTGAACTTGCATTAACTTTCTTTTCTGGGTTATAAAGTAGTTTATGCATTTGTTGTAATACAGTATCTACACTTTTAAAATCTTTTAAAATTATAGCTGTATCTATTAGTTGAAATCCTGCGGCTGCAAAGCGTTTATAATCAATTCGGCTTTCACTAAATGCATTCGCTGCTTTAATTCTTGAGGTTTTGTAGAATTCGAAATTTTCCTTGTACAAAGCATTGGCTTCTGCAATTTTACCTTGTTCCACATAAACATCTGCTATATTATCTCTTACGCTACCAAGTAAATGATTAACAGGTTTTAAAGCTTTTGTAAGCTGAAAGGATTTATTAAAATAGATTAATGCAGAATCTAATTCTTTTTTATTCCAATAGAAAAAAAGGCCGTAATTGTTTAATGCTGAAGCCCGATTTAAATTTTTATCTGCTTTTGTAAATTCTATATTTTTTTTATGCACCAAATTAGCACTATCTAAATATGCTACTTTAGCGTAACTATCTGCTAAATAACCATAAGATTGTGCACGGTAATGCCGAAAGTTGTTTAATTCTGCTTCAGAAAAAAATTGAGTATTGGTTTCGTAATATTTAAAAAAAGCTTTGTAGTGTTTTATAGCTTCTTTTGGCAAGTCTAAGTATCTAAAATTATAAGCGCACTTGTAATAATGTAGTAATACAAGCTCGTTATTGTTTTTAATTTGTTTTACTAAATCGTTTATTTCAAAATAATAAGCCCAATATGTTTCATCACTAAACTTTAAATTATTGTCTTTTATTTGGAGTTGCAGTGCTTGGTATTTATTATACGCAGCTTCGCTTGAAAGCATTTCCTGACTTATTACAGAACAGGAAAAACAAAAAAAGAGAATAGCAATCTTGTTTTTTAATAGCTTCAAAACGAGAATAATATATTTGTTGGTTAATCAAATATACAGCTATTAAAGTAAAAATTGCTTTCTAAAAAACTAATTACCAGTTATTTAAAATAAATAATTTACTACTAATATTTTATGCCTAATGCATCAAATAAATGGCTCATAGTCCATGCTGGACCAATCATTAAAAACTGTAAGTCTTTAATAAACGATGGTTTTTTGCCTTCGTGATTATGCCCAATAAATTGACCAATCCATGCTACAATAAAAATAATTAGCATAATTAGCCACAAAGGAGCCAATTGCAATAATTCTATTTGGTGTATAAAAAATAAAACAAGTGCAGAAAATAGAAGCATACCAATAAATAATACCACCGATAAGCGTAAATAATAAATTAAACCCAAAATAATAACAACTGTTCCAAGATGTGCGTATGGTAAAATACTTACTGGCAGCGCATTAGTGATGCTATCAGGTAATGGTATGGATGCTAATAAGCCAATTAAACTAAAAAATATAAGCGGTACACAAATATAATGTATGGCAATGTTTAATTTTTTTTGGTGGCTTTCTGCATATTCTGCTAATAATGAATCAATGGTTCTCATAAAGGATATAATTTAGTTAGTTCTGTTTACAAATTGTTTTAGTTGTAGGTATTCTTCTGTGCCTTTTTGGGTTAAATGTGGTAACAATAGTTGCCAAAGCATAGTAATAGATTCGCATTTATTAATACTATATTTAGGTGATTGTATAGCAAGTTTTTGAGCTTGCCAAAATGTACTTATCATCCAAATAGTATGAATGGTTTTATTATAATTTATAATATCATTTTCGGGCTTTAAACGTTTAGTTTCTATATAATAGTCTATTAATTTTCTAGCTTCTTTAAATCGTGTTAAGTTAGACTGTTCGTACTGTTTTGCTATTTTTGGATAGGTTTTAATAATATGAACAACATCATTAAAAAAAAACGAATAGCGTTGCTGTAAATTCGCAAATTTTAGCATCATTTCTTCAAAATGAAATAAGGTAATGTACGTGTTTTCTGGTAGAATAAAATCTAAAGTTTCTGCATACATATCTTCATAAATTGAAGCTAATAGTACAGCTTTATTTTTATAGTGATAACTTAAATTGCCAGCGCTAATATTAAGCGCATCAGCAATTTGCTTCATAGAAACATTAGCAATACCGTTGCTATTAAATAATGAAATTGCTTTTAATTTACTTTTTGTTTTCAAAATAAAATTAGTTTTATTTTACTAATATATAAATAAAATTAGTAAACGCTTACTAATTCTGAGGCAAAAAAAGAGGTTAGCAAAAAACTAACCTCAATTCCCGTTATTAACCAATCAAAATAAACATAACTATTCCATTTCTATAATACCTACAACTTCATAAGCTCTGGTACCATCTACTTGTACTTTCTCGTATAATATATTTGCATATTCATAATACGTTTCGTCGTTTATAACCACTTTTTCATAATCGTCGGGTAACTCATAAACTATGGTACCAACTTCTGGATCTACAACTTCATACTGGTTATTTATTTGAACATAAAATATACCATGAGCATTGTAATAATTATGGTTATTATAACGTACTCTTTTATAGTTTACAGGCAATGTATTAATCCTGAACCCAACTTTTGGAGCTATAACAATATAACGACCTCTGGATTGTGTATAATACTTATTATTAGCATAGTAATAATTTTGACCACGATGTGCAACTACTATTCTATTAGGTACATTTCTAACCGAAACTACTTTACGTTTAGGCGTTTTATAAGTCACTTTTGTACTTGGTACACGCTTAGCAACTGTACGTTTAGTTGTAGTTACTTTTTTATTTGTTGTTGTTGTTCTTCTTGTTTGTGCTTCTGCTTGTGTTGTAAATGCAACCAATAATACCGCAGGTAGTATATATGTTTTTATAAATGTTTTCATAATTTAAAGGTTTAATAATTCAACTTTATTTTACCATCAATACTAAGACCGTTATTAGTATTAATAGTTTAAAGGTATTTGAATTATTTCTGTTAAAAAATGAAAATAGACCGTTAGCTAGATTGTATCTACCAAATTGGATTTTTTATAGATGAGATTTTTTTATAAGATAAAATTCCTGAAAATTAATGCAAAGAGTTATTATTAATATACTCTAAAAACTTAGGCTTATTTAGTTGATTTTTACTGATAAAGAGATAGTTGCACTAAAAATAAACTAACTAACTAACTAACTAACTAAGATTAAATATAATTTCATTTTTTAAGGTGTTTTAATTTTACACTTCAAAGATGAAACTATATGCATTCTTATTATAAAGCGATAGACGTTTGAGGGTTTTTACTATACGAAATCGGGAAATCTATCGACGAGAATTTTGACTTTTTTAAAAATTAACACTTTTTAAGAATTACGCATTGCTTTCTACCCTACCTTTGCAGACTTAAAAATAATTATCAAGAATCTCTAAAAGGAGATAGCAACCTGCAATAACGAGCAAGGTGCTAAATAGATAAGCCAATTAATTGGAACAAATGTTAACTCATATTTCTTATTTTTTGATTGCTATTTCCTTTTTAAAATGAAAAAGAAAAATGGCAAGTCCACAGCAAATTACTCCAAAATTTACAGCTTTAATTCCGCTATTCGTATTTGTATTTACGTTTTTAGGTGTTGGAATTTATCAAAATGATTTTTATGCACTTCCTGCACCAATTGCAGTTATAGTAGGCATTATAGTCGCGTTTTTAATGTTTAGACAATCGATTAACTCTAAAATTGAAACCCTTTTAAAAGGCTGTGGCGATGATAAGATTTTAACTATGTGTTTAATCTATTTATTAGCAGGTGCTTTTGCTACTATTACAAAGGCCACAGGAAGTGTTGACGCTATTGTAAATTTAGGGTTAGACTTTATTGCCATACAATACATTTACTTTGGTGTGTTTGTAATTGCTGCATTTTTATCGGTTTCTACAGGAACTTCAGTTGGTGCTATTGTAGCTTTAGCACCTATAGTTATAGGTTTTGCAGATAAAAGCAGTGTAGATTTAGCAATCCTTTGTGGCGCGCTTTTAGGCGGAAGTATGTTTGGTGATAATTTATCTGTAATATCAGACACTACCATTGCTGCTACACAATCGCTAGGCTGTAAAATGAGCGATAAATTTAAGCAGAACATTAAAATAGCGTTGCCAGCAGCTTTATTTACTATTGCTATACTAATTATTCAAGGTTTAGAATTAGAAACTAATGTTGAAGACGCTACGGTTTACAGCTATTCTGTAATTAAAATATTGCCTTATTTATTAGTTATCATACTGTCTATTATAGGAATTAACGTATTTATTACTTTACTTTTAGGTGTTATTGCTGGTGGCCTTTTAGGAATTATTTATGGCGATTTCACACTTATTGAATCTACAAAACTAGCTTACACTGGTTTTACAAGCATGACCGAAATATTTTTACTATCGCTATTAACTGGTGGTTTAGCTGCTTTGGTCTCTAAAAACGGAGGAATAGACTACATATTAAAAAATATTAAAAAGCTTATAAAAAACAAAACCTCTGCACAATTAGGAATAGCTTCTCTGGTTGGTACTATAAACATGGCAATTGCCAATAATACAGTATCAATAATTATTGCTGGTCCAATTGCTAAAACCATTAACGATGAGTATGGCTTAGACAATAAAAAAACAGCTTCAATTTTAGATATTTTTGCTTGTATTGTACAAGGTATTTTACCTTATGGAGCACAAGTTTTAATGATTTTAAGCTTCTCTAATGGTAAGATAGATTACTTAGATTTAGTATCTAATACTTGGTATTTATTACTATTATTTATTTATACAATATTATTTATATCATTTAAACCTTTGCTTTCAAATATTAAACATAAATAATTGTAAATCAAAATTTTATATAAATTAAAAAAAGCATCTAAAAATTAATTTTAGATGCTTTTTTTACTTATTATTTATTGGCTTTAAGCCTTTGGATAATCTGTGTAACCTTCAGGTCCTGTGGTGTAAAATGTGTCTTTATCCCAATCTGCTAATTCAATATTATTTTCAAAACGCTCTACTAAATCTGGATTAGAAATAAATGGTTTTCCGTAAGCAACTAAATCAGCATTACCAGCTTCTAAAACCTCATTTCCTTTGTCTTGATCAAAATCGGTATTAATAATTAAAGTTCCATTATATAATGGTCTAAAATGTTTTGCAATTTCTGTGACAGCAAAAGGTACTTCAGATACATCTGTAAAAGGTTCAGATAAATGAATATAGGCTAAATTGTAATCGTTTAACTTTTTAATGATGTATTCAAATGTTGGAATAGTCTCTTCATCTACCGTAATTCCAGACATACCATGCAACGACGGATTAAAACGTGTTCCTATTTTTTCCTGCGGAATCACTTCTTTTATAGCGTCTAAAACCTCAAAAAAGAAACGCGCTCTATTTTCAATCGAACCTCCATACTCATCCGTTCTTTCATTTGAACAGCCATTAAAAAATTGCTGAAACAAATAACCGTTAGACGAATGTATTTCTACACCATCAAAACCAGCTTCTACTGCATTTGCTGCAGCATCTTGAAAATCTTTAATCGTTTGTTTAATTTCTTCAATAGTCATTGCTTTTGGTGTAACTGTATCCTTGAAGCCATCTGGTGTAAACGATTTAGCGTTAGGATTTATGGCTGAAGCCGAAACTGGCAAGTCGCCATCATGAAAATCTGGGTGCGATATTCGGCCAACATGCCATAACTGTATAAATATTTTTCCACCTTTATCGTGTACACGTTTAGTTACTTTTTTCCAACCTTCTACTTGTGCTTCTGTGTGGATTCCTGGTGTGTTTATATATCCAACAGCTTGTTTAGAAACTTGAGAGCCTTCGGTAATTATTAATCCAGCCGATGCACGCTGTTCATAATACAAACCGTGTAAATCGTTAGTTGGTGCTTTAGCATCATTATCTGCACGACTACGTGTCATTGGTGCCATTACGACTCTATTATTTAGTGAAATATTTTTTTTATAAGGTGTTAAAAGGTGTTGTTTGCTCATAGTAATTTTGGTTTCTTTTTACACAAAACTATAATATAGATTGTCTTTTAACGACTAATTTTCAAAAGTTTAACGAAGTATTTAATCAAAGTATAAACCTTTGTTAAAAAAAAGAATGAACATTCATTTTTACATATCTTTGTATTAGAATTTAAACAGAAATGGCAAAACTTCAAAAAAGTATAGATAAACGTAACGCATTAATAAAAGCGACAATCGAGTTGGTAAACAACAACGGTTTTCATGCAACACCAATGAGTAAAATAGCTAAAATGGCAAACGTCTCACCTGCTACAATCTATCTATATTTTGAAAATAAACAAGACCTAGTTAATAAGACTTACGTTGAAGTTAAAGCCGAATACACAAAATACGCCTTTGCAACTTATGATGAAACAATGCCGGTTGAAGCAGGTTTTAAATTGATTTGGAATCGTATTGCAGACTTTAAACTTAAAGAAAGTGAAAATGCGATGTTTTTAGCACAATGTGATAACACTCCAATGATTGATGAACAAAGCAGACAAGAAGGTATTAAACACTTGCAACCACTACTCGACCTTTGGGAACGTGGCAGACAAGAAGGCATTATAAAACCATTATCAGACTATTTACTATATGCTTATGCTATAAATCCGTTATCGTTTTTAATGATTATCCAAAAACGTGGTGTTTTTACATTAGATAAAGCACATTTAGAAGAAGCCTATCAATCTGCATGGAGCAGTATTAAAGTATGCCAATAACATGAAAAAAACAGCAATTATATTAGGCGCATCAGGATTAACAGGTGGTTTATTGTTAGACCAACTTATTAATGATGAGCGTTACGAAAGTATCAAGTTATTTTCGCGTTCAAAAATAGAAGACTTACCAAATAAAGTCACGCAATACATTGGTGATTTATTAGAAATAGAACAGTTTAAAAACGATTTTACTGGCGACCATGTTTTCTGTTGTATTGGTACAACCAAAGCCAAAACTCCAGATAAAGACTTGTACAAAAAAATAGATTATGGCATTCCGGTTTCTGCTGCAAAATTAGCAAAGGCTAATGGTGTTGAAACGTTTTTAGTCATTTCGGCTTTAGGTGCAGATGCAAACAGTAGCGTATTTTACAACAAAACAAAAGGTGAAATGGAACGTGATGTTTTAAAACAAAACATAAAGAAAACGTTCATTTTTCAACCTTCATTAATTGGTGGTGATCGCGAAGAAAGTCGCACGCTAGAAGCTATTGGTAAAGCTGTATTTAAAGTTATTCAGCCTTTATTCTTCGGAAAATTAAAAAAATATAAAATCACAGATCCTGAAAAAATGGCTCAAGCCATGATAAATCTGGCTAATAGTGAAAATCATGCCGAAGTCATTATTACTTCAACAGATATAAAACGAATTACAAAAAACAACTAAAAAAATATGGAATTACTAGACAAATTAAATTGGAGATACGCAACAAAAGCTATGAATGGTGAAACTGTGCCAGAAGATAAAATAGAACGCATTTTAGAAGCTGCACGTTTAGCGCCTACGTCATCAGGATTACAACCTTTTGAAATTATAGTTATAAAAAATAAAGAGATTAAAGAAAAAATAAGAGAAGTTGGTTGGAATCAATCTGTGATTACAGACTGCTCTCACCTATTCATTTTTGCTGCTTGGGATACCTATACTAAAGAGCGTATTAATTATATGTTCGATTTAACAAACGATATTCGAGGATTTAAAAACGAAGGTTGGGAAAACTACCGCCAGCAACTATTAAACTCGTATCCTCAAAAAGACGAAGAAGAAAACTTTAATCATGCAGCAAAACAAGCATACATTGCCTTTGCTCATGCTATTGTTGCTGCTGCTTACGAAGGTGTGGATGCCACACCAATGGAAGGTTTTGATGCAGAAGCTGTAGATCAAATTTTAGGACTTCGCGCAAAAGGCTTAAGAAGCGCTGTATTACTACCAATAGGATATAGAAAAACAGAAGAAGATTGGCTTTCAGACTTAGTAAAAGTTAGAAAACCAATGGAAGATTTAGTAACAATTATAGATTAAAAAAGAATTAAAATGAAAACCATATTATTAAATAGTAGACCCGAAGGAAAACCTACACTTTCAAACTTTGAATTTGTAGAAAAAGATAAAACATTAACAATAGCTGATGGTGAGATTTTATTAGAAGCTGCTTATGTTTCTGTAGATCCTTATTTAAGAGGACGCATGAGTGATGCAAAATCTTACGTTGAACCTTTTAAGTTAAACGAACCTGTACACTCTGGTGTTGTGGCTAAAGTTACAGCGTCTAAAAACGATAAATTTCAAGTTGGAGATTACGTTTCTGGTATGCTAAACTGGTCTACACAACAAGTGTCTAATGGCGAAGGCTTAAATAAAGTAGATCCAGAAAAAGCACCTTTAAGTGCCTATTTAGGTATTTTAGGAATGACAGGTTTAACAGCCTATTTAGGTTTAACCGAAATAGGAAAACCTAAAGAAGGCGAAACTATTGTGGTTTCTGGAGCAGCAGGAGCTGTTGGTAGCGTTGTTGGACAGATAGCAAAAATACTAGGCTTACGCGTTATTGGTATTGCTGGTACAGATGAGAAAATCGAAATGCTAAAAAGTAAATTCGGTTTTGATGAAGGTATCAATTACAACACCACAGAAGACATGAAATCTGCAATTGCAGAAGCTGCACCAAATGGTGTAGATGTGTATTTTGATAATGTTGGCGGACCAATTTCTGATGCTGTTTTATTTAGTATTAATCAATTTGCACGAATTATTATTTGTGGTGCCATTTCGGTTTATAATGAAACTGAATTACCTAAAAGCATAAGCGTACAACCATTTTTAGTTAAAAACAGTGCATTAATGCAAGGATTTATAGTAAGCAATTTTGCTGAAAAATTCCCAGAAGCCATGCAAAAATTAGCAGGTTGGTTAGCTGAAGACAAATTAACCTATACCGAAACTATCGTTGATGGTTTTGATAATATTCCTCAAGCTTTTATCGATTTATTTGAAGGTAAAAACAAAGGAAAAATGATAGTAAAAATATAACAAGTAAAACCGAAAAAGAAAATGAACAATTTTGATTTTAAAAACCCAACCAAAATTATTTTTGGAAAGGACACAATAGAAAAAGTAAAGGAAGAAATTCCTGCAGATGCTAAAGTATTACTGCTTTATGGAGGCGGAAGTATTAAGAAAAACGGAATTTACGACCAAGTAAAAACCGCTTTAGCAGACGTTGATGTGACTGAGTTTGGAGGTATTCCTGCAAATCCAGAATACGCTAAACTAATGGAAGCTTTAAAAGTAATAAAAGATGAAAACATTACGTATTTACTAGCAGTTGGTGGTGGATCTGTAATTGACGGAACTAAATTTTTATCTGCAGCAGCAGTTTACGATGGTGATACACCTTGGGATATTTTAACCAAAAATATTAGAACAGAAAAAGGCATGCCTTTTGGAACCGTTTTAACCTTACCTGCAACAGGATCTGAAATGAATTCTGGAGCCGTTATTACACGTGAAGAAACTAAAGAGAAATTAGCAATGGGTGGACCTGGTTTATTTCCAGTGTTTTCAATATTAGATCCTCAAGTGATTACCTCTATTCCAGAACGTCAATTAGCAAACGGATTAACCGATGCCTTTACACACGTTTTAGAGCAATACATGACGTATCCAATTGGCGCATTATTACAAGATCGCTTTGCAGAAAGTATATTACAAACATTAGTAGAAGTTGCACCAACAGTATTAAAAGATCCTACAAATTACCAAGCAGCATCTAACTTTATGTGGAGTTGTACTATGGCTTTAAACGGACTTATTCAAAAAGGAGTTCCTGGAGATTGGGCAATCCATATGATGGGTCACGAGTTAACAGCTTTATTTGGAATAGATCACGCACGTACTTTGGCTGTAATAACACCAAGTCATTACAAATATAATTTTGAAGCTAAAAAAGAAAAATTAGCACAATATGGTGAACGTGTTTGGAATATTACTGAAGGTAGCACAGACGATAAAGCCTATGAAGCTATTGCTAAAACCGAAGCTTTTTTCCATGAATTAGGTATTGATACTAAATTATCAGACTATACAAAAGAGTACGAAGGAACTGCGGAAGAAGTTGCCAAACGTTTTAAAGCTAGAGGTTGGAAACTTGGTGAGCGTCAAGCTTTAATGCCAGAAGATGCAGAGAAAATAGTAAAAATGGCCTACTAAATTTATAATTATTTAAATGAAAATAATAAAAACGGTAGCCTTAGCGCTAACCATTATTACAGCTTCAAGTTGTAAAGATCAAACAAAAGAAACACCTTCTGAAAGCGTTTCAGAAGAAAAAACAGAAACAAAAAAAGAAAAAGATATGAACGTATTATTTGTATTAACATCTCACGATAAATTAGGAGACACAGGAAAGAAAACAGGATTTTGGGTTGAAGAATTTGCAAATCCATATTACACATTATTAGACAAAGGTGCTAAAATCACTATTGCAACACCAAATGGTGGTGCTGCACCAATAGATCCAAGTAGTGACTCACCAGATGCTGCAACAGAAGATACTGAGCGTTACAATAAAGATGAAGAAGCTAAAGCGTTAATTGCAAATACACATAAATTAGCCGATTTAAAAGCAGATGATTTTGATGCTGTATTTTATCCAGGAGGTCACGGACCATTATGGGATTTAGCGAACGATGAAACGTCAATTGCTTTAATTGAAAAATTTAATGCTCAAGATAAACCTGTAGCATTTGTATGCCACGCACCTGCTGCATTAAAAGGTGTAAAAGGAACAGATGGAGAGCCTTTAGTAAAAGGTAAAAAAGTAACAGGGTTCACAAACTCTGAAGAAGCTGCTGTTGGTTTAACAGAAGTTGTTCCGTTTTTAGTAGAAGATATGCTAAATGAAAACGGAGGAATCTACTCTAAAAAAGAAGATTGGGCAGCTTACGCTATTCAAGATGGTAATTTAATTACTGGTCAAAATCCAGCATCGTCTGAGTTAGTGGCAGAAAAGTTATTAGAGAGTTTAAAATAAACTTTAAACATTGTACTTATAAAAAAGGTTGTCCTAAAATAGGACAACCTTTTTTGTTAAATAAAGTGCTAAAACAAGTTATAGCACTTATCATAATTGAATTGCTATTAATCAACTATTTATCACACATAACTTTACTAGAACTAATAAATTTTGTGATTTGTTCTCTATTTATTATTGGGTTTGCTCCTTCACTTGCGGCTACTAACGCACCAACTGCACAAGCATAATTTATTGCTTCTTGAGGCTTGTCTTTATTTAATAATTTATTTATTAAAGTTGCTAAAAAAGAATCACCGGCACCAACGGTATCAATCACTTTTACTGCATAACCATCATTATAATAAAATGTGTTATTACAATATAAAATTGCACCTTCATTTCCTTTTGTAACGCAAATAGATTTCGTTTTTGTTTGTACTGCTATAAATTTTATATAATCTTCAATTGTTTCAGATTCATAATTTAAACTTTTACAAATCTCAAATAATTCGTCATCATTAAATTTTATAAAATCGGCTTCATTCATTAAATGATTTAAAATTTCCGTAGAATAAAAAGGAGCTCTAAGATTAACATCAAAAATTTTATACTTTGCAAATTTTAAGAGTTCAAACAATGTTTCTTTAGATGTTTTATTTCTGGTTATTAAGCTCCCATAAATAAAGGCATCAGCATTTTTAGTAGATTTTATTGCTGTTTCGGTTAATTCAATATTATCCCAAGCTCTTGGTGACTCAATTTTATAAGATGCAGAACCTTGATTATCTAAAGTCACTTTCACTTCTCCAGATTTTAAATTTTTATCTATCTGTAAATTCTCGGTATTTATATCATTATCAACTATATGAAATAGTATTTTTTGACCATTATTATCTTTGCCTATTTTACTTATAATAGACACATAATTTTCTAAAGATTTTAAGCGTAAAGCTACATTTAAAGGTGCTCCACCTATTTTTTTATGAGTAGGAAAAACGTCCCACAGCACTTCTCCAAAACAAACTATATTTTTCATACTAATTACTTTTTAATAATTACTATTAATTTCAATTATACTTTTTTCTATGCCTTTATTTTCAATTGTTTCATAAGCTTTCTTAAACATTTCAGAAAACAATTGATTTTGTTTTAACGAACCGAAAACAGACTCCATATCCAAAAATGCAATCGGATTTTGTTTTGCTTCTTTAGCTTTTTCGCTTAACTCCTTTTTAAGAACATCTTTTATGTTTAAAGTGTCTCCATTTTCGTTAGTACCCAAACTATAAATTGCCCAAGCAGCTGTTACAAATGCAGCCAATTGAATAGCACCATTATTTTCTAATTGTGATTGAATAGTTGGTAAAATGAAAATTGGATATTTTGCTGAAGTTTCCGAACAAATACGATCAATTTGATCTTTAATATTTATATTTCCGAAGCGCTCCAACAACGATTTTTTATAAGCATCTAAGTCCACACCTTCTAAATCTCCTAAAGTTGGTGTTACTTCTTCATCCATATAATGCTTTAAAAAGAGTCTAATATTTGGATTATTAACCGCTTCATCAATGGTATTGTAACCCATTAATGCACCTAAAATCCCTAATACTGAATGTCCTGCATTTAATAAACTTAGCTTCATTTTTTCATAAGGCACAACATCTTCAACAAACTGTGCTCCTACGTTTTCCCAAGCTGGTCTTCCTGCAATAAAATGATCTTCAATAACCCATTGTTTAAAAGGTTCGCAAACTACTGGCCAAGCATCATTTATACCAGAAGTGTCTTTTAAATGTGCAATATCTTCTGCTGTAGTTACAGGTGTAATTCTGTCTACCATTGCATTTGGAAAAGAAACGTTTTCGTTAATCCAATCTATTAAAGATGGCTCAGCTTTAGACACATAGCTTAATAGCATATTTTGCGTCATGTGACCATTACCTTGAATATTATCACAAGACTGAATAGTAACGCCTTTCAACTTACGTTCTTGCCTTAATTTTAAAGCTTGTGTTAGGTAACCAAAAACCGTTTTTGGAGTATTAGGATGTTCTAAATCGTGAGTAATTAACGGATTTGTAAAATCAAATTGCTTGGTAGCTTCATTATAATTATAACCACCTTCCGTAATGGTTAAAGTGATAATTTTAACCTCTGGACTTGCCATTTTTTCAATGACAGTTGTTGGATTTTCTGGAGCAAAAAGACATTCTGTTATCGCACCAATAACACGTTTGGTATGTGTGCCATCCAATTCTTTAACAATTAATGTATACAAACCATCTTGTTCCTTTAATGTGTTATAGATTTTAGTATCAAAATCTAATAAAGCCACACCACAAATTCCCCAATCTTTTACGCTTTCGTCTTGTAATAGTTGATCGGTATAAAAAGCTTCATGCGCTCTATGAAATCCGCCAATACCAACATGTACGATTCCTGTTTTAATATCAGATCTACTATACTTTGGTATTGCAATTCGTTCTCCAATTGCAGAAAGGTTTTTAGTATTTAATTTTAAATTTTCCATTACAGAATATATATTTATTTGCTTTCGAATCTTTGTAATAATACTGCGAAAATGATGATAGCACCTTTAACCACTTGTTGTGGATATGAAGGCACATTTAATAAGTTTAAAATGTTTCCTATTAATCCTAAAATAAGCACACCCATTAAGGTATTTATTGCAGTACCTTTTCCTCCATTTAAACTTGCTCCACCAATAACTACAGCAGCAATAGCGTCTAGCTCCCAAGCCATTCCCATGTTTGGAGATCCTAAGTTGGTTCTAGAAGCCACAATAATAGCAGCAGTTGCCGCTAAAGCACCAGAAATGGCATAGACTAAAAATTTATATTTATTGACTTTAATTCCGGATAAACGAGACGCTTCTTCATTACTACCAATAGCGATTATTAATCGTCCAAAAACGTTATAACGTAGCATAACCATTGTGCAGATGACGATGATAAAAAATACGATTGCAATGTTAGGAATACCTAAAGTTGAGTTGTTTGCGAAGTCTGACATAAATTTTCCGCCAACGGTTGTGAATGTAACTGGAGAACCTTTAGAATAGATAAAACTCATACCTCTAGCAATAGTCATTAATGCTAAAGTAGCCACAAAAGGTGCCATTTTTTGATAAGCAACTAAGTAACCAGAAATGCTTCCTAAACCAAACCCAATAACTATAGTCATTAAAATGGCTAATGGTAAAGCAAAAATATTGACTAAAATGGCAAAAGCGACAGCTAATAATGCTACCATAGACCCAACCGATAAATCAATACCACCTGTAAGTATTACGATGAGCATACCAATGCTAATAATACCAATACCAGAAACTTGTTTTAATAAGTTTGAAAGGTTTACAGAAGTAAAAAACACATCGGAAATTAGTGCTGAAAAAATCACTAATAATATAAAAATGAATATAGTATTATACTTGACTAAAAACTTAAGTATTCCTCCAGGAGAACTAAGCTGTTGTTTTAATGTTAAAGCCATAACGTAAAAGTTTAATTAGTTTAATTATATTGTTTTAATGCTTCTCCAATGGAGTAACGTAAAATGTTTTCTTCTGAAAATTGTTCTTTTTGCAATTCGCCATAAACAGTACCTTCATGCATTACCAAAATACGATCTGAAATACCCATAATTTCTGGCATATCGGAAGATATTACTACAACACCAACACCTTTTTTTGCAACCTCATTAATAAGGTTGTAGATTTCAATTTTTGCACCTACATCTACGCCTCTAGTTGGTTCATCAATAAAAATGACTTTACTATCAATGCTCAACCATTTTGCTAGAGCTACTTTTTGCTGATTACCACCACTAAGATTTTTTACATTTACCTCAGAATTTGGTGTTTTGATGTTTAACTTCTCAATTAAACCTAAGACCTTTTTGTATTCGTTTTCAATGTTTATGAAACCTAGTTTACTTGAAATGGAACTAAAACTTGTTACACTAATATTTCTTCTAATAGATAGTGGTAAAAACACACCTTCTTCTTTTCTATCTTCGGAAACAAAACCAATTTGATAACCTGCAGCATCTACAGGAGAGTTTGTTTTAATCTCTTTACCTTCTAAAATTAAAGTCCCAGATTTCTTTTTATCTGCACCAAAAATTAATTTAGCAGTTTCTGTTCTTCCGCTTCCGCCTAAACCAGCAATACCTAATACTTCACCAGGTTTTACATTGAAAGAAACATCATTAACCATGGTTTCCTTAGCAGTTAAATTTTTAACTTGAAAGATTGGAATCTCTCCAATTTTAATATCTCTTTTTGGATATAAATCTTTAAGTTCACGACCAATCATTAAGTGAATTACGCCATCTTTATCCGTTTCAGAAATAGGCATACTACCAGTATCAACACCATCTCTAAGTACAGTTACAGTATCTGCTATTTTGAAAATTTCATCTAAGTGATGCGATATATAAATTATAGAAACACCTTGTTCTTTTAATCTGAAAAGAATTTGAAACAGTTTTTTTACATCTTTAGGATCGAAGACAGTTGTAGGCTCATCTAAGACTAAAATTTTAGTATCTTCTGAAATGGCTTTCGCAATTTCAACTACTTGTTTTTGAACGATACTTAAATTTTTAACTTTAGCAGAAGCATCAATTTTAAAGTCTAAAGAATCTAATAACTCTTGAGCATCTTTAATTAATCCTTTCCAGTTCATCCAAGATTTACTGGCACCTAATTTGTGTAAATAAATATTTTCTGCAACCGATAAGTCATTCACTAAAGACAATTCTTGATAGACTACATTAATACCTAAAACCTGACCTTCATGTGTGTTTTTTGGTGTTATTTCTTCGCCATCTAAAATTACAGTACCTGTATCTTTTTGGTGTACACCACTTAAAATTTTAATTAAAGTAGATTTACCAGCTCCATTTTCACCTAATAAAGCATGAATTTCTCCTGCTTTAACTTTTAAGTTTACGTCTTTAAGTACAGAAACAACACCAAAACTTTTGGAAATTCCTGACATTTCTAGACGATATTCGCTTGCTGAGTTTTTCATATCTCTTAGATTAGATTAAAATATCGCGTTTGGATTGTAGTACTTAGCTGCATTCTCTTTGGTAATTAATAAAGGTGCTGTGTATGATTTTTTATCAAAATCGGTTTTACCATTCATGTATTCAATTGCATATTGCACTGCATTTTTACCAATTTGCACAGGACTATTCATTGCTGTACAACCATAAAAATCGGTTTCCATGATATATTTAATCGCTTCTTTTTGTCCGTCTGCACCAGCAACAATTAAAATATCATCTGTTTTACCAGCTTGTGCAATCGCTTTAATAGCACCTAATACACAAACATCCGATTCTGTAATCACTACATTAACATCGGGATGCGCAACTAAAATATCTTCCATTGCCTGCAATCCTCCCGCATAAGACCACTCGGTATACGCTTGTGTTTTTACATTTAAATTAATTTTTCCTTGAGTACGTAATTGTTCTTCTGTAATTCCTTGTAATAAACCTTGTTTACGAGTGCGACCCACTGGGTTTCCTGCATTTCCGCTTAATAAAGCGATGTTCATTGGTTTGCTTCCAAACTTTTTAGCTAGCCATTCTCCTGCCAATTCGCCATTTGCTAAATTGTTAGATTGTATGGTGGTAACAAATTCTGCTTCAGGACTAATAGAACTATCAATAATAAAAACAGGTATTCCTGCAGCTTTTGCAATTTTAGTAACACCAACCAAAGCATCAGGATCTTTAGGATTTAGCAATAATGCATCCACTCCTTTTGTAATTAAATCTTCTACAGCTGCAATTTGTTTGTTAATATCGCCTTGACCATCTGCAGATAAAAATTGCATTCCGTTTTTTTCTGTAGTAGTTTTTATACTATTCCATAAAGCCTGGTAATAAGGAGCGTTTAATGATGGTGAACAGTAACCAATTTTTTTGCTAGTTAAATCTATTTTACTCTCAAAAATATCTCCTGTTTCTTCTGAAGTATTAGTTGAAGTTTCTACCTCGTTTAATTGCTCTGCACAACTAAAGAAATTAAAACACAATAAAAGCACTAGTATTGGAAAACACAATTTTTTAAAATTGATTATTGAAGATTTTGTTTTCATAATTTTAAGTTTAATGGTTACACGCTATTAAAGTTAAGTGTATTTTTTATATATTAAAACAAGGCAACATCTAACTGAATTACTGTTTTTTCTTGTTCAGGATTCCACATTAATGTAACATCTACTGGAATAGTGTGTTTTAAAACTTCAAACTTTTTATTATAAGTAGCGCCTACGTTAATAATATTTCCTGTACCTTCTGTATAAAATGTTTTATCTGTAATAAAAGACCAAGCGCCACCAGCAAATAATGACAAACTAGAATTTTTATTTTGCCAAACTTTACTATTTACTTCAAAATAATGTGTCCATGAATCTTTTAAATCGCCATTATCTTGCACTTCGTAATCTCCAGATCCACCACCAATAATTGTAGCAAAATACAATAAGGTATTAGGTGTTATGTTGTAACCAAAATTTAGATCGACAAAGTTATAACCTTGTGTTTTATCGTAGCTCCAGTAACTTAACTCATCACCTCTTTCTTCTACTCCTGTATAATTATTATGTGTAACAGCTTCAATAAAAAATTTATCTGAAAAACGATATTTTGTATAAATTGAAACTTCTTTATAGTAAGCACTTTCGTTTTCGCCTGTTTCTATATTTTTTACATCTACAGATGAAAAACTTGCGCCTCCCCAAAAACCAAAAGTGAATTTTTTGTTTTTAGTATTATATTCCAAACTACTTGCCAACATCGCTCCAGGATGCACAACAAATCCATGCCAAGTATGCATATTTTTTAAATGAGCACTTAAACTAAATGGCGAATAACTTTCTTTAGTATTATTTTCTTGAGCACTTAGTGGATTAAAAATGCAAGAAACTAATAGAAATAAAACGAGTGTAATGTTTTTTGATTTTCGATTCATTTTTAAATAGTTAAAGATTAATGCGATAACAAACGTCATTTTTACGTTTATTTTTCAAATGTATTACAAAAATCAAATAAAAACCAAAAAATACTCAATAAAAATATGTTATTTTAACATTTATGTGTTCTAAATTGATTTTTTATTACATAAAACTTAAATAAAAACACTATTATTGCTAATGTAAATATGACGTTTAATAAATAAAATTAGATTATGAAGCTTGAAAAAATATTAAATATCTCTGTAGATTGTGTTGTTTTTGGATATGATACAACTACAAAATCTTTAAATATTTTATTAATAAAAAGACACTTAGAAAATGAAGGGAAAGTTTTGGTTGATGATTATGTTTTAACTGGATACCACATGTACAATCACGAAACTTTAGATGATACTGCAACTAGAGTTTTAAAAGAGTTAACAGGCTTAACAAACCAATATAAAAAACAATTTAAAGCTTTTGGTAACCCAGATCGTTTAACAAATGAAAAAGATTTACTTTGGATTAAAAATGAAGAGTTTGATACTAGAACTGTTACTGTTGCTTATTATTTTTTATTAAATACAGAAGATGTTGATATTGAAAGCAACATGAATAATGCTAGATGGTTTCCTTTAAATAATTTACCCGAGTTAGGATTTGACCACAATAAAATTATTAAAGAAGCTTATGAGGATTTAAAAGAAAAATGCCTCTCTGAACCTATTATCTTTAAATTGTTACCAGATAAATTTACAATTAATGATGTACAAGATTTATACGAATCTATTTTAGGAATAGAAATAGATAACAGAAATTTTAGAAGAAAATTAATTAATAAAAAATATATTATTGCTTTAGACGAAAAACAAGTAGGCGTCTCAAAAAGACCAGCACAACTGTACATGTTTAGCAAGGATATTTACGATAAAATGTTTCAGAAAAACTATCTAATTAGTATATAATTTTAAAAACAAACTTTAAAAAGGTTGTTTTGTAATCTATTAACTACAAAATGATTGTTATCACACAATAAAGCATCAAATATTAATTTCTTAAATTATAGTTTCGTAAATTTAAAATACACATGTAATAAAACATATCATTTAATTAAATAAGTTAACTAAAATGACTAGAAAAAATACAAACGCTTTTCTGTTTTTAAAAAAGATAAACATATTTGATGTTTTGTTTTTAATATCATTTTTAACTAGTATTATAATGAGTTTTACTATGGAACGAGAGAAATTGCTTTATATTTCTCCAATAGTAGTATTTACTATTTTAGTAAAATACTTAAGTGTCACAAAACAAAAGGCAAACTTGTTATTTGTAATCGCTTTATTTGCACTGATAGCTATAAATTTTCTTACGTTTTATTCTTTTCAAAAATATTTTGTTTTAATAACAATGTTAACCTGCTTTTATTTAATAATTTATAGTTTAATTTTAAAAAAGTATTTAAATAAAAGTAACATAAAAAAAATATTGTCTTTATCTGTTTTAATTGGCTGCCTACTAATTGGTTATATTATATTTTCTGTAATAGACTTAATTTTAAATCATATCCCAAATTATAGCGTAATTTATGTGTTTTTATGCGCTTCCAGCTTATTTATCTACGTTGTAATATTTTCTAGAATATACCTAAATAATAATTACGATAATACTATTATTATTTTCGCTTCGGGTATAGCATCTTTATTTAACATAGGCTTATCACCTATTAACGAGTATTATTTCTACAATAAAACCTTTACAATACTTATTCTTATTTGTCATTATTTATCTATTTACCTTTTTATGAAATTCATTTCAGAGACAAATTCTAAAGACAAAAAAAACATAGAGGAAACTTACTTTTAATCTGAGTGTTTCTTTTTAAACGCTAAAGCAGTTATACCAACCTTAGACTTAAATAGTTTAGAAAAATGCGCATAATCAAAATAACCTAAAGATTCTGCAATTATAGATAATGAATTATTAGAATGAACTATTAATCGTTTTGCTTCTAAAATTACTCGATCTAGAATAAACTCTGAAGTTGTTTTATTAATTGTCGCTCTTGTTACCCTATTTAAATGTTTAGCCGTAATATTTAAAGCATCTGCATAAAACTGAACCGTTTTTTCTGCTTTAAAATGTAATTCTATTTCTAATTCTAAAGCCTTTAAAATACTTAAATATGAAGATGAGACTACATCTTTTTTTGAAACATTTGCGGTATAATATCTTGATAAATCTATATATGCCAAGTTTATTAAACTTGCTATTTTTTCTTTTTTATAAGCTAGTTTTCCTTTATATTCAGTATTAATAATACTAAAATGAGACACAACACTATTTAACTGAAAATCATCAAGCTGAAGCATTGGTGGGTTCTCTAATGAAAAATAAAAAGGAAACTGATTTAAATTAATATTAGTAAACTGAAATTGAAAAAAAGCTGCAGTATGAAAAAAAATAAAACCTTTTGCTGGGCTTGTAAAATGCCATCGATGTGTTTGTCCTGGACGTAAAAAAAACACACTGCCTTTGGCTATATTATAGCTGTTAAAATCTATCTCATGAATACCTTCTCCAGCAGTAAAGCATACACATAGATAAAAATCATGGCTATGTGATTTATGTACAATTTTAGCATTCTGTTTTAAATGTGTACTTAAATCGTTGCTATAAAAATTAGTAAGACTTTCTTGCTGCTCAAATTGATTTATACTTAAAACAGGTAGATTTTTCATAAAAGCTAAATATGTCCTAAATATACAAATAGTCGCATCATTTAAACAATAGAATAAGGCGTAAATAATATTACTTTTGTAAAGTAAAATTTACTTAAAATGTATTTTAACTAAAATCATTGATTATGAAGTTATTAAAAGGCACGAAAATAAACAGTATTTTCACAGGAAGTTGTCCTGTTTGTCAAAATGAAAGTATGTATTCTGTACAAAATCCATACAAAGTAACTAGTACTTTAACGATGGAAGAGCAATGCAGCCATTGTAATACAAAATACCAGATTGAACCCTCTTTCTTTTTTGGAGCAATGTATGTTAGCTATCCTGTTGGTTTAATTTTTGGTGGTTTTTCTTTATTTCTTTCATATATAGTTTTAGAACTGTCTTTATTAACTTCTTACATTATTTTAGTATTGTTTATGCTTCTTTGCTTACCTATAATTTTAAGATTATCTAGAAATATTTGGATTAATATTTTTATGAAATACGACAAAAGCAAAGCAGAGTAATTGTTTAGTAATTTAAATAAAAAAGGCCGCTTAAATAAGCAGCCTTTTTTATTTATATTTACATTGTTATGCAGGAACTTTAGCTGCAACATCACGCCTTTTCCAGTACCTATGTTTAGCAATAGCATCTCTAAATGCTTTAGGCTTTTCGTTAATAAATACTGCACCATCATCTTTATAATCTTTAATAAAAGTATTATCTATTAAATCTTCAGCTTCATCATCTGCAGCAATAGCTTTACAGTGCTTAAATGCTTCGTTTAAAAATTTGGTATACTTTGGTGTATCTATAAGTTTTTTAATTGCATCTTTTCCTCCTGGTATATAAATAGCATCAAACAAAACACTTTCGGTTGTAGAAATTGCTGCATCAACTTCGTGATCCATAGCTTCACTACATTTTACTGTACCTCCATGAGGAGCAATTAATTTAAGCATAGCACCTTCATCTTCTAAAAGCGATTTCATTTTCTTAAAGGCTTTCATATCAAAACCATTTGCAACAAGTACTGCAATTTGTCTTGTTTCAATAGAATCAAATTTAGTATTAGCCTGACTTAGTGCTTCATCTTTATCTAAATAGTTTTTGGCATCGCCTGGTTGGTGTTTTTCAACATCTGCATCTGCACCAATAGCTTGATTAATTGGCTCTTCAATACTTTTTGGTATTTCTAATCCTAAATTTTTAGCAACAGTTAGAGCTAAATCATTATTAATTTTATTAATAAGCCACAACATACGTTCTTTAATATGCTTTTGCGTACATTTTCCTAACTCAAAAGAATAAGCACCTGCAACGTGTTCTTTTTCCCAATCTGATAAACTTCTATAAAATAAAGCGGGTTGAGAAAAATGATCGCTAAAACTTTCGCTTCTACCTCTTATTTTTTTAGCATCAATACGCTCTTCATAATGTGTAAAACCTCCATCTGCCATAGCATTAAGATGTGGGCAACCTCCCATTAAAGTATTTGGGAAATAAGCGCCTTGACCTTTAGGAATATCCATTTGCATATGCCCATCTCGCTCATTGTTATGAACTTTTGTTATAGGCTTATTTATTGGTATTTGATGAAAATTTGGTGTTCCTAATCTTGACAACTGCGTATCTCGATAAGAAAACAATCTACCTTGTAATAATGGATCGTTTGTAAAATCGATTCCTGGAACAATATGTCCTGGTAAAAATGCGACTTGTTCTGTTTCTGCAAAAAAGTTATCTGGATTTCTATTTAAAACCATTTTTCCTATAATTTCAACAGGTACTAATTCTTCAGGAATTAATTTTGTTGGGTCTAACAAGTCAAAATCGAATTTATGCTCATCTGCTTCTGGTACAACTTGAATACCTAATTCCCATTCTGGAAAATGACCAGCGTCAATAGCTTCCCATAAATCACGCCTATGGAAATCGGCATCAGCTCCATTTATCTTAACCGCTTCATCCCAAGTAACAGAATGCGCACCTAATTTTGGTTTCCAATGAAATTTTACAAAATGTGATTCGTTTTTATCGTTTATCAATCTAAAAGTATGAATACCAAAACCTTCCATCATCCTTAAACTTCTAGGAATAGCACGATCACTCATTGCCCAAATATGATTGTGTAAAGTTTCGGTTGTATGCGAAACAAAATCGTAAAATGTATCGTGTGCAGAAGCTGCCTGAGGAATTTCATTATTTGGTTCTGGTTTTACAGAGTGAATTAAATCTGGAAATTTCATAGCATCTTGAATAAAGAAAATTGGCATATTATTACCAACTAAATCCCAAGTACCTTCTTCTGTATAAAACTTAACAGCAAAACCTCTAACATCTCTAGCTAAATCTGGAGAACCTTTAGAGCCTGCTACAGTAGAAAAACGGGCAAATACTGGTGTTTTACGTTCTGTATCATTAAATATTCCTGCTTTACTATATTTTTTTATACTTTTTGTAAGCTCAAAATAACCATGAGCGCCACTACCTCTTGCATGAACTATTCGTTCTGGAATGCGTTCGTGATCGAAATGTGTAATTTTTTCTCTTAATAAAAAATCTTCGAGTAATGTTGAACCACGCTCGCCAGATTTTAATGAATTATTTGTATCATTAACTTTTAAACCTTGGTTAGTTGTCATCGCGCTATTATCGTAATCTACACGATTTGCCTCAAGGTCTTTTATCTTTTGTGTTTTGGAGTGTTTTCCTGTTGATTTTTTTGCCATGATTTATAAGTAATTATTAGTGTTATATGTATGTATATCTCTAATTTAATTATATTATTTGATAGCAAATACTTTAAATATTATATGAGTTAATATTATTTTTATATCTGTTAATTATAGTTTCTTTTTAACATTTTGTTAATGTTTTGATTTTAGTTTTTTTTAAAAATTTTGAAAATAGATATATAAACAAAACACTACAATAAAGTATATTCGCGCCATGTGGATGTATTTAGGCTTATTAGCAGCACTTTTTTTAGGATTACACAATCTATGTAAAAAACATGCAGTACAAGGAAACGAAGTGTTTCCGGTACTTTTAGGAACTGTTTCTAGCGGATTTTTATTTATAGCTGGTTTTTATTTGTTTTCAAAATTTAATCCAGAATATGCTTTAGAAAAAGGTTACGATTTTCAAGATATTACAGCAAAAACACATAGTTTTATTTTTATAAAATCTATGATAATGGCTAGTTCTTGGGTGTTAGCTTATCAGGCTTTAAAACATTTACCCATAACAATTGTAACTCCTATACGATCTGCGGGACCATTTTTTACGTTTATTGGTGCTATATTAATTTATAAAGAAAGTCCAAATGCTTACCAATGGATTGGATTTTTTCTTATTATTTTCTCTGTGATATTATATTCTAGAATTGGTAAAAAAGAAGGCATAAATTTTAAACGCAACAAATGGGTTTTTGCCATTATTGGAGCTACTTTTTTAGGTGCTTCTAGTGGATTATATGATAAATTTTTAATTCAGAATTTAAGTTTAAATCCACAAACTTTACAGTTTTGGTTTTGCTTATACACCATTATAATTTTATTGGCAATCTTAACCATAACGTGGTTTCCTTATGCCGAAAAACGTAAAGCATTTACCTTTAGATGGTCTATTATAGCTGTTGGTATTTTATTACAATCTGCAGATTATTTTTACTTTAAAGCACTACAAGATCCTGATGCATTAATTATGCTACTTTCTGCCATAAAACGTAGTCAAATTATAATTGCTGTTGTAATTGGCGGATTGGTTTTTAAAGAGAAAAACAAACGTAAAAAAATGGTTCCATTATTAGGGATCATGATTGGCGTTTGCTTGATTTTATATGCTTCTGAATAAGATTTTTTTAAATGCTATTAATGGACATATTTTACTTATTTAATTCGCAATTTTAAAGTCTTTTATAATTTGTAAGGCAGATTTATGTGCTCTACCTGAAGCTGTTTCAAAATCTGAAGTTACGTTGTTTGCTCCACTTCTAATACCTTGGTAAATACCTGCTATTATTGTACCCATAAAATCACCTAACTCTGCTATTCTTTCCGTTTTATAAGCATCAATAGAAACCGGTGTATAAACCAAATTGGTGTTGTAAACTTCATTTATATAATTAGCTAATTGTGTTTGGGTAATTGCCTCTCCAACTAAATTATAGATTTTCTGGCTATGTTTAGCTTCGGTTAGCATATTTGCATAAGCAAAACCTAACGCTGTTCTACTTGTGTAAGTGCATTTTCCATCACCTGCACAATTTCTTATTTCACCTTCTTTTACATAGGTTTCAATATATTCTAAATCTGGCTCAATATAAATTCCGTTTCTTCCAATAACCCAATCTAAACCTGAGTTTTGAATATCTTTTTCGGTTTGCCTATTACTTTGCACAACTGGACTAAAAGCATTATTCTCCTCTGCTCCTACTATACAATTGCTAAGTCTATAAAACCTTCTGTTTGATTAATATTCCAAACAGAATAGCTTCTAACTTTATCTTTAAACGAAATATCATCATTACCAATACCAATGCCTAAGCGTAAAAAATAGCCAGGTTTAAAGGTTATTGTTTTAAAATTTTCACTTTGTAATCTCACTTTATAAACAGAAGGAGATATTTGTTGCTTTTGGGTTAAAACAGCATGGTCTAACACTACTTTTTTTAGAATATTTTCTATTATACTCATTGTTTAATGTGTTCTGTTTTTTCTACTCTCTAAAATTTTATTCTTAACTATAGGAATTCTAATTATAAAACCCAAACCAACTACAACTGCATAAATAATCCATGTTTTATCTAGTATTGCAACATGTATTAAAGACAGTAAAATAGCAGCATATGCATATTGTTGAAGTTTTTTCCAATTACTTTTTAGAAACTTCATAGCTTTTCTATTAGATGTTAAAAGCAACGGAATTAAAATTAGTATTGCTATAAATCCTAGCACATAGTTAACCTGTGTGAAAGTTTCCATAAAACCTTCAGCAGCCATAAAAAATATAAAATGTAATAAACTCCATACTGCTGTGGCAATTCCCATAGCTTGTCTTACAAAAAGATTTGCTACACCAAATATTATAAAAAAAGGTGTACACGTTAATACTGCAGTCATCCAACGTATAGCAAACTCACCTGTAACATGATATAACATTTCTACAGTTGCACGTCCTTCTCCAACTGCATTTTCTGCGAATGAAAACGATAAACCATTAGAAAACTCAATGTTTATCATTTTAAAAACCACCAATAATGGTAAACTAGCTAAAATGGTGACAAGTATCCAACCGTAATTTTTTTTGATAATATTCATATAATTATTTAATACATCGTATTATTATTAGCAGATGTTTCTGGTATTTGCTGAATACTATCCCAATGTTCTACAATTTTTCCATTGGTATCAAACCTAAAAAAATCCATGGTTATATATTGGTCGTTATCTGGCCAGATTTGATGTGTATGTAATGCTACCAAATCGTCTTCGGCAACTGCTCTTACAAAATCCATTGTTTTAACAGGATATTCTTTTTCCATACGATTAAAATAATCTATAAATGCTTGTGGACCATCAGCAACCATTGGGTTATGCTGTATATATTCGTCTCCAACATATAACTCGACTGCTTTTGTTGGATTGCCTTCGTAAGCCATTTTATAAAATGCGATAGCGTTTTTTTTGTTTTGTGCTATATTCATAGTTTAGATTTTAATTCGGCTAATTCTTTCTCTAGAGCTTCAGCTTTATCCTTAAATTTTTGCATTGCTTTTTTTAGTTGCCCTATTTTTTTGAAGGCTTCATCATCTTGTACAGCTTCAAAAGATTCTATATCTCCTTTTACTTTATATTTTGCTTTAGCGCCACACTTTGGGCATGTTTTTTTATATCTGACATAATTTTTTAATTTATTAAGTACTTCACTTTATTAATTTAAATAGAAAAGGCTACCATAGGCAACCTTTTTCTACTGCTATCAATCAATCATTACTACTTTATTTTACTAAATAACGTGACATTTTCATAGTGCTTCCATCAATCATATTTGCAAAATCTGCTACAGATTTATCTTTCATGAATTTAGCCATTGAAGCTTCTGCATCTTCCATTGTTTTCCATTTAGCTACTACCAAAAATGTTTTCGTGTCTTTATTGTAACCACTTTCTCTACTTATATAACCAGGTTGTTTACTTGTGTAATTAGTATCTACTTTTGCGTCTTCAATCCAGAAATTCGCATGACTTACAGATGCTTTAATTTTATAAGTTGTTACTTCAATAACATAAGGTTTTATGTTTTTTTCCTTTTTTGCAAAACTCGTTAAGGTTAAGCTTGTTAATAGAATTAATAGATATTTCATGATTTTGCTATTTTTTAAATGTTACTTGTTTACAAGTATTTATGTAAACAAATTTAAGTTTTAACAAAATTACTATAGAGATAAATATGAGTGCAAAAATGGTAAATATCGAACCTAAACTTACAAATAGTTCTTTTTGAAGTTGTTTGGCGTAAAACCTGTATGTTTTTTGAAGTATTTTACAAAGTTTGTGGGTTCTTGAAAACCTAAATCATACGCAAGTTCTGAACTTTTAATATCTGAATTTATAAGCAATCTTTTGGCTTCAAGTATAATAAAACTATCTATATATTGCTTTGCTGTTATAGAAAGAATGTCTTTACAGATAGTGTTTAAATGTTTGTAAGTAATATGAAGTTTTTCAGCATAAAAATCTGCATTTCTACTGGCTTTAAAATGAAGCTCTAGAAGTGCTTTAAAATCTAAAAAGATATTAACTTGTTTAGATTGCTTTAAATGAAAAGGCTGGAATTGCTTTAAGCCTTCTAACTTGGAGAAAATGATAGAATATAATGATTTATAGGTGTTTTGCTGATTTAAATCTTCTGTATGATTGTTATACTCCTCATAAAACAAATCAAAATAACGTGTAATATTAGAATATTGTGGCACTTGAATACTTGGTGAAAATAAGTGCGTATTAAACAACCTTAAATATTCATTTTTTGGTAAATTATTTATCTGTTTTTTTAAATAAGCTTCCGTAAATAATAAAATATAACCCTTTAATTTTTTAGTAAATTGAAAGGCATTTATTTGCCCTTTAGACAGATGGATAATGGTATTTTCCTTTACAGGATGCCATACAAAATCTACCAATTGTTTGCTTTCTCCCTGCGTGTAAAAAACAATCATGTGAAAAGCAACCTGATGTGCTTTTTCTGGATTATGGTCTATAATTTCGGTTTTACGAGAGGCAAGACCTTCAATGGTCAAAATTTCAATACCACTATTTTTTGGTTTTTTAGAATCGAAAACAATTTGCGGTACTTTTTTTTGCATTACATTTTTGTATTAGATTTTTCTAAAGCTTTTCTAATATGGTCACTATCCCAATGATTGTCAAAGTCTACAATACCTCTTTTAAAGTCTGCATCTAATAATTCTTCTTGTTCTTTAAGCTCTTTTCTGGCTTTAAATATATATTCCTCATCGCGTTTTGGTGCTTTTGCTAAGCGCCTTAAACTTGTTTCGTCATACTTAATAAAGTTTTTCACTTGTCGCTTTAAAGTATATTTTCTAAAACCTAATTTATGTAAAACATCACTAGCTAATGCCAATGAAGTATCCAAAGATTCACGATAAAAATTTTCATGACCAAGATTTAATAACTCGTAAGCATCTTCTCTGTTTTTAGTTCTAATCATGAGCTCGATGTGTGGATATTTTTCATTTACAATTTTAGTAATTGCCTTAGTTACACTTAATCTATTAGTAGCAATAATTACTATTTTTGCTTCAGCAATACCTGCAGACTCTAATAAATCTAGACGTGTAGCATCTCCATAATACACTTCAAATCCCATTTTCCGAAGAAAATCTACTCGGTTTGAATCTTGATCTAAAATAGTAGCTTCTACGCCATGCGATCTTAAAAAACGACCTACCGTACTTCCAAAATTACCAAAACCAACCAAAATTATTTTTTGCGATTTTGCAATATGATCCATTGGACGTTTAATAGACTCTTTAGTTCCAACTTTAGGCAGAATAAAACGCTCGTTTACAATACTAATTATTGGTGTTAAAGCCATACTTAAAGCTGTAATTACCAACAGCATATCCATTTCCTCTTGTTCTAAAATATTTAAACCGAAAGCAAAAGACAACAATACAAAAGCAAATTCTCCAACTTGTGATAAGCTAAAAGTTAATAGCAGTTTTTGGTCTAATTTTAAATTAAATACACGACCGGTAACAAATAAAACTACCGCTTTTAATATAATTATAGCAATTAAAACACCACCAATAGTAAGCGGACTTTTGGCAATAACTATAAAGTTTATTGAAGCGCCAACTGCCATAAAAAACAAACCTAATAGTAAGTTTTTAAAAGGTTCTAGAGTGCTTTCTAATTCGTGTTTAAACTCACTGTTAGATAATACTACACCACCTAAAAAAGCACCTAAAGCTGGACTTATACCTACCAATTCCATAATAAATGAAATACCAAAAACAATTAAAAACGCTGCAGCAATAAGTAATTCTCTTACATCTGTTTTTGCAACTTTTCTTAGCATTGGTACAATGACATAACGCCCTAAAGCAATAATTACTACAACCGATAGTATAATAGCTATTGTTTGAAGTCCTAAAGGTAAACTTTCAATTAGACTAACAGACTCAGCATGTCCATTGGTTTCTGTTTCTGTATTAGAATTAGATAATAATGGCATTATACCAATCATAAAAATCACTATAATATCCTGAAACAATAAAATGGAAAATGCCGAAGTTCCAAAAGTAGTTTCCATCAAACCTTTTTCTTTTATGGTTTGCATAGCAATTGCTGTAGATGATAATGCTACAGCCATAGAAATCACTAAAGCGACTTCCCAATCGTAACCTAAAAAAGTAAATAACAAATAGGATAACAACATGGTTCCTCCTACTTGAATGCCTCCCATACCAAGTATGGTTTTCCGCATGTTCCAGAAATTTTTAGGTTCAATTTCTAATCCAATAAGAAACAGCATCATGACGACTCCAAATTCTGCAAAATGCAATATATCTTCGCCTTCTTCTCCAATAAAACCTAAAACATAAGGCCCAATTAATACACCTGCTAATAAGTAACCAATAACCGAACTTAAACCTAATCGCTTTGCTATAGAGACACAAATAATGGCTCCAAGCAAAAACATGATAGCTTCAAAAAGTAAACTTCCTGTCATATAATTAAGAGTTTTTAAGTTGTGGTATATCGTTAATAAAAGATTTTTTCTCAAAATCGTTTATTGCTAAATTGTTTTGAAGCAAATCGATTAATTTTCCATAATTAATTTTATAATCGTTTAATTTTTCATCGGAAAGATTATGTGTTCCCATAACTGCAAATGGTGGATAATAAATCATTCCACATAAATTAGCAGTTTGCTCAAAAGGTCTTAAAAATTGTTTTACAGTAAAGCTATTATATCCGGCTGAACAGTAAACTTCTTTAGAACCTCCAGTTGTTATGGCATTTAAACATGTTTTATTTTGAAGTGCATTACCTTCTGGACCATAAGCCCAATTAAACTCTAAAACCATATCAATCCATTGTTTCATTAATGGCGGACAACTATACCAATAAAAAGGATGATGCCATATAATTATATCATGTGATTCTAATAATTTTTGCTCTCTAGGAACGTCGATATGAAAATCTGGATACTCTTCGTATAAATCATGAACAGTCACATTTTCTTTATCATTAATATGATTAATTAAAGATAAATTAGCTCTGGATTTTTCAAGTTTTGGATGCGCAAATAGAATTAGGATTTTTTTCATATTAACAGTAGTAAATTAGGTTTATGTTATAAAATCAAAAGAAAGTTTTATTCCGTTTATAATCATTCCTGTACCAATAATAGCAATAATTAAACCCATGATCTTTCCTATAACAGAAATCACATTTTTCCCTACAATTCTAACAATTAAATCACTTAATCTAAAAGTGAAATACGTTAGTAAACTCATTAAACCAAAAATAAGAATTACAATTATTATATGGACAGTTTCTACATTGGCAACAAAATTCATTGCAGTAACAATGGTTCCTGGACCTGCCAAAATAGGAATTGCTAAAGGTGAAACCGCAATATTCTCATCAACATGAACATGTTTAAGGCTTTTTACGTTAGAACGTTTTGATTGTAACATATCAAAGCCAATAAAAAATATTAGTATTCCTCCTGTAATTTTAAATGCCGGAATACTAATATTAAATAACTCGAAAATATATTTTCCTAATAATACAAAAACTGCAACAATAACAAATGCTATAATATTTGATCGCCTGTTAATGTCATGCTTTGTTTTTTTGTCTGCACCTTGCGTTAAAGATAAAAAAACCGTCATATTAGAAATCGGATTTGTTATCGCAAAAAAGGCAGTAAAAACTGCTATTGAGAAAGTTATTAGGTTATCCATTAATTTAAAATTTAATTTAGCAAGAACTTGAATATCTTTTTAACTAAAAAATTAATTTTCTATAATTTAACAATTAAATTTAACTTTTAAACCAAACTACTTGTAATCTCTAATAATGTTTGAATTTTAGCCTCATCATAAGCATCTGGATGTGCATTACTAAAGCCACCTTTATCATTATCAAAATACTTGCCTGACTCATTTTTATTTGCTTCAGACATGGCCAAATCATAAAGAATATCTACACCTTTTTCTGCCGGAGACCAATGTTGTCCGTAAGCTTCTTTAGCCATTTTGGTATTTAATAAAGAACCTGGATTTACAGCTATAGTCGTAATATTTGGATGTTGTTTTGCAAAATAAAAACTCCACATGGTTAATGCCAATTTACTTTGTGCATAAGCATCACTTGCGTTAATAGAAACAACTCCTGTTAAAATACCTTTTTTAACGGTAGATTGTGCTGCAGAACTTAAATTAACAATTCTTGTATTTGTACCTTTTTCTAAAACAGGTACAATAGACTCCGTTAAAATATAAGGTGCTATATAATTAACAGACATTCTAATATCTAATCCGTCTTTTGTTTTTTCCGAAGATGTTTTAAAAACTCCTGCATTGTTAATTAAAATATCTAAACTTGATACTTCATTTTTAATTTGTGCTGCCATTTGTTTTACAGCATTTAAATCTGAAAAATCGGCAACAAATCCTTTTATATTTTCGTTGTTTGAAGCATTTTTAATTTCGGCAATAACGCTGTCTACTTTAGCTTTGCTTCTTCCATGAACATATACTTCATGGCCTTCTTTGGCTAGTTTAAGAGCAGTAAGTTTTCCTATACCGTCTGTACTTCCTGTGATTAATATGGTTTTCATTTTTGTTGTGTTTTATTGAAATGTCAATTAGAGAGAAGTTCTTGATACTATTTTTCTTCAGAAATTCTTCTGAAGAAAAATCACTTGAACTGACATTTTACTTTTATTGCAATGTATTCTATTTTTTATTCTTTTTAAAACGGTGCAGCTGTATCTTTTGGTCCATCTGGTAAGCTCCAACGTTGGCGCGCTGTAACGCTTTCTAATGCAACATCTTTGATTGTGTTACTACTGATATTTCCGTAGCTACTAGTACTACCACGAGGAATTTGCATTTGATCTCCGTATAACCAAACTACCAAGTTACTACGTTGTCCACTAGTAATTGGATGTGTAGCATGTGGCACATTACCTCTGTGAAGGATTGCTTTTCCTGGTTCAAAAATGGTTTGCACTGTTTTTCCGGAAGCTTTATCATAGAAATCAACTTCAGATCCTGTAAATACTTCATTAGGTAAGTTAATATTAATATTTAAAGTCGCTGCTGAAGCATCTGTGTGTGCATGTAAATCTTTATCCTTATCTGGATTATATTGAATTGAAAAACCAAACGTTTGGTTATCGTAACCATAAGTACCAAGCAATAAACGGGCAATTGGACGCATATAACGATCCATCATGTCGTTATAAAAGGCTTGGAAACTTGGTGCAGCTAAATGACCTTCAGAACGCTCATCTAACATCATTCCATAACGATTTAATTGAATACCATAAGGTGCACGTTTTGGGATTTCAGAATTTACTGCATCTTCTAAATACTTACGGAATTCCGCTAAACGTTCAAGATCAAAAAATTGTGCTACATAAACGCCTGGAATAATTTCTTCCCATAAATCGGCAACAGCATTTTCTTTTTCTGGGTTTTCCCAAGCGTCATTTATTGCTTTTCGCAATTTTGGATCAAGTAGTGTTTCATCAGGAATTAGTAAATTGTCTTTGTTTTCCATTTCCCATGTTGCCCATGCTTCTTCCAGTAATTTTCTGTTGCTATTCCAAAAATGAGATACAGAAGGTTCACGTTTTAATGAAGCTTCGCGAGTTGGTTGTGTAAGTGCACGTGCTTGTTCTAGTGCATTTGTATTTGTTATTGTTTTCATGATTTATATATTTTAATTAATAACTACTGTTATTGTAATTGTTTTAAGCAAAATTAAGGCTAAACGATAGATGGTGTTTGGTAGTAAAAATGGTAGTTTTAGTAAAAAACAAGGTTTGCAGTATGTAAATGAAAAATGCCCCTAAAAAAGAGGCATTCTAACTACTAATCAACTTAAAAGGATTTATAAAAAATCCATTTATTTTTAATGCTCTACCACTATTTTTCCAATAGCTTTTCCGCTTGCTAAATGTGCATAAGCATCTCCAACTTGTTCTAATGAAAATTGATTTTCATCTACAATTGGTGTTAAATGTCCTTCGTTTGAAATTTTAGCTAATGTTTCTAAAATGTTTCCGTGTTTATTTCTATTAAAATTATGCAACATTGGGATTAACATAAATACTACGTGCAAGGATGCACCTTTAAAATGTAATGGCGTTAAGTCTAATTCACATAATGAAACTGTAGTAGAAATATGTCCATTTAAAGCAACTGATTCAATAGAATTGGTAAGATTTGCACCACCAACCGTATCAAAAACCACATCAAAACCACCATTGGTATATTTTGCGGTATAATCTGCTACTTTTTCCGTTTTAAAATCTATAAAGGTTGCTTCAAATTTTTCTACAATAGCTTTTTGATTATCGCCTGTACCTGTAGCAAAAACTTCAGCACCAAAATATTTAGCCAATTGTACAGCTAAGTGTCCAACGCCTCCAGAACCACCATGTACCAATACTTTTTGTCCTGCTTTTACTCCTGCTCTTGTTAAACCTTCGTAAGCAGTAATTGCTACTAATGGTAAAGCTGCAGTTTCTCGCATGGTTAAATCTTTTGGCTTATGCGCCATTAAATTACTATCTGCAACAATATATTCGGTTAAAGTTCCTGGTAAATCTGCAAGTCCGCCAGCACAACCATAGACTTCATCTCCAACAGCATAACCTGTTACTCCTTCTCCAACAGCTTCAACAGTTCCTGAAAAATCCATACCTAACAACGCTGGAGCAGCTGGTGATAATGGTAAATCTGATCCCATATTTTTAATCATAGTATCAATAGTATTTACGCTTGATGCTGCTATTTTTACTAATACGTGATTCGCTTTTACTTCTGGTTTTGCTATTTCTGAAACTTCGAAATTTCCATTTTCTCCGTATTCTTTAATTAACATTGCTTTCATTTCTATCTTCTTTTTTAATTTATAATTATTGTTTTTTATTAATTTACTGCTTGAATATCCATTACCATTTGCTCCCAATTTTTTTGATTGTTATGGTCAAATTGAGCACCATTATCATCTGCATATTGAAAACGTTTTACTGCAGGTGTTTTACTGGTTGCTTGAAACAATTGGTACGCTTCTTCTTTTAAAGCGTCTTTTATTGATAAGTCTATAGACGCATAAACTGCGCGTTTGCTAGCTGCAATAGAATCTGCAGGAAATTTTGAAATACGTTCTGCCAAAGCATTCACATAAGGACCAATTTCATCTGCATTTAAAGCTTTGTTTATGGTTCCGAATTTTTCAGCTTCGTCTGCATCCCAATCTCTAGCACCTAAAATAATTTCTAATGCTTTTCCTAAACCTGCTTGTCTAGCCATACGTGATGCGCCACCACCACAAGGTAAAATGCCCATACCTACTTCCATTTGCATGAATTTGGCTTTTCCTCTGGCTGCAAAACGCATATCTAAAGCTAATGCCATTTCGTGTCCGCCACCACGAGCAAAACCTTCAATTTTTGCTATAGTTGCTTGTGGTACATTGCTTAATCTTTCTAAAACAGCTTGTAAGTCTAATAGCTGAATTTCATTTCTTGGAACAGCTTCTGTAGATAAATCTTTTAATAAATCGGTATCATAATGGCAAACCCAATATCCTGGATTAGACGATTCAAAAACTACAACTTTTACACTTCTATCGCGTTCCAATCGTAAGCAAAGACTGCTTAAATCTGCTAGCATTTCTTGTCCCTGTACGTTTACTGGTCCGAAGTTAATGCCAACGGTTAATATTGCTCCTTTTTGTGTTGCGGTAAATGTTTGAAAGTTCTTGTAGTTCATGATGTCATGTTTTAAATTATTGTGTGTGTATTAATTACACTGCAAATTTAAAATAGACACCAAGCTTTTATTTGGTAGAAAACAAAGTGGTATTAGTAAAAAAAGAGGTTTCTTGTAAAAAACTAAGCTAAAAACTAGGCTAAACTCGCTTTAAAAGCACTTAAACTTGTGCCTTTATAGGCTTGAAAGGTTTTGTTTAAATGACTAGAATCTGTAAAACTGAGTTCTGCAGCAATTTCAGAATATTGCAAATCGGTATACTTCAACCTTGTTTCTACTAATTTTAATTTATAATTAATGATGTATTTTTTTAACGACACATCGGTATGTTTTTTAAAATATTCGCTGATGTAATTATCTGCCATATGAAATTCTTCAGCTAAACTTTTGGTAGATAATACTTCGGAATTATAAATATTAGAATGAATATAATTGATGATTTGTTGAATTTTTGAAGACTTTACTTCCTTTACCGAATCTGAAGTATTTATGAACTGAATATTTCTGGCAATTAAATGAAGGATTACAGACAATGAATTTTCAATAATAAAAATATCGAAAGATTGTTTGTTTAAATATTCGGTAGCCACCATATTAATTAAGGATACTAAATGTGATCTGTCTGCATCGGTTTCAAATTGCATTTCACGAAGTTCGTGACTTTCGCTATTTAGAATTTCTTCAATTTTACGAAACCAATCGTTTACTGGAAGATTGGAGTTTTGCGAACTTGTTTTTCTAAAAAAACTCTTTAAAAACTTTATAGCTACTGTAGTTGTAGCCGATTCTGCATTAACGATATAAATATCATCTGGAATAAAAACAAACACACTATTTGGTGTGTAATTTACCGTTTTACCATTAATTTTTATGGTTCCTGTACCTTTTTCAAAATAAAGAATTTCGAAAAAACGAATAGTAGTGTATTTACAAAACTCAAAAAATGTTTGGTCTTTGTATTGCGCAATGACGATATTTTCGATAATAGTTCTTGGCATGTAAATCTTTTTTTAAAGGTACTAAATATTTAAAATAGAAGAAGCCACAACATGGTGACTTCTTCTTGCTATTAATCAATAATTAGGGATTCAACTATTAATCAACTAAAATTATCTGAATGAAACACCGTCAACAACAGGCTTAAATCTAAAAATGTAAAATGGTTTTGTGGATTGATCTTTACCATTGTTAAAAACAGCACCTTTATTTACCTGTGCTGCTGACACATACATGTAACCATCTACATGATTATAGCTTACACCATCTGGCCAAACCATATTTTCATCAGCAATCATTGTTTTTACACTTTTATCTTTGGCCAAAACAACAGCAACACTGTTGCTTTCTAAAGCAGTTAAATAAATGTTTCCATCTTTATCTATAGACATTCCTCCATTATTTGGTTTGTTAGAATAGGTTTCTATTTTAGAATCTAAATCTTCATCTGTATACGCTTCGTTAACTAAATCAAGCGTTTTAATTCGGTAGATTTTAGTTCCGTTTAACGGACCGTAATAAATATATTCAAAATCTTTATCAGCTGTAATTCCGTCGTTACCAACCAATAAATCTTTTCCGTTAACAGCTAAATGTTTGCCTTTAATTACTGTTGGTGTGTTTTCTGGTTTAGTTGTTCGTGTACCTTCTAAAACACGACGTGCTTTACCCGTTTTCATATCTACAATTATAAACGCAGCTTGACTTCCATCTCCTCCATTTCCTATGCCTTCATCTGCAATTATAAAGTAGCCATGTTTGGTATCGACTACCATATCATTAGGTTGCGCAATTTTTGGAACCGATGATTTTGGTAAATAATAAATACGTTCTAAAGCATTCGTTTTTGTATTCCAACCTACAATTTTTGGCGTTACATTATTACGCTGTGCCATATCTATCATCCAAATAATGCCGTTTTCATCATTACGAATACCTAAGACATTACTTAAATAATTATCGTCGGTGTCTCGTGGTGTGTTCCATTCTAAATTTGGAAAAGGTGTAGTTGTGTTTGTCTTTTTGTCAAACTTTACTACTCTAATTTCTGGTCCAAAAAATGGATGATGGCTATAAACCAATTCGCCATCATTGGTGAAAGCAATATTACCTACTGCTTGGTCTACGGTTGCATACGTTTCTACTTCCGTTAAAGTATTTTGTGCTTGTGTTGTCATAACCGAAGTGATTAAACTTAGTAGTAAACTTATCTTTTTCATTTTACTTGACTTCAAAATTACCGTTACTTCTAATATAAAGAACCGTTTCTTTTTCTGCTGAAATTATGGAAGTTGCATTTTCTTCTGCTCCAAAATAAGATGGTGCGTTTAATTCCTTTTTATCTTCTTTTTTAGAAAACTGGTGTGAAATTCCTCCAGAAATAACTACAGCTCTAAAATTTGGACTTAAATTTTTAATTTTTCCTTTAAAACCAGCTGGTAATTTTATTAAAGAAGCACGTAATTGATTATTTTCGTGGCTTCCCCATAAAAAAGCAGTTTCTACATTACTTTTTTCTGAAACCCATTCTATATCATTAGCGTTTAACCATACTAAATTGGTTTTATCTACATTAATTGGTCGTTCACCATTATCAAAAGCTTCGTCTGTTGGTTGTACTAAATATGGTCCTTCCTGTATGTCTAAAAAAGCCATGTTTTCTTCACCATCTGCTGCAGTAATATGTGCTTCTCCTGCTGGTTGCTGCCAATAAGATCCAGCTGGTAGCCATTGTTTTTCGGCTTGTTCGTCATCATTATGCAATAAACCTTTAATGACCACACCACGATACGTAATGTTGTGAATGTGTGCTGGCGAAGAAAATCCTTTATTGAATTTTACTAAAAAACCTGCTGGTTCGTTTTTGGTTCTGTCTCCCCAAAGTTTTCCTGCAGCTGGACTTTTATCGCCTCGTAACGGATTTAACCAGCCCCATTCTACAGTATCTACAGTTACTACTTCGTTTATAGACTTAATATTGTCTGTTGTTGGTGTTTGCGCGGTTGCAAAAATACCTGCTATTAGTGCTAATGCGATTAAAATATTTTTTTTCATGATGTTTGATTTTCAGTTTTAATACTGATTAATTTTATTTTTTCGTTTTCTTTAAATACTCTGGTAATTCTTTAGACAACCAATCCTGGCGAACAGGAACGTGCACATCTAAATCTACGGTTTCTTCTAAAGCCCAAAACTCATGTGGTACATTTTCAGGAAAAACAATGACTTCTCCTGCTCCAACTTCTACAAATGTTTCTTTTCCATCTATAATGGTTTTTATTTTAACCTTACCAGACATTATGTAAGTAATTTGTTCGTTTGGATGTTTATGCCAAGGAATATGCGCATCTTTTTCTAAATTAAAAATAGTCATTTGTCCTTTTTCACCATGAAACCATTTGCGTTTTATGCCTTTTCCGATGGTTTCCGATGCCATATCATCAAAATTAAAATGTTGCACTTTTGATGTGGCTACAGAATCTATAGTTGTTACTTGTGCATCAACTGTATTACTAATTATAGAAATAATTATAGTTAATGCTGCTGTTAGTATGTTTTTCATTTTTATAAAATTTACTAAATCTAAAATCCTTCTAAAACAATTTTCCCTTTAGCTTTTTCTGTCTCTAAGAAAGCATGTGCTTTACGAAGATTTTTAGCATTTATGGTTCCGAAATTTTCACCTAAAGTAGTTTTAATTGTTCCGTTGTCAATTAATTCTGAAGCTTTGTTCAAAATATGGTGTTGCTCTATCATATCTTCCGTTTGAAACATTGAGCGTGTGAACATTAACTCTATGTGTGTAGAAACTGCTTTTCCTTTAAAAGGCATGACGTTTAACGATTTTGGATCGTCAATAAACCCGAATTTACCTTGAGGTTTAATCAGTTTTACAATTTCATCTACATGATGTTCTGTAGCGTTTAAACTTACTACATACTCTGGAGCAGCCAAGTTGTATTTTTCAAACTCTTCGCTCAATTTATTTCTGTGATTAATCACAGTATCTGCACCCAATTCTTTTAACCAAGCTGTGGTTTCTTTGCGAGAAGCAGTACCAATAATGTTTAATTTTGTCAGCTTTTTAGCTAATTGTACTAAGATAGAACCAACTCCACCAGCAGCACCAATAACTAAAATGGATTTGCTAGCATCATCTTTAGTAACTTGTAGCCTATCGAACAGCATTTCGTAAGCTGTAAGTGTGGTTAACGGTAAAGCAGCAGCTTCAGCATAGGATAGGCTTGAAGGTTTTTTACCAACAATACGCTCGTCTACAATTTGAAATTGTGCATAACTCCCTTGACGTGTAAAATCTCCTGCATACCAAACTTCATCTCCAACATTAAAAAGAGTCACATCTTCTCCAACTTCTTTTACAATACCTGTTGCATCCCAACCAATAACTTTCCAGTTGTCACCTTCTGCTGGCATTCCTGCACGCACTTTGTAATCTGCTGGATTTACAGAAATCGCTTTAATTTCAACAAGAATATCTCTTCCAGTTGCTTTTGGAGTTTCTAATGTTATGTCTTGTAAAGACTTTACGTTCTCAATTGGTAAATTCTCTTTGTATCCTATTGCTTTCATTTTTTTGTGTTTTTAGAAGGAGTTGCTTACTTAAATGTTACAATATCTTCAAAATTACGTCTTGATTTTCCGAATTCTGGATCTGCTTTTCTGTAACCAAAAGCAGCCATAAATGAAATTCCATATTTGTCAGTATCCACTTCGAACTTATCTCTTAACAAAGCTTCAGTTTCTTCAATATGAAAGCCTTCTATAGGACAAGAATCGATTCCGGTTAAAGCAGCAGCTGTCATCATATTACCTAAGGCAATATACGTTTGCTTTGATGACCAATCGAATAATTTTTTATCTGAATCTAAGTTAAAATCACGTTCTTGAAACTCTCTGTAAAATTTAGAATACATTTCTACAACATCTTCTGGCATTTGCTTAACGTCTTTCATCATATGTTCTATGTATTCTGCATTGTGTTTTACCATTGGCGCTTTCATTGCTAAACCTAAAATAAAGTGACTTGCAGTGTCTAGTTTTACTGGTGCTCCCCAAGCTACAGGTTTTAAAAGTTCGCGTAAATCTTTGTCTTGTACCACTATAAAATGCCAAGGTTCAAAACCAAAAGAACTTGGTGATAAATTCGCTGTTTTTAAGATGAAATTGATTTGCTCATCAGTTAATGTTTTGGTAGCATCAAATTCTTTAGTAGCATGTCTGTAGTTAAATGCGTTTAAAATATCTTCTTGTGCAATGTTTGGTGTATTCATTATTATATGTTTTTTTGAGTTGATTATTAATTATACTATAAAAAGTATAGTACAAATGTAATTGTAGTATCTATTTTTCACAATAACGGTCAAAAAGGATAGTATAAAATATTACACTTAAAAAGTTTGTAAACCCAACAAAATCAATACATTCAGCTGAATGTTAAATTTACTATAAAAAGTATAGTTGTATAAATAAGTATAGTATTCTATCTTAGCCAAAGATTTAATACTTAAAAAATAATTATGTATACGTTTAAAGGAAAGGAATATCCATGTTGTGCCAGTTTAACCATGGGAATTATTGGAGGAAAATGGAAAACGGTAATTATGTTTCATTTAATTGATAAAACACTCCGATATAATGAATTAAGAAAAGAAATGCCAACAGTTACAGAGCGTACATTGAGTTTACAATTAAAAACTTTAGAAGAAGATGGTATTGTAAAAAGAAAGGTATACACTTCTAAACCACCTTTAAAGGTAGAATATTCGTTAACCGATTTTGGTAAAACTTTAATTCCTGTAGTGCAATCTATTGCAGATTGGGGCATTTATGCTGTTTCTGAACAAAAGAGCCATATTAAATAGTTTAATTACTTAATTCCATTTTTTTAGATTCCCTAATTAATGCACTAGCCAAAACTGTTGTAGCATCAATTATTAAACTGTCTTCAATCTTTTCGTATTGGATGGCTAATGGAATTTCGGTACATCCTAAAATAACAGCTTGGGCGCCTTTTCTTGATAAATATGTTGCTGCCATACTTAAGTTTTCTTTTGCTTTTTCGTTTACGGGATTTGAAAATGCTTTTATACCGTAAGATGTATCATATATTGATGGATGTACAAATAAATCTTGAATATCTTCTGATGGCTGAATAACTTCAATATTGTATTTAGATAACACTTCGGGATATACTTTTGCTAAAATAGTACCTGTTGTACCTAAAACACCAACTTTTGTAATTTCAGGATGTTTTGTAGAAATATGCAATCCTACTTCTTCTATTAAATTAACCAAAACACAAGATTCTGGTATACTCTTTTCAATTAAACTTAAAATAGGTTTAGCATGAGCTGTATTACAAGGTATACCAATGATTGATGAACCACTAGCAATTAATGAGGCAATAATTTCGGCAATTGCAATTCCAGGATTGGTTTCGGTTTCACCTAACAGATATTTTGTTCTGTCAATAATTTTGTGAGGAACAGATAACATAGACACAGGTAAATGGTCTTGATCTGAAGTTGCTTCGGTTAAATCGTACACCTTTTTAATTAAGTCTATTCCTGCGTAACTGCCTACACCACCAACTATACCAATCATTTTATTAGTCATAATATGCTCTTTATTTATTAAAAAAATAAGAGCTCAAATTAAAGACCTTTAATTGAAAGTGTTTCTTAATATTATTATAATTTTTAAATTAAATTCTTGAAGCTAGTTATTTTTTATTCAATAATAGTTTTTTGATTTCTAGAAGTTCATTTTCAATAGCTTGCTGTTTTAATTTCAAGGTTTTGTTTTCAGCTTTTAGTGTTTCAATTTCATCATTTTGCTGTTGTATAGCTTTAACTATAGGAGAAAACAAATCATTATATCTTACACTTAACATACCTTCACTGTCTTCAGAAACGATACTTTTACTTTTAACACCAGAACTTTGTAAAGCTTGTTTTAATTCTTGAGCAATAAAACCATATTCAATTCTGTTAGTCTTATCATTATTTCTGAAATATGACACAGGACGTAAAGTGTTTATAAAATCTAATCCTAAATTAGAATCTTCAATGGTATTTTTCCAACGTTTATCTGAAGTTACATCCCAAGCCACTTGAACTCCTGCATAAGCAATAAGAGTATTACCTACACGCACTTGATTACTTCCATTACCAAAAGGGACTTTAGCCAAATATCCAATTGCAGTATTATTATGACCCGTTGTAACATTATCTAAAGCATTACTACCGACTGCTGTATTATTATAACCAGATGTATTAGAATATAATGCATTAGTACCAATAGCAGTATTATAATCGCCACTAGTATTAAAAGTTAAAGATTCTGAGCCATTTGCAGTATTGTGTGTTCCTGTAGTATTATCGAACAATGCAAAAAGCCCACTAGCAGTATTATTAGTTCCGGTTGTATTTTTTGTAAGCGACTGCATACCTATTGCGGTATTATTTCCTCCTGTAGTATTTTGATTTAAAGTTAAAGAACCAACTCCTATATTTCCAGAGCCAGAAGTATTATTAACTAAGGAGCTTGATCCAATTGCTGTATTTGAACTCGCTGTATTTGCAAGAAGTGTATTAAATCCTACTGCAGTATTACTCGTCCCATTTTGGTTATCTCTTAAGGCATTTTGCCCTATGGCTGTATTTTCTCTTCCTGAATTATTAGAAGACATTGCGTTAACTCCAAAGCTAGCATTGTCTGTTCCTGTGCTACTAAGCGGTAAGCTATTTACTCCAAAAGCAGTGTTGTTTTCTTTTAAAAAACCGGCCTGAATATTGTTTCTTTTAAAAACTAAATCTTGATTATCACTTGTACCTATAAAGTTAATAGCATCATCTGTATTAGTATTTCCTAAAATACTCCACGAATTATTTTCTCTATTTGAAGTAGCTATTCTCGACCAATCTAAACCATTCCAAAAATAATATCCAGGAGTTACATCATCAATTGATGCTGTATTATATATAAGTAAACTAACTGTTGGCGTTTCAATAGTAGTAACATCTGTTGTAGAAGTTAAACTAATTCTTGGAATTAAAATTCCTTTATTAGAACTTGTTACATCTAAAATTGAAGATTCATCTGGCGCTGTAGTATTTATTCCTACTTGAGCAAAACTAGTGGTTACTAAAAAATAAAGTAATAAGGTTAAGTTTTTCATTTAAATTTTTGATTAGGGCTGGCAAACTTATATTTTTAAAACAAACCTGACAATAGTTATATTTATAAAAGCAGTTACTTTAACATAACTTTAAGTATTAGGATACATTTAATATCATCTTTATATATAAAAGTATTACAGATTGTGTGATTTTTTTGGGGACCATATAATATATTCACATAAAAAACGCACTCAAATATTAAATATAAGGCTATTTTCTTTTACAATTGTATACTGACTGCCAGCACCATAAATCGAGATTTTATAAATTTTAACTTAAAATTTCTTAATTATTCAACAGCTCGCTTTACAACCTATAAATTAGCATTTAATCCAATGAAAATGCACTTTAACCGATAAAAACAACATTTGTTCGATAAAAAAAAGTTAAAAAAAATTGGAAATAGAGTTGTTTTATCCAATAATTTATATAGTTTTGTTGTAATTACATGTGAAAACGACATTACAATGAAAGCAAAAAAAACACTTTTTACCGTTATCTTTTTTATGATTTTGAGTATCGGTTATGCACAAAAAGAAAAGAACCAAATTAGACTTATTACTGGTAAGGTTAGTATTAGTAAATATCATAGTCTTGATGAGTTAAAAAAAATTCCTAAAGGTGATTTACTTATTTTATATACAGAGCGTATTGAGGTTATTGTAAATATTTTACCAAATATTGCTTTTGCAACTAAACCAAACGTTACAATGTCAAGCTTAGGAATACCAGAAACTAAAGAAAACAAAAAAGCGCTGGAAGCAAATGAAAAAGCTTCGGTAGAATATTTTGATAGTACAATTCAGTTTCAAAAATCAATATTACCATATTCAGATTCTAAAGATTTAATTGCTGCAATATTGTTTTATGAAGAAACATTAAAATCTCTACATACCTATAACGATTTTAAAGTTGACTAATAATTTAAATTACTAAAAAAAATAAATAATTGTTTGTAATGATTGGTCTTAAAAAACAAACCTAATGTAAGAAATTACTTTGCTATTAACATAAATATTGTATTTTATCGATATTATTTGTATTTCATACTATTTTTGATTAAAATTGATCTATATATTATCCCCAATAATCTATAACAAAGACTTTAACCATGACTAAAAAAACCCATTTATTCGCCCTACTTCTGTTTATTATATGCAGTTCACTTTTTGCACAACAAGAAAAAGGAATTACCGGTTATGAAAACTGGTTAAAATCCTGGACAGAATTTAGACCTAATAAAGTAGATTATAATAAACCTACTAAAATATTAACAGGTAATATAGTAAACGACACAAAATTAAATAAAAGTGATACTTACTTATTATTAGGAGATGTATTTGTAACAGACAGTACAACTTTAACAATAGAACCCGGAACTGTTATATTAGGAGACTTTGATACTAAAGGATCCTTAACTATTTCTAATGGATCTAAAATTATTGCAAATGGAAAAGTTACAGATCCTATTGTATTTACATCAAATAGAAGTGTTAAAAAACCTGGAGATTGGGGTGGATTAATAATTCTTGGAGATGCACAAACTAATCTTACAAACAATAATTCTAAAATTGCTTATGGTTTAGAAACTACAGATGCTAAACACATTAGCTATGGTGGTGAAAATTTAGATAGTAATTCTGGTGTATTAAATTATGTAAGAATTGAGTATGCAGGAAAAAGAACTAAAGAGCATGGTTACTTAAGTGCATTAACATTAGCCGGTGTTGGTAGAGAAACCAAACTTAATAATGTAATGGTTAGCTATTGTCAAGGTAGCTCGTATAAAATATTAGGCGGGTCATTAACACTAGATAAATTTGTTTCATATAAATCAAGTAAAAACGATTATGTTATTAATTATGGATCAGAGTGCAACCTAATTAACTCATTAGCAATTAAATCGCCATATGTTTCTGGCTCAGGTCCATCTAGAAGTTTATATGTTTTAAATCATGATGATAAAATAAATGTAGACCTTACAAAATGTCAAACTACTGTTAATGCAGAGAATCTAACTTTATTAAATATAAGTAAAGATTTAGACTACGACATTAAAGTAGGTTTAGTAAACGAAGCTATTTATATAGGAGAAACTGCAACATTTAAAATAGACAGAAGTGTAATATCTGGCTTTAATCCTGCTGTAATACTAGATAAAAAAATAAAAATAAACAGCAACAACTTAGAGAAAATAGTTTTTTCTAGCACTTACTTTAATAATTGCAACGGAAACATTTTTGTAAAAGACAAAAGCAATAATGAAGATTTAGAAAATTGGTATGGCAGTAGAGCGTTTAACAACGTGTACTCAAAAGGACCAGACTCTGAAACTTTTATTGATTCAAACAATCAAAAAAACCCAGATTTCAGATTAAGAATAAATCAAATTGTCGCTTCAAGAGACGACTAAACAATCTATTACCCTTAACTAAATAAAACCAAAATATATTTCGCTAAAAAACAACATAATTGCCTATAGGATAGAAAAGTATAAACAAAATGTACATCAAAAAAACAAAATACCATCTATATTGCTTATTATGCTTTTTCATACTTATAGCACAAGAAAAAGCTAACTCACAAATAGTAATTGGAGCTCCTAATTTAGGTTTTTCACAAGCATGTGCGAGCGAAAATTTTAACAACTACTCTACTTCATTTGTATTTTCACCAGAAAATGGGCTAGATTCATCTAATCAATTTTTAATAGAATTATCTAATGAAAACGGCGATTTTTCTAATGCTACAACAATTTATACATCTACTGCAGGAAGTGTAACCACATCTCCAGCAACTTTAAATTTTTCAATACCCACAACAACAGGAGGAGAAAATTATAGAATTAGAATAAAAAGTACTGCACCTGTAGCTACAAGTTCGAGTTCTGCTTCTTTTGCAGCATACTACAAACTTCAAGATGCACCTTTTACTATAAATAATTTAGTATCAACTGGAGCCTATTGTACTGGAGGCAGTTATTTACTATCAATAGATAACCCAGGTACAGGTAACAACAATTCTCCTTTAAATTATCCATCTCTAACATATAGTTGGTATAGAGAAACAAGTCCAACCACATCTGTATTTGTATCTAATGGAGCAACGCTTTCTGTAAATCAAGAAGGAACATATTTTGTAGAAACAGATTATGGCTCATGTACTTCTAATTCATTTTCAAATAGAGTAACCATAAGCGAAGTAACTTCTGGAGAAACTAATGCTGGTATTTCATCTAGTTTAAGCAATCCATTTTGTCCAGATCAAGGTCCAACAGTATTAAGTACAATAAATGGTAATAGTTACCAATGGTTTAAAAATGGTACAAGTATACCAGAGGCAACAAGTCAAATGTACGAAACTACAGAGTCTGGAATATACGCTGTACAAGTAGACTTAGGAGAATGCTCGGTTTCTGGAGAAATAGATTTAATAAGCGAACTTTTTGAAGCCTCAATTAATGTAGAAGAAACCAATACAATTGAAGAAGAACAAACACTAAACGTCATAATAACTGCTACAGCAAACAATCCTCAATTCGAATGGTTTTTAAATAATTCATTAATTCCAGAAGCAACAGGAAACAGTTTTAACGCATCAAACTTTGGAAATTACACGGTAATTATAACCGAAACTGCAGGTTGTGAAGGCTCTAGAGAATTTACATTTGAAATTAACGAAGCTTTCGATCCATTTCCTGATGTAGAAAAAATCCCTAATTTAATTAGTCCTAACGGAGATACAATAAATGATACCTGGACTTTACCTACAAAATATGTAACAGGTACAAATACTCGAGTTTTAATCATGGACAATCGTGGGAAAATAGTTTTTCAAACAAATGACTATTTAAATAATTGGCCAGAAAACGATTTAGAACTAACAAGTGTAAATCAAGTGTTTTATTATATAATAACAACACAGGATAATGAAGTTAAAAAAGGTTCAATAACAATTATAAAATAATATGAAAACTCTACTTCTCGTTTTAGTATTATGTATTTGTTCTATACAACTATTAATTTCTCAAGAAGAAGTTGTAGATGATGGTGTTGTTGCTCTAAATATTCCCATAAGAAACTCACTAACCTTTAATAGATTTACCATAAACCCAACATTTAGTTTTGTTAGAGAACAAAATAAATATATAAGCATATCAAATAAAAGAGAATGGACACAATTTGAAGATGCTCCACTCACCTATTTAGCTAGTTACTCAGGTCGATTTGGAGAAAACATAGGTGCTGGTTTAAGCGTTTTTCAACAAAATTATGGTGTACTAACAACATTTGGAGGTATATTAAATTTTGCTTACAATGCAAGATTAGAAAGAGACAGTAACCTTACATTTGGTTTAAATATTGGTGCATACAAAAGCGGATTAAATGATGGTAAAGTAGTAACTAATTTTAATGATCCTTCGTTAGAAAATATTCCAGAAAACTTTATACTTACCGTAAATCCAGCAATTAATTATGGAACTGGTTTTTTCGATTTTGGAGTATCATTAAACAATATAGTATCATATAATTTTAATTCATCTACACTTATAGAAAACAATCCAGAGCAAGCCATTCAGGGACATATAATGTATACTGGTTATTTGTCATCTCGCGGTTTTTTTGATGAAAGTAAGTTTTCAGGATTAGTAAAATCAGAATTCAGAAAAGACGAAACAATTATTTCTGGAATCGCAATGCTTACAGTTCCAAAAGGAATTTGGGCACAAGTTGGCTATAATACAGTTTATGGAGCTTCTGGCGGACTTGGTATTAATATTTCACCACAAATTGCTATTGAGTACAATTTTGAAAAACCTTTTGGAGATTTAACAGATTTTGGATCATCTCATGAAATCTCTATAGCGTATAGATTTAAAAATACCGAAAGATATGAGTATAGCAGTGGCGATGAAGTAAGTAGTTTAATTTCTGGAAATGATAATAAACGTAGAAGAATTGCAGCTAAAAAGAGAAAAGCTAACAACGCAAAAGTAGCTGCAGAACGAAATGCAAAAGCCGAAGCCGATGCGCAAGCTAAATTACTAGCAGAACAACAAGCACAAGCCGAAGCTGAAGAACAAACTAAATTATTAGCAGAACAACAAGCACAAGCCGAAGCCGATGAACAAGCTAAATTATTAGCAGAACAACAAGCACAAGCCGAAGCCGATGAACAAGCTAAATTATTAGCAGAACAACAAGCACAAGCTGAAGCCGATGCGCAAGCTAAATTATTAGCAGAACAACAAGCACAAGCCGAAGCCGATGCACAAGCTAAATTACTAGCAGAACAACAAGCACAAGCAGAAGCCGATGCGCAAGCTAAATTATTAGCAGAACAACAAGCAAAAGCTGAAGCTGAAGCACAAGCTAAATTACTAGCAGAACAACAAGCTAAAGCCGAAACCGAAGCACAAGCTAAATTACTAGCAGAACAACAAGCAAAAGCTGAAGCTGAAGCACAAGCTAAATTACTAGCAGAACAACAAGCTAAAGCCGAAGCCGAAGCACAAGAGAAATTATTAGCAGAACAACAAGCAAAAGCTGAAGAAAATATAGTTCAACAAGAAGAAACAATACAAAACGAAACCGAAGTTTTAGATGATGCAATCATAAATCCAACAAACGAGTTAGGAAAAGAAATGTTAGCATTAACACAACAAGCCGAAGCATCAAAAACAACTCAAAATCAACTTTTAAAACAGTTTGATGATATTGTAAAAATTAAAGATCAAGATTTAAAAGATTTAAAAGAAGAAAATGATTTAAGCGAACAAGGTCTTGCTGTTAAGCCAAAAGCATTTAAAAGTATTACAGAAGAAAATAATAAGCTAAATAGAATTAAAGCCGAATTAGAAACAATTATAAAAGATCGTAATGAAGAAATTAAAAAATTAAAAGATTTATACGAAGAAAATAAACAATCTAACACGCTAGCATTAGAAAATGTAGACTTATACTATAAAAAAACGATACAACGATTAGAGTTAGAACAAAATAAAGCCATACAAGCTAAAAATCAATTAGATATAGAGCTAAAAGACATTAATATATCTACAGAATATGAACGTAGAAGGAGAATTAAAAGAGCATCATTTGATAATGAAGATGAACGCTACGCACAAGATAGAGCTACATTACAAAAATTAAAAAATAATACTTCAATCACAGAGCAAGAATTTACAGAAGATGATTTTGATTTTGGAGTAAAACAAAGTGATAATATTCAAATTCTTAAAAACATTAATAAAGAAGAAAGTGGATATTATTTAGTAATCGCTGTACATAGTGATGTTAATAAACGTGATGACTTTTTAACTAAAGTAATACAATCTGGAGAAAAAGATGTTAACTTTTTCTACGATGTAAATACCAGTAAATATTATATCTACTCAAAAAAGTATAATAATATTCAAGCCGCTAATAAATCCTTAAACGCTAAGGGAACTAATATATATAACAAACAAATGTCAATCGTGAAAATAGAAAACCAATAATAAATTTTGTTTTTATCTAAGCCTACTGGATAAAATAAAATTGTTAGTAAATCAGAAAAACATGAAAATCCCTACTTATGTTAAAGCAATATTTATTGTTTCACTACTTTTCCTTAGCCTCAAATCCTTTGGACAAAATTTTGAACCATTTACACCTAGATTCGATGAAGATTTAAAAGGAGATATAGTATTAATTGGTAATAACATTCTTGGCCCAGACAATAATGCCTTTAATAATAACTCTGTGTACAACCACAATGTTGATATGAATTATATTGATATTGATAGTGACAACACAACCTTTAGCTCTTCTAGTGCAGATTTAAACATACCAAATCCAAACTGTTATTTAATAAAATATGCAGGACTTTATTGGGGTGCTGTAAATCCAGGTAATGAACCCATTACAGATGTAAAATTTAAAGGTCCCACAGGAGGTTATAATGACATTCAAGGTACTGTTATATTTGATGCTAATGGCAACTCTGTCGATGGTGGAAATAGTTTTTCTTATGCGTGTTATGCAGATGTAACAGATATTGTTACAGCTTTTGGCTCTGGTACAGATTTAGGGACTTACACCGTTGCTAATGTTTCTTCAGGAACAGGAGAAACTTCTACTTTCAATCCATACAATGGCACAGGTCAATCTGCCGGTTGGTCACTATTTGTTGTTTATGAAGACCCAACACTACCTGGTAAATCTATAACAAGTTTCGATGGTTTTAGTGCTATTAGTGCTTCACAAAATCCAACTGCAGATATTCCAATAAATGGTTTTAGAACCGTACCTGCTCCTGCTCCGGTAAGAGCTAATTTTGCCTTTGCTACTTTAGAAGGAGATAAACCAATTACTGGTGATCAAATGTTACTTAATGGAGTCAATCTTTCTGCAGCAGATCGTCCAGCATTTAATTTTTTTAATAGTTCAGTTACTCAACTCGATGCAACACCGGTTAACAATAGAGTGCCAAACAGTACAAATACTTTAGGTTTTGATACTGGAGTAATGGCAATTCCTAACCCAGGAAATACTGTTATTGCAAACGATGCCACATCTGCAACAGTAAGGCTAGAAACCGCTGGAGATACTTATTTTCAATACTTTTTTGCCTTTGCTGTAGAAATTATTGAACCAAATATTGTTTTAACAAAAATTGTAGAAGATGATGCTGGTAATAATATTGGAGGACAAACAGTAAACTTAGGAGATTCGTTAAACTATGTTATCGGTTTTCAAAATACAGGAAACGATAATGCTACCAGTTTTCAAATAAGAGATGTTTTACCAATTAATATCATTTTTAATTATCCTACAGATTTGGTTCTTCCGCCAGGTGTAACTGTTGCTAGTTATGATCCTGTTACAAGAGAAATAATATTTAATATAGAAGATTATTTAGTTGAAGAAAATGATCCTGTTTATGAAATTAGAATTGAAGTTCAAGTCGTTGATAATTGTAATGAGTTAGCAGATGCCTGTTCTAACATTATTAATAATCAAGCGTTTGCAACCTATAATGGTTTTTATAACCCAACGTTTCAAATTACAGATGACCCTAGTTTAAATAGTAACACTGGATGTTTATTAACGCCACAAGCTACAAATTTTTTAACCGACTTAGATTGTCAATTCGTTCAAGATGAAATTCTATGTGGTTCAAGTTTAGAAATTACTGCGGCAGATGGCTACGATTCATATTCATGGTCAACAAGTCCTACTGGATCTCCTGTAATTGGCACAAATCAATCTATAACTGTTACCGAAACAGGAAGTTATTATGTATTTAACACGGCCATTGCACCTTGCCAATCTATAGAACAACAATTTAATGTTGAACTTTATGGTGGTGAAATAGATAATCCTGTTATACCGTATGCAGATGAGGTTGTTACCTGTCCTAACGATGGCGAATTACTTCCAAATATATTTTTATGTGGTGCCGAAGATTTTAGAGACATCCAAACCAATATCGCTGGTGCAACATCAATTATATGGGAACAATTAGACGAATCAAGTTGTGCTGCAGTTTCAAATCCAGATTGTGCAAATGAAGATAATGCCTGTGTATGGAATCAAGTGGCAACTGGAGCAGATTATATAGCCAATACAGCAGGTCAATTTAGATTAACCATTAATTATCAAGGAGGCTGTTTTGTTCAGTTTCATTTTAATGTGTATCAAAATTTATTAGAACCTACAGTTGTTGCTACAGATATTATTTGTACAACTCCTGGAAGTATTACTGTAAACAATGTACCGTCTGGCTATGAGTATAGTTTAGATAATGTTACATTTCAAACCAGTAATGTTTTTACAATTAATACTGCAGGTTATTACACGGTTTATATTAGACAAATTGGTATAGATACAAATCCATGTATTTTTACTGTATTAGATGTTCAAATTCGAGAACGCAATTTTACAGTATCGTCTATTGTAACTCAACCATTATGTCATGGTGAATTAGGTAGTATTTACTTAGCAGCAAATGATGTAGATCCACAATATTCTTTCGAGTTGTTTGAAAACGGAACTTTAGTAAATGATGTAGGTCCAATAGTAGATAATACTTATTCTTTTGAAAATTTAAATCCTGGAGACTATACAGTTACTGTTGAAACTGAAAATGGTTGTACTTATACTGAAGATATAACAATTACAGAACCACCATTGTTAACAACAACAGCTGCAATTACAAGTCCTTTAACATGTACTGAAGGAGAAATAACAGTATATCCTCAAGGTGGTACACCTCCATATTTTTACTTTGTAAACAGTACAACCGATTTTCAAACTGTACCAGAGATAGTAGTTACAACTGCTGGAGTTTACGACATTACTGTTGTAGATTCTAACAACTGTAGTGCTAACACTACCATTACTGTAGATATTATTCCAGAACCAGATTTTAATGTCGTTACAAATGATATTGCTTGTGCTGGATTAGACACTGGAAGTATTGAAATAAATGTAACAAACGCTAACGGAAACAGTATAGAATACAGTATAGATGGTGGCGTTACATTCTTTAATTCTCCAATATTCACTGGTTTAGGTGTTGGTAATTATGATGTTGTTTTATTATATACTGTTGGAACTTCAGTTTGTAATACAGATCCTCAAACAGTAACAATATCTGAAAGTGACCCTATTAATGCAACGGCTACGTTAACAACAGATTATACTTGTTCTACTAACGGAACAATTAGTGTAACTGCTGTTTCAGGCGGTAATGCACCTTACCAATATAGTATAGATGGTGTTACATTTCAGTTAGGCAGTACGTTTTCAGATTTAACTGCAGGTACTTATACAATTACTATTCAAGATGCTAGTAATTGTACACAAACAACTAATGATATTACAATAGATCCTCTAAACCCGCCAACAGATTTAACTTTTAATGTGTCGCCTATAACTTGTCCTTCAAACACCGCAGATGTTACCTTAACAACTACTGGAGGAACAGGTGCTTTAGAATATCAAATTATTGCTCCTGCATCAAGTGTAACAGCATACCAAACAGGAACCGTTTTTTCTGGCTTAGCTCCAGATACTTATACATTTCAGGTAAGAGACGAAAACGATTGTATTTATAGTGAATCTATCACAATAGATCCTATCGCAACTCCAACTGTAAATGTAGTATTAACTTCAAATTTAGATTGTACTGCAACACCAGATGCTGAAATTTTGGGCACAATTACAGGAACTGCACCTTATACATACGCTGTTTCTGTAGATGGTAGTGCATATACAGATTTAGGTACTACTCCATCTACATTTAACTATGCGACCTCAACACCAGGAACATATCAATTTCAAATTACAGATGCTAATAACTGTATTGCAGAATCTAATAGTATTACCATAAGCCCAATTTCTCCTCCGGCATTAAGTGCTGTAGTAGAATCACAAAGTGTTATTTGTAATGGAGATTCAAATGGCTCTATAGATATAACTATTGATGATACTGTTGGTACAGCACCATTTACAATTAATGTAAATAACGATACAACTGGTGTTAACTATGGCACACAAACATCTGGTTTAAATGCAGGAACCTATACTGTTACTATAACCGATGCTAATTCGTGTACGGGAACAGATACCATTACAATTAATGAGCCAGATCCTATAGTAATGACTTTTGATACCGTAGATATAACATGTACAAGTAGTGGTGTTTCTCAAGGTTCGGTTATTGTTACTTCCGTTACTGGCGGAACGGCTCCTTATAATTATTTTGTTACAGGAACAAATGGATATTCAAATTCTGAATTAAACAATACAGGATCTACCTCTGTAAGTTTTGATGTTGTAGATTTTGGTTTATATGAAATTAATATAGTTGATGCTAATGGATGTTCTATTTTACAACAAGATGTATTAGTAGCTTCTCCTCCAACAGATTTGGATATAGATATTACTACAACTGTAGATTGTACAACTGGTGGTGAAGCAGAAGTAAGTGTTGGCTCTACTTTAAGTAGTACAGGTCCATTTTATTTTAGCATTTACGAAGGTCCAAGTACTGTATATCCTACAGGAACATGGTTGCCAGAAGATAGTCCTGGAAGTCAATCAGCCACATTTACAGGTTTAACTTCTGGAGTAACATATACATTTATAGTTTATGATGAGTCTACAATGTGTAGTTATTATGAACCTGCTACTACTCCAATCCCAACAAACTCTACATTAACAGTAGATGCTGTAAGTGCAAATAACATTACTTGTACAGGTAGTGCAGATGGAAATGTTTCTTTTACTGTAAATAGTGTTTATAGTGTAGACACTTCAATTTCTTTCGAAATTTTCGATTCTTTATCATTGCAAACTACAGGTGTTACAGGAACTGGTACTGTTACTGCTAATGGTTCTTTTACACAAACAAATTTAGGTCCGTTACCTTTTGGTAACTATTTTGTTTCAATAACAGAAACCTCAGGAACAAATGCTGGTTGTGGTATAGTAACAGCTCCTTTTAATATTACAGAATCTGCTTTTCTGTTAAGCTTAACAACTTCTGTAGATCAAAATGCCAATTGTAACCCTAATTCTGGAGTTATAAGTGCTGTGGCACAAAACGGAACTGCTCCTTATCAATATCAAATAACAACAACAGCTACTACTCCAACAGCTACAGATCCTGCGTGGGCAACAGCAAGTACATTTAATGAAAATGCTGGAAACTATTACGTACATGTAATAGATGCTTATGGTTGTATTATTTCTAGTCCAGTAGTTGTATTACCAATGGATGATTCTCCTGTAATTTCGGCTACAGTCGATAACTTATGTACTACAGATGAAGGTGATTTTGAAATTGATGTTACATTAGATAATCCAGGAATTGCTCCATATAGTTTTAGTATAAATGGAGGAAGTTTTCAATCACAAAATGCTCCGTTTACAATTTCAAATTTATTTTCAGGAACGCATACTATCGAGATTCAAGATGCAAATGGTTGTGGTAATACAGTAACTGTTAACATTCCTGCTCCAATAACTGTTACACCAAGTGTAACTGCATTACCGACTTGTAATGATAATGATGGAGAAATTACAATAGATGCTTTAAATGGTTCTGGATCATTTAATTATAGTATTAGTCCAAATCCTGCTTCTATTAGTTTAAGCGGAAATGTATTCTCTGGAGTACCTTCAGGTGTATATGTTATAACTGTTACAGATACTGTTACTTCTTGTACAGAAGATGTTACTGTTTCATTAGCTTCTGCCACTGCTCCAACATTTACTACCTCACCAACTGCTGTTATTTGTTTTGGTGATAATTCTGGAACTTTCGATATTAATGTAAGCGGTTATTCTGGAGCTTATACCTATAATGTTTATAATGATTTTGGAACTTCAGTTACTGGTGTTGTAAATGCAAATACATCTACAAACCCGCTTACTGTAACAGGAATGCAAGCAGGAACTTTTTCAGTAGAAATTATAGAAACCGAAAGTCCATTTTGTTCTGCAATTTCAACAGTTGTTATAGCTTCTCCAACTCAAGCATTAACATTAGCTCTTTCAGAAACTTCTAATGTTACTTGCGATAATAATATAGGAACAATAACAGCAGTAGCTTCTGGTGGTTGGGGAAATCTAGAATATGAATTAACTGGTGATGCAACGGTCCCGTACAGTACTAATGGTGCTTTCGAAAACCTATCTGCAGGAACATATACCGTAAATGTGAGAGATAATGAAGGTTGTATAGTTTCAGAAAGTATTACATTAAATACTCCGCAACCTATAAACGCCACATTTACAGCTAGTGCAAATACTGTAGATTGTTTTGGAGACCAAGATGCAAGTATTACAGTTAGTAACGTCACTGGCGGACAAGGAACAAATTATACTTATACATTAAATACAGATTCTCCAACAACTAGTATTTCTGGACCACAAAACAGTAATGTGTTTAATAATTTAGGTGCTGGAACATATTCTGTAACTATTACAGATGGTTATAATTGTGAATTAAACTCACCAACTATTATTATAAACGAACCTACACCTATTACTGCTAGTTTAGTTAACTCTAGTACGCAAACTTGTCCAATAACTTACGAACTTACTTTATCAGCCAATGGTGGGACTGGTATTTACAGTTACAGTAATACAAGTAATTTTGCTAATATTTTAGGTGCTTTTACAAATAGTACCACAATAGCTGTTACACCAGGAACATACCAATATTATGTTAGAGATGCTAATGGCTGTGTTGCTAACGTTTCAAATGAAATTACTATAGACACTCTACCAGATTTAGTTATTAATTTAGAAAGTGATAATCCAACTATAAACTGTGCTGGTGATACTAACGGAAGTATTGTTGCAACCGCTCAAGGTGGTTTAGGAAACTACACTTACGAATTAGAAGACGCTTCTAACAATATTACTACTACAACAGATAGTCCAGCATCATTTACAGGATTAACAGCAGGAACATATACAGTAAATGTAATTAGCGATAACTGTTTAACAACGTCTGAAACTGTAACAATAACAGAACCTAGTGCTCCATTACAAGTAGATTTTGTTGTTAATGAAATTACCTGTAGCGGTAGTAACGATGGTGGAATTGAAATTAACGCTTCTGGCGGAACAGGAATTATTAAATATGCTATTTCACCACAATTAGATCAATTTTTTGATACTAATATATTTGAAAACTTAGCACCAGGAACCTATCAATTTATCGTACAAGACGTATTAGGATGTTTCTATACAGATACCTTTACAATTACAGATCCAGTTCCGGTAATTCTGCAAATTGTTCCAGATTCTATGTTTGAAGAAACTTGTGAAGGCGAAGCAAATGGTGCCTTTAGCGTAGATATTTCTGGCGGAAGTCTACCTTACAGTGTCGTATTAGATGATATTAACGGAACATATACCGTTGGAACAGCGACACAAACTATTTTCGACTTTACCAATTTAAATGGTGGTGACCACATAGTTTACGTAGCAGATAACCAAGGCTGTAGAACCGAATGGAATATTACTTTTCCTGAAGCTGTAAGAATAAATCCAACAGTAGAAATTGAATATTTATGTGATGACAACGCGTTAAGCAATACAGTAACTGTTTATGTAGATGAAAGCATTACAGATACAAGCGTATTAGCTTATTCATTAGATGGTATTGGCTCGCAAACTAGTAACGTATTTACTAATGTAGATTATGCAGGTGGAGCAGAACATTATATTGAAGTTACTCATGATAATGGTTGTGTACAATACACAGACTTTTTTACAATAGAAAATTATCAACCTCTTGCTTTAAATTTAATTGAAGGTGATGAACCTGGTGAAATTATAGCTCAAACTACTGGTGGAACTGGTGGCTATACATATACGTTTAATAATGAAAACTATGGAAGTGAAAATGAATTTACGGTAACACAAGTTGGTACATACACTGTTATTGTTACAGATAGTTTAGGCTGCCAAGATGAAGCTTCAATTGAAATAGAAATTATTGGACCTTGTATTCCTAATTACTTCTCTCCAAATGGAGATGGAACTGCAGATACTTGGGCTCCTGGTTGTGTAGACGATTTTCCAGATTTAACTTTTGATATTTTTGACCGTTATGGCCGTAAAGTTGCAACTTATAGAGTTGGTCAATATTGGGATGGACGTTATAATGGTACCGAGCTTCCTACTGGTGACTACTGGTATGTTGTTAAACCAAATAGCGAACTTCTAGAAAAAGAATACGTAGGACATTTTACACTATATAGATAAAAGAACTAAAAACTTATTATTATGAAAAAACTAGCATTATATATCGTTCTTTTTATTGTTTCTAATAGTTACGCACAAGAACTTAATTTACCTGTTTGGACACAATATTTAGCAGATAATGATTTTGTAATCTCTCCTACTTATGCAGGAATTGGAGATAATTTAAGAATTAGGGCTAATGGATTAACACAATGGGTTGGTATTAAAAACGCTCCAGACAATCAAGCACTTTATGCAGATTTTAGAATTGCTAATCGTTCTGGAGTTGGTATTACTTTGTACAATGATAAAAATGGAAATACAAGACAAAAAGGAGCTAAATTTTCTTTTGCTCAACACCTTGTATTAGATTCAAAATCTCAACAATATTTATCTTTTGGTTTATCATACAATATAAATAGTTTTAAAATTGATATTGAAAATTTTGAAGGTACAGAAGAAATGCCAATTGTAGATCCCAGTATAACAGATGATAGATCTATAAACAACAATAACTTTGATGTTGGAATATTGTATAGATATAAAATGTTTTATTTAAGTCTTAATGCAAATAATATTTTAGAAAAAGACATTGATGCTTTTACAGGAATTGAACCAAGTAAACTTTTAAATTTTCAAGGTTACACAGGTTATATTATTCAAACTAAAAAAAATACCGAAATAGAACCTTCTATTTTTTACCAAAGGTATAATAATGATGGACGTTCTAGTACAGACATTAATTTTAAATACAGAAAATTTAATCGTAAAGGAGATTATTACTGGATTGGAGCTTCTTATCGTTTTTTAAACGATCAAATTGGAAAACCTTTAAATATTGGACCTATGGCAGGCGTAATGAAAAGTGGTTTTTACTTAGCCTATTCGTACCAAATGACTATAAATGATTTATCTGGATATAATTCTGGAACACATTCTGTTACCATTGGTATAGATTTTCTACAAGGCATGAGTGATTGCCCATGTACTCAAGGAACAAGTTGGAGAAAATACAGAGGCGCTGGTTTAAACAAAAAAAATTAATAACTTAACTTATCCGTTTTTTTAAAATTAGTTTTCGTTCGTTTTCAATTTCAATAGCGCTAACTGTTCTAACAAAAAGTATATGAAATTTACTGTCAATCTTTTCATCAGATTGGCAGTATAACTCATTTGAAATCCAGGCACAATTAGAGCCTGCTTGGTCTGCACTCCAAACATTATAATTTTTTGAATTTACTTTAAAACCAGGAAACAATTCTGTTTTAAGTGCTAATAACGCATTAGAGTATTCATTTCTATTATTTACTTCTATAGCATTTTTATAGTGTAATGTTTCTAACTCTAGAGATGTTGGTAATCTCCAATTGCTATTGTTTGCAAAAGCCACTTCGCAGTTTCCTTTTTTATAATTATGTGAATTAATATCAATATCAAGGCAATCAACTTCTTTGGTATTTTTATAATATTCTCTATAAATACCTTCACCAAAAAGACTACTTGCATCTCTCCAATTAACAGCTATTGGCTTTCCTTCAAATGCATTGCCGTTCCATTTGGTTCCCCAAGGCGCCCGAATCCAACATAAATAATGTTTAGTATCTGTAACTGTTCCATTAGTTTTTATATGCCATTTACCAAAATACTTGGTGTCTATTACGCGTATATCAATTTCTTGAGTAAGATTATAATAATTACCAAAATTGGTGGTTTTTAATCGCTTTGCTAACTGTAATATTGAAGGCTGTTTTTTTTGAAAAAAATGTTTCGAAATATACCAAGATGCTAAAACCCCTAAAATTAAAGGTGCTACAATTGAAAAAGCACTTGAAGTAATAATTTTATAAATTTCATCCATATCTTTAATTATTAATAATTAAAGATATAAAAATATCAACACCTCATAAGTATATAGCCCTAATATTCAGTCAATTAATAGTTGATTAAATTTAAATAAGTGTTACTCTAACTTTTTTCTTTTTTAAACGCGTATTGTTTGTACTTGTAATAATGCTATTTACTTTAGATTTTGGAACTGCTACAAATGCACAGTCTTGTTTAAGTTCTATAACACCTAACTCGTTTCTTTCCAGGTTACCTTGTTTAAAAAATAAACCCGCAATATCACCTTTAGAAATTTTATCTTTTCTTCCTCCAGAAATAAATAATGTTGACCAATTACTGTTTATGTTTGAATGTTTTCCGTTTAATTTTTCAATTTGAGAAGTTGTTATAAATTCTGGTAAATATTCATTTTCCCATTGTAAAACATAAGCTGTTCCTTTTGCATTCATTCTAGCAGTTCTACCATTTCTATGTGTAAACTCTTCAGCTTTTAATGGTAGTTGATAATGAATGATAAAGTTTAGTTCTGGAATATCTAAACCGCGTGCTGCCAAATCTGTTGCTATTATTATTTGATGTGTTCCGTTTCTAAATTTTATAAGAGCACGTTCTCTTTCAATTTGTTCTAAACCACCATAAAATGTACCGTGCGGAATATTATTATCTTCTAAAAAATCACTTACAAATTGTATTGTATCTTTAAAATTACAAAATATTATTCCTGGCTTATTTCCTATTTGGTGTATTAAATCTACTAAGGTTTGAAGCTTATTTTTATCTGGAGAAATCACTTTTTTAATTTCTAAATTTGAAATTTTAGTATCCAAATAATCAATAGTAATTTCATTTTCTAAACCAACAAATTTAGGAATTTCCATATCCTGAGTTGCTGAGGTTAAAACACGCCTTTTTATGTTTGGTAAGCTGGCAAGAATTTCACTCATTTCTTTTTCGAATCCAATTTCTAGAGATTTATCAAATTCATCTAAAACTAAAGTTTTTATATCTTCAATTATAAAAGTTTCACGCCTTAAATGATCGGCAACACGTCCTGGAGTTCCTATTAAAATTGCCGGCGCATGAGCTAATTCTATTTTATCTTTAGAAAAAGGTCTTCCTCCATAAACAGCATTTGCTTTAAATCCTGTTCCCATTTCACGAATAACTTGTTCTATTTGTATTGCTAATTCTCTAGAAGGTACCAAGATTAGTAATTGTATATTTTCTACATTGGCATCTAACTCTGCAATGGTTGGTAACAAAAATGCAACCGTTTTACCAGTTCCTGTAGGCGATAACAACACTGTATTTGCTGTAGAGTTTATAGATAGCTGTGCCTCTTCCTGCATAGGATTTAACGCTTCTATATTTAGTTTAGCAAGAATTTGTTTTTGAGATTTAATGTCGTTTTTACTAATGCCCATTACCAGATAAAATTTTCACAAAGATACTTACATTATTTACAGAAAGCACCTATGATTTGTTTGAGTTATTTATATAAAAAAAATCTGCAGAAAGTGATTCTGCAGATTTAAAATATTATTAATAGAATTTTTATTTCTTATTATTTAATAAAATTGATTTTGTGTTTACAAATTCATGAATACCAAATCCTCCATGTTCTCTACCATATCCAGAATTTTTTATACCACCAAAAGGCATATTTGGATGCGCTAAACCAAAAGAATTTATATTTACCATTCCTGTATCGAAATGATTTTTAGCTAAGTCTATAGCTTTATCTTCGTCTTCTGTAAAAATGCCACCACCTAAACCAAAACGACTATCGTTTGCAATGCGCATAGCGTCTTCATTATCTTTTGCTTTAATTAGTGATGCAACAGGACCAAATAGCTCATCATCATAAGCTGGTTGTCCTGGAGTAACATTATCTAAAACAGTAGAAGGATAATAATAGCCTTTTTCTTCTGGTATCTCACCACCACAAAGTGCTTTAGCTCCTTTATCTATACTCTCTTTTACTTGATCGTGAATTTTATCTCTTAAATCTTCTCTTGCCATAGGTCCTATTTTAGAATTTGAATCCATTGGATCTCCATATGTTACGTTACTTATGGCTTCTACAAAACCTTTTTTGAAATCTTCGTATACGCTTTCTACAACAATAAAACGTTTTGCTGCGACACAAGTTTCTCCATTATTATAAACTCGACCTTGTACACATGTTTTTACTGCTTTTTCAATATTTGCATCATCAAGTACTAAATAGGCGTCATTACTACCTAATTCTAATACTGTTTTCTTTAACGCTTTACCTGCATTTTCTGCTACTTTTCTACCTGCTCCAGAACTACCAGTTAAGGTTACACCTCTAACAAAGTCGTTTTTTATAATTTCATCAGATGTGCCGTGATCTATAATTAATACTGTAAATAAATTTTCTGGTAATCCTGCTTCTTTAAATATTTCTTGAATTTTAAGTGCACACCCAGTAACATTTTTAGCATGCTTTAATAACACACCATTTCCAGCCATTAAGTTTACAATTGCGTAGCGAATAACTTGGTATAAAGGAAAATTCCATGGTTGAATACCATAAATAACTCCTAATGGTGAGTACGTAATAATACCTTTGCCTCCATTTGGCAATTCTCTTTCTTCATCTTCTAACTTTTTTAAACCTTGAGTTGCAGTATACTCGCAAATACCAGCACAAAGCTCAATTTCTTGGTGACTTTGCTTCACTAATTTACCCATTTCGGTAGTCATTAAATTAGCTAAGTCATCCTTATTAGCTTTTAGTTTTTCACCAATAGCTTTTATAATTTTTGCTCTATCTTCTAAAGATTCTGTTTTCCAATTTAAAAAAGCACTATTACAGTTTTCTACAGCTTTTAATGCTTCTTCTTTAGACATGTATGTATAACTTTTTATTACTTGTTCTGTTGCTGGGTTTATTGTTTTAAACCCTTTTTCAGTATCTCTTTCCATAGTTTTTATTTTATTTTTTCTTGATTGAAATAAAATTAAACATCTTCTAAAGCATTACCAATCACTTTAAGAAAAGCTTAGGATGCTAAATAGCATATGTGCTAACATGTTTTCTAAATGCGCACAAGCTGCTAATTATTTATGATTTTAGTGCTTTATTTAAAAGATTTGAAACATCTTTTTTATTTACATATTCATCTGAATATATTTTAGTAAAATGAGCTCCAAATAATAGTATTAATGAAGAATATGAAACCCATAACATAATTAAAATTATGGATCCTGCAGCACCATAAGTTGAACCAGGTTCCATTTCACTAAAATAAATAGCTAATAAATATTTGCCAATTAAAAAAAGAACGGTAGTTAACAAAGCTCCTACTTTTACGGTTTTCCAACTTATTTTTGCTGATGGTAAAAACTTAAACATAGCAGCAAATAGCAAGTAGATAAAACCAATAGATATTAAAAAATCGAATATGAATAAGAAATCTAATAGATTTTCTGGTAAAATATTTTCTAGGCGTTTATTAAAGGTACTTAATAATGAGGTTAAAATAAAACTTGTTAGTAACAAGAACCCTATAATTAAAATGAAACCAAAGCTTTTTAATCGACTTACAATTGTTGCTACAATACTATTTTCAAAGTTTGATTCGCTTTCCCAAATATTATCTAAAGCAGATTGCAACTGAAAAAACACACCTGTAGAACCGTAAATTAGCGTACCAACACCAACAATAGTAGCAAAAACCGATGTCGTTTCACTACCTTTTTGCACAATCATTAATCGTATAGACTCTGCCGTATCTGGACCAATTGCTTTTGTAATTTCGTTTAATAACTCGCCTTGCACAATATCTCTTCCCCAAATACCGCCAACAATATTTAAAATAATAATTATTAATGCAGGTAAAGATAGTATTGCATAGTAAGCTACTATTGCACTACGCTCAAAAGGTTTGCCTTTAAACCAAGAACTACCAGCTTTTGCTAGTAGTTTTGGTAATTGAATAAGTTTAAATTTTTTGGAATCACTCATTAATTATAATTTCATTTCTATTTATTTTAGACTAGACATATCTATAACAAAACGATATTTAACATCACTATCTTGTACACGTTCAAAAGCTTTGTTTATGTCTTTAATTTCAATAAGTTCTATTTCACTTGTAACATTATTATCTCCACAGAAATCTAACATTTCTTGAGTTTCTTTAATACCACCAATTAAGGATCCAGCTACTCTTTTTCTACCCATAATAATATTACCACCATGCATAGGCTCTAAAGGTTCAATTGCTCCTACCATTACCATTGTTGAGTCTCTTTTTAACAACTGCAAATAAGGGTTTATATCATGTTTTACTGGTACTGTATTTAATAAAAAATCGAAAGTTCCATGGTGTTCTTTCATTTCATCTTCATTTTTAGAAATTAATACAGCATCTGCTCCTAGTTTCTTGGCATCATCTGCTTTATCTGGTGATGTGGTAATCATATATGTTTCGGCTCCCATTGCGTGAGCAAATTTTATACCCATATGCCCTAAACCACCAAGACCAATTATTCCTACTTTATCTCCTTTTTTTACATTCCAATGGTTTAAAGGTGAATAAGTTGTTATACCAGCACATAATAATGGTGCTACAGCTTTTAAATCTAAATTTTCTGGTACACTAACTACAAACTCTTCTCGTACAGTTATACTTGTAGAATAACCACCAAATGTTTGTTTACCTGTATGTTTGTTCTCACCGTTGTAAGTACCTACCATACCTTTTTCGCAAAATTGCTCTAAGTCATCTTTACAAGCGCTACATTCTTGACAAGAATCTACCATACAACCAACGCCAACTAAGTCTCCTTTTTTATATTTTGAAACCTTATCTCCTACTTGCTTGACTTTACCTACAATCTCATGACCAGGAACCAAAGTATATGTTGTATTTCCCCAATCGTTTTTTGCTGCATGAATATCACTGTGGCAAACACCACAATATAGTATTTCTATTTCTACATCATTTTCTTTAAGATCTCGACGTTCTATTTTTATTTGTTTTAAATCTGCTTCTTTACTTTCTGTTCCGTATGCTTTTACTTCTGTCATAAATTCTTATTTAATTATTGATTATGCTTCTCCTCTTGCAGGATAATCTTCTTTTAAAATAAAATCTACTCCACCTAAAATATCTCTTAATGATGGTCTTCCAAAAGGCATAGATTGTATATCTTCCCAATACACTTTATGTTCTTTATCTAATAAAAATAATCCAGGTTCAGTGAAGTATTCTGGTTCTTTTTTTATTCCTCCAGAAATAAATAATCCCCATTTTCGAGCTTCATCAATAGGAAAACCATAGCCTAATGGAATATCATCTATTTCCCAATCTTTATAGGTTTCTTTTGCTACTGCTTCAGTATCAGAACTTATTGCTATTACATTAATTCCTCTTTTAGAAAATTTTTCAATATGCTCTTGTACTTCTTCTAATTGCTCTTTACACTTTGGACAATGCTTTCCTCTATAAAAAAATATTACTGTAAAATGTTCTGGTGTTTGTTCACTTAGTTTCCAAACGCTATCATTAACTAAATTTATTGTAAGTTCTGGTGCTTTTTCTCTTGGCTTTATCATAATTATTTTTTTTAAATTATTAGTTAAAAGTAAATTTAGACACAGTAGCTAGTGTATATTATCTCATTTGCAATTAAAGTTTGTTTATACGGTATTTTATGAGTTAAACATATCTTAAATATACCTGCTAATACCCATGTTTTTCAATATATTTAAGATAAACAATTTAAAAACAACCTTTTATGTCATTACTAACAATCATTTTAAATTTATTATTACCACCAGTATCTGTTGCTATGCAGCATGGTATTGGTAGTAAGTTTCTAATTAATTTAATACTTACTTTAATTGGCTGGTTACCTGGCGTAATTCATGCATTTTATGTGAGTCAAGAATAAAACAAAAATAAAAAAAGGATGGCCATATGACCATCCTTTTTTTTATTTAAACTATTTTCTGGAATTATAATTCTTCACCTGATGCTCTATATTCAACATCTTTGTTTTTACCTTTTCGCCTAAATTCTACATCGTAAAACTCTCCTTTAGTAGCAGAATCTACTTTTTCTACTTCGGTAATATGTTCATCTCCATAATTATCTTTAATTGCTTTTCTAATTGCTTTTGGTAATTCTTTTTTCTTGATACTAGTTTCGGTCTCTATCCAATCTCCATTTGGTGAAAAATCTGCTCGATATTTAATACCATCTATCTTAAAGTGCGACTCGTAATTTCCGTGAGCATCAATTTCCCAATCAGGATCATTTTCTCCTGGATATTTAGCTTGAAATGCTTCTTGTACCGCTTTTGGAGCTTGACTTTGAACTTTTTCTTGGCAACCAAAAAATGCCATTAAAAAAGTTGCTATTAGTACTATCGATTTGCTTTTCATAATCTAAAGTTTAATTAATTATTAATGTAAAACTAAATATTAGAAAATAATTGTTTTATAATTTTATCTTAAAAACTTAGCTATTAAGAATAGATTAACTAAAATAACAAATACTATATGCGATTGCATTAAATATATTTATTAAATTAAAGTAAAATGCAAATATTCAATTACCAAATAGAATACTTTTGTTTCTTTATATAAAACTAAAAACTACAATGCTTAAAAATACCTTTTTCACTTTTATTTTGTTTTATGCTTTTATTAGCTATAGTAATGCTCAACAACGCACTACTAAACAAATAAAAAATTTAATTGAAACCTATAAAAACGATCCTCGTGGTCCATACCATCGTATTAAATGGTTTTGTAAAGATGGTACAGAAAGAGAACCTAGAGATCCATGCCCAGACGATATTGGTGGAGGTATTCAACATGCTGCATTTAAAACCACTGCTCTAGATTTACGCAAGACAAATAATTTATATTTTGGTGAAATTATAGCAGCTTTAGAACCAAAAGATTTTTTAGACCACAACAATAATTATAGTCGTTTAAAACAATATCAACTAGGCAAGTACTTAGCAAGTGTAGATAATGGTTGGGTTTTGCAAAAAGCTCAATTTTATAGAGGAGCAATACAAAGTGAAGATGAAGAAGCTTGGGGAAAAGATTTTTTTGAATGGTTACTAAAAGATGAGCAAATTATAACCTCTAAGTACTATTTACTAAGGCAAGCCTTAAAAGATATACCACATAATGGAGATGATAATATAGCACAGCTAATGCGTAGTCAAAGTAAAACACTATCTGAAGATTTAAAATCTTTCATGGATATTAGAATAAAAATTCATGGACAACCAGAAGTTACAGATATAAAACTAGTTAAGGATTATATAGCTAATAACACTATACCTAATGATTTAAAAAAAGGTTTTGACGAATTAGTTGAAACCATGTATAAATTTTATTCTCCTATAGATTTTTCAAAATTAGAAAAGGAATTAAATAAACTACCGGTTTCAAATCCAACAACTTTAAAAATTAAAGCGTTTATAACATCTAACAAAAACCAAAAAACATCGGCTTCATTTGTTTCTGAGATTGCTTCAATATTAACCGAAATACGTGAAAATATACTAAGCTATAAAAATAGTAAACATAGACTTCAGCTTTTAGATTTATCAAACCAATTAGAACATACTTTACTTACCGAAACTCAAAATTGGCAAATTAATACCGTTGGCGAAAGTTTAGATAAAATTAATGCTCTAACCTGTGCTGCGATGGGAACCGGTTTAATTGAAATTTGGGAATATAATGCTATTGAAAATACACTCAATAACAAAATTGCGCAAAACAATTTAACTTTATATGAATTAAACCAATTACTAACCACAAGCCGCAGTGTTGTTGAGTGGAGCGCATCTACCGTTAAAGCAAATTATCAAGATATTGTAGGTAAATATACTGCTTTCGAGCCTTTATCTTATGGTTTTATAGACGATCGTATAAGAAGTAGTATTGCATTAAATTTAGGTGAAACAGTAAGTTTGTTTGGTGCCTTTATTGCCAAAACGTCTCATATAAATAATAGTGTTATGGCTATTGAAAACCAAAGTGCAATACGTGGTTTAAATCCTGGTTATGCCTATGGCGAATTAGTTGTTGTTGATGGTAACCCAGATAATATTGAGGTTAACACTAATAAAATATACATTTTTGAAAAACCACCACACGATTTAAAACCTGTTGCAGGAATCATGACCGTGTCTGAAGGTAATTTGGTTTCTCACGTACAGCTACTTGCCAGAAACCTTGGCATACCAAATGCTGCGTTGTCTTATAACAACTTAAAAGAATTAAAAAAACATAATGGTGAAACAGTATTTTATGCAGTATCTAACAAGGGAAATGTAATTTTAAAAACTGAAGATGATATGTCTTCAATCGAAAAAAAACTTTTCAATAAAAAGGAAAGAAATAAAAATGTAATTGCTGTTCCTGTAGATCAAATACGATTAGATGTTTCTAAAGTTATTAATATGCGTGATGTAGACGCTAGTGATTCTGGTAAACTTTGCGGACCAAAAGCAGCCAATTTAGGAGCTTTAAAAAAAATGTTTCCAAAGCAAGTTGTTGAAGGTATAATAATTCCTTTTGGGATTTTTAGAACGCATATGGACCAACAAATGCCAAATCAAAATAAAACCTATTGGCAGTATTTAAATAGCACTTTTAATACAGCTAAAGCCATGCGTGAAGCAAATAAAAGTGATGAGGTTGTTGAGAAATTTCAATTAGACGCTTTAGAGGTTTTGCACAAAGCAATAATAAATATGCCTTTAGAGGCTGCTTTTTTAAATGATATGAAATCAAGCTTTGCTTCGGCCTTTGGAGATGCTATTGGTAATGTTCCTGTGTTTTTACGAAGTGATACTAATATGGAAGATTTAAAAGAATTTACTGGTGCAGGATTAAACCTTACACTTTTTAATATTAAAGCTGAAGATGAAATAATAAAAGGCATTAAACGCGTTTGGGCAAGTGCATATACAGAGCGTAGCTTTAAATGGAGACAAAAATATTTAAGTAATCCCGAAAATGTTTTTCCTTCAATTTTAATTATTCCTAGTGTAGATGTAGATTATTCTGGTGTAATGATTACTAAAGGTATAAACTCTGGTAATGATGAAGATTTAACCGTTGCATTTAGTCGTGGTGCTGGTGGCGCTGTAGATGGACAAAGTGCCGAAACACGCTTAATCACTTCAAAAGCCAATGTACTATTAGCTCCAGCAAGACAAAGCGATTACATTAGACTACCAGATTATGGCGGAACTAAACAATATACCACTAGTTTTGAAACACCAATACTAAATCAACAAAACATTAAAGATATTAGAACTTTAGCTTCAGAAATTAGAAAAACTATGGCTAAACATAATGATGATGCTAAACAAGCTTACGATGTGGAATTTGGTTTTAAAAATAATAAATTATGGTTGTTTCAAATTAGACCATTTGTAGAAAATAAACAAGCTAAAAGCTCTGAGTATTTATCTTCTATTGCTCCAAATACAGATTCAAAACAAACTATTAATCTTTCAGAAAAATTATAAAAAAATAATACGTATACATGAAAAAACTATTCTATATAACCATTAGCCTTTGTATTTTAATTTCTTTTGGCTTTATATCTTATCCAATAGATGGTTACCAACGTACAGGAATAAAACGTTTATATCAACTGCAAAAAATGCAAGAAGATAGTGTGCCTTATAATCGTATTCCTTTTGGTGCCTATAAAAAACTTGAAGACATAAAACTTAATTTAACCTCTCGTGCTACAGATAGTTTAAATACTATACTTGTAGATGATGATGATTTTATGCGTAAAATTAAAAGATTAATTCCTGGCGGAAACTACTCGGTTGCAGTTTTAGATATGTCTAATCCAGATGATTTAAAATACGCATCGCACAGAGAAAATGTTGGATATCAACCTGGTAGTGTTGGTAAAATAGCAGTGCTAAATGCTGTATTTACCCAAATGGCAAAGGTTTGCCCAAATTGGGATGATAGAATTATGTACTTAAAAGACATTAAAGTTTCTGCTCGTTATTGGGGAACTGGAGATCACCACACCATACCTATTTATGATATAGAAAAAGATAAATTGGTTAAAAGACAAGTTGTTGCTAGCGATAAATTTTCACTTTTTGAATGGTTAGATCATATGGTTTCGGTTAGTAATAATGGTGCTGCAAGTGTAATGTATCGCGAAGCCATGCTAATGGCCGCTTTTGGTGCAGATTATGTTAATTTAACCGAAGAAGAAGGCGAAAACTATTTTAAAAACACTAAAAGAGATAGCTTAACAAGCTTAGCAAATACTGTAGTTAACCAACCGTTACGTGAATTAAGTATTACTGAAGATGATTGGAGACTTGGTGGCATGTTTACAAGACCTGCAGGAAAATATGTAGGTAGAAAAGGTGGTAGTATTGGTACGCCAAAAGGTTTAATGAAATGGCTTGTAAAATTAGAACAAGGTAAAATTATTGATACCAAATCTAGTTTAGAAATGAAACGCCTACTCTACTCTACAGACAGACGTATACGTTATGCAAAATCTAATAGATTAGATAGTGCTGCTGTATATTTTAAATCTGGCAGTTATTATAAGTGTGACAGAGAAAAAAATCCAGATTGCAAAAGTTATGCAGGAAATGTATTTAATTATATGAATTCTGTTATTATTGTAGAACACCCTAATAAGGGATCAAAATATATTGTGTGTTTAATGTCTAATGTACTAGACAAAAACTCTGCTGGAGCACATATGTATTTAGCTAGTAAAATTGACGACCTTATTGAAAAAAATAACGAAAACTCTGATGCTAAATTAGATGAAAATTTTAAAGATAAAGACGACGAAGACGATACAGGAGATAATTAACGTCTCACATCTGTAAGGCTCTCAATTGTTGAATATGCAAAGAATTTTACGTCCTTATTGCGATGCTTTTTTAAAGGCATCACGATTGGGACGTAACTTTTATCATCTAACACCTTAATGAGGTATAATATCTCTAGCTTAACGCGCTTACCTCTACGTTTAAGTAACATGGCCAAATAAGCTTTTTCTGGTATTGTATTAAGTTTTAATACCGTAGATTCAAAATTATCTTCAGCAAAAACAGTATGTTCTACTAAAGGAAAAACTTTAGATTTTAATTGTGCATTTAGCAAATTATCTAAAAACTCTAAAGCATTTACTCTAGCCTCTTTAACCTCACTTAATAAACCAGAATAAGTTACGCCAATATCGGCTTCATCATAAACAAGACTTAAAAGTTTAAAAATACATTGCAAACTGGTTTCTAGTTGTTCTTCTAAAATATCTATTAAACTTTGTCTTGCTATTAAAATTTCGGTATCACTATCGTTTTTAGGTTCTAAAACCACTTCTTGATTAATAGTGTTTTGAATAGATGCTATAGCATCTAGAGTAGATTTATAATATTTACTTTCTCTTATAATTTCTCTTCTAAAAATGCGTTTATTAAAAAATAAATCTGGATTTTTTGTTCTAAGTTTTAAAAGACTTTTTGATGATTCTAAACGAATTACAATATCATTACTTTTAAGTAAATTTAATAATACTTTTACCGAGTTTTGAGATTTAAACGAACCTACAACTTTAGGTAGATGTTGTTTAATATTGTCTTGTAAATCTTCATTTTTATCAAACTCAAGAATGGTTTTTGTAATACCTAATCCATAATTTCTTAGTGCTTTTACAGCGGTTTTTCTAAATTCTTTTTCTGGTAAAAAATGAAGTAAATCATCAACAAATCTTTGGCTAGCGGTAATACCTGCTGCCTTAATAGCTTGTTTTACTATATAAGGATTTCTGTTATTTAAATGTACAGTGATAAACGGATAAAACTTTTCTATTCCAGCGTACGCAATGGTAATTAACAATTCTCCAACAGCTTCTTTACGGCTAAAACCTTCTGGTGTATTTAACGTACGTACACGATCTGCAATTCTAGAATGTAAATTATATTTTACAGATAGTTTTTTATTATTTTTTGCTTCAATAGAAAGACACAACAAAGCAGCATTAGAAATATAATCTGTTTCATGGTTTAAATATTCATCAAAAAATTGATTGGTATTTATATACGAATGATGAATAATATAATTTAAAGCAGTATACACCAAATCATCATCTTTTTCTTCTACTAACGCTTTAACTTTATAAAGAGCTGTACCTTTATCGTATTGAAACAATTGCTTTATAGCTTCCGTTTTAACCGTATTTGAAGGATGATCTAGTAAACTTATAATACTATCCTTTAAAGGTATTAATTTATATGTGGTTAGCTGGTTTAATAAACTTAGTATTTCGGCCTCTGTACCAGAATTTAATATACGTCTTGCCGCTATTAGGGTTGTTTCGTATTTACGTTTTTTAGGTGTTTTTTCATGTTCTACTAATGTTTTTTGAATATTAACTCTAAACGAATTAAAATAAGCTTCACGTAGTCTGTAAATTAAAATTATCCAGATAAATACAAAAAGTAAAATAATAACGGTTATATAAGCTGTATTTAGCTCTAGTTTTCTAATTAAAAATATTAATAAAAAACCTGCTACACCAGTAGCAACACTATCTACAGCTACATCTATAAAAGACTTTGCTTGATTTTTAATATTTAAAGGAATAGGCATTATAGACAATTCTACAGCCGCTTTATTTAGCGATTGCTTAAAACTCCCATCTATACCTTTTATAACAACTAATACCCATAATTCTGGAAAGGTTAAAAACAATAAACTTCCTAAAGCAATGCCTAATGGTAAAATTAATAATGTAGATGAAACGCCCAGTTTACTTAAAAATCTATTAGTTACAAATAACTGAAGTGCTAAGGCTATAACATTAAATGTAGAGAACCAAAAACCAAAAAATGAAGCCAATTCATCTGAATCTGATATGGCTTTATTTGCAAAATCACTAAATTGAAAATCTATTAACTTTGCTACAATTACACTTATTCCCGTTATTAATGCTAAATAAGTTAAATGTTTGGATTTTAGTATAAGTTTAAATGAAGGTACTTGCGCATTTGTATCATTATAAACGCGTTGTTTCCTCACATAAGTTGTCATTTTTTGTATACGAAGTGTCCAGATTTTTTTTATAATTGGAATGCAGCATAATATTAAAATTGCAGCCAATAAAATTGCAAATTTGTTACCATAAGTTGAAACAATTAAACTGGTTAGGTAGCCACCAAAAACGCCTCCAGCTATTGCTCCTGCTCCAATAAAACCAAATAACCGTTTGGCTTCTCGGGCATTAAAAACCATATTAGCTAAAATCCAGAATTGAGACGTAGCAACTACAGCAAATAACGAAATACTTAAATAATAAAAATATAGTATCCAATTAAATAACACATTAAAATGTAATACTATACTTAAAACTATAAACGCTAAACTAAATACTATTAAAGATACTATTGTTACGCGTAATAACGAAAACTCTCGTATTGCTTTATTATAAAATATAGTAGTAATTACAGCTACCATTGCAACTAACAAATAACCATACGGTAAACTATCTGCTCCTAATTTATTTACAAAAAGGGCATTTACCGTTGGTTTAACTATTAGTAACACAGTTATTATTAAAAAGATATAAAACTGCATTAAAAAAGAGATGTATATTTCACCATCTCTTAGTCCAAATGTTTTATTAAAAAGTTTTTTTAGCAAAGGCTACTATACTTTAAATTATAGTTTATTTATTATAATAAAGAACGTGATTTTTTTAACACTTTCTCAATTGGTACTACTAAATTTCTGGTTATTTGTTCACCAAAATTATTGTCTATTAGTGCCACTATAATATATCTACGTTTTGGTCCCCAAACTAATGCCGAATCTGCATGATAGTTTTTCCAAGAACCAGATTTTCTATAAATAGTTGCGTTAGGTGCTATTTTATCTAATGTATTTACAAACTTATGGTGTAATGCTGGATCTTTCATAATATCAAGCATTTCTTTAGAACGGTCTGTACTTATTAGGTTTCCCATTGCTAATTGATAATAAAAACTACATACTTGCTTTGTTGTTGCAGCATGACTTAGTCCTTTAATTGGGTCTGGATAACGTCTTCCTCCAGAAGCATAACGTTTACCAACCCACAAACCACCACCAACTTCCTCATCGTAAAGTTTGGTTTTAGGAGCGCGTAAAACAGATTCAATTTTCTCGTAACCTACACGATCTATCATTCTGGTTGATGCTGCGTTGTTAGATTTACTAATCATTAATCGCATGTCTTTTCTTACCTCTTTAGTGTCTACTAACTCTCCTGTTTCAATAGCATCCATAGCTGCTAAAAGAATGGCGATTTTTGGTAAACTTGCAGCATACATCATATGCTCATCATTTAAACCTGCGTATTTTATATTAGTTTCATCTGTTAAATCTACAACACCTACAGACATTTTTTTATTTCTAATAAGTTGTCTCCATTTAGGGTTAGCCATTATTTCGGCCTCTAATAGCTTTTGTAGATTAGAATTTTGTAATTCTGCTATAGGATCAATGTCTTGACTATGTTTTATTGGCAATTCATTTTGTGCAAATGACATAGTGCCAACAAACATTAATACTATTGCAATAAAATTAATCAATGTTTTATTCATATTTTATATTTAAAATTAAAGTGTTTCTATAACTTACAAATTATATGCCAAAGGTGATAATTTTTAGTCATAAATTGCTGTTAATTAAACAAAATTAATTAGCTGATTTTTAAAGTGTTAGTTTTTATATTTTATTACCATTAATGTCTAACTCAATAATATTTTTTCCTAGTTTTTTTACTTCTTCAAATTGTGTTTCTTTATCACCAACAACTACATAAATCATATCTTCTTCAGTTAAATATTTATCTATAATAGTTTTATAGTCTTCAAGAGTCATATTTACTAATTCTTCTTGATCTTCTTCTGTAAAGGTGTGTGAAAGATTAAACTTGCTAATGTTTCTTAGCATTCCTAATTGTGCACCTAAACTTTCGTAAGCTCTAGTATTTCCTTTTAAAATTTTATTTTTAGTTAATTCTACTTCATTATTAGAAAAGTCGCTAGAATAATTTGAAATCATATTTTTTATAATTTCTAAAGATTTTAGCGTTGCGTTAGCTCTAACACTCGTTCTTACTGTAAACGGAGAAACTTCTTTATTACTACTAATACCAGAATATGCACCGTAAGTATAACCTTTTCCAATTCTTAAGGTTTGAAACAATTTACCACTAGATCCACCACCAATAATTTCGTTTGCAAAACGTAAGTTATTTGCTTCTTCATTTTCTTGAGATAATGCTAATTTACCAATACGAATTACAGATTGTTTAGCTCCTGGAAAATCTATAAAATATAATTGATTTTTAGCGTTTGCTTCTGGAATAGCATAGGTTGGAATTTCTACGCTTTTTGTATTCCAATCGTTTAATGTTTCTAAAGTTGATTTTACCTGAGACGCTGCTAAAGCTCCAGCAATATGAAATGTTGCTTCTTTTGGAGATAATTTTTTGTAATATTTTTTTAAATCATCTAAAGTAATTTCTTGTGTAGATTCTGAAGTTCCTGAACCTGGAACAGCGAAAATATGGTTATCACCATACAGTAATTTATTATATGCTAAAGTAGCTATACTATTAGGGTTGGCTTCTCTACCTTTTAAACTTGTTTCTAATGCTTTTTTAAGACGACTAAATTCTTTTTCGTCCCAACGTGGTTGTAAAATTATTTCTTTTACTAAAGCTATTGTTTCATCAAAATTCTTAGCTAAGCAACTTCCAGTAATATGAAAATCTTCGTTTGTAGAATACATACCAATACTAGCACCTAATAATCCTATAGCTTCTTCTAAATCTGCAGGAGTTTTTGTTGCTGTACCTTCCATAAGCATATCGGTTAATAAGTTAGCTACACCAGATTTTTCTACAGGATCTAATAAATGACCTCCTGGTATTGTAATATCAAACTGTACTAAAGGTACTTCGTTATTTTCAATCCCATAAATTGCCATACCGTTACTTAACTCATTTGTCCATACTTCTGGAGATTTAAATAATGGTAATTCACCGTAACCAGGTTCGCTTCTATCGTGTTTAGATGGTGTTTTTTCGTAAACAGCTTCTGCACCTTGACTTACTTCTTCGTTGGCTACATCTTTTTTAACTTCTTCAATCCAAACAGTTGCTTGCTCTGCATTTTCTACTGCTAAATCTAAGTTTCCTTTAGGTACAACACTTGTCATTACATAGTTTTTTCCTTTTAAATACTTGTTGTAAGCAGCCATAACATCTTCTGCTGTAACAGCGTTTGTTAATTTTGCTGTTTGGGTAATATAACTAGGATCACCTTTAAACTCGTTATCTTCTACCAGTTGAAATGCTTTGTTTAAAACAGTGCTAACGCCTCTATATAAGCTAGTTTCAAGCTCTGCTTTAATTCGTTTTAAATCTTTTTCGTTAACACCTTCTTTTTCAAAGCGAAGTAAACCTTCATCAATGGCACTTTTTACATTATCTAAATCTGTACCTGCATTTGCTCGTACTCTAAATACAAACTCACCTGCAAGTTCACTACTACTTTGGTAAGTACCAACTCTAGGTGCTAGTTTTTGCTCTTCAACTATTGTTTTATATAATGGTGCTTTTTTACTTCCGCTTAAAACTTGCCCAAGAATTTCTAAGGCATATTTGTCTTTATTATACTGTTCTACAGTTGGAAATGTGATGCGTAACTCTGGTAATTTAGCAAAACCATCTTCAAAATATAACGATTTTGTTTTCTCTAATGTTACTGGCATAGGCTGTAAGCTTTCTACCTTTGGCCCGCTTGGTATTTCGCCAAACCATTTTTCTACCAGTTTTTTAGTTTCTTCTATATTAATATCTCCTGCTATTACAAGCGATGCATTACTAGCGCCATAATATTTTTTATAGAATTCTTTTACATCGTCTATTGTTGCTGCTTGTAAATCTGGTAATGCACCAATAACCGTCCAGTTATATGGATGATTTTCTGGGTAAAGGTTTTTACGTTTAATTTCATCTGTATAACCATAAGCTGCATTATCTACACGTTGGCGTTTTTCGTTTTTTACAACTTGTTTTTCGCGCTCTAAAGCTTCTTTTGTTACTGTATTAATCATATAACCAAAACGGTCTGAATCTATCCAAAGGATTTTCTCGAAAGCATCTTTTGGTACAACTTCATAATATACTGTATAATCGTTTGATGTACCGCCATTTCTACTTCCTCCCCATTCTGGTATCATTTTTCTATTGGCACCAACAGGTACATTTTCACTATCATTAAAACTCATGTGCTCAAAAAAGTGAGCAAAACCTGTGCGTCCTGGTTTTTCTCTATTTGAACCTACATGCATCATTGTTGCTACAGCTACAATTGGATCACTGTGATCCTCATGAAGTATCACTTCGAGCCCATTATCTAAAGTAAATTTTTCGTAATCAATTTTAAATTCTGTTGCAGAAGTAGTGTTTTTTTCTTCTTTAGAATCTGAACAATTAATCATTAACAAAGAAGCAGCAACTAATGCTGTTGTTTTTAATATTCGCATGGTTTTGGTTTTAATTTTTATAAAGATAAATATTAATACCAAAATGGTTAAACCAAATACTACTTTTCTTAAATTTGCAATACAAATTAGAATTAAAATTTTATGCTTAAAACTTTTAGAATCGTAGCTTTTTTAGAAGGCGTATCTTATTTATTACTTATGGGCGCTTCAATATATAAACGAATGCCAGAAGGTAACGATGAATTTGTAAAACTTTTAGGTATGCCGCATGGCTTGTTATTTGTTGCCTATATTGCTTTGGCTATTTTACTAAAAAGTACTTTTAAATGGAACTCTAAAACGTTTGCAATTATTCTTTTAGGTTCTTTAATTCCTTTTGGAACTTTTTATGTAGATAAAAAATACTTAAAGCCTTTAGCTTAATACTGCTTAATTTAGGTTATTGCTATTTTAACCTGTCTTTTACATACTCAACTTTGGTTTTACCGTGAGCTTTTGGCTTACCGTCTTTTCCTAGGTTTACCATAATTATATCTTCTACTGTTATAATAGTTTCTCGTGTCATCATGTTTCTTACTTCACATTTTAAAGTAATCGATGATCTGCCAAATTTTTTAACTTCCATACCAATTTCAACAATATCACCTTCTAAGGCTTTACTGTTAAAACTAATTTCACTCATGTATTTAGTCACTATTTTAGGGTTGTCAAGCTGTACAACTGTGTATAATGCAGCTTCCTCATCTATCCAAGCTAATAATCTACCGCCAAAAAGCGTTCCGTTTGGGTTTAAGTCTTCGGGTTTTACCCATTTTCTTGTATGAAATCTCATAATTTAAAATAAGTTTTGTTGTGAATTATTTTTATTTAAATCTTCATTAGGTATTTTTAAATTATAACCTAATGTATTATTAAGTTTTTGTATAAAATATGCAGAAAGTAATGGTGATTCTTTCTCTATATTTTGATGTATAAAAAAGTTTATTTCTTTTATTCCTTGTGTTTTCCACTCTTTTATTCGTTGTACCCAATCGTCTAGTCGTGTATAATCACTTGGGTGATTAGCACCAACATAACGAATAAAAGCCGTACTGTTTGTTAAACGCATGTGCATGATATCTCTACGTCCTGCAGTGTCTACTATAATGTTAGATATGTTGTTATCTTCTAGTAATTTGTAAAGTTTTTGGGCTATTGCTGTATTATACCAATCTGTATGTCTAAACTCAATCGCTAGCGGAATTGTTTTAGGCCAATTTTCAACAAATTCTACAACACGATCATAATCTTTAGGTGCAAAATTTGAATGCATTTGCAAAAATATAGTACCTAATTTTTCTTTTAAATTTGAAGCGTTATACAAGTAATTTTCTACTGCTGCATTTGTATCTTGTAAACGTTTCCAATGGCTAATTTCTTGATTAAGTTTTGGAAAAAATTTAAAATTTGAAGGTGTTTTTTCATACCACTTTTCAAATTGTTCTGCTGGAAAAATACGATAGAAAGTTGCGTTTAATTCTATAGCATTAAATTGTGAAGAATAATAAGCCAGCTCATCTTTTGTGCCTCGAGGATAAAAACCTTTTAAGTCTGCTCTATTCCATTTTGCACAACCTACATAAATGTCTGGTATGTTATCATCTTTTACCAAATTAAGCACACGTTTAGTGTCTTTATGGTCTTTTGGCAAACTAAAATCTATTAATTCTGGATGTTCTACTTTTCCAAACTTCATGGCTTTTTTTATTTTATATAAAGGTAATTGTTCATAAAACAGTTAACAAGAAATTACTATATGAAATGATTATACCATCATAATTAATATTTTTATAAAAACACTTATAATTATGACTTCAAGAGATCAACAATTATTAGCAATTAGACCTACAATTTCTTCAATTAAAATTTCAGACAATATGAGTAGCGATGAGCGTTTTCAAAACCTAACGTTACGTCCTGTAATTAAATTACAAAACGACTTATTTATTGAAGTTTTTAAAAACTACATTACAAAACATAAAAATGTTTTTTATGATTTAAACACTGAAAGACGCTTGCATTATATTGATAATGCCATACATAAAGATATAAAGTTTAGAAACTCGCTTAAAGGTATTGTTATTGGACAATTTACAACTGAAGAATATTTACTTTACATTAAAAACTCTTCGGCCTTAAATAAACGAATGATGAATATTGTTATACAACGCTTGCAAAGTAGTATTCAATTGTTTGAAAAAGACAATGTACTTTTAGCAGTGTAAAAACAAATAAAATTACTAATTATCTATTAGAGACTCACCATTTAAATTTGTAGTTAACACATCGCTCATATAATCAAAATATGGGCGAATTGTTTTAAAAGATTCATCTATTATTGTTAGTAAATCTTTACTTACTAATTCTTTATCTGTAATTTTTTTAGTAAATATAAATTGCTTTTTTCTAATTAAATCTATGGCTTGATGTTCTTTATCAAAGCCTTTTGGAGCTGTTTTAAGCGCCTCACCTTCAATACTTCCCCAAACAGATTTAAATGCCTCTTGATTTATTATTGTTCTAATTTCTTCATCATCCATTTCAAATTCCTTTCTAATTCTTAATAAATCTTCCTTTGAAGGATTCCAAAAACCAGTAGCTAAAAAACTTTGATTATTAGGTTGTATTTGAAAATAATAACCACCACGCAATCTAGGTTTTACCCTATGAAATGAACCTCCAAAATGGGTTTTATATGGTGTTTTATTTTTTGAGAAACGCACATCTCTATAAATTCTAAAAACTTTTACTTTATCTGTCTCATCATGCACATTTAATTTTTGATTTATAGCAGTAAAAAACGCTTTCACTTCTGTCTCAAGTGCCTTAAACTCTGGCTTATGCTCATTAAACCATTCTCTATTATTATTTTCTTCTAATTTTTTTAGAAACTCTAGTACGTTTTTAGAAATCATTTTTTAGTTTTCGAATTAATGTAAATTTAAAAAAAAGTCTCAATTTCAAGTAATTTGAAATTGAGACTTTTTAAATATATTAAATTTACAGAGTTAATCTACAGCGTCTTCTACATCGTCTGCAACGTCTTCTACTGCGTCTTCAACTTTGTCTCCTGTTGATTCTTCTCTACATCCGGTTAATACTATTGACATTGAAAACATCAATAAAAATAAATAAGATAATTTTTTCATTTTGGTTATAATTTTATTGGTTAATAATTTAAATGTAATGATTAATTGTGTGAATTTTTGCTTCTAAACGTTATTGATACAAATTAATCATTGATTTTGTTATTTTTTATAGATTATCTTCTTCCTCTAATTAGAGATAAAATAAATAATACAATAAATATAAAGAAACATATTTTAGCAATTCCTGCTGCTCCTCCTGCAATTCCACCAAAGCCTAAGACTCCTGCAATAATTGCGATAATAATAAATGTGATTGTCCAACGTAACATAATTTTTAGTTTTTAAAGGTTAATAATATTTGATTTATAATCGATTAGGCTTCTGCCTCGTTTGATTCTTGTTCTATATCTTGAGCTACATTCAATTTATTATCAAATTGTAGCGTTCGTATTGGGAAAGGGATATTAATATTTTCTTTATCAAATGCCTTTTTTATAGCAATTATAGCATCGCTTTGTCCCGTAATTCTATCTTTTGCTTTATTACCTTTTATCCAGAATCTAGTAATAAAATTTATTGAACTATCTCCAAATTCTTGGTAATAAAATTCTACATCATCTTCACTTTCTATATTAGAAAATTGTTGAGCAATAGCTGTTTTTGTAAGCTTTTTAACTTGCTCTAAGTCTGATTCGTAACCAACACCACAACTTACAATGATTCTCATTTTTTTTGTTAACGAGTAGTTTTTAACAGGATTCTCTAATATGGATTTATTAGGAATCATTACTAGCTTATTATCAGCTTCTTTAACCACAAAGTTTTTTAAGCTAATTTCTACTACTTCGCCAGCAAAACCATTGGTTTCTACCCAGTGACCTAATTCTATACTTTTTCTAAAGCTTAATACTATACCAGCAAAAGTATTGCTTAAAGTACCTTGTAATGCTAAACCTATTACCAGTCCAGAAACTCCTGCGGCTCCAATTAATGTTTCTAATGTTTTACTAAGATTTAATACGCCAAGAGCTAAAAATAAACCGGCTGCGATAATAACTATTGCCACCATTTTAGTAATAATATTCACTAATGAATCTTGGTGCACTTTTTTAGAAACTAACTTTCCTACAAGTTTAGATACATATTTAGCAACATAATAAAAGACTACTAAAACTATTATAGCTATTATTAAGTTTGGTATATTTTTTATTATAGCATTAAACCAACCTATAAGTTTATCTGATAAAAGATCGTATGCTTTATTTAATTCGTCTGTCATGTTTTTTTTATTAATTAAGATTTAGTTTTTAGTTGTACCTTTATTTGATATTAACTTTTAACTTCATCTTGCTTAAGTTGATCATTTGTACTTTTAGACCAAGCATTTAACATCCAACTTGACTTTTCTAATTCTCTTGTATAAGCTCCAATTAAATCAATTGTACCTTCATCTCCAGCAGCTTCAGAAGCTTCTAAAACTTTACTCATTTGTAGTAAAATAAGTTTATGATCATTTAATAAAATGTCAACCATTTCTTGATCTGTAGTCATTCCTGATGCTTCATTTAAAGATGAAATTTTTAAATAATCACTTAATTTACTTACAGGATGATGCCTTAATGTTAGGATTCTTTCTGCTATTTCATCAATTTTAACTTGAGCCTCATTATACATTTCTTCAAACTTAATATGTAAATCGAAAAAGTTTTTACCCAACACATTCCAATGGAATGTTCTAAGCTTTTGATAATATAAATGATAATCTGCTAATAGTGTATTTAATTCCATTACTACTGGAATTAGTTTTTCGTCTTGTATATTTAAGTAACTCATGGTTGATTTTGTTTAGCTGTTATTTTGTCTAACTATTGTAAATATACAATTAAACAAAACTGTTAAAGAGCAGTTTAACTGCATTTAACGGTATCCAAAAGTTATTAACTTAAATTATGTTAAGAAGAAAGAGTTGCTGTTAATTAAATTAACAGTTAATCGAATTTTAGACTTTTTAGTATTAAGCCTGAAGCTGGTGCGATGTATTCCATTTTTATAGTGTTATCGGGCTCTAACGAAGCTTTTATATCCTCTAAAGTTAGCTTTCCTTTACCTAAATCTATTAATGTTCCCATCATTAAACGTATTTGGTTTCGCATAAAACCTTTACCTCTTACACGCAATAAATAGCTTTTTTTAGGAAAAAAATTAGCAGTATATATTGTGTTCTCCACAATTTCGCAAGTAAGTATCTCGCGCGTATAAATCCCGTTATTGGATGGTTTATAACAATAAGTTTTTAAATAATGTTCACCTTCAAAGAGCTTTGCTCCTATTTTCATTATTTCAACATCTAAGTCGTCAAGAATAGTTGTTAGTATTGGCGCACAAAAAGGATGAAATTTATCTCCAAAAGCAAATAGATATATATACTCTTTTACTTTAGGGTTATTAATAATATTAAACTTAGCATCAACTTCCGTAATTTCTAAAGCCCTAATATCTTGTGGTAAATTGGTATTAAACAACTTTAAAAAAGCCTTTTGATCTTCTATTGGTTCATATAAAAAAAGTTCTATTGCTGTTTCTTCTGCAGAAACCATGGCATCTGTTCTTCCAGAAGCTAAACTTTTAAAGCGTTTTCCTTCTAATATAAAATTTAATGTACGGTCTACCATTAAATGTAACGTTTTTACATCTGGTTGTTTTTGCCAACCGTGAAAGCGGTAGCCTAAATATTGAATTTTTATAACGTAGAAGAATTTTTTCAAAATTGCACCTAATATTTTGCCCGAAAATAACTTATATGCAAACGTTAAACAAAAAATTTATAACTTGTCTTTTTATTAACTAACTAAACTTTTAATTATGAGTACAATTTCTACACAAAAACCACCAATTTGGTTTTGGATTATTACTATTGTTGCATTGATTTGGAATATTTTAGGTGTTGGCGCCTATTTTGCTCAAATAGGAATGACTGCTGAAATGATGGCAGAATTACCACAAGATATGCAAGATTTATATGCTAATTTACCGTCTTGGTATATGATTGCTTACGCAGTTGCCGTTTTTGGCGGTGCATTAGGTTGTATTGCTTTATTACTTAGAAAAAAATGGGCTTACTTTCTTTTACTTTTATCTGCAATAGCTGCTGTTATACAAATGTCTTATTTAGCATTTGGTATTAAAATGGCGAATGCTATGACACCAATGATTATTATAGTTTCTATTGGTTTAGTTTGGTTTTCAAAATATGCTACAAAAAAAGGATGGCTTTCTTAAGCTATTGAAATTTTATAAAAAAGCATCAGTTTTTAACTGATGCTTTTTATTCTATATAATAACTATTTTGCAAATTAAATACCCTTTAGATCCATTAATTAAACACCATTTTATAATTGGTATAAGTTTAGGTTTGTGGGTGTTTTTGTTTTTATATTTTACAGAACCTCTTGATATTAATGAGTTTAATAATAACGAAAAACTCAAATTCCTTCCAATTTACAGCTTAATTGCTACAATATCTTATATAATATTTATTCCCTTACAATATTTATTTAATACGAAGTATTCAAAAAGGTGGTTGTTACAACACGAAATACTATTTTTATTCAGTTTGTCTCTAATAGCAATTTTGTTAGCTAGATTTGTCTATTTATATATTGTGGTTAAAAATCAGCCAAACCCACATTCTTTTGGCTATATGCTAAAAGCACTATTCTTACCTGCTTTAGCTATAATATTACCAATTATTATAATTGGTAGATATGCTTTTGGAAAATACTATGAAAAACAAATTGAAGATATAAAAATAGAAATTCAAGGAGAAGGAAATTACGAAAGTTTAAAACTTCATTTAAACGATTTAATAGCTGTAAATTCGTCAGACAATTATATTGTAGTATTATACATTTCTGGTAATGTTTTAAAAAAAAGCATAATACGAAATACTCTATCTTATATAGAAACCAACTTTACAAAATTGCAACGTACACATCGATCGTATATTATTAATCCTTATCATTTTCAATCGTGGGAAATAAGTAAAGGGAAACATTTTCTTATACTTTCTCATGGTATAAAAGTACCTGTTTCTAAAACTTACTTGCAGACAGTAAAAAACACTTTAAATTTTACCACAGCATAGTATCATTTCACCCCAAACACCTACTATAGTTGAATTAATAATACAATCTGAAATATATTAGCAACAGATAAATTTTAATTCAAATCATTTTAATTATGAAACATTTAATTGCTTTTAGCACAATTTTTTTCTTCGGAATTTCATTCGCTTTCACACAAAACGAAACCTGCAATTGTAAAGCCGACTTAGATTTTATAGTAAGTAAATTAAAGAAAATGCCATCTTATAAAAAACAAATAAAAGGAGATAAAAAAGAAAATTTTGAGACTGTTTATAAAATGCTTTCATTACAAATGAAACAACCAATTGCTATAGAAGCCTGCTTTAAACTTTTATTAAAACAAACAAACCTAATTAATGACAACCATTTAAGTTTATCTATAAAACAACCCTTTTTAGATATAAACTCAAATACTAGAAAAATTGGTTTTAATCACCCAGAAACAGATAGAAATATTGAAGATTTAAAAAACGAATTAAGCCAAAAGAAAACTAATTCTATTGAAGGTATTTACAATTACAGCACATCTTTAAAAGTTGGAATATATTATGATGATAACAAAAACCAATATATAGGTGTTATACTTGAAAGTAATTTAAAACAATGGGAAATTGGAGATATAAGTTTCTACGCATACAAAACTATTAATAATAAATACAATATTTATCACTACAAACTTGAGAATAAAACACCTAGATTATTAAAGAGTTTAACGTTTGAAAATGGAAGATTATGGAGTTATAAAAAGAAAGGCACAAGCGATGTTGAATTTATTAAAAAGAATCAAAAATCTTTTACTTTTAAACAACTTAATGAGAATACACAGTATTTATATTTTGCCAATTTTAGTAATAGTAAAAAGAAAGATTTATTAGCTTTCTATGAAGAAACTAAAAACAAATTAACAGCAAAAAATATAATAGTAGATTTAAGAAGTAACACCGGAGGAAATAAAAAATATTCAGATCCTTTTATAAAACTTTTAAAACATAAAAATGTATATATATTAACAAATGCTTTTACAGCTAGCAATGGCGAGCAATTTACTTTAAAATTAAAAAAACTCAAGCACGCAACACATTTAGGGCAAACTACATTTGGCGTTATTGCATATGGATTAAATTACGGAAGAAGCTATACAACACCTTCAAAATATTTTTCTGTTACTCCTACAGATATGAATTTTCATAAATATTTTCAATATGAAAGTATAGGAATAAAACCAGATATAACTCTAGATTTTAAAACAGATTGGATTAGGCAAACTTTAGATATTATTAGTGAAAACAAATAAAGTTAATACTAAAAAAGTCGCTAAAATAATTAGCGACTTTAATAATTTATTTCTTCTCACGTCCTTTTAAAACGTTAACCACATCATTAAGTTTAAAACCTTTAGCTTGCAATAACATTAAGTAGTGAAACAATAAATCTGCACTTTCGTTTAAAAACAAATTGTCGTTATCATCTTTTGCTTCAATAACCACTTCTACAGCTTCCTCTCCTACTTTTTGAGCCACTTTATTTATGCCTTTGGCGAATAATGAAGCGACATATGATTTTTCTGAATCTCCTGCTTTTACACGACTTTCAATTGTGTTTTCTAATTTAGAAATAAACCCAAAATTTTCAGCATTAGTATCATTCCAACAGGTATCACTTCCTTTGTGACACGTTGGTCCTTTTGGGTTAACTTGAATTAATAACGTATCGTTATCACAATCTAATTTAATGTCAACCAGATTTAAAACGTTTCCGCTTTCTTCACCTTTAGTCCATAAACGATTTTTACTTCTGCTAAAAAAGGTAACTAATTTTGTGTCTTTGGTTTTATTAAATGCTTCTTCATTCATGTAGCCCAACATTAACACGTTTTTTGTTGTTGCGTCTTGTATGATTGCTGGCACTAATCCGTCGTTGTTTTTATTAAAATCTATGTTCATTTTTAGTTTCTTTTGTCAGGTCGAGCGCAGTCGAGACCTTAATATTTTAATAACCTCTCGACTGCGCTCGAGGTGACTTTATTTTTTTGTGAGATGCTGAAACGAGTACAGCATATCGACTTAAAGTCTTACTGCTATATTGTTGTCTTTTAATGCTTCTTTTAAATCTTTAATTGCTATTTCACCAAAATGAAATACGCTTGCAGCCAATGCAGCATCCGCTTTTCCATCTTTAAATGTATCTACAAAATGCTGAACTGTTCCTGCTCCACCTGAAGCAATAATTGGTATATTTAATGTTTCAGATAACTTGGCTAAAGCTTTATTTGCAAAACCTGCTTTTGTACCATCGTTATTCATGGATGTAAATAGTATTTCTCCTGCACCTCTACGTTCAACTTCTTTTGCCCAATCGAATAAATTTAAATTGGTTGGAATACTTCCTCCTGCTAAATGCACCATCCATTCACCATCAATTTGCTTAGCATCTATAGCAACCACAACACATTGGCTACCAAATTTATTTGCTAACTCATTAACCAATTCTGGTCGTTTTACTGCTGAAGAATTTACAGACACTTTATCTGCTCCAGATTTTAAAAGGATGTCAACATCTTCAACAGACGAAATTCCACCACCAACTGTAAACGGAATATTAACCTGTTCTGCTACCTTTAAAACCATATCAATCATAGTTTTTCTACCTTCTAAAGTTGCTGAAATATCTAGAAAAACAAGCTCGTCTGCACCTTTTACAGCATATTGTTTTGCTAATTCTACTGGATCTCCAGCATCACGAAGATTTACAAAATTGACACCTTTAACGGTTCTTCCGTTTTTAATGTCTAAACATGGTATAATTCGTTTTGTGAGCATAATATTTTCCGCGAAAGCGGGTATTTTATTAATTATAAAAATATATGGATTTCGCATCAAGTGCGGAATGACAAAAAACTATTGTTTTAAAATGAAATTTGTCAATTCTTTTAAAGAAATTCTGTTTTCGTAAATCGCTTTACCAATAATTACACCTTCACAATTAATTTCTGAAAGCTTTTCTAAATCTTGAATAGTCGTTACTCCACCAGATGCTATAAGTTTTATGGATTGACCAGAACTACCATTTGAACATTGCTGAATAATATTTTTATATAATTCTATTGATGGACCTTCTAACATTCCGTCTTTTGAAATATCTGTACAAACCACATACTTAATTCCTTGTTTTTGATACGCTTTTATAAACGGAATTACTTCTAAACTACTCTCTTCTAACCAACCACTTATGGCTACTTTTTCATTTTTACAGTCTGCACCCAAAATGATTTTTTGAGAACCATATTTACTAATCCAACGCTCAAAAGTATCTCTGTTTTTAACAGCAATACTTCCGCCTGTAATTTGTTTTGCACCAGAATTAAATGCTGTAATAATATCATTATCAGACTTTAAACCACCTCCAAAATCGATTTTTAAGTTGGTTTTAGATGCTACTTGCTCTAAAACTCGATAGTTTACAACATGATCGGCTTTTGCACCATCTAAATCTACCATATGTAAATATTCGATTCCTGCGTCTTCAAATTGTTTTGCAACCTCTAGTGGGTTTTCATTATAAATTTTAGTGGTATTGTAATCGCCTTTTGTTAAGCGTACACATTTTCCGTCTATTATGTCTATTGCTGGTATTATTCTCATTAATTTACTTGTTAATAACCCTTAATTATTTTTAAGAGTATAATTTATTATATGCTAATTCAGATAAAAAAAGCGTTCTAATATTTTTGAATGCTTTTTTATCCATTTTTATATTAAGCGTGCGCTATTTTTTTTGATAAAACAAAGAAAACAATAGCGATGCTAATTAAAATTATTCCAAATATTCCTAATAGTATACTCTCAGACCATAAAGAACTGAAGCTTTTAATCACAGCTTTTTTAGGGTCTTGTGTATTATAAAGAATAGTTATTTTATCTCCAACATTATAGTTTTTAGGCAATTTGCTTCCTATAGGTGAATGAAATTCTATAGGATTTCCTTTTAAATCATAAAACCTAATTAATGGCTTATAAAGCACTCTTAAAGACTGATCACTTGTATTTGTGGCATTAAACGTACTTACTATTTCTATAATTTCACCTTCAGTTTCATTAGATTTTGAAAGAAATTCAAAAGTGTTTATACACTTATAAAAAGCTACTAAAAGCATTGTAATTCCTATTAATCCCAGAACTATAAAAAGATATTTAAGTTTCATTTTTTATTCTTCTAAAATAACTAAAGCGTTATAAAATTTTTTAATATTTGCTCTCCTACTACTGATGATTTTTCTGGATGAAATTGTACACCATAAAAATTATCTTTTTGTAAAGCTGAAGCAAAATCTAAACTATAAGTAGTTGTGGCAATACTTTGTTTACAATTTTCGGCATAAAAACTATGTACAGAATACATAAACTCTTGGTTTTTGACACCTTTAAACAAATCTGATTTTAAATCTGTTATCGTATTCCATCCCATTTGTGGTACTTTAACTGTATTGTTGAAACGTTTTACATCTACATCAAAAATTCCCAAACCTTTGGTGTTACCTTCTTCTGAAGATTTACACATCAATTGCATGCCTAAACAAATTCCTAAAACTGGTTGTTTTAATGTTGGAATTAAAGTGTCTAAACCGCTCTCTTTAAGCATTTTCATTGCTGAACTTGCTTCGCCAACTCCTGGAAAAATAACTTTGTCTGCTGCTTTAATCTCATCTGGATTGTTTGATAAAATAGCATTGTAACCTAAGCGTTTAAAGGCAAATTGAATGCTTTTTATATTACCTGCTCCGTAATCTATAATTACTAACTTCATTACAACATACCTTTAGTTGATGGTAAAAACATTTTATTAGCATCACGTTTTACTGCCATTTTCATTGCTTTTGCAAAGGCTTTAAAAATACCTTCTATTTTGTGATGCTCGTTAGTACCTTCAGCTTTAATATTTAAGTTACATTTTGCGCCATCTGTAAAGGATTTAAACAAGTGGAAAAACATTTCGGTTGGCATATCGCCTATTTTTTCGCGTTTAAAATCGGCTTCCCATTCTAACCAATTTCTACCTCCAAAGTCAACAGCTACTTGAGCTAAGCAATCGTCCATTGGTAAACAAAATCCGTAACGCTCAATACCTAATTTATTACCCAAGGCTTTATTAAACAATTCGCCAAAAGCAATCATGGTGTCTTCAATCGTGTGATGCTCATCTACCTCTAAATCACCATCTACTTTAATGGTTAAATCCATTGCGCCATGACGACCAATTTGGTCTAACATGTGATCAAAAAACTTTAAACCTGTATCAATTTCATTTTTACCAGAACCATCAAGGTTTAATTTAATATATATCTTGGTTTCGTTAGTATTACGAGTAATTTCAGCGACACGATCATTTAATTTTAGAAACTCGTAAATAGTTTTCCAATCTGTGCTTGTTAAAGCAATACAATCTAATATAGCTTGTTTTGAGCTTTCAATTTCATCTGCTCCTAATTCAGGATCTTCAGATAAAAATATACCTTTTGCTCCAAGGTTTTTAGCCAATTCCATGTCTGTAATACGATCACCTAAAACAAAACTGTTTTCTAAATCGTATTCAGCTTTATCAAAATACTTTGTTAGCAAACCTGTTCTTGGTTTACGAGTTTCAGCATTTTCATGCGGAAAGGTTTTGTCTATACAAACTTCAGAAAACACAACACCTTCTTTTTCGAATGCTGAAATCACTTTGTTTTGCGCTGGCCAAAAGGTGTCTTCTGGAAAAGAATCTGTCCCTAAACCATCTTGATTGGTTACCATAACTAGCTCAAAATCTAACTCTGAAGCTATTTTAGCCATGTATTGAAACACTTTTGGGTAGAACTCTAATTTCTCTAAACTATCTAATTGATAATCTACAGGTGGCTCTAAAACCAAGGTTCCGTCTCTGTCTATGAATAGTACTTTTTTCATGATTAACTTGTTAATCAATCCTGAACTTGTTTCAGGATCTTTTTATTTAATTTCTAATGTTTTTAAACTAGGATTAGTAACTTTAATAAGTTCCCGTTTCCATTTTCTATGTCAATTTTTAAGTTGTCTTTCTCTTGATTTTGCTTCTTTTTTTAACTCAAATTTTTCTAAATGGATTAAATCGAATACATTGTACTTTTTAGTAAATACAGAACCTTTCCCTTTTTCATGTTGTTCTATTCTTTGACGAATATTTTCTGTATAACCAACATACAAGACAGTTCTATTCTTATTTGTTAAAATGTAACAATAGTAATTATTTGTCATTTAGTTTTATTTTAAAAGTTCCTGAAACAAGTTCAGGATTTCGAAATTAATTGAAGGTTTTCAATTAATTTCTCATTTTCTTCACTTGTTCCCACAGTAATACGTATACAATTCTCTACTTGAGTATTTCTGTTTCTAATAATTACTTTTTTATTGATTAAATATTGATACGTTTTATTAGCATTATCTACTTCAACCAATAAAAAGTTAGCATCTGTTGGGTATATTTTTTTTACGATAGGTAATTGACTTAAAGCGTCTTTTAATTTCGTTCTTTCTGAAAGAATTGTGTCAATATTTTTAGCAACTTCAGTTTGATTATTTAAGCTATTTAAAACTGCTTCTTGATTTAATGTACTAACGTTATATGGTGGTTTTACACGATTATAAAGTGCAATAATGGCTTCACTTGCATAAGCAACACCAACTCTAACACCTGCTAATCCCCAAGCTTTACTAAAGGTTTGACTTACAATTAGATTGTTGTATTTATTTATATTTTTAATGAATGATGCTTGCGAGCTAAAATCGATATAAGCTTCGTCTACAATCACGATACCATTAAAATTCTCTAAAATATATTCAATATCTTCAGTATTAATAGTGTTTCCTGTTGGATTGTTTGGTGAACAAATAAAAATGATTTTCACCTCTTCAACATCTAAATACGGTTGTAGCTGATTTAGATTTATTTGAAAATCGTTAATTAGAGGTTGTTTAATTACCTCAATATTATTGATGTTTGCAGACACATCGTACATTCCGTAAGTTGGCGTAAAGGTTAACACCTTATCTTTTCCTGGTTCACAAAAAATACGAAACGCTAAATCTATAACTTCATCACTACCATTACCTATAAAAATTTGATTGGTTTCTACAGATTTAATTTCTGATAGTTTTTCTTTAATCTTTATTTGCTTAGGGTCTGGATAACGGTTTAACTCACCAAACGGATTTTCGTTGGCATCTAAAAACACATCTGCTGTACCTTTAAACTCTTCTCTTGCTGATGAATACGGTTTTAAAGCTTTGATGTTAGCTCTAACTAGGTTGTTTATGTTTAAATTTTGTTTCATTTTCATTATATCAGGTCGAGCGCAGTCGAGACCTATTTAATCTCTATAATAATGTGACCTCTCGACTGCGCTCGAGGTGACAGATAGTTACTTTAAATCGTTTAAACGAAGAGTTACTGCATTTTTGTGCGCTTGTAAACCTTCAGCTTCAGCCATTAACTCAATAGTATTCCCAATATTAAGCAAACCTTGTTTTGTTATATTTTGAAATGTAATTGCTTTAGTAAAACTATCTAAATTCACTCCAGAATACGCTTTACTAAACCCATTGGTTGGTAAGGTGTGATTGGTACCAGATGCATAATCTCCAGCACTTTCTGGTGTATAATTACCAATAAATACAGATCCTGCGTTTTCAATTCCGTTAACGTAAAAATCATCATTTTTTGTACACACTATAAAGTGTTCTGGTCCATATTGATTGATTAAATCTAATGCTATAGCATCAGTTTCAACTAAAATAGATTTTGAATTCTCTATCGCTTGTTTAGCAATATCTTGTCTTGGAAGTGCTTTTATTTGAACCTTTATTTCTTCCGCTACAGCGTTAATGAAATTTTGAGATGTAGACACCAAAATGACTTGACTATCTGCGCCATGTTCTGCTTGAGATAACAAATCTGAAGCCACATAACTTGCATTTGCAGTATCATCTGCTACAACTAATAACTCACTTGGTCCTGCTGGCATATCGATTGCGACACCATATTTAGTTGCTAATTGTTTTGCTACGGTTACAAATTGGTTTCCTGGTCCAAAAATTTTATAAACCTGCGGCATACTTTCTGTTCCAAAGGTTAAACCGGCAATGGCTTGAATGCCACCAACTTTAATAATTTTGGTTACACCACATAATTGCGCTGCGTATAAAATTTCATTAGCTATTTTTCCTTCCTTATTTGGAGGCGAACATAATATTATCTCCTTACATCCTGCTATTTGCGCAGGAACAGCTAACATTAAAACGGTTGAAAACAATGGTGCTGTACCAGCAGGAATGTAAATACCAACTTTTTGAATGGCTCTTTTTTCTTGCCAACAGTTTACGCCTTGAGTAGTTTCAACACTAACTTTTTCTGTTTTTTGTGCTTTGTGAAAAGTTTCAATATTTGTTTTTGCTTGTTGTATGGCTTGCTTTAAATTTTCTGAGATTTTAGAACTTGCTAATTCAACTTCTTCAGTACTTACAATATTTGATGTTAATTCTACACCATCAAATAATTGTGTATATTTTGCTACTGCTTGGTCTCCATTACGTTGTACGTCTTCAAAAATTTGAGTGACCGTAGTTTCAATATCGTTAACGGTTTGCGTTGGTCGTTTTAAAATATCTAACCAAGTGGATTGTTTAGGATTGCTAATAGTTCTCATTTATATCACCATATTTTCGATTGGACAAACTAGGATGCCTTCTGCTCCATTTTCTTTTAATTCATCTATAATTTCCCAGAAATCATTTTTGTTAATTACAGAGTGAATTGAACTCCAACCGTCTTCTGCTAGTGGCAAAACCGTTGGACTTTTCATACCTGGAAGAATATTAATAATATCGTTAACCTTATTATTTGGAGCATTTAACAACACATAACGTGATTGTCTTGCTTTTAAAACAGACTGTAGTCTAAATTGTAATTTATTTAAAATAGCTTGATTGTCTTCAGAAATTTTAGGTGAAACCGCCAACACGGCTTCAGATTTTAAAATAACTTCTGCTTCTTTTAAACCATTTTTAAATAATGTGCTTCCGCTAGAAACAATATCTACAATAGCATCTGCTAATCCAATATTTGGAGCAATTTCAACCGAACCATTAATGATATGTAAATTAGCTTTAATTCCGTTTTTATTTAAAAATTGATTTACTGTATTTGGATAAGATGTTGCTATACGTTTTCCTTCTAAATCTTTAACCGAATTGTATGTTGCAGCTTTTGGTACAGCTACAGAAACTTTACAAGATGAAAAGCCTAGTTTTTCGGCAATTTTGATATCGTTACCTTTTTCTATTAAAACATTTTCTCCAATGATAGCAACGTCTACCACTCCATCTTTAAGGTATTGTGGAATATCGCCATTACGCAGGTAAAAAATTTCTAAAGGGAAGTTTTTAGCCGAAGCTTTTAATTGATCTTTACCATTGTCTATAGAAATACCAACAGCTTTAAGGATTTTCATTGAATCCTCGTTTAATCGTCCTGATTTTTGAACTGCAATTTTTAATTTACTCATTTTGGTCTCTTTTTTAATGTTTTAATTTCATTTAAAAGTTTGAGTAAATCATTTAGTAAAATGTATAAAAACAAAAAACCGCTTGATATACTCAAACGGTTTTTAAAAATATGTTGATTTTAGTCAATACATCTTCAGCTCGCTTGAGTGCAAGTATGAAAATGATGATGATGTAATTGAATAAAAGTCATTTCTGTTTTTGTGTTCACAAAGATTGTGAAAATATTTTCACAAATCCTAATTAATAAACATTAATTAATTGTTAACAATTATTGATTGCCTAAAATTATTGGCATTCCAGTATCTCCAGAACCAATAACAATTACTTTGCTATTACTTGATTCTGAAAGTTTTACTGTAGCTTCAATGCCTTTGTCTTGCAAAATTTTATCGGTTAAAGAGGCACTCAAAATTTTATTTGCATCTGCTTTACCTTGAGCTTCAATACGTTGTTTATCTGCTTCTTTACTAGCTGTAACTAATCTAAATTCGTATTCTAAAGACTCTTGTTCTTGCTTTAATTTACGCTCGATTGCTTGTCTAATAGTTGGTGGTAATTGCACATCTTCTACTAAAACACGTTTTACATTTAAGTATTGCCCTTCTAACAGCTTTGTAACTTCGTCTAAAATTTCCTGCTCAATTAAATCTCTTTTACTAGAATATAATTGCTCTGGTGTGTAACGTCCAACAACACTTCTTGCTGCTGCATTTACTGCAGGATCTAATAATTCGCGTTCGTAGTCTTCACCTTTAGTTTTTATTAAAAGTCCTAATTTACTATATTCTGGTTCGTACCAAATTGTACCATTAACTTTTACTTCTAATCCATTTACAGAAAGTACATTCATTTGGTCTGAGATGGATTGCTGGCGAACTTTACGTACAATCATATCGTTCCAAGGTGCAACTATATGAAAACCTTCTCCATAAGTTTTATCTGTATTTATACCATTCCCTAAACGTTCAAAAATAACGCCACCTTCACCAGGTCCTATTGTTACGGCAGATTTTGCTATTAAAATCACTAGAATAATGATTCCTATAATTACTGGTATTCCTAATTTTGGTAATTTCTCCATATGTATTTAATATTATATTAGTCCGTTATATTTTCTTAAAAACCACTCAATAGCTAACGTTAAAACTATTAAAGCAAGTAAATACTTCCAATCGATTAAAGGAACCGTACTTTTTGAGCTTTTTTGAATTGGTTTGTAGCGATCATCGCTATTTAAATTTTTTATTATGTTTTTAAAATTATCTGCATAATAATGTTTTCCTTGACTATTATTAGCAATATTTATAAGTTTTTTTGCATTAGAATTTAAAAATTGTTGCTCAATATTATATTCAATTATTTTAAAGCTACCTGATTTAGATAGCTTCTCTCTTGAAGCATCAACAGTAAATGAATAATCTCCAGCAGGAAAAGCACTTAAATCTACTTGATAATTATTATTTTTAAGAATAAACGGTACTGTTTTAGACACTTTTGTAGATTTATCTGTAACCGTAATATTTAAACGCTCTGTAGCATCAAACTCATAATTTTTATTAAAAAATTGAGCGCTAAGTATCACACTATTATTCCCTTGATAGAAAGATTGATAATCTACTTCTAATCGGTTTTTACGTTTTGTAGAAGCTAAATATTGTACAAGTTTTCCAATAAAATTATCGAATGCATCAAAGCTTTTTGTGTTAACAAAACTTTGCGCTCTCCATTTCCATAAATTCTCTCCAAATAAAACACCTTCTCTTTTTCCATTAGATTCTATGACCGCTAATAGTGGTTCGTTTGTATTTATTGCTCCTACTTTTTTATATAATATTGTTTGGTAAGGAATAGAAAATATTGGCTCTCCAAAATTTGAATGTAATGGAGGAAAAGATTCGAAATTTAAATCTTCAACTATAAACGCATTGAAATTTGAGTTTAAACTTGGTTGATAATCTTCTGTTTGAGTTGTAATATCTTGCTCGTATTTATCACTTATATTATTTAAAAATACAAAATCTGTTTTTGGTCCAGCTACTACAAATTTATTCTTATTTTGTTTTTCTATTTCAGCATATAAACTTTTAAACAAACTGTTTGGATTAAACAATATAACTAATTGCAAATCAAATAATTGACTAATAGCTTCTTGTGGTGATAAAAATACAACTTCTCGTTGCTCGTTAGCTTCAATAGCTTTTTTAAACATACCAATATCTGGATGCAAAACCGAGCTTACAATTGCTACTTTTGTTTTTTCATCGACAACTTCTACTGCGAAATTTTTACTGTTATTTATTTTATTTTTTTCTGAATTAATAGGAATAATAGATGCACGATAACTTTTTACTCCAACCGCATTTGCAGGTAAAGTGAAATTTAAAATTCTTGAATTATTTTGTTTTGAAAACTGAATATTTTGAGAATAAATTGTAGCGTCTCCTGAATTTATTACAAACTTAGTATTCACATCCTGATCTCCAGAATACACTAAAATAGCTTCTACAGGAAACTTATTTTTTAAAAATGCATACTTATTTACATTAAGTTGTTGCAATTTTAAATCTTGATACTGTGTTGTATCTCCAACAATAATAGGATATAAATTTTGCTTTATTTTTTTTGCAGAATATTCGTAATCGTTTCCATACGTTTGGTTTCCATCGGAAATGATTATAGTTGGTGATATTGTATTTTTATATATTTGATTTAGCTCTACAAACGCTTTGTCTACATTGGTTTGTTTTTCAATAAATGTTAAAGAATCTGAAGTATTTAAGTTTTTTCCAAAGGAAAATACATCTATATTAAACTTGTTTAAAAGTGTGTTATTCGTTTTTAAACTGTTTAAAATATTTTTTACATTTTCTTCCTGATTTAAGTGTTTTATAGAGTTTGAATTGTCTACAGCTATTACCAAATTAGGTTTTACAGTATATACTTTAGTACTTTCAAATTTTGGGTTTATTAATAAAAGTAATACTCCAAAAATGCTTAAAAAACGTAAAAAAGCAAAAAGCACATTCGTTTTAGATGCGCCTTTTGCTTTGTATTTATATTGAAAAAGCGCTAATGCAATAGCAACAATTCCAGCAATTATTATATATAAAAGAGTTTGAGAACTCATTAAGTTTTTTAAGTTAAATAATAACATCCAGTTTTAGGATGCAATGCTTAATTTATGTTAGCATTCCGCCATCAACATTTAAGGTTTGTCCTGTAACATATGCAGACATGTCACTTGCTAAAAACACACAAGCATTTGCAATATCTTCTGGTGTACCACCACGTTTTAAAGGAATTGCGTTGCGCCATCCTTTTACAGTGTCCTCATCTAATTTAGCTGTCATTTCGGTTTCTATAAAACCAGGAGCGATTACATTACTTCTAATATTTCTTGACCCTAACTCTAAAGCTACAGATTTTGAAAAACCTATAATTCCTGCTTTTGAGGCTGCATAGTTTGTTTGTCCGGCATTACCTTTTACACCAACTACAGAACTCATATTTATAATAGAACCTTTACGTTGCTTAAGCATTGTACGCTGTACAGCTTTTGTCATGTTAAAAACAGATTTTAAGTTTACTTCAATTACTTTATCGAAGTCTTCTTCACCCATTCGCATTAACAAATTATCTTTTGTAATACCTGCATTATTAATTAATACATCTATTGCTCCAAATTCTTTTAAAACATCTTCAGCTAAAGTTTGTGCTTCATTAAAATTTGCTGCATTACTTTTATATCCTTTAGCTTTAATGCCTAAAGTATTTAATTCTTTTTCTAATTCATTTGCAGCTTCTACAGAAGAACTGTATGTAAATGCTACATTAGCACCATGCTGTGCAAAAACTTGTGCAATACCTTTACCAATACCTCGGCTTGCTCCTGTTATTATGGCTGTTTTTCCTTCTAAAAGTTTCATTAATTATTTTGGTTTTTTTGTAATTCAAATATAGTAATTACTATGTTATTGTATATTAAAAAACCTCATAAATTCTAAAGAACTATGAGGTTTTTTGGTGATTAACAACTTACTTGAGTTGTGTGTCTCAAGTAATCTTATACAAAGTGTTTATAATTTCACTTCTTTAGGTTTTTCGTAATTAAACAGGTAATCAACATCCATTTCTTGCACTTTTCCTAATTTTTCAAGTGCTTTAAAATTAATATCCTTTTTGTTTCCTATTACCATAACATTATAATTTTCACCTTTTATATTCTTATTAAAGAACTCGCGTAGGTCTTCCATAGTCATATCTTTTATAGCGTTATACATAGCTTCACGATTGTCTTCGTTTATACCTAATTTTTGTAATCTTTCGTAGCTCCAGAAGATATTTGATTTTGTGATACGCTGTGCTGCTAATTTTTTTAATGTAGATTCTTTTGCAGCATTAAACTGCTCTTCAGATTCTGGCATATCACTCATTAAACTCATCATTGCATCTACTGCTTCTGGCATTTTATTAGCTTGTGTACCAATGTAAGCCATTACATAATTTGCATCGTCTTTTTTACGTGCTGTTGCATAATTTGACCATGCAGAATACGCTAATGATTTAGACTCTCTAATTTCTTGAAAAACTATTGATGATAATCCGCCACCAAAATACGTATTAAACAAAGTAGAAGCTGCCATGTTTTCTGGTTTAAATGGTTCTCCTTTTGCTAAAAACATCATTTCACTTTGCACCATATCATAATCTACAAAGTACACATTTCCTCCAGTTTCTTTTTCTAAATAAGCCATTGCTTCTGGATACTCGTTTAAATCTCCTGAAACTTTATGGTAGTCGTTTAATGCTTTTACTGCTGCATCTACATCTTTACCATAATAGAAAACACGCTGTTTAAAATCTTTTAGTCCTTTGGTTAAGTCTACTAATTCCTGAGGATTAATTTCCTGCATTTCGCTAATAGGAATAATATTACGTAATCTAGAATTTTCTCCATATTTAGCATAATTTAATAAGCCTGAACGTAAAATTCTACCTTTACTTGTTTTGTTGTTTGATCTTCCTTTTGCTATAGACTCGACATATTTATTATAGGCTTCTTTATTTGGTACAGCATTTTCCCATAAGTGCTCTAGCAACTCTAAACCTTTAGGTAAGTTTTCTTTTAAACCTCTAAGTCCTACATAACTCTGTTCTCCTTGAGCATTTACAAAGTAATCGATACCTAATTTGTAAAATTCTTTCTTTAATTCTTCAGCTGAATATTTATCTGTTCCTAAATAATCTAAATAACCTACTGCTAATCCTAACTTTTTATCATTATCGCTTCCCATATCAAAAATGATATTCATATCGAATAAATCGTTAGTTTCGTTTTCTATGTAAGACACTTCTAATCCGCTACTTGTTTTTGTTTTTTTAATAGCTGAGCTATAGTCTACATATTTAGGTGTTATAGGCTGTGATTGTTTTGCGTTGAAATCTTTAATGTATTGCGAAGATTTATCTCTATTTAAGTTTACTGGTGTAATTCCTGGATTAGAAACTTTTACTATGTTATTATCTTCTCCTTTTCTTTTGTATGTTACAACATAATTACCTTTATAAAAGCTGTTTGCAAAATCTACTAATTCTTGTTTTGATACTGCTTTTAACTCGTCTAAAAACTTAACTTTGTCTTCCCATTTTTCATGATGAATAAAGGCATTAAAATAAGCTGAAGCCAAAGCAGTACTATTTTCGTATTCTCTTAATTGGGATTTTTTTAAGTCGTTTACAACAGCTTCAATCATCCAGTCTTCAAACTCTCCTTTTTTAAGCTTTTCAATTTGGTCAAGGATTAAGCTTTTTACTTCGTCTAGAGATTGACCTTCTTTTGGCGACCCACTAAAACTATGGTAACCATAATCGTTTAAAAATGTTGTATTACAACCAGCATATTGTACTAATTGTTCTTGATTTAAATTTAAATCTATTAAACCAGCATTACCGTTTGCTAAAACCATATCACATAGTGTTACCATTTTTTCATCATTGGTGTTTACTCCATTAGATCTAAATGCAATAGATACACTTTCTGATGTTGGCCCAAATACTTCGTTTGTTATTACACTAGTAATTGGCTCTTCTTTTGGTAGTGTTGGGTGAGTAACTTCTTTTCTTTTTAAGTTACCAAATGTGTTGTTTACTTTTTTTATGGTTTCGTCAAAATCTAAATCTCCTACTAAAACCATAGCCATATTATTAGGTACATAATATTTATCGAAATAATTATTTATATCTACTAAAGATGGGTTTTTTAAATGCTCTGCAGTACCTATAGTTTTTTGTTGTCCGTATGGGTGATTAGGAAATAAGCCTTCTAACATTGCTGCATAACGTTTTCTACCATCGTTATCTTGGCCACGGTTAAACTCTTCGAATACAGCTTCTAATTCTGTATGAAATAAACGCAATACTAGTTGACTAAAGCGTTCTTCTTCAAGCTCTAACCATTTACCTAATTCGTTAGCCGGAATTTTATTTTTATAAACAGTTTCTTCGAACCAAGTGTGTGCATTTGTACCTGTCGCTCCTAATGAACTTGTCATTTTATCATATTCGTTTGCTACTGAATAGTTTGAAGCTTCTAAAGACACTTTATCTATTTCACGGTATAGTTCTAATTTTTTATCAGGATCTGTTTCTGCTCTATGTTGCTCATAAAGCTCTGATATTTTATCTAAATACTCTTTTTCCTTTTCCCAATCTATAGTTCCTATTTCATCTGTTCCTTTAAATACCATATGTTCTAAATAGTGCGCCAATCCAGTAGATTCTTTAGGGTCATAATTTGATCCTGCTCTAACTGCTATATACGTTTGGATTTTTGGTTCATCAGTGTTTTTACTTAAATACACTTTTAAACCATTATCTAAGGTATACAAGCGTAAACCTGTAGGGTCGTTAGCTACAGTTTCGTAATTAAAGCCATTTGCATCTGTTTGTGCTTCGGTTTTGTAAGCAAGATCTTTGCTTGTTGCATTGTCTTTTTTACAACTATAGACGAAAGCTACAAGCATAAAAATTACAACTAATTTTAAATGTTTCATTTTGGTTGGTATTTGGTTATTAAATATTACTTTCCTCTTAAATTGTAGTTATTTTAAAAAGATTACCGTTTTATTTAAAATATGATAAAAAAAAAGTTCGTTAGCTAAAGTAAAGCCAACGAACTAATAACGTTTCTAGTTTATATTTTTTTTAACAGAATTTAACAATAAAAATCTGTAGTAATAGCTATTATCCTAAAACTTCAGCTACTTTTTTACCAATTTCTGCTGGAGAATCTACAACGTGAATTCCGCAGTCTCTCATAATTGCTTTTTTTGCTTGTGCAGTATCATCACTTCCACCAACAATTGCTCCTGCATGTCCCATTGTACGACCAGCTGGCGCTGTTTCTCCTGCTATAAAACCTATAATTGGTTTTTTACTTCCTGAGTTTTTGTACCAGTTTGCAGCATCTGCTTCTAACTGACCTCCAATTTCTCCAATCATTACTACACACTCTGTAGCATCATCATTTATTAATAACTCTACAGCTTCTTTAGTGGTTGTTCCAATAATTGGATCTCCACCAATACCAATAGCAGTTGTAATACCTAAACCTTGTTTTACAACTTGGTCTGCAGCTTCATAAGTTAAAGTTCCAGATTTAGAAACAATACCTACTTTTCCTTGCTTGAATACAAAACCTGGCATGATACCAACTTTAGCTTCACCTGGAGTAATAACTCCCGGACAGTTAGGCCCAACTAATCTACAGTCTTTACCTTTAATATAATCTGAAGCTTTAATCATATCTGCTACAGGAATACCTTCAGTAATACAAATAATTACTTTGATTCCAGCATCGGCAGCTTCCATAATTGCATCAGCAGCAAAAGCTGGTGGTACAAAAATAATTGTTGTATCTGCTCCTACTTTTTCTACAGCTTCGGTTACTGTATTAAAAACAGGTTTGTCTAAATGTGTTTGTCCTCCTTTTCCTGGAGTAACACCACCTACGACATTTGTACCGTACTCAATCATTTGTCCGGCGTGAAAAGTACCTTCACTACCTGTAAATCCTTGAACTATTATTTTTGAATCTTTGTTTACTAAAACGCTCATTTGAATATTTTTTTTAATATTGCTACAAAAGTAAGTTTTTGATAGCGAATTTTTAAATGTATTTTAAATTTTTATTTCAGAAAATGATGTCATGTTATCTGTACTATCGTCTAATAGCTGACTAATCTCATATCCCTTATATATTTTACCATCTTTTACTTCCCAAATAGAAATAAAATGTGCCAATGGTTCTTCTTGCTCTGGGTTCTCTATAGTTGTAACATAAACAGTATGTCTTGCTGTTACAGTATTTTCATCTTGTAATAAATGACTTAACTTATAATTAAAAGAGGTGAAAGCTTCTCTTACTTCTTGTAGCTTATGGTTTATTCCGTTTTTATCTAAAGAGGTAAAACCTTGACTACTATTCCAATGTAAAACACAGTCTTCGTGAAACATATCTATTACAGAATCGTCTTTTGCCAAGTCTGTATCGTAAAACTTTTTTATTATTTCTTTTGCTGACATAGCTCTATTTATTAATTTTTTTAAGAATTTCAGGAATTTTTTTAATGTATGCCATTTCTTTAAATTTTTCTCTTGCTTCTACTGCAGGAGACCCAAAATAAGCTGTATCTGGATCTGTGGTATGCCCTAATCCAGATTGTGCATATAAAACTGTTCCTTTTGAAATTGTGATTCCGCTTTTAACACCTACTTGACCCCAAATAGTAACTTGATCTTCTACTACAACACAACCAGCAATTCCTGTTTGCGATGCAATAAGGCATTTTTTTCCAATTATTGTATCGTGACCAATTTGAATTTGGTTATCTAGTTTTGATCCTTCTCCAATAGTTGTATCGCCAGTAACACCTTTATCTATAGTACAAAGTGCTCCAATATCTACATTATTTTCTATTACAACTCTACCTCCAGACAGTAATTGATCGAAACCATCTGGTCTATTTTTATAATAAAACGCACTGGCTCCTAAAATGGTACCAGAGTGAATAGTCACGTTATTTCCTATTACAGCATCATCATAAATTGTAACATTAGCATGAATTATACAATTATCTCCAATTGTAACATTATTACCAATAAAACAATTAGGCTGAATTACAGTGTTTTCTCCAATTTTTGCTGAAGCCGCAATGCTTACATTTGAAGATTGAAATGGCTTAAAGTGTAATGTTAACTTATTAAAATCTCTAAATGGATCATCACTTATTAATAAAGCTTTACCTTCTGGACACTCTACTTCTTTATTAATTAAAATAATCGTAGCGGCAGACTGTAACGCTTTATCGTAATATTTAGGATGGTCTACAAAAACAATATCTCCTGGTTCTACCACATGAATCTCATTCATGCCTAAAACCTGAAAATTATCTGCACCAATAAATTTACAATCTATTAAATGTGCTATTTCTTTTAGAGTATGCGGTTTAGAAAACTTCATAACAATTAAAATTTAGTATTTAGTTTCCTAGAATTACAAACTAAAGACGGTTTGGTGGAAATTATTCTTTAACGCGCTCTTTGTAAGTTCCTTTTTCAGTTTCAACTTTAATTTTATCTCCTTCATTTATAAATAATGGTACATTTACCTCTGCTCCTGTTTCTACTGTTGCTGGTTTTGTAGCATTTGTTGCTGTATTACCTTTAACACCAGGCTCTGTAGCTGTTACTTCTAATATAACACTTGCAGGCATTTCTACAGAAAGCGGCATATTGTCTTCAGTATTAATAATTACTGTAACAATTTCTCCTTCTTTCATTAATTGAGGCGTATCTAAAGCAGATTCTAATAATCTAATTTGTGTATAATCTGCTTCATTCATAAAATGATAAAATTCTCCATCATTATATAAATACTGAAACTTATGTGTTTCTACACGAACATCATCAATTTTATGTCCTGCTGAAAACGTATTATCTAACACTTTACCATTTGTTACGCTTTTCATTTTTGTACGTACAAATGCAGGTCCTTTTCCTGGTTTTACATGAAGAAATTCAACTATTTTATAAATATCGTTGTTGTATTTTATACATAAACCGTTTCTTATATCTGAAGTATTTGCCATAATATTTTATTTCTATTTTTTAATTTGATTTAAAGTAACCTTTCATAATTCCACGATGAGAATTCTTAATAAACTGAAGAATTTCATCACGTTCTGTGGTTGCTTCCATCTCTGCTTCTATAATATTTGAAGCTTGTGTGTTATTATAATTTTTTTGATATAATATTCTAAATATATCCTGAATCTCTCTAATTTTTTCTGTTGAATAACCTCTTCTTCTTAAACCAACAGAGTTTATACCAACGTAAGATAGAGGTTCTCTTCCTGCTTTTACAAATGGTGGTACATCTTTTCTTACAAGAGATCCACCTGTTACAAAGGCATGATTCCCTACAGAACAAAATTGATGTACTGCTGTCATTCCCGCTAATATAACATAATCACCTATAGTAATATGTCCTGCTAGTGTACTATTATTTGAAAAGATACAATTATTCCCTACAATACAATCGTGAGCAATATGACAATAAGCCATAATTAAACAATTATCGCCTACAACAGTTTTCATTCTATCTGTTGTACCACGATTTATTGTAACACATTCTCTAATAGTTACATTGTCTCCAATTATGGTTAAAGTATCTTCATCATTATATTTTAAATCTTGAGGTACTGCTGAAATTACGGCTCCTGGAAAAATATTACAATTTTTTCCAATGCGCGCACCTTCCATAATAGTTACATTACTGCCTATCCAAGTACCTTCACCAATGGTAACATTATTATTTATTGTTGTAAAAGGCTCAATTACTACATTTTTAGCAATTTTTGCGCCCGGATGAACGTAAGCTAAGGGTTGGTTCATTTTTTGTGTTTTTATTTAACTTTAGAAATTTGTGCCATTAATTCTGCTTCGGCACATAGTTTACCATTTGCATAGGCATAACCTTGCATGTGACAAATACCACGTCTAATAGGAGTAATTAACTCACACTTAAAAATTAAGGTATCGCCTGGCACTACTTTTTGTTTGAACTTTACTTTATCTATTTTCATAAAGAAAGTAAGGTAGTTTTCTGGATCTGGAACTGTACTTAAAACTAAAATACCACCTGTTTGTGCCATTGCTTCAACAATTAAAACACCTGGCATAACTGGTGCTCCAGGAAAGTGACCTTTAAAGAACTCTTCGTTCATAGTCACATTTTTCATTCCTATTACCTTTTGGTCTGTAAGCTCAAATATTTTATCTATTAGTAAAAATGGCTGCCTATGTGGTAGCATATCCATAATTTGACCAACATCCATTAATGGTTTTTGGTTTAAATCTATTTCTGGAACATTATTACGTCTTTCGTTTTTAATAATTTTAGACATTTTTTTTGCAAACTGTGTATTTACAAAATGACCTGGTTTATTAGCTATTACTTTACCTCTAATTCTAGTTCCTATTAAGGCTAAATCTCCTATAACGTCTAAAAGTTTATGTCTCGCTGCTTCGTTTGGATGATGTAACGTTAAGTTATCTAAAATCCCGTTTTGTTTTACAGCTATATTGTCTTTATTAAAAGCAACTTTTAATTTCTCCATTGTTTCTTGAGATAATTCCTTATCTACATAAACAATAGCATTATTTAAGTCACCTCCTTTTATTAATCCATGTTCTAAAAGTGCCTCTAACTCATGTAAAAAACTAAATGTTCTTGAGTCTGATATATCTCTTTTAAAATCACTTATATTATTTAATGTTGCATTTTGTGTACCTAAAACTTTAGTGCCAAAATCTACCATTGTAGTTATTTGGTATTCTTTAGCTGGCATAACAAGTATTTCACTTCCTGTTTCTTCGTCTGTATAACAAATAACATCTTTTACAACGTATTCTTCTCTTTGTGCATCTAACTCTACAATACCTGCACTTTCTATAGCTTCCACAAAAAACTTAGAAGAACCATCCATTATTGGTGGTTCAGATTGGTCTAATTCTATAATTGCATTATCTACATCTAAGCCTACAAATGCTGCTAATACATGCTCACAAGTTTGAATGGTTACTCCATTTTTTTCTAAACAAGTACCACGTTGTGTGTTTGTTACATAGTTTGCATCTGCTTCTATAACCGGATTCCCTTCTAAATCTATACGTTTAAAAGCAAAACCTGTATTTGCAGCTCCAGGCTTAAAAGTTAATGTTACTTCTTGACCTGTATGTAAACCAACACCAGATAACGACACTTCATTTTGTATCGTTTTTTGTTTTACTTCCGAATTAATTATTGCCATTTCCTTTTTTTTCTAATTCGTTTATAGTTTTTACCAATTTTGGTAAGTTTTTAAAATATACATAAGATTTATTATAATCTCCATAAGAAAGTGCTGGTGAACCTTGAAGCACTTCATTATCTTTTACATTTCTTCCAATACCAGATTGCGCTTGAATTTTCACACCATTACCTATTGTAATGTGTCCAACAATACCTACTTGGCCTCCTATAATACAATTTTGGCCAATTTTTGTTGATCCTGCAACTCCTGTTTGAGCAGCAATTACTGTATTTTCTCCAATTTCAACATTGTGTGCGATTTGTATTTGGTTGTCTAATTTCACACCACGTTTAATTACCGTAGATCCTAAAGTAGCTCTATCTATTGTAGTTGCAGCACCAATATCTACAAAATCTTCTAATATTACGTTTCCTATTTGTGGTACTTTGTGGTATTCTCCCTTTTCGTTTGGCGCAAAACCAAAACCATCTGCTCCTATTATAGCTCCGGAATTTATAACACAATTATTTCCTACAATACATTCTGAATATACTTTTGCTCCAGAAAAAACTACCGTATTCTCTCCTATTGTTACATTATCTCCTATATAACTGCTTGGAAAAATTTTTACATTATCTCCTATAGTTACATTGTCTCCAATATATGTAAATGCACCAACGTAAACATCATTGCCTAATGTTGCTGTTTCTGAAATTGATGATGGTTGCTCTATTCCAAATTTATTAAGCTTTACTTGATTGTAATACTCTAATAATTTAGAAAAGGACTTATAAGCATCCTCAACTTTTATTAAGGTTGGTTGTACTTCTTGTTCTGGCTCAAAATCTTTATTAACTATAGCTATAGATGCTTTAGTTGTATAAATATATTGTGTGTATTTTGGGTTAGCCAAAAATGTTAAAGCGCCTTCTACGCCTTCTTCTATTTTAGATAGTTTAGAAACTTCAACTTGTGAATCTCCTACAATATCACCTTCTAAAATACCTGCTATTTGTTCTGCTGTAAACTTCATCTTTCGCAAAAATAGAAAAAATAATCACAATTTTTCCTTTGGGTAACATATATAATATTTGGTAACAGGTTTAGACAAAGCTTTAAGGTTAAGTTGGTCTGATGCTTTTACCAAATCTTCTATGCTTCCGTTTTTATGTAAAATTTTAATTCCTTGTTTTTTTTGAGTGTACGCTTGATTAGAAATTTCTCCCGTAAACACAAAGTATTCGGCCTCTTTATCTGTTATAGAATAAGCATTTGTTAATTGCTCTTTAAACGCTATTAATTTTTCTTTTTTAATAGGTTTCTTTTTAATTTTAACTTTTAACAAGTCTCTATTAATAATCATTCTACACAAATTTCTTAAAATAAAATCATCATGATCTTGCCATTCTTTCATAGCCGAAACTATATCGTAATCATCAAGCTTAGAAAAAGTATCTAACGTCTCTTTGTTAAAGTCACTTAAATTAATTTCATTTCTTAAAAAAAACTGAAGTGGTTTACTTGCATTTAAAACAACTTCTTTTCTTGTTAATTCTTTTGCTCGTTTAAGCACGCGAATTAACAACTGCTCTGCAACCAAACTTGTTTTATGTAAATATACTTGCCAGTACATTAAACGTCTTGCTACTAAAAATTTCTCGACAGAATATATGCCTTTCATTTCAATTACAAGCTCGTCATTTTTAACATTTAACATCGTTATTAAACGTTCACTATTTATATTACCTTCGGCTACACCTGTATAAAAACTATCACGTTTTAAATAATCTGCACGATCCATATCAATTTGACTGGAAATTAACTGGCACATAAACTTACGATGGTACTCTCCTTTAAATATTTTAATAGCCAAAGTTAAATCGTTGTTAAATTCTTTATTTAAAACTTCCATAAAAAGCATAGAAATATGCTCGTGAGACACACCATTTACAATGCTATGCTCCATAGCATGAGAAAATGGCCCATGACCTATATCGTGTAATAATATAGCAACTAATAGTGCGTTTTTTTCTTCTTCATTAATCTCAACACCTTTAAATCTAAGTACTTGCACCGCTTTCTGCATTAAATGCATACAACCTATCGCATGATGAAAACGAGTGTGATGTGCACCTGGATAAACCAAGTAACTCATTCCCATTTGCGTTATACGGCGTAAACGTTGAAAATATTTATGCTCTATTAAATCGAATATTAAAGAATTTGGGATAGTAATAAATCCGTAAATTGGGTCGTTTAATATTTTAAGTTTGTTACTTGTTTGCAAACTGATACTTTTTTCTAAAATTATACAACAAATATACATGGATAAAATAAATATACTTTGGGTTGACGATGAAATAGATTTACTTAAGCCTCATATTCTCTTTTTAGAGAAAAAAAACTACGCAGTAACTAAATGTAATAGTGGCACAGAAGCACTTGAAATTCTTGATGAAAAAAAGTTTGATATTGTTTTTCTAGATGAAAACATGCCAGGTTTAACTGGTTTAGAAACTTTAAACGAGATAAAAGAAAAAGAAGCTGCGCTTCCTGTGGTTATGATTACCAAAAGCGAAGAAGAGTATATAATGGAAGAAGCCATTGGGAATAAAATTGCAGATTACCTTATAAAACCTGTAAATCCTAACCAAATTCTTTTAAGTTTAAAAAAGAATTTAGACCACTCAAGATTAGTGTCTGAAAAAACAACCTCTAATTACCAACAGGAATTTAGGAAAATTGCTATGGATATGTCTATGGTAAATTCATATGATGAATGGGCAGCCTTGTACCAAAAACTTATTTACTGGGAAATGCAACTAGAAGGTATTGAAGATTCTGGCATGTTTGAGATTTTAGAATCACAAAAAAACGAAGCAAATATTCAGTTTGGAAAATTTATAGATAAAGAATACCCAACCTGGTTTGAACCAAATACAGACGCACCTATACTATCTCATGTATTATTTAAAGATAAAATTGTACCAGAATTAAGCAAAGAACAACCTACCTTATTAGTTGTTATAGATAATTTACGTTACGACCAATGGAAAGCGTTCGAACCAATAGTAAGTAACCATTATAAAAAAGAAACCGAAACTCCTTTTTATAGCATACTACCAACAGCTACACAATATGCAAGAAACGCTATTTTCTCTGGCTTAATGCCAAGTGATATGGAAAAACTCCATCCTGAATACTGGAAAAACGATACTGATGAAGGTGGAAAAAATTTACATGAAGCCGATTTTTTAAATGCTCAAATGAAACGTTTAGGACTAACAAACCTTAAACACGAGTATTATAAAATCACTAATTTAAAAGACGGAAAAAAATTAGCTGATAATTTTAAAGGCCTTAAAGAAAACGATCTTACTGTAGTTGTTTACAATTTTGTAGATATGTTATCTCATTCTAAAACAGAAATGGATGTAGTAAAAGAGTTAGCCTCTAACGATAAAGCTTACAGGTCACTAACCCAAAGTTGGTTTAAAAATTCTCCTTTATTAGAGATGATACAACATGCACAACAAATGGGCTTTAAACTTATACTAACAACAGATCATGGTACTATTAATGTAAAAAACCCTTCTAAAGTTATTGGCGATAGAGATACAAGTTTAAATTTACGTTACAAAACAGGTCGTAGTTTAAGCTATGAAAACAAAGATGTATTAGCTGCAAAGAATCCTAAAACAATACACCTACCTTCTTTATCCATGAATAGCTCTTTCATTTTCGCTAAAAGCGATTTGTTTTTTGCTTATCCAAATAATTACAATCATTATGTTAGTTATTACCGTAACACATACCAACACGGTGGTGTTTCTCTTGAAGAAATGATTATTCCGTTTGTAGTTTTAAATCCGAAATAAATTATTTTTGCTAAAAAATTTTTAATGCAGGAAACATATACTTTAGATACGCTAGATATTGTAGCTAAAAAAATTATAAAAAAAAGTACATCAAAAATTTTATTATTTGATGCAGAAATGGGTATGGGCAAAACAACACTTATTAAAGCTATTGTAAAAGCTCTTGAAAGTGATGATGTTGTAAGTAGCCCAACCTTTTCTTTAGTTAACGAATATAATACCGGACACACCTCAATATTTCATTTCGATTTATATAGAGTTGAGAACGAAGAAGAATTATACGATTTTGGCATAGAAGACTATTTAAATAAAGATGCCTGGCTTTTAATAGAATGGCCTGAAATTGCTAAAAACATAATTGAAAGCGATTTTAACACGATTTCTATTACAGCAACTAATCCAAAAGAAAGAATATTAACATTGGTTAATTAACGATAGCAGTAATGCGCTTTTTTATCTCATAAAAAAGTGTATTTTTGAGCCGTTTACGGTTTTTCCCGTAACCAAAATTGAGCAAAACCATTTTTTTAACATTTTTTTAACATTTGCGCGTCATACCAGTTAGGTTTTTATATAGATTTGAGTAATTAATTAATTTAATCCCTTTAAAATCCCTAACATTATGAAAACAAAAAAGTATGTATTAGCATTAGCTATTTTTGGTGGTGTATTATTCACTGCAAACGCGACAAACATTATTGATTTAAATGAGCAAACGCACACAGGAGTTGACAAAGCAAAACTTAAAATACGTAAACACGGATAAACTAAAGTTCAACAAGAGTATTATTTTAGGGAGTATTTTTGCTACAATTATAGCAATTACTCCCTTTATTTTTTATACTTATGAATATGTTCCCGAAACTAAAACGTGGGAGACATGGTTTTTTACTTACGAAAGTGGTTTCTATGAAGATGCCCAAGTAGGCATATGGTCTATTTTAATGAAAGCAGTTCCTGTTCTTTTATTATTTATTTGGTTTTTTACATGCAGACACTGGTGGTATCATGCATTATTAGTTCCAATTGCAATGTTTACATATCAAATTTTTGGCGCATTAAACGATGATATGGAATATATTGATGAATTTCAATTAATTCATTTAGTTCCTGTTATGGCTATAGTAATTCCTTCAATATATTTAATGAGGTCCCATATGTTCAATACATTAAACACTATAAACAAAACCACACAAGAATTAGAAGACGAATTAATGTTTAAACCAAAAACTATTTGGGGAAAAATTAAGCAGTATTTTTAATTTATACTTTCTTATATAAAATTTTTATTTGTATTTTGAATGCATATAAAAATGAATAATTAAAAATGGCAGAATCCATTACTCCTTTTTCTAAAGCACAATTACTTCCTCAAGAAGAAAAATTAGAAATTTTAAAAGACAAAAGCTCCCTATTTATAGGTATCCCAAAAGAAACTTCTTTTCAAGAAAGACGCGTTTGCCTAACACCTGATGCAGTCTCTGCTATAGTAAATAATGGACATCGTGTACTTATAGAGTCTGGCGCAGGCGAAGGTTCTAAATTTAGTGATAAAGATTATAGTGAAAACGGAGCTGAAATCACAAACGACATTGCAAAAGTTTACGCTTGCCCAATGATTTTAAAAGTTGAACCACCAACTATAGAAGAATTAAAATTAATAAACCCACAAACTATATTAATTTCTGCACTTCAATTAAAAACACAAAGCAAAAAATATTTTGAAACATTAGCTACAAAACGCATTACAGCTTTAGCTTTTGAATTTATTAGAGATGATGATGGCGCATATCCTGCTGTTAGAGCATTAAGTGAAATAGCTGGAACAGCTTCAGTATTAATTGCTTCAGAATTATTGAGTAATTCTAACGAAGGAAACGGCCTAATGTTTGGCAACATAAGCGGCGTACCTCCTGTAGAGGTTGTGATTTTAGGAGCAGGAACTGTTGGCGAATTTGCTGCTAGAAGCGCTATTGGCTTAGGAGCTAATGTGAAAATCTTCGATAATTCTATTACAAAACTACGTTGTGTTCAAGCTAATTTAGGCCGAACATTATATACTTCAACCATACAACCAAAATACCTTAACAAAGCACTAAAGCGTTGCGATGTAGTTATTGGTGCTGTTCGTGGTAAAGACAGATCTCCAGTAATTGTTAGCGAAGCTATGGTTGAACAAATGAAAAAAGGCTCTGTAATTATTGATGTAAGTATTGATATGGGTGGCTGTTTTGAATCTAGCGAAGTAACAACACATAAAAACCCAACGTTTAAAAAATACGGAGTAACACATTACTGTGTTCCTAATATTCCTGCACGTTATTCTAGAACTGCCTCTGCTTCTATTAGCAATATTTTTACACCTTATTTATTAAAAATTGCCGAAGATGGTGGTTTAGAGCATTCTTTAAGAATGGATCGCGGCCTAAAAAACGGTTTATATTTCTATCATGGTATTTTAACAAGCCGAGCTGTTGGTGAATGGTTTGATTTAAAATACAACGATGTTAACTTACTTATTTTTTAAATAACAATTTGAATTTTTCCTATTATTAATCGGTTAAATTACCGAGTTTTGCAAAACGATAGCTCATCACTATAACGGTGACTAAAAATTCTCTTTTTAATGCAATTACTTAAAAGATTTGGATATTATTTTGGCGGTTTTGCCATTGGTTTAATATTGCTCGCTTTTTTTCTTAATGGAAGAAAAGCATCTTGTAAATTTGATTATGGTCCAGATGCAAGAGTTTTAAAAAGTATTAATTCAAAACAACTTATCTACACTACAGAGGCTCAAGACTTTTTAGTAAATAAAAGTATTGATACTACTCAAATAAATTATATTTTATATAAAGGTGATATAAATTTTTCTAAAAGTGAAAGTAGAAAAAAACCTTGTGGAATATATTTTGTTGAAGGCGAAATAGATAATAAAGAAACGGCTTTAATAATAGAAAACTGTAAAGAGAAAGCTTTTATAAAAACTATAAAATTTATAAACTAAGCGCGTCTTCTTTTTCTTTCTTTATCAAGCAAAGTCAACTCTCTACTTGTTTGTCCAGCAACCGATGTATTCTCCTCTGCTCTTCTAATTAAATAAGGCATAACATCTTTCACTGGTCCAAAAGGTAAATATTTTGCAACATTATATCCCTTTGCCGCCAAGTTAAAACTAATGTGATCGCTCATACCATAAAGCTGACCAAACCAAACACGATTATCTTCTTTGTTAATATTTAACAATTCCATTTGCTGCATTGCTAAGTATGTACTTTCCTCGTTATGCGTACCAACAAAAATAGAGATGTCGTTAATATTTTCTAAAATATACTTTTGACATTTATTAAAATTGTCATCTGTTGTTTTTTTATCTCTACAAATTGGAGACTCATAACCTCTTTCAATTGCACGTTCACGCTCTTTTTCCATATACGCGCCACGCACAATTTTGTAGCCAAGTTTATAACCATTTTCCTTAGCTCTTTCGTGAGAAGCCTTTAAAAAATCAAACCGATCCCAACGGTAGGTTTGTAATGTATTATACACATAAGGAACATCTTTATTATAGCGTTCCATCATTAACTCAATTATCTCATCTGCTGCTGTTTGCATCCAGCTTTCTTCAGCATCAATTAAAACTTCAACATCCTTAGATTTTGATAATTTACAAAGCCTATCTAACCTTCCAATTATTCTTTGCCATTCTGCTTCTTCTTCAGCTGTAAAAGCTTTTCCTTCTCCTTTTTTCTGAAATAAATAAAACCTACCTAATGCTGTAGGTTTAAAAACTACAATAGGCATTGCGTCTTTTTTTTCTGAAAATTCAATAATTTTAATTAAACGCTCTGTAGCATCATCAAATTGATTTTCGGAAGCTTTTCCTTCAACCGAATAATCTAATACCGAACAAACCCTAGCACCATACATACTATCTATAGTTGGTATACAATCTCTCTCATTAACACCACCACAAAAATGATCGAAAACCGTAATACGTATTAAACTAGTTACAGGTAACCTTAATTTTAAAGCAATATTTGTAAGTGTAGTACCAATTTTCACCAAAGGTCTATTTGCTATCATTTTAAATAAATAATAAGCACGGTCTAATTCAGAATTACTTTTTAAAGCAAAAGCAATTTTGGTGTTATTAAAGATTTTTTCGGTATTCATATGCTAAAAAAAAATTTACGCAAATATAATTGATGTCTATCATATTTCTTTAAAAACTCCTTATTTTTACATCATAAAAATTCACTTTTAAATGACACCAATTACAACTCAGGATTACACCATTTTTTTTAACAACGATGGTTATACAGCTTTAAATAAACATTTAAAAGAAGCAAACTACTCTAAGGTTTATATTTTAGCAGATGAAAACACTAATATTGAGTGTGTTCCATTTTTTTTAGCCCAAATTAGCACCGAAATTGAGTACGATATTCTAGAAATAGAAGCTGGTGAAGAACAAAAAAATCTTGATATATGTCTTGGTCTTTGGGAAGCACTGTCTGAATATGGAGCAGATAGAAAAAGTGTTATTATAAATATTGGTGGTGGCGTTGTTACAGATTTAGGCGGTTTTGTAGCTTCTACTTTTAAGCGCGGTATAGATTTTATTAATATACCAACATCTTTACTTGCTATGGTAGACGCCTCTATTGGTGGCAAAACAGGTATTGATTTAGGGCATTTAAAAAATCAAATTGGTGTAATTAACACACCGCAATTAATTGTTGTAGATACATCATACCTAAATACTTTACCGCAATTAGAGATGCGTTCTGGTTTAGCCGAAATGCTTAAACATGGATTAATACATGATTATACTTACTGGAACAAACTAAAAGATTTATCTCAATCTACAATTGATGATTTAGACGGCTTAATTTACGAGTCTATTATTATTAAAAAAAACATAGTAGAACAAGATCCTGAAGAAAAAGGCTTAAGAAAAACTTTAAATTATGGTCACACTCTAGGTCATGCCATAGAGTCTTATTACATAAACAATGACAGTAAAAAACGTCTATTACATGGTGAAGCTATTGCTATTGGAATGGTTTTAGCTAACTATTTATCTGTAATATACTGTGATTTTCCTAAAACATTAAACAGCGAAATTAAAACCATTTTAAAAGCCGTTTACGGTCATGTAGAAATTCTAGAAGCAGACTACGCTCCTATTATAGATTTATTAAAATACGACAAAAAAAATGAACATGGAAATGTAAATTTTGTGCTTCTAGAAGCTATTGGCAAACCTAAGGCTAATTGTATTGTTGATGAAAAACACATTATAGAAGCTTTTAAATTTTACAACCTCTAGCCTCTTATTTATTTAAAAATTTGTAATTTTATAGAGCTATTAATTTTATTACTAGACTTAAGCACTAACTTAAAATCCAAATGTTATGCGCAGAGTAATTGTAGACTATAAAAAATTAACTCCCAAAGTGTTAACCTTATTAACGCAAAAATTTCCAGACGGTTATGGAGACGATGATATTGTGGTATTTGACAACCATAAAAACGAAACTATAGAAGCTGTAGAAATTAAAACTGAAGACACTATTTATCTTGTAAAAGTAGGCAGTAAACTGCATTACTCTATGGCGAATTTTAGTGATAAGGATGACTTAGTTTTAAATGAAGACGGTCACATTTTAATAGATGAGTCATTTAACGACAATGAGGATAGTTAGTTTAACATTATAAATAACGCTCCTTTATAACTTCGCAGTGGTGTTTTTCATGACCAGCAATTAAAAAACCTAACGCCCTTACCGAAACCATACCGCTACCTGCTTGGCCTTTTAATTTTAAAACTTCAGAATTAAAAGATTTATACATAATAATTGTAGCTTGCCTAAGCAAAGAATACTCTTCAAGTAAAGCTTTAAGTTGTCTGTCGTTTGCATTACTATTCAGCACATAAGCGTCTTCATTAAAACCAACTAAGGCAGTTTTATCTTGACGAGAAAAACGCAATGCTCGATAACAAAAAACCCTTTCTGAATCTATTAAATGATTAATAATCTCTTTAATTGTCCACTTGTCTTCTGCGTATCTAAATTCCAATTTTTCTTCGGGAATGGATTGAAAAAAGTTAATTGTTTTTTCCAAACCATCTTCTAAACTATCAATTAAAATTAAATCTCCTAACTTGTTAATATAGGGCTGGAAATAAGGTATAAATTCAGTATCGTTTAAGTCTGTTACTCGCATAATTTAAAAATGAGTTAAAAAAAAATCCTTTAGCAAGATAGCTAAAGGACTTTAAATTGTTGTTATTAAAAACTTATAAAGTATTAAAAATATCGTGCATTAAACGCTTTTTATCATTTAAGCTTTCCTCTAACGAAATCATTGTTTCTGTACGGTAAACGCCATCAATATCATCTAGCATAAATATAACATCTTTTGCATGTTCTGTATCTCTTGCTCTAATTTTACAGAAAATATTAAATTTCCCTGTAGTTACGTGAGCTACTGTTACAAATGGAATTTCGTTAATACGCTCTAAAACAAACTTTGTTTGAGATGTATTTTGAAGAAAAACACCTACATAAGCTATAAATGAATATCCTAATTTTTTGTAGTCTAAAGTTAATGAAGAGCCTTTAATAATTCCTGCATCTTCCATTTTTTTCACTCTTACATGCACAGTTCCAGCAGATATTAACAATTTTTTTGCGATATCTGTAAAAGGAACTCTTGTATTATCAATCAACATATCAAGTATTTGATGATCAATTTCGTCTAATTTAAATTTTGCCATTTTGATTATTTTCTTAAATAAAAAGCAAAAATAATACATTTTTAATGAATTTTATACATCAAAAACTAAGAATACTTAATATTTAATAATAATTTTACATTGTCGATGATTACGAAATCGATTTCGCTACCTATTTCTAATTCTATGTCCAAGCCTTCGAGTACTTTACAACCATTGGCATCTAAGTATCTATGTGCGAAAAAACCGTCTAAATTATCAATTTTTGAAACTTTTGGTATAAATTTTACTTTTTTGTTAATTAATTGCTCTTCAAATTGCACTGCAATATCAATAAGCTTATTATTTACAAGTGCATTTTTAATAATTATATCAAAAAATAGCTTTTTATTTTCAGGAATAACTAAATAATCTTTAAAATCTAACAAGTCTATTTGGTTATTTGCTATTGCGTTTAAAGCCACTAAATAAGACTGAAAGATATAACGCCTTACCTCTTCTCTATTGTAATCGTTTTTACAATGTCCAGCTTCAAAAAGCACCGTAGGCACGTTTAAGCTTTGAAAAGCATCACCTACACAGTTTATATTGTATGCATCATCATAAGTCCCTACTTGATTTGGCAACTCTTCCTGAAGCATACTATTAATCTTTACAATTAAAGACATTGCTATTTTTCTATTATCTGTAATAGTACACTCTTGATCTTGCGCTGGAGACAAAAAAGACAAACTTGCACTATTACTAGTATTTCCTGCACTAAAAATAGTGCGCTGCCCATGGAGATTAAAGCAAAAATGCGGTTTAAAACTATTAAAGAGAGTGTTTAACACCACGCTTTCGGGCTGCGATAGAGTTTGTGCATCTCGATTTAAATCTACACTATTAGCGTTTAAGCGTGTGTAAGCTAAAGCGCCATCTGGGTTTAAAATAGGCACGATAACAATAGTACAATTTTTAAGAATGATATTAGACTCGTCTTCACTAAAGAGGTTTAATAAGTCAAATAATGCTTTTGTAGTTGTAGACTCGTTACCATGCATTTGAGACCACATTAGTATTTTATTTGGACCAGCACCAAGAGTTATTGAGAATATATTTTCACTTAAAACAGATTGACCTATAGTTTCTATTTTAAAAAATTTACTATGCTTACCCAAAAGAGGAGCAATAGTATTTGTGTGAATATATCTACCAGACAAACTGGTTTCTTTATGTTTTTTATAAAGGTTTTTTAAGAGATCGTTTTTCATTAGGTATTTTTATGTTACAAATGTAAACAATATCTGTTTTACAAATGTAAACACAAAATGTTACAAATGTAATTTACAGCTGTAACCAATAAATAGGTTTTTTTAAGATTTAAAAACTTTAGTAATTATAAAAACCTGCTGAATTTTTAAAATATATTTCACTACATTGCTAATCAGTCTATTAAATCTATTTATATAAAGTTATAATTTAATTAAAATAGTGGTCTAAGCGTTGAATATTTGCTATAAAAACTAATAGTTTTACAAATGTAAACAGGTAAATTCAAACTAATTGTTTACATTTGTATCGCAATGATAAACAACCAAGAATTTACTAAAAGACTAAAAAAAGTAATAGATTATTACGGTGAAAGTGCATCATCTTTTGCCGAAAAAATTGGTGTGCAACGCTCTAGTATTTCACACATTCTCTCTGGAAGAAATAAACCAAGTTTAGAATTTGTACTTAAAGTACTCTCCACTTTTCCGGAAGTAGAATTGTATTGGTTAATGAATGGAAAAGGAAATTTTCCATCAGTTGAAAATAATAAGCCAAAAATTGAAAAAAAACCAATTGCCGAAAATCAAGATTTATTTTCAAAATCTGAAAATGAAAATTTACCGAAAGAAATTTCTGTTGAAAAAATAATTTCTTCAAATTCTAAAAAAGAAATTGAACGTATCATCATTTTTTATAAAGATGGTAGTTTTTCAAATTTTGAAAATTAAGCACTATCTCCTATTTATTTTTAAATACGCGATTCTAAGCAAGTACAAAAAAATAACATTTTAAGGTTTTCATTTTGTAATTTTGCTTAAATACAATTTTATAACATGAAGAAAACACTTTTACTTTTAATTATCTTTTTTAGTTTATTTTTAAATTATAGCTGCCAACAACCAGAAAGAAATTGTACAAATTATAAAACAGGTGTTTTTACTTTTAACTATACAGATGCTGGTGTAGAAAAACAAGGTAAAATTATTAGAAATGATACTTTACAAATTGAAGAGTTTGATGGTAAAGTACAGAAATCTAAAATTAGATGGATTAATGATTGTGAAGTTATTTTTAAAACTATCAACCCAAAACGTATGGTTGACAAAAATGATATTCATTTAAAAATTCTTACAACTACAGATTCAAGCTATACTTTTGAATACAGTTATGTTGGTAAATCTATTAAACAAAAAGGTACCGCTTACAAACTAAAAAAATAACTAAATAACTATGTTAGACTTCTTATTATCAACTGATGCTATTTTTGCTCTTCTTACCTTAACGTTTTTAGAGATTATTTTAGGGATTGATAATATTATATTTATATCTATTGCCGCTAATAAGTTACCTGAAGAGCAAAGGAAAAAAGCTACTAATATTGGACTTTTACTAGCAATGGTACAACGTGTTATTTTGTTGTTTTTTGTATCGTTTTTAATAGGTTTATCTAAACCTTTTTACAGCTTAGAATCTAGTTGGTTAACTATAGACTTTACTTGGCAGAGTATTATATTATTTGCTGGAGGTTTGTTTTTAATATATAAAAGCACTTCTGAAATTAGAGAAAAGGTAGAAACACCAAATCATGATGAAAACTCTGTAAAAGGCAAAGTTATTAAATCGTTAAAGCAAGCTTTAGTTCAAATTTTAATTATTGACTTTATATTTTCTATAGATTCTATTTTAACAGCTGTTGGTATGACTAATGGTTTGAGTGATAATCACAATTACAATCTTGTTTTAATGATTATTGCTGTTGTAATTTCTATTGCTGTAATGATTGGTTTTGCTAATAAAATAAGACTTTTTATAGAGCGCCATCCTAGTATCCAAATATTAGCATTAGCCTTTTTAATTTTAATAGGCTTTATGTTAATTACCGAAGCAGCACATTTAAGTGAAGCTACTCTATTTGGTAAAAAAGTAGGCGCTATACCTAAGGGTTATTTATACTTTGCAATTGCTTTTTCGTTGTTTGTAGAATTTTTAAATAACAAAACAAGAAAACCAAAAATTAGAAATTAGAAATTAGAAAAGCTATTAAAATAATGATGTTTGCTCATCATCTTCTAGGTTTTCTTTTTTCTTTTGGATTGCTCTTTCTAAAGCTTTTTTAGCTTTTTCCTCTTTACTAATAAATTCTTTTTTAGGTTTTTCTGTTTCCACAACAGGAACATCTATAGGCAAAGTTGTATCTGTTGTAACCTCATCTTTTTCCTCTATTTCTTCAACAGGAGTTTCTTCTTGCTCAATATATTCTAAAGGCTCTAATAAGTTTACTTGATTAACTTTGTATTTGGTAAGCTGGTTTCCTAATGCAGATATACCTTTAACGGCAATAAAATCTTCAATGTTTACTTGTTCATTATCTCTACGATCTTTACCTCTTTCTTTAGCAAATACAATTTCTGCCATAGGTTTCCAATCTGTAGATACAATTTCTAATTGTGAGTTTTCATGGTCTGAGATAAACAATTCTTCTTTATCTTCATTTTCAATTAGAAAACGTTTTACGTAATACTTCTCCTTTTCGCCATCAAAATATATAACCGAAATAGGTTTTTTAGGATTCCACTTTTCCATAACAATCATATCACTATCAAAATGCAGTGTTACCTCTGGTGTTACAGTTTTTACAATTCCTTTTTGATTTATTATTAATAGCTTGTCTTCTCCTTTAAATTCACCAACTAAATCTCCACGACCATCTACATTTAAACGTTGTACTGCGTCATCAAACCATATTTTTCTTGGTTTTAATGTAGACACGCCTTCTTCTTTTAGTTCTATTTTTTTAATAGCATATTTTGTAACTACATTACCTTTACTTGCTCTACCTTTTATTAAAATATCGGCAAAATCAATATCCCATTTTAATTTTTTAACACTACCTACTTGTCGTAGAAATACCGAAATAACTTCGGCTTCACCATTAGGATTTGCAGAAAAATACCAAAGTTTTGATCCTTTACTTCCGTTTGTTAAATCGTATTCTCTATCGCGAGTCATTGATGTTACTGCAAAACGCTTAATGTAGCTAGCGCCTTTAGTGCCATCTCGATAAATCATATTATAAATGGTGCGTTTGTCTTTCTTTTTAAAGACTGCAACGTGAATTATATTTTTTCCTATAAATGTTTTAGAGTCTACTTTGGTAACCATCATTTTTCCAGAAGCTGTAAATGCAATAATATCATCTATATCGCTACAATCGCAAACATACTCATCACGACGTAAAGATGTACCTATAAAACCTTCTTCTCTATTTACATAAAGTTTCGTGTTTCTAATAACAACTTTTGTAGCATCTACATCTTCAAAAGCACGAATTTCTGTTTTACGCTCTTTACCTTCACCGTATTCTTTTTTCAGTCTTGAAAAATAAGCAATAGCATAATCTATTAAGTTTGCTAAATGGTGTTTTACTTCTGCAATTTGCTCTTCTAAAGCATCAATTTTTTGCTGTGCTTTATCAATATCAAACTTTGAAATACGTTTAATTCTAATTTCGGTTAAACGTGTAATATCTTCAACTGTTACTGCTCTTTTTAAATGTTTTATATGTGGCTGAAGTCCTTTGTCTATTGCATTTATAACACCATCCCAAGTTTCTTCTTCTTCAATATCGCGATATATTCTATTTTCTATAAAAATACGCTCTAAACTTGCAAAGTGCCATTGCTCTTCAAACTCACCAAGTTTAATTTCTAATTCTTGTTTTAATAATTGAACAGTGTTATCTGTAGAGCGTCTAAGCATCTCGGTAACACCAATAAATAATGGTTTGTTATCTTCAATTACACAGCCTAATGGTGAAATTGAACTTTCACAACTTGTAAAAGCATATAAAGCATCAATGGTTTTATCTGGCGATAAACCTGATGGTAAATGAATTAATATTTCTACTTCGGCGGCAGTATTGTCTTCAATTTTTTTAATCTTAATTTTTCCTTTATCATTTGCTTTTAGAATAGAATCTATTAGCGATGATGTTGTTGTACCGTAAGGAATTTCGGTTATAGCTAAAGTTGTTTTATCTACTTGAGAAATTTTTGCACGTACACGCACTTTTCCTCCACGTAACCCATCGTTATAATTAGAAAAATCTGCAATTCCTGCTGTTGGAAAATCTGGAACTAGTGTAAAACGTTTGCCTTGTAAGTGTTTTATTGAAGCCTCAATTAGCTCTATAAAATTATGAGGTAAAATTTTTGTTGATAGACCAACAGCAATACCTTCGCCTCCTTGTGCTAATAATAGCGGAAACATTACCGGCAAATTTACTGGTTCTTTTCTACGTCCATCATAACTTTGTTGCCACTCGGTTATTTTAGGATTATAAACAACATCTAAACCAAATTTTGAAATACGAGCTTCAATATATCTTGAGGCTGCTGCACGATCTCCAGTTAAAATATTTCCCCAGTTTCCTTGCGTATCTATTAGCAAATCTTTTTGACCAATTTGCACCATAGCATCTGCAATACTGGCGTCACCGTGCGGATGATACTGCATGGTATGACCAACAATATTAGCCACTTTATTGTAACGCCCATCGTCAAGATCCTTCATAGAGTGCATGATACGACGTTGTACAGGTTTAAAACCATCTTCAATTGCTGGTACTGCACGTTCTAAAATTACATACGAAGCATAATCTAAAAACCACTCTTTATACATACCAGTAATCCTGGTAATAGTTTCTTGTGGTTCTTGATTTTCTAAATTTTCGTTTGTTAGGTCGTCGTTTTGGTCTTCAGTCATACTTATTACTTCTGCTAAAGCAGAAATCTATTTTTCTTTTGTGGATTTCGTATCTAGTACGAAATGACAAATGGTTTATTTATCTTCCTCAATTAAATCTAATTCCACCTTTAAATTATCAATAATAAATTCTTGTCTTGTTGGTGTGTTTTTTCCCATGTAAAAAGATAATAGCTCGTCTATAGACATATTATCGTCTAACATTACAGGATCTAAACGAATGTCTTCACCAATAAAATGAACAAATTCATCTGGCGAAATTTCACCTAAACCTTTAAATCGCGTGATTTCTGGTTTTGGTTTTAATTTTTCTATTGCATCGCGGCGTTCTTCTTCAGAATAACAATAGATTGTTTCTTTTTTATTTCGAACTCTAAATAGAGGTGTTTGCAATATATATAAATGTCCTTCTTTTATCACTTCTGGAAAAAACTGAAGGAAAAACGTAATTAATAACAAACGAATGTGCATACCATCAACATCGGCATCGGTTGCAATTACTACATTGTTATAACGTAAATCTTCTAAAGATTCTTCTATATTTAATGCTGCTTGCAAGAGATTAAACTCTTCGTTTTCGTAAACAATTTTCTTTGTTAAACCGTAACAATTTAATGGTTTTCCTTTTAAACTAAAAACGGCTTGTGTATTTACATCTCTTGATTTTGTAATACTACCAGATGCCGAGTCTCCCTCGGTAATAAACAAGGTCGTTTCAAGGTTTCTTTCGTTTTTAGTATCGCCAAAATGTACACGACAATCACGTAGTTTTTTATTGTGTAAGCTGGCTTTTTTAGCTCTGTCTTTGGCTAATTTTCTAATTCCTGATAATTCTTTACGTTCGCGTTCTGCCTGAAGTATTTTGCGTTGAATTTTCTCTGCTGTGTCAGAGTTTTTATGCAAGTAATTATCTAAGTGGGTTTTTAAAAAATCGTTAATATAGGTTCTAACGGTTGGCAAATCGCCTCCCATATCTGTAGATCCTAATTTTGTTTTTGTTTGACTCTCAAAAACGGGTTCCATAACTTTTATGGCTATGGCAGAAATTATAGATTTTCTAATATCTGACGCATCATACTGTTTGCCATAAAAATCACGAATGGTTTTTACAACTGCTTCTCTAAAAGCTGTTAAGTGTGTTCCTCCTTGCGTTGTGTTTTGTCCGTTTACAAAACTATTATATTCTTCGCTATACTGCGTTTTACTGTGTGTTAAAGCTACTTCAATATCATCTCCACGAAGATGAATAATTGGATATAGTAAATCTGTTTCAGTTGTTTTTTCAGCTAAAAGATCTTTTAAACCATTTTCACTATAATATTTTTCGCCATTAAAAACTATGGTTAACCCTGGATTTAAGTATACATAGTTTTTAAGCATTTTAACTACATATTCACTACGGAATTTGTAATTTTTAAAGATGATTTCATCCGGAATAAAAGATACTTTTGTTCCTTTTCTACGTGATGTTTCTTCTAAAAACTCTTCGTCTACAAGGTTTCCTTGTTCAAAATCTGCCGATGCACTTTTGCCATCTCTAGAAGATTCTACTCTAAAATAAGATGATAATGCATTTACTGCTTTTGTACCAACACCGTTTAATCCAACCGATTTTTTAAAGGCTTTAGAGTCATACTTTCCACCGGTATTCATTTTAGATACAACGTCTACCACTTTACCTAATGGGATACCACGTCCATAATCTCGAACAATGACCTTGCTACCTTGAACAGAAATTTCTATGGTTTTTCCTGCTCCCATAACAAACTCATCTATAGAGTTGTCAAGAACCTCTTTTAAAAGAATATAAATACCATCGTCTGGCGAAGAACCATCACCTAATTTACCAATATACATACCTGGTCGCATACGTATGTGCTCTTTCCAATCTAACGAGCGTATATTATCTTCGGTATATTTGGTTTGTTCAGACATAGAATTGAGTAAATTTTCGTGATAGGTTGCTAATATAATACAACGCCATAAAAAATGAAACACTGCTTTAATAAAGTAATTAACAATAACGTTTTAATAAGTGAGCTACTTTTTGTGCTCGTATGCTAAAACTTTTTGCTCGTATACTGTATTAGTCTTAAGATAAACTTAATTACTTATTTATCAAGCTCTCTATTTCTAATTTAGTAGGAAAACCATTCTAATTTTTATGAAAAACAGTATTCTTACATTTCTTTTATTTACTATAATTTTTAACCTTAATGCTCAAAAAAGTGAATCTCCATACGAGTGGGATTGGACTAGAGATGGTATTTGGACTGGAGCTGCTTTAGCAGGAACTGTTGGTGGTGTTTTAATTATTTCTGAAAAAGATCCTTTTACTACTCAAGAGATTGAAGATTTTAGAGCTAGACAAGACGATATTAATTTTATAGATAAATGGGCTGTTGGTAATTATAGTGAAAACGCAAGTAACCTTAGTGATATTCCTTTTTACCTATCGTTTGCTGCTCCAATGGTTATGATGTTTGATGATGAAGCAAACGACCATAGTGGACAACTTTTTGGTATTTATATAGAAAGTTTAGCTACAACATCTACTCTATTCACAATTGCTGCAGGATTAAGTAACAGAGCAAGACCATATGTTTATAACGAGTCTACACCTTTAAATAAAATTAACCGTACTACTGCTACTAGATCATTTTACTCTGGCCACGTAGCCGCAACCACTACAGCTACTTTTTTCACAGCAAAAGTGTTTCAAGACTTTAATCCAGATTCTCCTGCTATACCTTATATTTGGGCTGGAGCAATAGTTTTACCTGCTGCGGTTGGGTACCTTAGAATAGAAGCTGGACAGCACTTTTTAACAGATGTTGCTTTGGGTTACGCTTTAGGTGCTTTAGCTGGTTATTATATTCCTGAATTACATAAAAAGAAAAAAGATTCTAAAATAGGATTTCATCCTATTATGGGACAAACTAGGTTTGGAGATAATTACCAGGCACTATCTTTAACTTATACTTTTTAAAGTATAAATGTTATAATAAAAAAGCGAGATGAAAATTCATCTCGCTTTTTTATATAATTTAGTTTTTGTTACTATTTAAACATTAAATAAAAAGTGCATTACATCACCATCTTTAACGATGTATGTTTTACCTTCTACTCTCATTTTACCTGCTTCTTTTACTTTAGCCTCACTACCAAATTCTACATAGTCTTTATATCCAATTACTTCGGCTCTAATAAAGCCTTTTTCAAAATCGGTATGTATAACTCCAGCAGCTTGTGGTGCTGTAGCTCCAATATTTACTGTCCAAGCTCTCACTTCTTTTACGCCTGCAGTAAAATACGTTTGCTGGTTTAATAATTTATATGCAGCACGAATTAATTTAGCAGATCCTGGCTCATCTAAACCTATATCTGCTAAAAACATTTGGCGCTCTTCATAATCATCTAATTCTGTAATATCTGCTTCAGTTCCAACTGCAAGTACTAAAACCTCTGCATTTTCATCTTTAACGGCTTCTCTTACTTGATCTACGTATGCGTTTCCATTAACAGCAGCACTTTCATCTACATTACAAACATACATTACTGGTTTATCTGTAATTAATTGTGCTGGCTTTACAAACTCTTTATCTTCATCTTCTGTAAACTCAATTGCTCTAACAGACTTTCCTGCTTCTAAACCTGCTTTAAGTTTTAAAAGCACAGCTTCTTCTTTTTGAGCTTCTTTATTACCTGTTTTTGCAGCACGTTTTACTTTATCAAGCTTTTTTTCTACAGTATCTAAATCTTTTAACTGCAACTCAATATCTATAGTTTCTTTATCGCTAATAGGATCTACTTTACCATCAACATGCACTATATTATCGTTGTCAAAACAACGCAATACGTGTAAAATAGCATCAGTTTCACGAATATTTGCTAAAAACTGATTACCTAAACCTTCTCCTTTACTAGCTCCTTTTACTAAACCTGCAATATCAACAATCTCTACTGTTGCCGGTATTACGCGTTCTGGATTTACTAAAGATTCTAATTTTTGAAGCCTTGGATCTGGTACATTTACTACACCAATATTAGGTTCTATAGTACAAAAAGGAAAATTTGCACTTTGCGCTTTTGCATTAGATAAACAATTGAATAATGTCGATTTTCCTACGTTTGGTAAGCCTACAATTCCTGCTTTCATTGTAAATATATTTTCACTCTCAACTCATTGAGAATTTTATTATTTTAATTTCTTTTTTAATGTTTGCAAATGTAGTTAATTCTTTAAATCTTCAGTTAATAGGCAACATAATAATTTTTAATAGTAGGAATTATTATTTTTAAGTTGTTGTATCTATATAATAGATATTCATAATTTATTTATAATCAATAATTTAAAACCAACTTTTATGAAACATTTAATTGTAATTTTAAGCCTTTTTCTTGCATTTTCTTGTAGTAAAGATGAAAAACCAGACTCAACAATTGAAAGCTTTATTGTTTCTGGTAAGTTTTTAGCACCAAATAATTTAGACCCAATTGTAAACGCTAAGGTTGAAGCAAGTATAGATAATGAAGTTTTTCACCATACAACAACTAATGCTGAAGGAAATTTTAACCTCTCTTTAGAAAGCGGAAATTATACATTAAAAATCACCAAAGGTTTGTTTTCTACTATAAAACAAATAAATATTGAAGAAGAAACAATATTGGAGAATTATAAAATTGAAACATTACCAAATATTGGAGTTATAACAGGAAGTTTTGATAATATTGAAAGTGTTCTCTACGGTATTGGTTTGGTAAACCCAATTAGTGGCGAACCTTTGTTCGATATTATTAATGGCACATCTACAGGAAAAAACACTAACCTAATTCATAACCATTTTAGCACAAAAAAAGATATGCAAAATAGAAATCCTGAATTAGAACCAAATGTAGATTTTTCATTTTCAGATTTAATGTCAAATCCTACCCTATTAGCATCTTACGATATTTTATTTATAAACTGTAGCTCGCATATAGATAACCTAACTTATGAACAAAACCTTATGAATTATGTAAACAATGGTGGTTTTTTATATGTAACAGATTGGTCTTCGAGCTTATTAAATACAATTACAAATAATGACACTAATTATTTATCGTTTTATACACCACGTAGAAGCGGACAATCTTTAAGTACAAATGCTACAATTTTAGATGGGAACTTAAGTGCATGGTTATTACTAAATTTTGGAATCTCTATAGACGATACCGTAGAAATAGATGAGTTTTTAAATTCATGGCAAGTTGTTGACACTTATGATCCTGCAACTACTATTTCATGGTTAAATGGTAGCGTTGACTATAGAGATGAAAACAATACTATTATAACTGAAAACAAAGACCTAGCGTTTACCTTTCTTTTAGGTCAAGGTGCCGTATTTTATTCTTCTTTCCATACCGAAAATGATGATTTCGGTTTTACAACTACAGATAGAATTATGGAGTTTTTAGTTTTCGAAATGACAGATACAGAATAAATTGCATTGAAAAAGAAAAAAGCCGGTTGTTATAAAACATCCGGCTTTTTTAATTTGTATAAAAATGTGTTTTTTGTTTATTCTTCTGGATGCATAAATTTTTGCTTTGCTAATAAAACAGTATCAGTTTCAACATTATCATCATCTGGAACACAACAATCCACAGGACAAACTGCCGCACATTGTGGTTCTTCGTGAAAACCTTTACACTCTGTACATTTATCTGGAACTATATAGTAAATCTCATCGCTTAAAGGTTCTTGAGCTTCATCTGCATCTACAGATTTTCCATCAGGTAATACTAAACTACCTTCTAAACTTGTACCATCTTTATAACGCCAATCGTCTGCTCCTTCATAAATTGCAGTATTTGGGCATTCTGGCTCACAAGCACCACAGTTTATACATTCGTCTGTTATAATAATTGCCATAGTAGATTCGTTTTTGTTTGCTTAACTTTGCAGCGCAAAAATAACGACTAAACAAGTCTTACGCAAATACCAAATGGAATTACAACAAAGAATTAACGCTTTCTCCAAACTAGGAGCCTTTTTAAAACAATTTTCAACAGAGGATTTTGAGCAAAAAAACAATATACCTCATAACGAACTGTTTTTTGGCGGTTTTAAACATCAAATTAAACTAGCACAAGAACATAACGGTTGGTTTACAAAAACAAATATTGTATACGCTATAAAAGGTTGGTGTAATTCGCTTACAGAGAGCAAATTAAACAAATGGACATTAGCGTATGATTTTGCAGGAACTAACAAAAAAAAAGTAGCCATTATCATGGCTGGAAATATACCATTAGTAGGTTTCCATGATTTTTTATCTGTTTTAATTTCGGGACATGCTGTACTTGTTAAGCAATCGTCTAACGATAAGCATTTACTCCCATTTCTAGCAAAATATTTAGAACATGTAGAACCAGAATTTAAAGGAAAAATTAGTTTTACTGAAGACAAGCTTGAAAACTTTGATGCAGTAATTGCTACAGGAAGCAATAATACTGCACGTTATTTTGAGTATTATTTTAAAAATAAGCCATCTATAATTAGAAAAAATAGAAATTCGGTTGCAGTTCTTACTGGCAACGAAACTAAAGTAGAATTAGAACAACTGTCTGAAGATATTTTTAGATACTATGGATTAGGCTGTAGAAATGTTTCAAAATTATTTGTACCAAAAAACTATAACTTTAATGCATTTTTTGAAGCTATATACAAGTGGCATCCCATAATAAACGAAGCAAAATACGCAAATAATTACGATTATAATAAAGCCGTATATTTAATGAGCGAGTTTGATATGCTTGAAAACGGTTTTTTAATGATTAAAGAAGATAAAAGCTTTGCTTCACCCATTGCCACAGTGTTTTACGAGTATTATGACGCTAAAGAATCGCTTCAATCAAAATTAAAAAATGAAGCAGAAAACATACAATGCATAGTAGCAAATAATTTTACAGAAGAAGAAATTAAATTTGGAAACACCCAAAAACCAGAACTTTGGGATTATGCAGATAATGAAGACACAATTGCTTTTTTGTTAAAATTATAGTTGATAAATTATCATATTTATAACAAAATTGCGCACATAATTTAGCACCTTTGTAACTGTTATTACAAACATAATATTTCCGCTTTATCGGAAATGAAAAATTAATTTTTCAATGAAAAGACATAATTTTAGCGCAGGACCTTGCGTATTACCAAAAGAAGTAATTTTAAAAGCATCTGAAGCTTTACTAGATTTTGATAACGGATTATCACTTATAGAAATATCCCATAGAAGTAAACCGTTTGTAGATGTAATGGAAAAAGCCAGAGCACTTGCTCTAGAGCTTTTAGGTCTTGAAGGCAAAGGCTACAAAGCTCTATTTTTACAAGGCGGAGCTAGTACACAATTTTTAATGGTTGCGCTAAATTTATTAGAAAAACGTGCTGGTTATTTAAATACAGGGACTTGGAGTGCTAAAGCCATTAAAGAAGCCAAGATCTACGATGATATTTACGAGGTAGCATCTTCAAAAAATGCAAATTATAATTATATCCCTAAAGGTTTCGATGTCCCTTCAGATTACGATTATTTTCACTGCACATCAAACAACACCATATTTGGAACCCAAATGAAAAGTTTTCCAAAGCTAGATATTCCAATGGTTTGCGATATGAGTAGCGATATATTTTCAAGAACGTTAGATTTTTCTCAATTTGATTTAATCTATGCTGGTGCACAAAAAAATATGGGACCAGCAGGAACAACTCTTGTTGTTGTAAAAGAAGATGTTTTAGGAAAAGTTTCTCGTAAAATACCATCTATGATGGATTATAAAGTACATATAGAAAAAGGAAGTATGTTTAATACTCCTCCAGTTTTTGCAGTGTACACATCAATGCTAACCATGGAGTGGCTTAAAAACTTAGGCGGTATTAAAGCTATAGAAGAAGAAAATGAAAAGAAAGCAACGTTAATGTATTCTGAAATAGACTTAAATCCGCTATTTAAAGGTTATGCAGCAAAAGAAGACCGTTCTAAAATGAATGCAACCTTTACTCTAGAAAACGAAAATTTAAAAGAAACTTTTGATGCCATGGTACAAGAAGCTGGAATTAATGGTATTAATGGTCACCGTAGTGTTGGTGGATATAGAGCATCTATGTACAATGCATTATCTCTAGATAGTGTAAAAGTTTTAGTTGAAGTTATGAGCGAGCTTGAAAGTAAAGCTTAATAATTTTATAGTAATTAAAAATTAAATAAAAATTATTTCCGTTATAACGGAATTTATAAATACCTTTTTTAAATGAAAGTATTAGCAAACGATGGTGTTTCTCAAAGTGGAATTAACGCTTTAGAAGAAGCTGGTTTTGAGGTTTCTACAACAACAGTAGCTCAAGAACAATTAATAAATTATATAAACGAAAATAATATTACTGTGCTTTTAGTTAGAAGCGCAACAACTGTAAGACAAGATTTAATAGACGCGTGTCCTAGTCTAAAAATTATAGGTCGTGGTGGCGTTGGTATGGATAATATAGATGTAGATTATGCTCGTGGCAAAGGTTTATATGTAATAAATACTCCAGCAGCCTCATCTCACTCTGTAGCAGAGTTAGTATTCGCTCACCTTTTTACAGGTGTTCGTTATTTATTTGATGCAAACCGTAATATGCCTTTAGATGGCGATACACAGTTTAAAAAACTAAAGAAAAATTACGCTAAAGGAGTTGAGTTAAAAGGAAAAACCTTGGGTATAATAGGTTTTGGACGTATTGGCCAAGAAGTTGCAAATATCGCTTTAGGCGTTGGAATGAAAGTTATAGCAAGCGATAAATTTTTAGAAAAAGCAGATATTAAAGTTGAATTTTTTAATGGGCAATCTATAGATATTACTATTGAAACGCAACCAATGGAAGACGTTTTAAAGCAATCAGATTTTATTACACTTCACGTACCTGCACAAAAAGACTATGTTATTGGTGCTAAAGAAATTGAAATGATGAAAGATGGTGCGGCATTAATAAATGCTGCTCGTGGAGGTGTTGTTAACGAAGTAGAATTAATAAAAGCTTTAGATAGCGGTAAGCTTTCTTTTGCAGGATTAGATACTTTTCAAGACGAACCAAAACCAGCTGTTCAAGTACTAATGAATCCTAAAGTTTCATTAACACCACACATTGGTGCAGCTACTAACGAAGCTCAAGACCGTATTGGTTTAGAGTTAGCATCACAAATAAAAAACCTGTTGCTTGTCGATAAAAACTAACACTTAATCGGTGAAAAATAAAATTTCAAATAAAATGAAAGTCTCAATTTTAACGTTGAGGCTTTTTTTATGTACCTTTTCAAAACAATTATAACTTAAAACAATTATTAGAATGTCTGGAATTTTAGATTTATTACAAAGTGATTTAGGAAAAACTATTATTAGTGGTGTTGCTGGATCAACAGGAAACGATACAAACAAAACAAGTAGTGTATTAACAATGGCGCTTCCTGTATTAATGAAAGCTATGCAACGTAACGCAGCAACTCCTCAAGGAGCCGAAGGTTTAATGGGAGCTATTCAAGGAAAACACGATGGTAGTATATTAGATAATCTTGGTGGATTATTTGGTGGCGGAGTTGATGAAGAGGTTAAGCAAGATGGAGATAAAATTCTAGGTCACGTACTAGGTGCTAAAAAACAAGGTGTTGAAAAAATATTAGGAGAAAAATCTGGTCTTGATGCTGGATCTGTTAGTAATATTTTAAAAGTAGCCGCTCCAATTTTAATGGGTGTTTTAGGTAAACAAGCGCAACAACAAAATGTAAGCTCATCTAATGGTATTGGAGATTTATTAGGTGGACTTTTAGGAGGAAACTCTGCAGATAAAGAACAAAGCTTCTTAGAGTCTATACTTGATGCAGATGGTGATGGTAGTATTGTAGACGATGTTGCAGGAATGGTTTTAGGTAACGCAAAAAAATCTGGAGGATTAGGTGGTTTACTTGGAGGCCTTTTTGGAGGTAAATAAGCTTTTAAAAATTATTAAAAAAGAGCCAAACTAGTGTTTGGCTCTTTTTTATTAATACAACTCCTATATATTTTGTATTTTTAAAATAAAATCATGAAAAATATAGTTCTTATTGTTTCAGTTTTTATTTTAATAGTAAGTTGTAAATCTACTAATAATAGCAGCAGCACAATACAAAAAGCAAAAGCCCAGGTTGGAGATACCTTAACAATATCTAGTGATAAACTTGAATACGATATTATTATTATCGAACCAGGTTTTAATACATGGTTAGCTTCAAGAGCACAACCCAAAAATTATTATTCTCAAAACTACTTAGAAAATAAAAACCAACGCTATGTAATAGAATGGAATACGCGTGTGTTAAGACCACAACGTTATAATCCTAATTTGTACGAAATGCAAATAGATTATCAACCAAATATAGATTACGGTTACGATGTTAACTACAAACTTTATAATTATTTCATTTTTTTTCAAAATCAATATAACCAAAACCTTTTAGGAGGTGTTGTTCCCACAAATTAATTACCTTTGCTGCCAAATTTAATACATGAAAGCATTTAAAAAGCGTTGGGAAATAACAGAGAATTGGCAATTACTCTTTCCTGCTTTAGGTCTTTTAGGACTTTTTTATTCGGCATATAGATTAACAGGGTTATTTAGAAAAGAATATCATATAGCAGCTCAAATTGCATTTGCCTTGTTAATCACATTTTTTCTATTAAAAATTACATTATTACTTTTTAAAAAACTAGAAAATAAATGGATTGTTAAACAACGTTGGGAAATTATAAGAATATTTATTGTATTTGCCATCACTGGTTCTTCCTCTGTATTAGTTGGTAAACCAATAATTAAATTTATAGGAATTACTAAAGAAAACTTAAATATATTTGTATACTGGATTTTATATATTATCATTGGGCTAATTTTTTACCAAATATTACTAGTAACCATTGGTTGGCTTTTAGGTCAAGGTAAATTTTTCTGGGAGTTTGAGAAAAAAATGTTACGCCGTTTTGGTTTAGGACGCTTTTTAGATTAATGCAAAAAATTAAAAATCATATAATTATTAAATGTGCTTCACTTTTATTAGTGTTAGCGGTTGCATTACCTACGGTTGTAAAAGCATTTCATGTATTTGAATCTCACGAACACGTTGTTTGTGTTGATAAATCTACAACTCACATTCATGCTACAGATTTTGAATGTGAATTTTATAAATTTAAATTAAATAATGCTTACGCTTTAGTTTTTAACAAAATAACTATACTTAAGCAAGAGTATAAGAATAAACGTATTTATTCTTTTTACAAATCCATAGTCAGTCAAAATTATTTTGACATAAAACAACGTGGTCCACCACACTACATTTTCTCATAAAGAGAAACACTCTCTCAACATATTTAAAACAATTTATAACATGGTTTATAGCTATTTACAGCTATAATATCATGATTATATATTTATTCCTTATTAATTATTTCTAAACTAATAATTAATAAAATTCAATTACACATAAAACATATGCGCTTTTTAACGCTAATATTATTTTTTATAGGATGTTTTACAGGTATTTCACAAAACTGTAATAATACGTTCTCTGGAAAAATTATTGACAGTCACGACAACACAGCTTTGGTTGATGCTAAGGTTGAAATAATTGAAACAAACCAAACTGTTTTAGCAAATGCAGATGGTACTTTTTCTATTACTAATTTATGTGATAGCAAATATACAATTCAAATATCTCATCCATTTTGCATAACACAAACTCACTATATTGATATCTCTAAAGATTTAAATAAAGTGTTTTGGCTAGAGCATCATCTAGAAGAATTAAATGAAATTATAATAAAAGGAAATCATTATAATAACAAGACAAATACAACTTTAGAAAGTAAAATTTCTAAAGATGAATTAGAACGTTACAGTAGTTTTTCTTTAGGAGATGCTTTAAATGGTATCTCTGGTGTTTCATCTCTAAATACAGGAAATGCAATTGTAAAACCATTAATTAATGGTTTACACAGTAGTCGTGTAGTTATGATGAATAATGGCGTTAGAATGGAAGATCAAGATTGGGGAGCAGAACATGCTCCAAATGTTGATATTAATGCTGTAGATAATATTACAGTAATTAAAGGTGCAAGCGCATTACAATATAGCGGTAATGCTATTGGTGGTATTATTATAACCGAAACTGCAAAAGCACCGGTAAAAGATACTTTATATGGTAAAACCATTATTACAGGAGCATCAAATGGAGGTGGAGGAACAATAACCTCACAACTTACCAAAAGCTTTCAAAGTGGTTGGTTTGCAAAAGCTCAAGGTACTTTAAAAAGGTTTGGTGATTTTGAAGCTCCAAATTACAATTTAAGTAATACAGGTGTTTTTGAACGTAATTTTTCTTTAAGTGGTGGCTTAAATAAATTTAATTACGGTATCGAGGCTTATTACTCGTTATATAAAAGTGAAATTGGAATATTAAGAGCATCGCACTTAGGTGGCGCACAAGATCAAGTTAGAGCAATTAACAATCCTCAACCTTTATTTGTAAGTGATTTTTCTTACGATATAGACGCACCAAAACAGGATGTTGAACATCATTTAGCAACTTTAAAAGGTTTTAAAAAATTAGAAAACCTTGGTAAATTAAGTTTTCAATATGATTATCAACAAAATAAAAGGTTAGAATTTGATATTAGGCGTGGCGATGATAAAGACAAACCTTCTTTAGATTTAAATTTACAAACACACACTTTACTTTTTGATTTAGACTCAAAATTATCTAATAAATCTAACTTAAAAACAGGTGTGATGGCTAAATATCAAAACAATTTTGCAGATCCTAATACTGGTGTTCGAAGGTTAATACCAGACTATGATAAATACGATTTAGCAGCTTATGCAGTATATAATAGCGAGATTAATAATACTATTTTGCTAGAAATTGGAGCCAGGTTTGATTATACGCATGTAGACGCTTTAAAGTTTTATAGAACATCGTTTTGGGAAAGCAGAAATTACGATACAATTTTTCAAGATATTGTTATTGAAGGAGATTTTGGAGACCAAGTTTTAGCGAATCCAAAATTAAATTTTTACAATCCATCTGCAACAGCAGGTTTTACATATAAATTTAACAATACATATAAGTTATTGTTTAACTACTCTTTAGCTTCACGAGCACCAAATCCTTCAGAGCTTTTTAGCGAAGGACTGCACCACTCTGCTTCAAGAATAGAATATGGAGATTTGCAATTTAAATCTGAAACAGCAAACAAAATTTCATTAACACTACAACGAGAAAGTAATGTTTTTAACTTTTCTATAAATCCTTATATTAATTTTATAAACGATTTTATTGTTATAGAGCCAACTGGAGTTTCTCAAACCATTAGAGGTAATTTTCAAGTTTGGGAATATAGGCAAACAAATGCGCAACTTATAGGTTTAGATATAGATGCCGCTTATAAATTCACAAATAATTTTCAATATAATCACCAGTTTTCTTTAGTAAAAGGTTACGATAAAACAAGAGATGAAGCTTTAATAAATATTCCTCCAGTAAATATTAAAAATGAGGTTATTTACAAAAATTCAAAACTTAATAACCTGAGATTAAAATTACAAAGTGATTATGTTTTTGAACAAAATGAATACCCTAATAATAATTTTGAAGTCTTTGTTCCCGAAACCGGAACAATGGAAACTGTAGATGTAAGTACACCACCAGATGCTTACCATTTATTAAATTTTAGTTCTAGTATAGATTTTAAAATTAACAAAGGAACAGCAATAACGGTAGGTTTTGATGTTTCTAATATTTTTAATAAATCCTACCGAAATTACTTAAATCGCTTACGTTATTATGCAGACGATTTAAGTAGAAATTTTTTAATAAACCTTAAAATTAACTATTAACACAAAACAAATGAAAAAAATACAAATTTTAGCAGCAATCTTATTTACTTCTTTATTAACTGTTTCATGTTCAGATGATGATGATGCTATAGCAATAGTTCCTGTTAACGAAGAAGAATTAATTACAACAATTAATGTAACATTAACACCTGTTGGTGGAGGAACTGTAGTTGAGTATTCTAGCCAAGATTTAGATGGTGATGGACCAAATTTACCAACGGTAACTGTTTCTGGAAATTTAATTGCAGGAACAACTTATAATGGTACAATTGAGTTATTAAACGAAACTGAAGATCCTGCAGAAGTTATTACAGAAGAAGTTGAAGAAGAAAGCGTTGAACACCAATTTTTCTATACTGTAGGCGGAAATCTTGACGTAAGTACAACTTATACAAGTTTTGATACAGATGGCAACCCTTTAGGTACAACGTTTGATTTAGAAGCTTTAACTGCAAGTGCTGGAACCTTAACATTTACATTACGTCACGAACCAACAAAACCTAACACAGGAGCTAGTGACGCTGGTGGAGAAACAGATATTGAAGTTACTTTTGATGTTACAGTAGAGTAATATTTATAGTATTGATAGATAAAAAAAAAGAGAAGTCAATGACTTCTCTTTTTTTTATCTATTTATTGAAGCTAATTATACAGCAACTGGCTCTAATGCTTTACCAATAAGTGTATCACCTTTTATAATTTCAAAAGTTGCTTGACTTGAAATATCATCATTTAGAGTTCTCACTAAAGTTTGTGCCACATCTGCCCTACTAATTTCACCGCTTTTATTTAATTTTTCTTGAAGCTCAATCTTATCTGTTGCTTTATCGTTTGTTAAAGTTCCTGGTCTAACAATAGTATAATCTAAACCACTATTTTTTAAATAAACGTCTGCATTATGTTTTGCTTTTAAATACTCTTGAAGATCTTCTGCTTGTTCTGGATTATCTGCACCCATAGAACTTAACATAACAAACTTTCTTACATTTGTGTTTTTTGAAGCATCAATCATTTTTTTAGCACCATTTTCATCAACTTCTTTAACTTTTTTACCTCCAGATCCTGCTGCAAATATTACTTTATCTACATTATTAAAAGCATGGTCTACATTCTTTTCTAAATCGGCTAAAACGGTGTCAATACTTTTAGCTTTAAATTGTTCTTGTTGCTCTTCTTTTCTAACCATTGCAATAGGATTAAAATATTGCGATTCGTTTAAAAGATTTACTATTTGTTTTCCTGTGGTGCCGTTTGCACCTGCTACTAATATATTTTCCATATTCTAAAGGTAATTATAATAAAATCTGTAACAGTAATATTTTAAAGTGTTTAACTCCATTTTAATACAGGTTTAACGCGCTTTTAATATATGATTATAGTAATTTTAAGAATGCACTTAAATATATCTATAAAGCAATATTTTATATATTTAAAGTGTATGAAATTAGAACTTTATCAAATAGATGCTTTTACTAATACCATTTTTGGAGGTAATCCTGCTTGTGTAGTACCTTTAGATTATTGGTTACCAGATAAAACATTGTTTAATATCACTAAAGAAAATGCTGTTGCAGAAACTGCTTTTTTTGTAAAAACAGATAACATATTTCATTTGCGTTGGTTTACACCTGAAATTGAAATGGATTTGTGTGGTCATGCAACACTTGCTACTGCACATTGCATAAAAACTATTTTAAAATATCCTGAAAATAAAATTACATTTAAAACTTTAAGTGGTGAATTAACGGTATTAATAAATAATGGTACTTACGCTTTAAATTTACCATCTAGAATGCCTGCTAAAGCAACTTTACCTAGTATAATAAAAGATGCTATAAACATTCAACCTAAAGCTATATATAAATCAAGAGATTATGTTTTAGTATACGACTCACAAAAAGCTATTGAAAATATTAAAGTAAATCGCGCTGTTTTCGATAAAATTAATTTAGATCCTGGCGGAGTAATTGTTACTGCAAAAGGAAATACTTGCGATTTTGTTTCACGCTTTTTTACACCACAAGCTTCTATTTTAGAAGATCCTGTTACAGGTTCTGCGCATTGCTCTTTAGTACCATTTTGGGCTAAATATTTACAAAAAAATAGTTTAGAAGCAATACAACTATCTAAACGCGGCGGACACTTATCATGTATAAATAAAGAAAATCGTGTTATAATTTCTGGTAAAGCTAAAACCTATTCCTGTGGGTATTTATGGACAGAATAATAACTTTATTTTTAATCTAATTTAGGTAGTTTAAAATCGTCTAGAGCACTTTTCTTTTTCATTAATTTTTCTATTTCATCTGCTTTTCTTGGCGCTTCAGCCGAAAGGTTAACGGGTCCATTTTCGGTTATTAATATATCATCTTCAATTCTAACAGCAATACGCCACCATTTTGGGTCGCAATCACTTCCTTCTGGTATATAAATACCTGGTTCTACCGTTATTACTTGATTTGCTGCTAAAGGTCCATAAGTGCCTGGATCATGAACATCTAAACCTATATGGTGTGATGTACCGTGAGGTAAATAATTATGCTTTACATTTTCATTTTCTATAATGCCTAACCTAGCTAAACCTTTATTAATTACTTGTTGTGCAGCTTGATTACTAGCCCAAAACACTTCTCCTACTTGACATTTTTCTATACCTGCATTTTGTGCTTCTAAGACAATATCATAAATAGCGCGTTGCTCTTTACTAAAAGTTCCATTAGCAGGAATTGTTCTTGTAACATCTGCTGTGTAACCGTGATACTCTGCACCTAAATCCATAAGTACTAAATCGTCTTCAACTTTCATTTTTGTATTCTCTATATAGTGTAGAACACAACCATTGTTTCCTGCGCCAACAATACTTGGGTAACCTTCGTACTCACTACCATATTTTTTATACACAAATTCGTGAACACCTTGTATTTCGGTTTCAGACATGCCTGGATGCATGGCTTTCATAACTTCAATTTGACCTTGAGCAGAAATACGAATGGCTTTGGTTAATAATACTAATTCTTCGGCTGTTTTAATTTCTCTCAACTCTGCCATATATGTAGATAAACTTCTGGTATCGTAATTTTTTTCTTCTGGCTTAGCATCAATTTTAATAAGTTGTTTTTTTATTTCATCTCTAATGCTATTGCTTTCGGCTTCTACATATTGCATTATTTCTACATCTTCTTTAACCTCTGGAAATTGCGTTATTACTTCACCTATTCTTTGTGCTACATTCGCACTGTTTTCTATTTCTGTAGCTTTAATAATAGTTTTTATTTGCTTCACCATTGGTGACTCTTTATCTTTTTCAAAATTCACTTGTGTTTTAAATGTATTTATCAAGTTGTATAAATCTGCTTTATTTCTTGAAGAATCACGGTAATCATCATTAAAATTATGAAAAAACACTTTGTCGAATTTAGAATAGTCTATATCCAAATCTAAAAAGTCTTTACTTGTTAAAACGTTTTTAAATCCAAGTTTTTGTTTAGCTCCTTCTACTCCCAATCTAGAGCCTGTCCACATTTCGGCTTGTTTATTTTTTTCTTGTACAAATAAAATTTCATTTACTTGTTTTCCATCACTATCTGTTTGGTTTTGAGAAAAAACAATTAAAGCAGTATGAGGTTCTTTATAACCCGTTAGGTAATAAAAATCTGGATCTTGATGGTAAATATAGTCTACATCGTTAGCTCGATTTCTTACAGGGTTTGCAAAAAATACTGCGACACTGTTTTTTGGCATTTTTGCTCTTAAAGCATCTCGTCTTCCTTTGTGAAATTCTGGTTTTAAATAATCTGTAGGATTGCCATCTTGAGCGAAAATTATATTAACTGCAAGAAGTATAAAAAAGAGTAAACGTTTAGTTTTCATTTATATATAGTTTTTTCGATGTTGAAAATTAATCAATTATAAGTATATATACTTAAAAGCGTTAAAGAAATTAACACTTTTTTTATCGATTTATAGTGAAAGTCAAATCGATATTTTTCAATACTTTTGCTTTTCAAAATCAATCTAAAATAGAATACGCACTTGCGGAATAATAAAATACAAGACTATGAAAAATACTGCCTTAACAAAAACACACGAAGCCTTAAATGCTAAAATGGTACCATTTGCTGGTTATAATATGCCTGTACAATACGATGGTGTTAATGTAGAACATGAAGCTGTACGTAAGGATTGTGGTGTTTTTGATGTATCTCACATGGGAGAATTTTTAATTGAAGGCCCAAATGCGCTTGCTTTAATACAAAAAGTTTGTAGTAACGATGCTTCTAAACTAACTGTTGGTAAAGCACAATATTCTTGTATGCCAAATGATGATGGTGGTATTGTAGACGATTTAATTGTATATAAGTTAAAAGAAGAAACCTATTTACTAGTTGTTAATGCTAGCAATATTGAAAAAGATTGGAACTGGATTTCATCTAAAAATGATGTAAATGCAGATATGCGAGATTTAAGTGAAGATTATTCTTTATTAGCTATACAAGGTCCTAACGCAGTAGAAAAAATGCAACCTTTATCTAGCCATGATTTAGCTGAAATTAAATTTTACAACTTTGTTGTTGGTGATTTTGCTGGTATAGAAAATGTAATTATTTCTGCAACTGGATATACGGGTAGTGGCGGTTTTGAAATTTACTGTAAAAATGATGAAGTAAAACAAATTTGGGATAAAGTTACACAAGCTGGTGCAAAACCAATTGGTTTAGCTGCCAGAGATACTTTACGTCTAGAAATGGGATATTGCCTTTACGGTAATGATATTACAGATACTACATCACCTTTAGAAGCTGGTTTAGGTTGGATTACAAAATTCACAAAAGATTTTACAAACTCTGATGCTTTAGAAGAGCAAAAACGCCAAGGTGTAGACCGTAAACTTATTGCTTTTAAATTAGACGAGCGTGGTATTCCAAGACAAGGATATGATATTGTAGATAACCAAGGTAAAAAAATAGGTGAAGTAACCTCTGGTACAATGTCTCCAAGCTTAGGTCAAGGTATTGGTTTAGGTTATGTGCCAATTATTTTTACAGACGTTAATAGTAAAATTAATATTCAAATTCGTAAAAAAGCAGTGCCTGCTACAGTTGTAAAACTACCTTTTTACAAACAATAATAGTTAATGATAGATTTTCAAGAAGTTATAAATGAGATTTATAGTGATTTAAAAACCACTAAAGATAAAGGTACTGTAGCTTCTTACATTCCAGAGCTAGAAAAACAAAGTGCTTCTAGTTTTGGTATATACTTAAAACATTTAGGCGGTAAAGATTACCATGCAGGAGATTGGGATGTAGCATTTTCTATACAAAGTATTTCGAAAGTATTAGCTTTATCTAAAGCTATTACTTTCGAAAATAAAAACCTATGGCAACGTGTAGATGTGGAACCATCTGGAAACCCATTTAATCACTTATCACTTTTAGAACAGGAAAACGGCATACCTAGAAACCCACTTATAAATGCTGGTGCTATTGTTATTGCAGATATTTTAGTAACACATTTAAAAAATCCTAAAGAAGACTTTTTAAATTATGTTAGAGAAATTACTGGAGATCAAACTATAGATTTTAATTTAAAAGTTGTCGCGTCTGAGAAGCGTACTGGTTTTAATAACTATGCAGCTGCAAATCTTTTAAAAGCATACAATAATCTCGACAATGATGTAGAAGAGGTTTTAGACTTTTACTTTCACCAATGCGCAATAGAAATGAGTTGCAAGCAATTGGCTAATGCTTTCTATTTATTTACTCACAGAGGAGAATGTATAAATAAAACAAAGCACCTTACATTAAATCAAGTAAAACGTATTAATGCAATTATGCTTACCTGCGGTTTTTATGACGAAGCTGGAGAATTTGCTTTCGAGGTTGGTTTACCTGGGAAAAGTGGTGTTGGTGGCGGTATTGTTGCTCTTTTACCTAATGATTTTGTAATTGTTACTTGGGCTCCAGGATTAAATGAAAAAGGAAATTCTTTAATAGGAATGCAAGCTTTAGAGCAATTTACTACAAAAACAAAACGTTCTATTTTTTAATAGTAAATAGTATTAATGAAGCACGAAATTGATAAGAAACATAGAATTTTAATAATTGGAGCCAGTGGTTTTATTGGCGAAGCAATTTATAAAGAACTATGCTCCTACTTTAGAACATTTGGTACTTATAGAACAGATAAATATAGCTTTGATAAAAACCAGCATTACTTTCAATATAATGTTGAAGAAGATGATATTTTTGAAATTTTAGAAGCCATAAAACCAACCGTAATTATTTCTGCGCTACGCGGAAATTTTTCAGCACAAGTATTAGCACATTCGCATATAATAGAATATATAGTAGCAAACAATGCACGACTTTTGTTTCTATCTTCAGCAAATGTATTTGATGCCTATAGCAAATTCCCAAGTTACGAAAACGACAAAACATTAAGCCATAGCATGTACGGTCATTTTAAAATTAAAATTGAAAACATGCTGCTTAGACTACCAAAAAAATATACCGCAATACTTAGATTGCCAATGGTTTTTGGTGCACAATCACCAAGAATTAAAGAAATAAAAGCCTTTATAAAAGAAGGTTTACCAATAGAGGTATTTCCTAATCTGGTAATGAATGTTACTACAGATACTAAAGTAACACAACAAATACATTATATTATTAACCGTAACAAACATGGTATTTTTCACCTAGGAAGTAATGACCTTGTACATCACGACGATTTCTTTAAAGAAATTATACAAAGTTTAGGATACAGTAAACCGTCGTTAAAAAACGTATATACTACAAATAATGAACGCTATTTAGCAGTAATGAGCAAACACAATATGCTACCAAAACACCTACAACTGTATAGCAACGAAATTTTAAGCGAATTAGAAGTTTAATACATTAAAATTATTAACTTAGGCTTATAAATTAAAAAAAATAAAATGTCTAAGCTTACAGAAATAGAAATAGAAAAACATCTAAAAACCTTATCTGGTTGGAATTTTAAAGATAACGCCATACATACAGAGTTTGAATTTAAAGATTTTAAAGACTGTTTTAGTGTAATGTCTCGTATCGCTTTTGAGTGTGAAGCATTAAACCATCATCCAGATTGGGCAAATGTTTACAACACGCTAAACATCTCATTATCAACACACGATGCTAATGGTGTCACCTTAAAAGATATTGAATTAGCAAAAGCAATAGAAGATATTATAGACGAACAAGAGTAATAAAAAAGACTAAAACTTTATAAATAACTCTTTTTTTGTACTTTACGGTTTTTACTGTTATCCCTTAAATGATTAAAAAACTAACACTTCTTTTTTTCTTTTTTTGCTCTCTTTTAAGTTTTTCGCAAGACAACTTGCGCTTTTGTGAGCAAATAAATGCTTTACAAAACCTAATTAATGCAAAACATTATTCTGCAAAAGCCCTTAACGATAGTACATCTCAAGGTGTTTTTGAAATATTTATTAAAATCTTAGATCCTGAAAAAGACTATTTTTTAGAAAGTGATATTTTAAAATTTAAAACAGAAGAACTAAAATTCGATAATTACATTTCTAATTCCAATTGCCAATTTTTAAATAATTATGCGCTAGTCTTAGAAAAAAGAATACAAGCTTTAAAAAAGAAAATTGAAGCATTAAAAAATGAACCTCTTGATTATTCTGGAAATTTAACGCTGCAATTTACGCCACGTAAAGACTTTAGCTATAGTAAAACTGAAAGTGCCCAAGAATTAAGATTAAGAAAAAAAATTAGTTATAAAATAATTACAAAATTAATTGAGGAGCAAAAAGATATTAATACCATAGAAGCTAATTTTAAAACTTTAGAAACAGAAGCCAAAACTAAAGTTATAAATAACGAATTATGTTTGTTAGAAGAGTTTTTAAATAAAAGTAATGGTATTTTGCGCTTTGTAGAAGAAGCCTTTTTAAATGCAATGGTTCAAGTTAACGACCCTAATTCAACTTTTTTTAATAATACCGAAAAAACCACTTACGAAAATCAACTATCAAAAAGCATACAATCCTTTGGTATAATAACACAAAAAAATAATACTGGAGATATTGTAGTTGCACATATAATTCCTGGAAGTTCTGCCTTTAAAAATGGTAAAATTGAAGAAAATGATGTTATAAAATCCTTAACTTCAAACAAAAACAGTTTAGAAATACTTTGCGTTTCTAATCAAGATGTAAATATGTTTTTAGAAGACGAAAACAATCAAGAAGTCACATTCTCTCTAAAAAAGAAAAACGGAACACTGCAAAACATAACACTAATAAAAAGTAAAATTAATGTTGAAGATAATGCTGTAAGAGGCTATTTATTAAATACAAATAAAACAATAGGTTATATAAAAATACCTAGCTTTTATACAGATAGAGAGTCACCTAACGGTAAAGGTTTAACCAGTGATATTGCAAAAGAACTTTATAAGCTTCAAAAAGAAAATATTAGCGCATTAATTCTTGATTTACGTTTTAATGGTGGTGGATCTATGCAAGAGGCTATAGCATTATCTGGTATGTTTATAGATCGTGGACCAATATCAATAATACAATCTAAAGACAATAAAAACTTTACAATTAGAGACAATAAAAGAGGGCAATTTTTTAATAAACCATTACTTATAATAGTTAATGAATTTAGTGCTTCAGCTTCAGAGCTTTTTGCGGCTGCAATGCAAGATTATAATCGTGCAATTATAGTTGGTTCTCAAACCTATGGTAAATCTAGCGCACAATTAATTCTTCCGCTTAGCGCCAATAAAAATTACGGTTTTAGTAAAATAACAACAGATGTTTTTTATAGACCAACTGGTAAAAGTCATCAATCCATAGGTGTTATACCAGATATCACTTTTCCATCGCTATATGATAATTTTGAAACTGCCGAAAGTTTTAAACCCTATGCACTAAAAAACGATTCTACAACCATAAAACTTAAGCATAAACCTTTAAAATTAATAAGTGTAAAAAATATTGCAGAGAAAAGTAAAACTCGATTAGAATTAGATAGTAACTTCTCTAAAATTAAAGAAACAAATAAAACATTACACAAACTATTATTTAATAAAGGTGAAAAATACCCATTATCATTAAAAAGTATTGCTCTTGAAAAAGAAAAACGAAAAAAAATAATGGATTATATTTTTAATAATGAAACTAAAGCGCCTATTCTTTTTAGTACATCTAATACAACATCTACTCAAGAAATTATAAACTATAATGAAAAAGATAAAGTAGAAAACGAAAAAATAAAAAAAATAATATCTCAGGATATAGTTATAAAAGAATCCCTTAATATATTAATAGACTACCTAACACTAACACTAACACCTAACTAACTTATGAAACTACTCACAAAATTATGTCTAATTATATTGTTGCTTATTTCATTTCAAAGCAATGCACAGCAATTTGATACCGCTTTAGAATATTTAGAATTTTTAGGAGAAGAACTTGAAACTGTAACCAAAAGCACTTGGAAATATACAAAAGCAGTCGCGCACAGTAAAAGCGACCGCAATGTAAATAACAAAAGAAAAACACTTATTAAAACTGTTGAAAAAGCTATAAGTAAAATTGAAAAAGCTAAAGCTTACAATAATGATGATTATAAGAACAATGTTTTAAAACACATACGTTTAAATGAAAGTTTGTTAAAACAAGATTATGCAAAAATAATTGATATGAAAGCTGTTGCAGAGCAATCGTACGATTTAATGGAAGCCTACATTTTAGCTCAAGAATTAGCCGATAAAAAAATGGCAGACTCTCAAGCAGAATACGAAGCAAATTTCTATGAATATGCAGCAAAACATAATATAAATATTATTGAAAGTGATAACGATTTAGGAAAGAAAATGACCATATCTAATGCTGTATTTAATCACTCTAATGCACTATATCTAATCTTTTTTAAAGTATATATAAATGAAGTTTATCTTTGGGATGCTATTAAAAATAACGATGTTAGCGGCATACAACAAAATGCTAATGCATTAAATCAAACTGCAAAAGAAGGCTTAGAAATTTTAAAAACAATAGAACCTTATAAAAATGACAAAAGCATAATTTTAGCTACAAAAGCAGTTTTTGACTTTTTTATAGATGAAACTGAAAATAAAATTCCGGTAATAGCAGATTTTTTTATTTTACAGGAAGATTTTAAAACTATAAAAAACACATTAGAAAAAACACCCGAGAAAAAAAGAACTAAACCTCAAGTAGATGCCTACAACAAAAAAATTAAAGAAATAAATAAAGCAGGTACTATCTATAATAAAACAAATACTAAATTAAATACAGAACGTCAAAAAGTATTAGAAAAACTTGAAACTACAAAAGCAAAGTTTTTAGATAGACATATACCAAAAGACTAGAATTTACTGAGATTTTTTTAAATTTGTCAAAACACTATAAATAACTAATAAGTTTTTGGTTTTAACATTCTTCAAATAGAAAAAACAAAAACTATAAAAATAATTTTTTTAAATGGGAAGAGCTTTTGAATTTCGTAAAGCACGAAAAATGAAACGTTGGGCTGCTATGAGTAAAGCCTTTACACGTATTGGAAAAGATATAGTAATGGCAGTAAAAGAAGGTGGTCCAGATCCAGATGCTAATTCTAGACTACGTGCAGTAATTCAAAATGCGAAGTCTGTAAACATGCCAAAAGACAATATTGAACGTGCTATAAAAAAAGCAAGTGAAAAAGGTCAAGGTGATTATAAAGAAGTAATTTTTGAAGGTTATGCACCACACGGCATCGCCATTTTAGTAGAAACAGCTACAGATAACAATACAAGAACAGTAGCAAATGTACGTAGCTATTTTAATAAATGTGATGGTAGTTTAGGTACCTCTGGTTCTGTAGTTTTTATGTTCGACCATACTTGTAATTTTAGAATTAATGCTGAAGGCTTAGATCCTGAAGAATTAGAACTAGAATTTATAGATTTTGGTGCAGAAGAAGTTTTTGCCGATGATGATGGTATTTTAATTTATGCTCCTTTTGAAAGTTTTGGAGCCATACAAGCAGAATTAGAAAAACGTGAAATAGAAATATTATCTTCTGGTTTTGAACGTATACCGCAAGTCACAAAAAAAATTACTCCAGAACAACAAGCAGATGTAGAAAAACTATTAGAGAAAATTGAAGAAGATGATGATGTGCAAAATGTATATCACACTATGGAAGAAAGTACAGAGGCTTAATAAAAAATAAAGCACAACAAAAAAAAGGAACTATTTAAAATAGTTCCTTTTCTTTTACGATTATAAATTTATACCTATAAACTTAATATCTGCGCTGCATGATCTTTGGTCTTTACTTTATCAATTACATGCTCCACTACTCCATTTTCATCAATTAAAAAAGTTTTTCTATGGATACCATCGTAAGTTTTACCCATAAATTTCTTTTCTCCCCAAACACCAAAAGCATTAATAACTTCTTTATCTTCATCTGCTAAAAGCGGAAATGGGAATTTATATTTTTCTTTAAAATTAGTCTGGCGTTTTTGAGAATCTGCACTAACACCTAAAATCTCATAACCTTCATCTTGTAATGCTTTATAATTATCTGTAAGATTACAAGCTTCTGCTGTACAACCAGGTGTACTTGCTTTAGGATAGAAAAATACTATTAATTTTTTTCCTTTATAATCACTTAATGAAATAGCATTTCCACTTTGATCGTTAACTGTAAAATCTGGTACTTTATCTCCTTGCTTTAATGTATTCATAGTTGTAATTTTGAGTTTTCAATAATTTTTATCAAAAATACAATTAATGACTAAACAAGAAAAGGTTGATTTCGTTATAAATACGTTAAATGAATTATATCCAGAAATTCCTATTCCGTTAGATCACAAAGATCCATACACTTTATTAGTTGCTGTTTTACTTTCTGCACAATGTACAGATGTAAGAGTAAACCAAATTACGCCTTTATTGTTTGCAAAAGCAGACAATCCTTACGACATGATAAAAATGAGTGTTGAAGAAATAAAAGAAATAATAAGACCTTGTGGATTATCGCCAATGAAAAGTAAAGGCATTCATGGATTGTCTCACATACTAATAGATAAGCATAATGGTGAAGTTCCAAAAAGTTTTGAAGCTCTAGAAGCCTTACCAGCCGTTGGGCATAAAACAGCAAGTGTAGTTATGTCTCAAGCTTTTGGAGTACCAGCTTTTCCTGTAGATACGCATATACACAGGTTAATGTATAGATGGAATTTAACAAATGGAAAAAGTGTAACTCAAACCGAAAAAGATGCCAAACGTTTATTCCCTAAAGAAACCTGGAACGACTTACACCTTCAAATAATTTGGTACGGTAGAGAGTATTCACCAGCTCGTGGTTGGGATTTAGAAAAAGATATCATTACTAAAACTATTGGTAGAAGTACTGTTTTAAAAGCATACGAAAAACTTAAAAAATAATATTTTAAGCTATATAAAAAAATCCTGATTTATAAAATCAGGATTTTTTAGTCTAATTCAGAAGTGCTTCAAACTTCATTTTATTATAATTTATAACACTTAAAGCCTTGGAGTAATTAAGAATGAAACTTACTGTCTCATCTTTTGGGTTCATTTGTTTGTTTGTGTTTGAGTTTTTAGAGTAAAGTTTTGCCATGTATTTGTTTGTTTAAAATCAAATATATAACGTAACTTTTATGCTAATATTGTAAATATTAATTTGTTAAAATAATATTATGTTTTTCTATTATTTTTCTCATATTAATAATTGCATATCTCATACGTCCTAATGCAGTATTTATACTAACTCCAGTACGCTCAGAGATTTCTTTAAAACTCATATCTTGATACATACGCATTACCAAAACTTCTTTTTGATCGCATGGTAACTCTTCTATTAATCGTCTTACATCTGTTTCAACCTGGTTCTTAATTATGGCTTTTTCTGCATTTAGTGTAGAGTCACTAAGTACAGAAAAAATACTAAACTCACCACTATTATCAAATTTAGGCATACGGTTATTTTTTCTAAAATAATCTATAACAAGATTATGAGCAATACGCATAACCCAAGGTAAAAATTTACCTTCTTCGTTATATTTGCCTTTTTTTAAGGTACGTATTACTTTAATAAATGTGTCTTGAAAAACATCTTCAGCTACATCTCTATCATAAACTTTAGAGTAGATAAAACTATAAATACGTTGTTTGTGTCTTTTAATCAAAACTTCTAGAGAAGATTCGTCGCCATTAATATAACTACTTACTAGAGTAGCATCAGAGATAAGTTCTTGTCGCATAATTATTACTTTTAATGCAGAAGTTAGGGCTTCAGCTTTGGGTTTATAAAAAAAAGTAATATTATACTATAGGCTTGAGAATTAGTTTATTATAATTAGCGTAAATATAACAACAATCATTCCGAAAAAACAAAAAAAAAATAATTTTTAACATTTTATTGCACAATAAACTTTTTTATAAGATGCCATATAAGTATTACCTTTGTTTTTCTTTTAGATTAAAATACTTATGAATATTAAGCTTTCCGAAGTAAACCCTAAACAAAACATTATAATTAAAGGTGCAAAATTGCACAACTTAAAAAATATTGATGTTGTAATTCCAAGAAATAAATTAGTAGTTATTACCGGTTTATCTGGATCTGGAAAGTCTAGTTTAGCATTCGACACTTTATATGCCGAAGGACAAAGACGCTATGTAGAAAGCCTTTCCAGTTATGCTAGGCAGTTTTTAGGACGTTTAAATAAACCTAAAGTAGATTATATAAAAGGTATTGCTCCTGCTATTGCTATAGAGCAAAAAGTAAATTCTACAAATCCACGGTCAACCGTTGGTACAACTACAGAAATTTACGACTATCTTAAACTATTATTTGCCAGAATTGGTAAAACATACTCTCCAATTTCTGGACAAGAAGTAAAAAAAGATACAGTTACAGATGTTTTAAATTATGTAAAATCTATTGCTCAAGGCGAAAAACTTCTCCTGCTCGCTCCTATTCACTTGGAAGAAGGTCGTGAAATGAGTGACAAACTAAAAGCTTTAAATGCACAAGGTTATGCTAGAATTAAAGCTAACGGAGAAGTTTTACGTTTAGATAAAGCAGAAGCTATTACAGAAAATACTAAAGATTTATTTTTAGTTGTAGACAGAATTGTAACTAAAGATGATGAAGATTTTTACAACCGTCTAGCTGATGCTATACAAACTGCTTTTTTTGAAGGTAAAGGCGAATGCTTTATCGAAAAATTAAGCGATAATACCACGCAGCAATTCTCTAATAAGTTTGAGTTAGATGGTATTACTTTTCTAGAACCAAATGTTCATTTATTTAGTTTTAATAATCCTTATGGCGCTTGTCCAAAATGCGAAGGCTATGGAGATGTTATTGGTATAGACGACGATTTAGTAATACCAAATACTGCATTATCTGTTTACGACAATGCTATTTTTCCTTGGCGAGGCGAAAGTATGAGTTGGTACCGTGATCAATTGGTTAATAACTCGCATAAATTCGATTTTCCTATCCACAAACCTTATTTTGAACTTAGTCAAAAAAATAAAGATTTAATTTGGAAAGGCAATAAGTATTTTGAAGGCTTAAATTCGTTTTTTGCAGAATTAGAAAGTAAAGCCTACAAAATTCAAAACCGCGTTATGTTATCCCGTTACAGAGGAAAAACAAAATGTAAAGTTTGCGACGGTAAACGTTTACGACCAGAAGCCAATTATGTAAAAGTTGGTAATGCTACACTTACGGATTTGGTTGAAATGCCTCTAGATAAACTTACCAGCTTTTTTAAACAACTGGAGTTAAACGACCACGATACAACTATTGCAAAACGCTTATTAAAAGAAATTGAAAACCGATTAGAATTTCTATCTAATGTTGGTTTAGATTATTTAACATTAAACAGAAAATCTAACACATTATCTGGTGGAGAAAGCCAACGTATAAACCTTGCAACTTCCCTTGGTAGTAGCTTGGTAGGTTCTATGTATATTTTAGATGAGCCTAGTATTGGTTTACACCCAAAAGATACCGAAAGATTAATTTTAGTTTTAAAAGCATTACGTGACTTAGGAAACACTGTTATTGTTGTTGAACATGATGAAGATATCATGAAAGAAGCCGACGAGATTATAGATATTGGACCAGAAGCTGGTACACTTGGAGGTCAAGTTGTTGCAACAGGAACCTTTAAAGATATATTAGCTTCTAACTCTTTAACAGCACAGTATTTAAACGAAGCTTTAAAAATTAAAGTACCAAAAAAACGAAGAACCTCTAAATACAGTATAGATATTAAAGGTGCTCGCGAAAATAATTTAAAAAATATTGATGTTTCATTTCCATTAGGAATGCTAACTGTAATTACAGGAGTTTCAGGAAGTGGAAAAAGTACTTTAGTTAAAAAAATATTATATCCTGCAATACAAAAGGAACTTACAGGCTTTGGTGATAAACCAGGACAATTTTCAGAATTAAAAGGAAATTATAGCAACGTAAAACACATAGAGTTTGTAGACCAAAACCCTATTGGGCGCTCGTCTAGATCAAATCCTGTAACTTATATAAAGGCATACGACGATATAAGAGCACTTTACAGCAAACAAAAACTTAGTACTATAAGAAATTATGCAGCCAAGCATTTTAGTTTTAATGTAGATGGCGGACGTTGTGAAACTTGTAAAGGTGAAGGTGAAGTAACTATAGAAATGCAATTTATGGCCGATGTGCATTTAGAATGTGAAACCTGTAAAGGTAAACGCTTTAAAAAAGAAGTACTTGAGGTTACTTTTGCCGATAAGAATATTGACGATATTTTAAACATGACAATTGATGATGCCATTGCATTTTTTGACACTAATCATGTTACTAAAATTAAAAATAAATTACAGCCTTTACAAGACGTAGGTTTAGGTTATGTAACCTTAGGTCAAAGTTCCTCTACACTTTCTGGTGGTGAAGCACAACGTATTAAATTAGCATCGTTTTTAGGAAAAGGAAACACTAAAGAAACTGCATTATTTATTTTTGATGAACCTACAACAGGATTACATTTTCATGACATACAAAAACTACTAAAATCTTTTAATGCTTTAATTGAAAAAGGACATTCTATTATTGTTGTAGAACATAATTTAGAACTAATAAAATGTGCAGACCACATTATAGATTTAGGTCCAACTGGTGGAGAAAATGGTGGTAATTTAGTGGCTTTTGGTACACCAGAAGAAATTATAAAAGTAAAATCCTCTGAAACAGGAAAGTATTTAAAAGAAAAATTATAATGTTTTAAATTGCTTTTTAGTATAGTAAAAAAGTAATAAAACCAAGTGCTACAAAAGCTATAGGCATTACAAATATTAAAAAGAAAAAAGTAATTAAAGCACTTTTTAAATAACTTAAAAACCAACCTTGATTATAAAACTTTTTTAATGCAATTACCAAGTATATAAAAGTAGATAGTAATATTAATAAATCTATCCAACCTGGTACTGTAGTTATAAAATCGGCAATTAAAAGAATACTAAATACTACAAACAAATAAGAAAAAAAGTAAAATGTAAATACTAAATGGTATGCATATTTTCCTTTATTATAATAGAAAATTTTTAATAATAATGCGAATATTGGTAAAAGTATAAATAGAGCTATTGGCGTTGCTTTTATCATAGAATTCCAAATGGTTCCTATATTTTGCTCTTGATGAAATTTTAAAACTTGTGGATAGATTATTTTCTCTATCCAGTAAGGGTTTTCATGCATACCCATTTCTAGATAAATATCATTTTTAGGTGCATTAATTTCTAATAAAGAATCTACTTTTTTTACATCGTAACCAAAACTAATTTTATTTTTAGATTTACTAAAATCTGTATTTGCAACAATAGAATCTATTACTTTATCATTTTGTCCTGTAAACTGCTGTGTTTTTTTTAAAGTGTTATACAATTCTATTCTATTTAAAGAATCACTTTTTTGAGCTTCTAATTCATTTTTAATTTCTGTAGTTGCTTTATTAAATTCTTGATTTAGTTTTAATTCTTGCTTATTGGTTACAAACGAGAACATAAAAAAGAAAATAAAAGTTACAAACAAGTACAATTGGGCAGGATGTAAAAAAGACAAACGCTTTCCAGCTATAAATTTATTAGCCAAAAAACCTGGTTTAACCATTAATGGTATAAAACTTTTAAAAAACTTAGAGTCGTAAAGTAAATAGTTATTTATTGTATTGTAAAAAAGTACACCTAAGGTAAGTTCTTCTTTAGATTTCATGCCACACTCTGGACAGTATTTATAACTACTTCTAAAATTAGAATCGCAGTTTTTGCAGCTTTTATATTCTAAAGACATTGGGTTGGTTTCTACATGTAAATATAGTATAAAAAACCAATTTTGAAAAACTTAAACAATAACTAAACTCTATTTAAAATAGGCTGAAACACCTAGTAAAAATAACACTTTTACAGTTTGGCACGTATATTGAAAACGTATATAACAAATCGCGTAGGCTTTTAAGCTTTTCTGAAACGCTCAGAAATACGCATAAATTTAATACCGTAATACTATGAAAAAATTAGTACTATTATTTACAGGATTGTTAATGGGATTAACAACTGTAACAGCAACTGAAAAAAAAGAGAAATCTTTAAATAAAGTTAAACAATTAGAAAATAGAATTAGTAATAACAATTATAATTTTATTGAACCTATTCAATTTATTGAGCGCGGTGTAGAATTTTTAATTTTTCCAGATGGCGCATTCGATTTTAATACAAATATAGAATCTAACCATAATAATTATAATGATGGTTATTATAGAAATACAAACACAAAACGTAGTGGTGTTAATAGAACATTTGGTGCACCAGGAACTCAAGTTACTTACTCTACTCCAAGAAGTCGCGGTGTAATTGTAACGCATGATAACGATGGTAAAGTAAGACGTGTTGGTAATGTATTTGTAAACTATAACCGTTACAACCAGGTAAAACGTTTAGGTAGTGTTTACATGAAATATAACCGTAAAGGTTGGTTAACACAAGTTGGTGGTTTACGTATAAAGTATAACCGTTTCGGGCAAATTATTAAAACAACTGGTTTTGTAAATTTTAGAAATAAACATCAGGGTAATTTAATACAAACTAGTCCTGGTAATCACTCTAATAATCAAGGTAGCAACTGGAATACAAATAACGGTCACTACTACTATAAAAAAGATGGTAAAGTTTTAAAAAAGAAAAAAATTAAAACAGTAAAACCAAAACAATAGATATTTAATTATTTAGAATTAAAAAATCCCATAAACCTAAAGGCTTATGGGATTTTTTTATTGTTTTATTACCTGAGGTAAAAACATAAAGGTGTCTTCAAAACGCTTTAATCTAGGTGTTAGTTTTTCGGCAAATATTAGGTATTGACATTTGTCTATACTTTCTGGAATACGGTTTATTGCTGCAAAATAAGCGCCTTTTTCTGCAAATTCTGCATCTTCTAAAATGTACATTTTTAATTGGCTTAAATCTAAACTATTTAATAAATAAAGCTTGTTTAAGCGTTTTGGCGTAGCTATTAAAATATCTTGACCATAATAAACTTCTTCACGTTGTTGCTCTAAAGTTTGCTCGTCGTAAGCGGTATAAATCCTTAAATCTGTTCGTCTTGTAAATTTTTCAAATTCTTCTTTTAATTTTAAGGCATCAGCTTTAGTTTCAACTAAAATTAAAGCTCTAGGAGCATCACCTTCAGCCTTACATTTTAATTTTTGCATTACACTAATAATAATTGCTGTTGTTTTTCCGCAGCCTTTATTTCCAATACAAAAAACATTTGCACCACCTTTTATAATAGGTATTACATTTTTTTGAAAAGGTGTTGGAGCTTCAAAACCATTAGTTTCTAAAGCTTCTAAAATTTCAGGATTCAATTTTTTAAAAGACATATTTTACTGCTTAATTATAAGTATACTGCGAAACTACGTGTATTTCTTCGGTTTACAAAACATACACGTTTTCGATTTTGGCACGATGCTTGTATTTTACTTAATATTCAATCTTAAAAACGAATTATTATGAAACAATTAATGTACTTTTTTTCAGCATTACTTTTTACGAGTTTTACTGTAAATGCAGACAATACTAACACGCTAAAATCTATAGAAACCAATACTACAAATGCTTATAGAGGTTATGGTAAATCTTTTATATTTAATGAACAAGGTATAGAATTCTCTGTTTATGCAGATGGTCAATTTGATTTCTATATGCCTAATTATGGTCCAAATGTTGCTGTTTCAGTTAATACCAATAATGTAAATATTAGTTTTAATACAGGTTACGATTATAGCGCTTATGTACAGTATGATGAGTTTGGCGCCGTTATTCAAATTGAAAATACTCCAATATTTTACGACCACTATGGTAGAATTGTACAGGCTGGTGATGTTTTTATAAACTATAATAACAGAGGTTACATTTCTCGTGTTGGAGGTTTATATGTTCACTATAATACATATAATGTATTTTCTCATTATACTGGTTTTATAAATGTTTACAACAGAGCTTATGTTTATAGACCTTGGCATAGATTTTATGCTATTCCTCCTGTAAATTACTGTGTAGTATATAATAGACCATACAGACAATATTATACACCTATTCGTTATAGATACGATAGACCTTATAGAAACAACTACCGCAGAACTACTGCTGTTGCAAGCAGACGAGGAAATACTGTAGTAAGAAATAGAAGTTATGCTTCAAGAACCAATGGCCGCGTTAAAGCAAACCATACAAGAAGAAGTAATGCAAATGTTACCAACTCAAGATCTAGAACGCGTAATAATACGGCTACAGCTCCAAGATCTAGAACAAGATATAATACTGTTATTGGTGGGCAACGTAATAATAGTAATGCTAAAGCTAAAAGCAGTACAACTAGAAAAAGTACATCTACTAGAATAAAAAGTAATACGCGTGGAAATGTAAGAAGTAATACAAAAGCGGCAACACCAAAAACGCGTTCTAGTGTTAGAACTAAAAGTACTAGAACTAAAAATGTAAGGCCTAGTTCTACTAGAACAAAACAAACTAGAAGTGCTGTAAAATCTACACCTAGAAAAAGTAGTAAAGTACAAAGTAAAAGTTCTAGAAGCTCAAGTTCACGTTCTAAAAGTACGTCTAGAAACTCAAGAAACCGTAGAGGTTAAAATATAGAATTTTCTGTATTTACACAGAAAAAATAAAATCCTGTTATAATGTGCTCCCAAAACATTTTAGCAGGATTTTTAGCGTTTTATAAGTTTATTTATCAAACTTGTAACATCTTCTGAAAGATTAAACCTGTACACAATAAAGCCATAACAAATAGCTAGCAACAGAGATTTTACAGCAATATTTAATAAAGAATGAAACCTAAAATCCCAAAAATAAAATGCTAAAACACATGCAATAATTAAACAAAATGTTTTACCTGTTGCTACTGTAAATGGTTGCATTTTCATTTTAAAATGAACAAAGCCTAGTTTTATAATATTATATAAAAATATAGCTAGTGCTGTTGCATAAGAAGCTCCATTTATACCATAGTTTGGAATAAAATATACATTTAATAAAACGGTAACTATTACTAAAAACACGCCCATTAACAATACTACTCTATAATAATCACTATAAAATAAAATGGCATTATTATTTCCTAAAATAGTATCAAAAAGTTTTGATATACCTATTACAAAAACAACTATTAAACCCTCGCTATAATCGGTTGGTAAAAGTTTATAAAGTTGATTTATATTTAAAATAATTAGTAAAAAAATAAAGCCACCAATAATAAAAAGGTTTAATGAGCTTTTTCTATAAAGTAGGCTTAACTCTTTATTATTTTTATTATTTAACAACTTAGCTGTTAATGGGTACGTTATTTGCTGCATTGCTCTAGCTGGAACTCCTATAACTGTTGCAATGTAAATAGCAACACCGTAATACGCTACATTTTCTATGGTTACATATTTACCAATCATGAATTTATCTATTTCTAAAATCATATTGGCTACAGAACCTGCAACAATTATTAAGGCTGCATATTTTATTATTTTAATTCCGTTATAAATTTTAAAACTTTTAAAAATAGGAAACCTTAAACTAAAGGCATAAGCACTCATAATTAACATTCTAAGTACATAAACGGCAACCATACAAAGTACTAATTCTTCTGCCGTAAGGAGTCCAAAATACAATAGAATTAATAAAATAGTGGTTGTAATTCTATGAAATACTTCTTTCATAAAATTTCCAAAAACACTTTGCATTTGCACTCTACTCCATGCATAAAAAATTTCGAAATATGCAAAAGCTACTGCACTAATAAAAATATACCATGTATAACTTTTTACAATACTATTTTGAGATGACAACCAGTTACTTAAAAAATCGAAAGAAAAATAAGTTATTAAAATCCCAGGAATAATAAGTAACAACGGCAATAACAACATTAAGCTTAAAAAATTGTTTTGAGATTGCCTTGTTTTAAAAGAAGTATAAAATTTTATAATTGTGTTATGTGCACCAAATGCCATGAGTGGCATTAAAATATTTGCCGTAGAAAATATAAATGTTATTAAACCAAAATAGGTATCACTAACAAAATTGGTAAATAAAAACAAGATGTTAATTGCACCAATACCAAAACCAATATAAGTGATTATAGTATTTTTAATAGATTGGTTTACAACTACTCCCATATATTTTTAAAATTTAAAACCTGAAGAATATGCTACTACGTAACAGGCTTTAATATAACTTTAGATAATTCTCTTGTTAAATTTTTACGACTATACTGCTCTAAACCTATAGCATTAACTTTTAAATTGTTATGCTTAAAGGCTTCAAAATGTTTTAATATTTCATTTTTTAAATCGTTATCACTATTATAATTAAAATAGCTACCACTATTGGTTGATTTTAAAATACGTTCTACATCTGTATCTTTTGGCCCAATGGCAAGAATTGGTCTTTGTGAAGCCATATACTCAAATAACTTTCCAGGTATTATAGCCTTAGTGTCTATTGAATCTATTTCTATAAGTAATAATACTTGAGATTTTTTTTGGTATTTAATAGATTCTTTATGAGACACATAGCCAACATTATCTAAAAAATTTGTTAAACCATATGCTGCAATAGATTTTAAAATAGTATCACTAACAGAACCTACCAATACTAACTTAAACGCCTTTTTAAATGCTTCGTTTTCATTAATTAATTCTTTAAATATCTTCCAAAGATTTTCAGGATTTCGTTTTGAAAGTAAAGACCCAATATGTGAAAATGTAAATGCTTTATCTAAAGGTACACTTTCTATGTTTTCGTTATCATAACCATTTGTAATAACAGTTATTGGATTATTGGTAATCGCTTCAAATTCTTTTTTAGTATTATTACTAGTTACTAAAATTTGGTTAGCACAGTTTAAAACTGCTTTTTCAAGAATTTTATGTTTCTTTTTAGAAGCCTTTGTTAATTTTAGTTGTTTATGATAGCCAATAGTTGTCCATGGATCTCTAAAATCTGCAATCCAATTTAAATCATTGTATTTCTCTTTTAATTTTAGACCAATTAAATGCAAACTGTGTGGCGGACCAGTAGTTACAATAGTATCAATATTAAAATCTGAAATGTAAGTTGATAAATATTTAAACGATGGTTTAACCCAACCTTTTCTAGCATCAGGAATAAAAAAATTGCCACGAATATAAAGCATTGCTTTTTGCAACAGTCCTTGTTTTTCGTTTTCTGGAATTATGCCTTTACTAATTGTTTTAGACTGTTTAGAAAAAAAATTAGCTAGCTTGTATGGTTCTCTAATAGGTTGCTTTAAAATGGTAATATTCTCAGGTACTTCATCTAGAAGACTCTCATCAACCTGAGGATAAATAGGATTATAAGGACAATACACAATAGGTTCTACGCCAAATTCTGGCAAATATTTTACAAATTTTAGCCAACGTTGTACGCCTGGTCCTCCAGCTGGTGGCCAATAATATGTAATAATTAAAACCTTTTTATTCTTCATTTTTTTGTTTCAAACTGTAAAATAATCCGCCTATAATTAAAAGTAACAATACTCCAGAGCTTGCTAGTGAGATTGTAATACCTTGTTGTACAACTTCTGGTTCAAATTTAAACTCTATAATATGCCTTCCTTTTGGAATTTGCATACCTCTAAGTACATAATTAACACGGTTAAAAGGTGCTTTAGTACCATCTATGTATGCATGCCATCCTTCTTTATAATATATTTCTGAAAAAACTGCATAACCATCATTTAGGTTTTTAGATTCGTATTTAATATAGTTAGGCTTATATTCTAAAACAGAAATTGATGCTAAAGAATCTACTTTATATTTTGCATTTAATGTTTCTTCATTAGTGTAAACTGCTTCTTTTTTAGTATCTAAATTTGCTAAACTTGTAATTTCTTCATTTGCAGAATTTACCTTCTTTAAATCTTCAATAAACCAAGCATTTCCATTTGCATCTTTATTTAAATATGGATACGGTTTTTGTGATTCGTCTGGAGCTATAATATACTTAGTATTTAGCATATTTAAAACATTCAAATTATTTTGAGCAATATAAAAATCGAATAACTCATCATAACGTTTTAATTTTGCTGCATGATATCCTGTTAATGAATTATGGAAAAATGATGCTTTTGCTCCACCAGAAGCAACATCAAACACTCTAAAGTTTTCTTTATCATTTAAAATTTGGACATCTGCTGCATTGGCTTGAAACGGTTGTGATACTTGTCTTGCAGATACAAAATTTTCGGTATTAACATAACGCCTATCTACACCAACTAAATCGAAAATTATAAGTGCTGCAAAAGCAATAATAACTTTTACTTCAGATATTTTTTTGTTTATAAATAGGTAAATAATACTTCCAGATAATAAAACTAATATTAATGATCTTAATGTATCTGTGGTGAAAATAGATTTTCGGTCTTCAACTATAGCGTTTAAAAAATCTGGACCATAATTTTGTTTAAAACTAGCATCTCTTCCGCCTTCAAAATCTAAAATTCCAGTATATCTAAATAAAAGAAATATTACAGCTAATCCTGCTGTTATACTAACACTATACAGTAAAGCTTTCTTTTTTTGTTCTTCTTTTTCAAAATTGTTAAATAATCGAGATAAACCAAATACAGCAAGTATTGGTATACATAATTCTAAAATTACTTGTATAGAAGTTACTGCTCTAAACTTATCGTAAAAAGGAACATAATCTATAAAAAAGTTGGTTAAAAATTCTAAATTCTTTCCGTAGGATAGTAGTAATGAAATTACTGCGCCTCCAACAATCCACCATTTTAATCGTCCTTTAATTAAAAACAAAGCAAAAACAAAAAGAAAAAGAACTACTGCTCCTACATACGCTGGAGCTTCAACAATAGGTTGACTTCCCCAATAAAGCGGTGCCGTTTTTACTGCGTCTTTAGCTTGCAATGGCGATGCTCCTTGAGAAATATAGAAATCGTAAAAAGCAGAATCTTTACCTACATTTTCACTCATTCCTCCACCTAAAAGTCTTGGAATGTATAAATTAAATGTTTCTAAAAACCCGTAACTATATTCTGTAATCTTTTCTTTTGGTAATCCTGTAGCTACTGGTTTTGGAGAGCCATCTGGGTTTATGGTTAATTCACTTTTTCCTCTGGTACTTTCTTTCACATATTCTTGTGTGGCTAAAATATTTGTAGCATTCATTCCTATAGCAAGAATAACAGCTACAACCATAATACCAACAGATTTAAAATAATGTGGTAATGTTTGCTTTTTATAAGCATCTATTAAGTATGCAATACCTAATATAATAACAAGAATTAGTAAGTAATACGTCATTTGAAAATGATTCGCTACCAATTCTAATCCCATTGCAATTGCAGTGACCAAAAAGCCAAGAATATACTTTTTTCTAAAGGTGAGAATAATACCGCTTAAAACTAGAGGCATATAAGCAATAGCATGTGCTTTACTATTATGGCCTACTCCTAAAATAATTACTAAATATGTAGAAAAACCAAAAGCTAAAGCTCCAAGCGCTGCCAATTTAAAATCTACTTTTAAACTTATTAGCAATATGTAAAATCCTAGAAAATACAGAAAAAGATAATCTGCAGGTCTTGGTAAAAAACGTAATGCAGAGTCTAATTTTTTAATGTAATTATGAGGGTATCTTGCACCTAATTGATACGTAGGCATACCACCAAAAGCACTATTAGTCCAATAGGTTTCTTGTCCAGTAGCTGCTTTAAAATCACGCTGCTGTTTTGCCATACCGTTATATTGAACGATATCACTTTGCAAAATTTGTTTTCCTTGTAAAACTGGACTAAAATAAGCCAAAGAAAGGATTATAAAACCAATAAATACTAATAAATGTGGTAGGAGTTTTTTAAACGCTGGTTGCATAAAATAGTTTGAAATTATGAAAGTGAAAATTAATCATAATTTTTTAGAAAAGTGTTGTAAGTAAAATGAAATTACTACTTAATCAATCTCTTCGTAATCAACATATTCTCCAACTGTAGTATTAGATTCTTTTTTATTTGGCATTTTTTCTATAGAAATCTCACCTTCTTTTTGTCTTGGTGATTGCTGTTTTTGATTTCCAAAATCTCTAAACTGACCTCCAAAACGCTCGGCAGCTTTGTTAGATAAGTATTTAAGTAATAAAGGTGCAAAAAGTCTAGAGAGAATTTTAACACCAAAATAAACAAGTAATATAATTAATAATATTTTTAACATAATCTACTTCAATAATTGCTGTACAAAAATACAATAGTTAGGCTTTAATTTTAATTATTAATACCTAAAAAAAATATAAAATCTCTATATTTGAGGCAAACCTATCACTTATGCGTCTAAGACAAATTTATCTTTTATTATTTCTGTTTGCTTTTGTTTATATGGCTAATGCCCAATATACCGAAGTTATAAATTCTAATAGACCTGGAGTATCTAGATCGGCTTTTTCTGTAGGTACAAATGTTGTACAGTTTGAAGCTGGACCTTATACAGTTAACGAAGAACACACACCTTTAAAGAGAGAAGATAAAGGTTTTGGTATTGACTTTGCTGCTAGATATGGCTTGTTATTACCACAATTAGAAATTAATTTAGAAGGTTCTTACCAAAACGATACCAGAACAGATTATCGCTCATTTATAACTACAGAACAAAAACGTGCAAATTTTAAAACACTTACTTTAGGTGCAAAATATTTAGTTTATGATCCTTACAAAAATAAAGGAGAAGAAAAACCAAATCTTTATAGCTACCATGCGAATAAACGCTTTAAATGGGGAGATTTAATTCCTGCTGTTGCAGTATATGTTGGCGGTAATTATGATACAGAAGACAACCCATATACGCCACCAGGAGTTAGTGGTTTTAGTCCTAAAATCATGATAGCTACTCAAAACAATTTTTCTAGTGGTTGGGTTTTTGTAATGAATTTTATTGGAAATAGACCGTTTACAAAAACAAAATCTGATACTGGAGGTGAAGTATTTGTAAATGGCGAACCAGTAAACCCTTTCGAATTTCAATATATATTAACACTTACCAAGTCTATAAGTGATCAATGGGTTTTATTTGGAGAAACTCAAGGCATAAAAAGTGATTTTTATGCAGATAATTTATTTAGATTTGGAGGCGCATATTTATGGAATAAAAACTTTCAATTAGATACTGCACTAACCTTTAATACTAAAGATACTCCATCAGTTTTTAGTGTAAACTTTGGTGTATCTTACCGTTTGGATTTCCATAAAGATCCAGGTCTTGATAATGGTACTTCTGCCGAAGAAGAAGCAGAACGTAGAGCCAATAAAAGAAGAAGTAAGAAAAAAAATAAAGACAAAGATGGTTCTGGTGGCGATAAAAAACGTAAAAAAGAATTACAAGACATCGATTTTGATGATGAAGATTAATATATGATTACAGTAAAACCAGCTAAAACTAAAAAAGAGCTTAAAGCTTTTGTAACTTTTCCTTTTTCGCTTTATAAAGATTCTAAATATTGGGTTCCTCCTATTATAAATCAAGAATTAGAAACTTTTAGTAAGGATAAAAACCCAATTTTTAATGATGCTGAAGCTACTTTCTTTTTAGCATATAAAAACGGAAAAATTGTAGGTCGAGTTGCAGCTATAATTAATTGGCTAGAAGTAAAAAATCAAAACCAAAAGAAAATGCGATTTGGTTGGTTTGATTTTATTGATGATTTAGAAGTATCTAAAGCACTTATAGAACAAGTGGTTTCTATAGGAAAACAACATAATTTAGAGTATACAGAAGGTCCTGTAGGTTTTTCTAACTTAGATAAAGTTGGAGTAATGACCGAAGGTTTTGAAGAGATAAGTAATATGATTACTTGGTACAACCATGAATATTATGTAAAACATTATGAAGCTCTAGGCTATACTGTTGAAAAATCTTATTCTGAAAGTAGATTCCCGTTTAAAAATGTTAAACCTGAATTCTTTAAAAAAGCTCAGGAATTAATAAAAAGGCGCTATAAATTAAAAGCTTTAAAGTTTACAAAAACTGAAGAAGTTATGCCTTATGCAGATAAGATGTTCGATTTATTTAATAGCTCTTACGCGTCTTTATCCTCTTTTGTTGAAATTACTGATATACAAAAAGCCTATTTTAAGAAAAAATTTATTTCATTTATAAATCCAGAATACATTAAATTTGTAGTAGACGATCATGATGAAATGGTTGCCTTTGCTATTGTAATGCCTAGATTTGCTCATGCTTTACAAAAAATGAAAGGTAAACTTTTTCCTTTTGGTTTTTTAAAACTATTAAACGCTAAAAAGAATAGTAAAGACGTTGTTTTCTATTTAATTGGTGTACATCCAGAATATCAAAACAAAGGTATTCATGCTGTTATTTTTAATGAATATTATGAAATATTTACTGAAAAAGGAATTATGAACTGCTATAGAACTCCAGAATTAGAAGATAATGAAGCCATACATAAAATTTGGAAGCATTTTGATCCTGTTGTTGTAAAGCGTAGAAAAACTTTTAGAAAAGAAATTACTTACTAAGCATAGTTTAAATAAAAAAAATCCGATTCTTACGAATCGGATTTTTTTTATTGTATTCTTAAATATATTATTCACCCATTGCTTTCATTAAAGCAGCAGACATTCTTTTATAAGTACCATTTTCTAAACGCGATCTAATAGCATCAAAAGCATCTAGAGTTTCATTTACATCTTCAATAGTATGTGTAGCTGTAGGTATCATACGTAATAAAATTAATCCTTTAGGAATAACTGGATACACTACTATAGAACAAAATATACCATAGTTTTCTCTTAAATCTTTTACTAAAGCCATTGCTTCAGGAATACTACCATTAAGGTATACTGGTGTTACACAACTTTGTGTGGTTCCAATATCGAAACCTCTTTCTGTTAACCCAGATTGTAATGCGTTTACAATTTTCCACAAGTTTTCTTTTAACTCTGGCATTGAACGCAACATATCTAAACGTTTTAAAGCTCCTACAACTAATTGCATTTGTAGTGACTTTGCGAACATTTGAGATCTTAAGTTATATTTTAAGTAGTCTATAATCTCTTGATCGGCAGCTATAAATGCTCCTGTACTTGCTAAAGATTTAGCAAAGGTTGCAAAATAAACATCTATACCATCTTGTACTCCTTGCTCTTCTCCTGCTCCTGCACCGGTTTTACCTAAGGTTCCAAAGCCGTGAGCATCGTCAACAAATAACCTAAAGTTATACTTCTCTTTAAGTGCAACTATTTCTTTTAAACGACCTTGTTCACCACGCATTCCAAAAACACCTTCAGAAATTACTAAAATTCCTCCACCTGTTTGTTCTGCCATTTTTGTAGCACGTTCTAGATTTTTTTCTAGACTTTCTACATCGTTGTGTTTGTATGTAAAACGTTTACCCATATGTAAACGAACACCATCTATAATACATGCGTGAGCGTCTACATCATAAACAATAATATCATCTTTAGAAACTAATGCATCTACAGTAGAAACCATACCTTGATAACCAAAGTTTAAAAGGTAAGCTGCTTCTTTGCTTACAAACTCTGCTAATTCATTTTGTAATTGCTCGTGTAACTCTGTGTGACCAGACATCATTCTTGCTCCCATTGGGTAAGCAGAACCATATTCTGCAGCTGCTTCTGCATCTACTTTACGAACTTCTGGATGATTTGCTAAACCTAAATAATCGTTAATACTCCAAGTAATAACTTCTTTTCCTTGAAATTTCATTCTATTGGAAATTTCACCTTCTAATTTAGGAAAAACAAAATAACCTTCTGCTTGTTCAGCCCATTTACCTAATGGTCCTTTATCTCTGTATATTTTTTCAAATAAATCTTTCATTAATGCTATTTCGTTAGTTCAGAATTTACAAAACTACATAATTCTGTGTTTTTTGCCTATTATTTTTATATACTATTGTTAACAAAAAAAAGCTGATACGTAGTGCATCAGCTTATGTTACATAATAATATGTGTTATTTTATATATTGAATGCTCTGTGCTGCTTCTTCATTTTTACTATCAAAAAAGCCTTGATCACTCATCCATTTATCACTGTATACTTTACTCATGTATCGTGAACCGTGATCTGGAAATATAACAACTACTTTGTCTGTTGCTTTAAATTCTCCTGCTTCAACTAATTGTTTTACTGCTTGCATTGCTGCACCAGAGGTGTAACCTACAAATAAACCTTCGGTTTTAGCAATTTCACGTGCTGTGTGAGCGCTTTCTTCGTCTGTTACTTTTATAAATTTATCTATTGCATCAAAATCTGTAGCTGTTGGTATTAAGTTTTTACCTAAACCTTCAATACGGTATGGATAAATTTCTTTATCATCAAACTCTCTAGTTTCATGATATTTTTTTATTACAGAACCAAAAGCATCTACTCCTATTACTTTAATATTAGGGTTTTGTTCTTTTAAATATTTTGCTGTACCAGAAATGGTTCCTCCTGTACCACTACAAGCTACCAAATGTGTAATTTCACCATTAGTTTGATTCCAAATCTCTGGACCTGTAGTTGCATAGTGAGCATCTATGTTTAATTGATTGAAATATTGGTTGATATAAACCGAACCTTTTATTTCATCATGTAAACGTTTTGCTACTTGATAGTAAGATCTTGGGTCATCTGCACTTACATTTGCTGGGCAAACGTAAACTTTGGCTCCCATGTTTTTAAGCATGTCTATTTTATCTGCCGAAGATTTAGAGCTTACTGCTAATATGCAATCATAACCTTTAATTACACTAACCATAGCTATACTAAATCCTGTATTACCAGAAGTAGTTTCTATTATAGTGTCACCTGGTTTAATGATGCCTTGCTTCTCAGCCTGCTCAATAATATAAAGCGCTATTCTATCTTTTGATGAGTGACCTGGATTGAAAGCTTCTACTTTTGCGAAAAAATCAGCTTTGTACTCTGATGTCATTTTATTTAGTTTTATCAAAGGTGTATTACCAATTAAGTCTAATACATTTTCAAAAACTTGTTTGTTTTGTGCCATAAACAATATTTGATCTGTTACTTTAGTTAGAATTGTAACCAAAAACCTCGCAAAAATAAGAAAATTATTTTTAATGGGCTATTTCTTCTAAATCTAATAAAAAAGCATATTCCAATGCAACTTCTTTTAAACTTTCAAATCTTCCAGAAGCACCGCCATGACCCGCTTCCATATCGATATGAAAAATTAATTTATTTTTATCTGTTTTTAATTCTCTTAATTTCGCTACCCATTTTGCTGGTTCAAAATACTGTACTTGCGAATCATGAAGTCCTGTTGTTACTAAAATATTTGGATAGTTTTTAGCCGCAACATTATCGTATGGTGAATATGATTTCATGTATTTATAATACGTTTCTTCATTTGGGTTTCCCCATTCATCATATTCTCCTGTGGTTAATGGTATAGTATCATCTAGCATTGTTGTAACTACATCTACAAATGGTACTGCTGCAATTACACCATTATATAGCTCTGGATTTATATTTATAACTGCGCCAATTAATAAACCTCCTGCGCTGCCACCCATTGCGTATAAATGCTTTGGTGATGTGTATTTATTTTTAATTAAATATTTAGAACAGTCTATAAAATCTGTAAACGTATTTATTTTTTTTAATAGTTTTCCATTTTCGTACCATTCACGGCCTAAATATTCGCTACCTCGAACATGAGCAATTACATATATAAAACCACGATCTAGTAAACTTAATCTTATGGTTGAAAAATATGGGTCTATTGTAGAACCATAAGATCCATAAGCATATTGTAATACTGGATTTTCTCCATTTAATTCTATTCCTTTTTTATAAACAATAGACATTGGTATTTTTGTATTATCTTTTGCTGTAGCCCATACACGTTGTGATGTATAATTATTTTTATCGAAATTCTTATCTAATACTTCTTGTTCTTTTTTTACTTCGCTTTTTTTTGTTGAAAAATTATAATCTATTACAGAGCTTGGTGTTGTTAATGAGTTGTAACTGTACCTAAGTGTATTGCTATTAAAATCTGGGTTATTACCTAAACTTGCTGTATAGGTTTCACTGTTAAAATCTAAGTAATAGTCTTCTGTTTTATCCCAACTTATAATTCTTATATTATTTAAACCATTTTCTCTCTCATTTACAACTAAATAATTTTTAAAAATCTCTATATCTTCTAATAATACTTCTTCTCTATGTGGTAAAACGTCTACCCAATTTGACTTTTCTGTAGCATGTATAGATGTTTTTTGTAATTTGAAATTTGTAGCTTCATTATTATTTGTAATTATATAAAAACTATCATCATAATGGGCTATAGAGTATTCTAACTTACGTTCTCGCTCTTGAAATATTTTAAACTCAGCATCTGGAGTATTAGCGTCTAAAAAACGATATTCTGATGTTAATGTACTTGAACATCCTATTATAATATATTTTTTAGATTTTGTTTTATACACAAAGGCATTAAAGGTTTCATCTTCTTCATGAAATACTAATATGTCATCTTCTTCTTTAGTATATAATTTATGTTTATAAATTTTATTAGAGCGTAAAGTAACAGCATCTTTTTTTGTGTAAAACAAAGTTTTATTATCGTTTGCCCAAGTTGAACTTCCTGTGGTATTTTCTATTTTATCTGAAAAAATTTCGCCTGTCACTAAATTTTTTACTTGTAGAGTATATTGTCTACGACTTACTGTATCTATAGAAAAACTAGCCATTGTATTATCTGGACTAATTGAAATACCTCCAAGTTTAAAGTAAGCATGACCTTTAGCCATTTCATTGCAATCAAAAATTATTTCTTCTTCAGACTCTAAGCTTTCTTTTTTCCTTGTATAAATTGGGTAATCTTTTCCTTTTTCATATTTAGTTATGTACCAATAACCGTTTAATTTATATGGAACTGAAGTATCGTCTTCTTTTATTCTACCTTTCATCTCCTCAAATAATTCTTTTTGAAAGGCTTCTGTATGTTTTAAAATAGATTTTGTGTAGTTGTTTTCTGTATTTAAATGATCGATTACCTCTTGGTTTTCTCTATCATTCATCCAAAAATAATTGTCTATTCTTACATCATTATGACATTCTAATTTTTTTTCTATTTTTTTAGCTATAGGTATATTTACTAAAGCTTCATTTTTTAATATCATAAACATTCTAATTTTAAGAGTTTACAAAAATAAGTTATATAGAAATAAAAACTCAAAATTTTATAATAGATATGCTATTGGTTATTAACCGTTGATTTTAATAAATTTGCATCAAAATTAATTTAAAAAAGAAAATTATGTTTGGAGATTTAATGGGAATGATGGGTAAATTAAAAGAAACCCAAAAGAAAGTTGAAGAAACAAAAACACGTTTAGATAGTGTTTTAATTGATGAAAAAAGTAATGATAATTTATTAAATGTTACTATCACAGCTAATAGAAGTATTAAATCTATAACTATAGACGATTCTCTTTTAGAGGATAAAGAACAATTAGAAGATTATTTAATTCTTACATTAAATAAAGCAATTGCTCGTGCTACAGAAGTTAATGAAACTGAAATTGCTGCGGTAACTAAAGAAGGTATGCCCAATATTCCTGGTATGGATATGTTTAAGTAATATAGCAATTAACTTTTAAGTGTATAGCCTTTAAAAAAGTAAAAAAGGAAGCCAGTTGGCTTCCTTTTTTTTATAAATGAAATAAGTTTACTTATTATTAATTTGCATCAATTACTCTAAATTGAGTTCTTCTGTTTATTCTGTGATCTCTTTCTGTACAAGAAACACCATCTGAACAGTTATTTAATAATCTAGACTCACCAAATCCATTAGAAACAATTCTTGAAGAATTAATTCCTTTTGAGATTAAGTAGTTAGTTACTGCTTGTGCTCTTCTTTCTGATAAAGAACGGTTAGATGCTTTAGACCCTCTAGAATCTGTATGAGATGCAATTTCAACTGAAACACCATCTGCTAATACTGGTAATAAAATTCTATCAATCTCTGCTCTTGCTGCTGGAGTTAATGTTGCCGAACCTAAGTCCCAGTTTATATTAAGACTGTTGTACTCAACTAATTTACAATCTACTTCAGCCCAAGTTGTTAATCCTCCTTTTGTTTGTAAAACTTCTTTAGTTACTGTTTTGTTAACTGCAGGAATTGTTACTTCTTCTACTCTAGCATCATTAGCTAAAACAGTAGTTTTTAAAGTAGCCGTTTTTTGTGGTACTTCTATAACTCTAGTTGTTGGAGGTGTTACCATTACAGTACGCTTCATTGTTTTAGATACTGCAGGAATATCAACTGTTCTTGTTGTTTCTGGAGAAAGAACAGATTTCTTAATAGCAGTTGTTTTTGCAGGAATATCTGTAGCTCTTGCTGTTGGAGGCGCAGCCATAACTGTACGTTTCATTGTTTTAGTTGTAGCTGGAATCTCTGTTACATTTGTAGTTGGAGGTGTTGCAACAATAGTACGCTTCATAGTTTTAGTTACAGCTGGTATTTCAATAACTCTTGTAGTTGGTGGTGTTACCATTACAGTTCTTGTTACTTCTTTTGTTACCGCTGGAATATCTATTACTCTTGTTGTTGGTGGTGTAACCATAACTTTTCTAGTTACTTCTTTAGTTACTGCAGGAATATCGATTACTCTTGTTGTAGCTGGAGAAACTAATACTGTTTTCTTAATAGTTTTTGTTACAGCTGGTATTTCAATTACTCTTGTAGTTGATGGTTGAGTCATTACTGTTCTTTTAACTGTTTTTGTTACAGCTGGAATATCAATTACTCTTGTTGTAGCTGGAGTTAACACAACTTTTCTTGTGTAAGTTCCCATTCCACAATCCTCATTACTAGCATCTCCATTGTCACATCCAGGTTTAGTTACAACTTGAGCATCTGAAGCTAATACAGTAGTATTTACAGTAATGTTTTGTGCTGGTACATTTTTATAGCACCAGTATCTACAATCGTTAGGATCACTAGAAGCACAATCTGCAGCAGGTGTATCACTCATACCCCATTTAGCAGTAGCTGGTTTAGTTTCAATCACTTGGTAATCTGAAGAAAACTTAGCTGGTACTACAGTTAATGTAGATCCATATTGTCTTTTCTTATATGATAAAGTTTCTGTTCCCCATTTAGCAGGAATTACTTCTAAACGTTGGCTAGCTTCACTCACAACAACTTCTACATTTTCCGTACCGTATTGTGCTGGAATTATTTCTAATTTAGATGAAGCTGGTTGAACAACAATTTCTACATTTTCTGTTCCCCATTTAGCAGGAACAACTTCCATACGTTGACCCGCTTCTGTTACAACAACAGTTTCTGTTCTTGTTTCGTATTGTGCTGGAATAGTTTCTAATTTTTGGTATGCTTGCTGTACAATAACAGTCTCTGTTCTTGTTTCGTACTGTGCTGGCACAACTTCTAATCTTTGGCTAGCTTCTTTTACTACAACCTCAAAAGATTCTGTTCCTAATTTAGCAGGTACTACAGATAAGGTTTGTCCTCCTTCAAAAGTTGTAACTTCAAAGTTTTCTGTAGCGTATTTTGCAGGTACAACACTTAATTCTTGGTAACTTGGTTGTATCTCCATTACTTCAGTACTAGTTTCAGTTGTTGCAGCAACTTTTTCAAGTCTTTGTGCAGGACCTTGAACTTCTACTTCAAAAGTTTGAGTTTCATATTTTGCTGGTACTACAGATAATTCTTGACCTGCAGATTGAACTACAACTTCTTGATTTTCTGTTCTGTATTGTGCAGGTACAACTTTTAATTTTTTGTACGCAGGTGCAACTTGAATAGTTACATCTTGATTTACCCATACATCTGGAGTTACACATCTCTTGTAACATTTTCCCGGATCTGGGTTAGTTGGTAAATCTTGTGCAAATGCAAAGGTGCAGACTACAAAAGATAAAATTGTTAGTAATACTTTTTTCATTTTTAAAAGTTTTATGGTTATATTAAAGATTAATTAACTAATGGAAACCACTAGCTTTGTTACTAATTACGTGTAAAATTAAATGTAATCAAACTCAAACTGTTAAGTTTTGTTAAAATTTACTTAATAATTCGATAAAAAGCAAAAAATGTCGTTTAAGTTTAAAAAAATAAAACTAAATAAATGAATATCAATACTTTATAAAAACAGTTGATTTTACAGTGTCAATAAAACTTTTAAAAATTGCTTATGCATAGCATTTGTATAATCCAAATGTGTTACAATTCGCATTTTGCCTTTTCCTAAATTACTTATGAGTATAGATTTATCTCCTAATTGATTAATAAAGTGAGTTTCATCTATATCTTTAGCTAAACTAAAAATTACGACATTAGTTTCTACTAATTCTACTTTATTAATATATGAAGCTTTTGTTAAAACTGAAGCAATTTCCTTGGCTTTATCGTGGTCTTCTTGTAATCTTGACAAATTATTGTCTAAAGCATATAAACCTGCTGCTGCGAGATAGCCTATTTGCCTCATTCCACCACCAAGAATCTTTCTTATTCTAATAGCGTTTTTCATAAATTTCTCATCACCTACTAATACTGATCCTACTGGACAACCAAGTCCTTTACTTAAACATACAGAAACAGTGTCAAAAACTTGTCCATAATCTTTAGCAGATTCTTGTTTTGCTATTAGAGCATTCCATAACCTTGCTCCATCTAAGTGTAAGCCTAAATTGTGAGAGTCACAAACTGCTCTTATTTTTAAAATTTCATTAAAATCCCAACAAGCGCCACCACCTTTATTTGTAGTATTTTCTATTTCTACCAAAGTGGTTAAAGGACTATGGTAAAAATCTGGAGGATTTATAGCTTCTAAAACCTGGTCTGCTGTAAACATTCCACGATCTCCATCTATTAATTTACAAGAAACACCACTATTAAAAGAAGCACCACCACCTTCATAATTAAAAATATGTGCATATTTATCACAAATAACTTGATCTCCAGGATTAGTATGTAACTTAATTGCTGTTTGGTTTGCCATAGTACCACTTGGAAAAAAAAGTCCACGTGTTTTACCAAACATATTTGCTATTCTAGTTTCTAACTCATTTGTTGTTATATCTTCCTTGTATACATCATCACCAACATTGGCTTTTAGCATAGCTTCTAACATTTTTGGACTTGGTTTTGTAACCGTATCACTTCTTAAATCTATAATCATTCTTGTTTTTTGATGATAAAACTATAAAATAAGGAGGTAATAATTTTCATATCATTGTAATAATTCTATTTTTGTTTTAAATAAATACTACAGATGATAACACAAGATCAAATTAAGGATCTCTCAAACCGCCTAACATTGTTGAGGCAATATCTTTGACATAGACGCAAAACTAATAGAAATTAGTAATGAAGAAGAACAAACTTTTAATCCTAATTTTTGGGAAGACTCCAAGGCTGCCGAAGCTATAATGAAAACCCTTAGAGTTAAAAAAAAGTGGGTAGAAGACTACAATACTGCAAATACACTAATAGAAGATTTAGATGTTATTTATGAATTCTACAAAGAAAATGAAGCCACATTAAATGATGTTACAAATAGATTTACAAAAGCACAAACAGCTATTGAAGATTTAGAGTTTAAAAATATGCTTTCTGAAGAAGGAGATAGCCTAAGTGCTGTACTACAAATAACAGCTGGCGCAGGTGGAACAGAAAGTTGTGATTGGGCACAAATGCTTATGCGTATGTATTTAATGTATGCAGAAAAAAACAATTTTAAAGTTAAAGAACTTAACCTTCAAGAAGGTGATGTTGCAGGTATAAAAACAGTAACTTTAGAAATTGAAGGCGATTATGCATTTGGTTGGCTTAAAGGAGAAAATGGTGTACATAGGTTGGTACGCATTTCACCTTTTGATAGTAATGCTAAACGCCACACAAGTTTCGCATCTGTATATGTATATCCATTAGTAGACGACTCTATAGAAATTGAAATTAATCCTGCAGATATAGAAATAACAACTGCAAGATCTAGTGGTGCCGGTGGACAAAATGTAAATAAGGTAGAAACAAAAGTACAACTTACTCACAAACCGTCTGGTATACAAATTTCATGTAGCGAAACACGCTCACAACATGATAACAGATCTAGAGCGTTACAAATGCTTAAATCTCAATTATATGAAATCGAACTTCAAAAACAATTATCTCAACGTGAAGATATTGAAGCTGCTAAAATGAAAATTGAGTGGGGAAGCCAAATAAGAAACTATGTTATGCATCCATATAAATTAGTTAAAGATGTAAGAACAGGTTTTGAGTCTGGTAATGTAGACGCTGTTATGGATGGCGATATAACACCTTTTCTAAAATCCTATTTAATGTCAATGGGACAACAATCTACAAATACAAACGAATTATAACTTTATCTAAACAATTATTATATTCTTTAAATGATAAAAATATACCACAATCCTAGATGCAGTAAATCACGACAAGGTTTAGCGCTATTAGAAGACTCAGGGAAAAAATTTGAAATAGTAAAATACCTAAACACACCTATTAACACAAATGAATTAACTGATGTCATTAAAAAATTAGCAATTAAACCTATAGATTTGGTTAGAAAGAATGAATCAATTTGGAAAGAGAACTATAAAGGAAAAACATTATCTAACAATGCAATAATCTCCATTTTAATAGAACACCCAAAATTAATTGAAAGACCAATTGTTATTAATAATGATAAAGCAGTTTTAGGTCGACCAACCGAATTAATTAATACCATTATTTAATAATTAATATATCCTAAAACTAATATTATTGAGATTGATAGTAATACCTAATCCCTTAAACTAAAATGATAGTAATATATCACAATCCAGAATCTAAAAACTCAAAATCTGGTTTAGAAATTTTAGAAACCAGTAAACATGACACTCAAAAAATTAAATATCAGGACAGACCTTTAGATGCAATTAAGCTTCAAAAAATAATAAATATTCTTAAAATTTCTCCAAAAGAAATTATTAGAACTAACGATTTACTTTGGAAGCAAAAATTTGATCATTTAATACAAAATGGTGTAGAATTCACAGATGAAGAATATATTGAAATAATGATAGAACATCAAGAATTAATAGAACGTCCAATTGTAATTAACGGCCAAAAAGCTGTAATTGGCGAGCCACCAAAAAAAATATTTCAAATCACACAATAATTTAAAAAAGCCTTGATAATTTCAAGGCTTTTTTTATTTAACATAGTTTTAACCAAAGCCAGTTAAACCATAAGGTATTTTTGCAATCTAACTAAAAAAACTATTACAGAAACAACCAATTTTATGAACAAAATCTCTTATTACCTTCTATTTACTTTTCTTACAGTGTTTGGTTTACATGCACAAGAAGAAGTAAAATTAACTGGTAAAATTCTCGATCAAAACACAAAAACACCTCTTGAATATGCTACAGTAGTTGTAAAAAGCAATATTCCTGGAAAACTAGCAACTGGAGGTATTACAAATGAAAACGGTGAATTTAATATTGAAGTAGAAAAAGGAACATACACGATTTCTTTTGAATATATTGGCTTTAAATCTAAAACACTAGAAAATAAAGTTATCTCTAAAAATGAAAACTTTGGAATTACTTATTTATCTGAAGATGCCACAGCTTTAGAAGAAGTAGAAATTATTGCAGAAAAAACTACCGTTGAAATAAAATTAGATAAAAAAATCTACAATGTTGGTAAAGATTTAACTGTTAGAGGAGGAACTGTAAGTGATGTTTTAGATAACGTACCATCTGTATCTGTTGATGTGGAAGGTAATGTAGCTTTAAGAGGTAACGAAAATGTTACCATTTTAATTAACGGTAAACCATCTGGTTTAGTAGGTTTAAATTCTACTGATGCCTTAAGACAATTACCAGCAGAATCTATTGAGAGAGTTGAAGTAATCACTTCTCCTTCTGCAAGATATGATGCCGAAGGTACTGGTGGTATTTTAAATATTATATTACGTCGTAGTAAATTACAAGGTTTAAATGGAGCCATTACTGCAAATGCAGGTTATAATCCTTCAGCAGGAATATCTGGAAATATAAATTATAGAACTGGAGATTTAAACATTTTTAATACTACAAGTTATAACTATAGAGAAGTACCTGGAAACACAAACGATTCAAGAGTAAACTTTAATAAAGAATTTGATGATGATGGTAATTTAATCACAGATAATCCAGATACTTTTGTTGAAGAATCTAGTGATTTTGACCGTATTCGTAAAGGTTTTAACACCAATTTAGGTGTAGAATGGTACATTACAGATTCAGCATCATTAACAACTTCTATTTTATATAGCGAGAGTGATAACGAAAGTAATACTCAAAATTTACTTAATCAATTTGATAGTAATAGAAATTTAACCTCTTCTACGCTACGTTTAGATCCAGAATTAGAAGATGATAAAACAATACAATATGCTGTTAACTTTGATAAACAATTTGAAACTAGCGGACATAAATTTACATTTGATTTTCAATATGAAGAAAGTTCTGAAGATGAAAACTCTTTAGTAAATGTAAATGGTTTAGACTCTGAAAGAGTTGCAACTTTAGAAGATCAAGAACGTATTTTATTACAAACAGATTATGTTTTACCTATAGGAGAAAAGTCTCAATTTGAAATAGGATACCGTGGTAACTTTAATAACCAAAGTACAGATTATACAGTAGAATTTTTAAACGAAACTACAAACCAATTTGAAGTTGATAACAACTTAAGTAACCTGTTTAATTATAGAGAATATCTTACAGCTTTTTACACACAGTTTGGTAGTAAGTTTGGTAAATTTTCATATTTATTAGGTCTTCGTTTTGAGGATACACAAATAACAATAGACCAACCAACATCTGGTAGTTTAGTAAAAAATCAATATTCTGGATTTTTTCCAACAGTAAATCTTAGTTACGAATTAAGTGATAGTGAAAACGTAACATTAGCATATAACCGTCGTTTAAGAAGACCAAGATCCCGTTTTGTAAATCCTTTTCCATCACGATCAAGTGTAACTAGTGTATTTCAAGGAAATCCAAATTTAGCACCAAGTTATTCTGGTACTGTAGATGTTGGATATGTAAAACGTTTTGGAAAATATACTTTAGATGCTTCTGCTTATTTCTCAAGAGCAACAGATGTTTTTAACTTTGTTAGCTTTGATACTGGGCAAACTGTAATTGTTAATGGTGAAGAGCTTCCCGTAATTAATAGAACTCCAATAAACTTAGCAACAGAAGAACGCTTAGGTTTTGAGTTTACTTTAGGATATAGACCATCTAGAAAATGGAATATAAATGCTAACTTTAATATCTTTCAAAATGAAACTGATGGTGTAACACCAAACGGTTTAAACCTTGGAAACACAAACACATCTTGGTTTGCTAGATTAAATAACAAATATACTTTACCAGGACAAATAGATTGGCAAACTCGTTTAGTTTATAGAGGGCCAAGTGCAGATGCTCAAAACGAAAGAGATGGAATATTCTCTGCAAACTTAGCATTTAGTAAAGATTTATTTAACGAAAAAGCATCTATAGCTTTTAATGTAAGTGATTTATTTAATAGCCGAGTAAGATCTCAAACCACTACTACTCCAACATTTATGAGCGAGAGTGAGTTTCAATGGAGAGAACGCAGCTTTAACTTATCGTTTACATATAGATTTAATCAGAAAAAAGATAGAAGACAAAGACAACAAAATAATGATGGTGGCGAAGAGTTTGAAGGTTAATAGCTTTCAAACTTAAGTCCCAACAATGGGAAACAAAAAAAGGGAAACTTATTAAGTTTCCCTTTTTTTTATGTTTTAAAAGCTAATTAAGCTTTTTTCTTAGCGTCTCTTTCTTCTTTAATTTCTTTAAGACGCTCAATTAAACTTCCACCAATCCAATAAGGAATTACAAAAGTTAATAAAAAAATCATTAACCAAAATCCTATGGTTAAGATAGTTAAAAATGCTAAAAAGCCTAAATATTGGTCAAATTCGAACATAATTGATGTGTCTTGTTTTAAATCTTGCAGCAAAGATAAGTTAAACTGTTTTTTTATACAATATAAACTTTGTAATTATTAACATAGTTGTTAACTATATTAAATTTTAAAATAAATAATACTCTTTTTAATAATTAAAACAAAACCACAGTTGTAATAAAACCGTAAATAGATTATGAAAAAACTATTTACCTTTTTTATAATTTCTTGCACATGCTTTACATTTAGTAATGCTCAAAAAATAGATAATTTAGTTTCTTTTAGAGATATAGACAATACCTCTTATTTCCGCTTTAACTATGAAAACGACTATTTTGCAAATGGAGACGAGAACTATACACAAGGTTATAATTTTGAACTCTTTTTAAAAAGCTTAAAAAAAAATCCTATTAACTTTCTTTTCTTCAAACCAAATAATTCAACCAAAAAATACGGTTTATCATTAGAGCATATAGGTTTTACTCCAGATGATTATGTAAGTGAAAACATTCAGTTTGGAGATCGACCGTTTGCATCTGCAATCATGCTTAAGAGTATGATTATTACTATTAATACAACTAAAAAAATAAGACTTATCTCTTCATTTAACTTAGGTATTATTGGTCCTGCTGCTTTTGGTGAAGATATGCAAGTAGGAATACATAAATGGACGGGCAATAAAATTCCTAAAGGATGGAAAAATCAAATTAAAAACGATATTGTAGTGAATTATGAAATTGGTTTAGAAAAACAAATCGTTACAGTAGCTCCTGTTTTTTCTTTACAAGCTCAATCTAAAATTAAGGCTGGTACATTATTTACTAATGCATCTTTTGGTTTAAGTGCTACTTTTGGTATTATAGACAAACCGTTTTCTATAAAAAATAGCGCTAAAAAATTTAATTTTTATGGTTTTTTGCAATCTATTGGTACTGCAGTTGTTTACGATGCTACACTACAAAGCGGTATGTTCAATAATTCTAGTACATATACAATTTCATCTGGCGAAGTTAAACGTCTAACTGGTCAATATGCCTATGGCTTTATCTTAAAAACAAGGACTTTGTTTTTTGAGTATTCTCGTTATTTTATAACGAAGGAATTTAATTCTGGTTCATCTGCAAAATGGGGAGGCATTAAAATTGGTTTTACCTTTTAATATAAATTTCATATTTATTAGGAAACCAATGTTCAATTTTTGTGTTTAATCGCTTTCTAGTATTTGGTACTTTAATATTAACAGGAAGTGCATCAAATTTAAAATCATCAAGTAATTTAATTTGAGATTTTAAAGAGATATTTTTCAATAAATTTTCATTAAAAAAAGCAGATATTTTCTCATTCCATTGTATTTTATTACCCCAATAATGACCAATAGTATCATCTGCTTCAATAAGCTTGTTTTCTTTATTTAAAGCTAGTGAAAATGCGAATTGTTCTATTAGTCGTGGTGTTACATTTTGTGCACACATACTATCACAAATATCTAAACTTAATTGTAGTGTTTCTTTAATTTTTGTACCAATAGCAATAACACCGGCATTCCACATACATGAGCTTTCATCTACCAAAACATTTGCGTGCACAGTGTTTTTTAGTTGTTTCCACATGCGCTTTTCGGTTTTAGAACCTAGTTCACTAAGTTTTCCTTCATTTAAATGCATAAAGTTATAACCTTGAGTTAAACCTTTTTTTATTTTATTTAAATCATTAAATAAAAAAGTATCTGCATCTAAATAAATAAAAGGTTTACCACCAAACTCTTTTTCAACTAACTGAAGTGCTTTAATTTTAATACGCCAAAAAAAGTTGTAATTTCCTTTCCAAGAGTTAAGAAGTTCTTCATTTAATAATGAAATAGTTATTTGCTCTTCAATTACCTTAAAATATTCTGGAGTATCTGTTAAAACAATAATATGGTCTTCTTCTTTCATTTTAGAAAGAAAAGTTAACATAGAAAATAAGGCTTGTTGATAATTTTTATAGTCATTACCAAAAACTAAAAAAACGATATTCATTGATATAATTTATTAAGCGAAAATACACTTTAATTTTGTAAATTTGTATACCTAAAACAAACCAAAAAACATGGAATTTAGAATAGAGAAAGATACAATGGGCGATGTTAAAGTGCCTGCAAATAAACTTTGGGGAGCACAAACTGAACGCTCTCGAAATAATTTTAAAATAGGCACTGCTGCTTCTATGCCATTAGAAGTAGTTTATGGTTTTGCTTATTTAAAAAAAGCTGCAGCTTATACTAATGCAGAGTTAGGCGTTTTAGATAATAGTAAGCGTGATTTAATTGCACAAGTTTGTGATGAAATTTTAGAAGGAAAACATGATAAAGAGTTTCCGTTAGTAATTTGGCAAACAGGTTCTGGTACACAATCTAACATGAACGTGAATGAAGTTATTGCAAATAGAGCACACCAAATAGCAGGAAAAACTATTGGCGAAGGTGAAAAAACTATACAACCAAATGATGATGTAAACAAATCGCAATCTTCTAACGATACATTTCCAACAGGAATGCATATTGCAGCTTATAAAAAAGTAGTAGAAAATACTATTCCTGGTGTTATAAAATTACGCAACGCATTAAACGATAAAGCTCAAGCTTTTAAAGATGTTGTAAAAATTGGCCGAACGCACTTAATGGATGCAACACCATTAACATTAGGTCAAGAGTTTTCTGGTTATGTATCACAATTAGATCATGGTTTAAAAGCTTTAGAAAATACATTACCGCATTTAGCAGAATTAGCACTTGGAGGAACTGCTGTAGGTACAGGATTAAATACACCTAAAGGTTACGATATTCTTGTAGCAAAATATATTGCTAAATTTACAAACTTGCCTTTTATTACGGCCGAAAATAAATTTGAAGCATTAGCTGCTCATGATGCTATTGTAGAAACACATGGTGCATTAAAACAAATAGCTGTATCTCTAAATAAAATTGCAAACGATATTAGGATGATGGCTTCTGGACCAAGATCTGGAATTGGTGAAATAATTATACCAGCAAACGAACCTGGAAGTTCTATTATGCCAGGAAAAGTAAACCCTACACAATGTGAAGCCTTAACTATGGTTTGTGCACAAGTAATGGGTAACGATGTTGCTGTTACAATTGGAGGTACTCAAGGTCATTACGAGTTAAATGTATTTAAACCAATGATGGCTGCTAATATTTTACAAAGTGCACAACTTATTGGTGATGCTTGTGTGAGTTTTACAGAGCATTGTGCTAGTGGTATTGAGCCAAACCACGAAGTAATTACACAGTTATTAAATAACTCATTAATGTTAGTAACCGCTTTAAATACTAAAATTGGTTATTACAAAGCTGCCGAAATTGCAAATACAGCTCATAAAAACGGAACAACATTAAAAACAGAAGCTATAAACTTAGGTTATGTAACTGCCGAAGAATATGATGAATGGGTAAGACCAGAAAATATGGTTAGTGGCTTAAAATAAAATATTCCTAAAATTCAAAAAACCAATTGAAAATTCAATTGGTTTTTTTGGTTTTTATTAGTTAGTTATTATAAGGGATAATAATTTTCACTACACAAGTTTAAAACTTTTAATTGTAATTTACATTAACATAGGTTAAAGCTCATTATTTGCAGCATTTAATTTAGACCTAATTCTACTTAATTGCACAGGAGTTATACCAAGACAAGAAGCAATTTCATATTGTGGCATAATTTTATCTATGTTAGGAATACGATCTCTTAATTTTAAGTAACGCTCTTTAGCATTTTTAGTAGTTATATCAAGAAAAGTTTTCTCTTTTTCTAAAATTAAATATTCTAAAAATTTACTGTAGAATTGTAAAACCGAAACATTTTCTAAACATAATCTTTTAAAGAAACCAAAATCAATTTCAAAAATATGACAATCTGTTATTGTCTCATAAATTGTATCTGAAGGTTTTTTATTTAGCAAAGAATTGAAAGATGCAAAAAACATTATCGAATCAAATAAAGATTTTGTTACCTCTTTACCATCATCAAACACAACGTAAGATCTAACAACACCATTAGTTATAAGGTATATTTTTTGAGAAATATTACCTAAATTTAATAATTTGGTACCTTTTGTTACTACTTTATATGTAGTCGCATCATACATTTTTTCAAATACAGATTCCGAAATTGGGGAGAAAGAGTTTATATAATCAAAACTCTCTTTATAGTATGGTTTCATACTTTATTTTTATGAAAAATATTAAATTAATATAATTCTATTACACATTTACTTTTTGAAAGTAATTATATTATATATACAAAACTTTATTTTTCGTTGTAAGCATAACATTAAACGATACAAAACATACGCTGTACAGTCATTCAACTTTATGCATTTTGTCTATATTTGACCCATGAATAGAATATTAAACAACCCAAAAAACAATATTATAGCAGTAATAATTACTGAAATAATTACCTTAACAATTACATTTACAGTCAATTATAATCTAACTGGAATTGAAGCTGTTTTAACAAAATGGATACCTGCTTTTATCGGTTTATTTACCTTATTCATCTATTTTGCATCTCGTTTACTTTTTAAAAAATATAATTGGTTAATTAGTATGGCAGGAATACTTTTAATGTTTTATGCTGCAATAAAAATTTACAACACAAATTTTACACAAACGCTATAATTTATGTCTACATTAATAATAAATATTAAAGAACTTTTACAAGTAAGAGAAACCAATATAGAAAAAGTATCTGGAGAAGAAATGAAAACGCTTCCTAGTATAAAAAATGCATTTGTTTTTATTATTGACGATACAATTGTAGATTTTGGACCAATGGAAAACTGTAAGGGTATTAATGCAGATAAAACTATTAACGCCCAAAATAAAATGGTATTACCAACTTGGTGCGACTCTCATTCACATATTGTTTATGCTGGGAATCGTGAACAAGAATTTGTAGATAGAATTAATGGATTAAGTTACGAAGACATTGCAAAACGTGGTGGCGGTATTTTAAATAGTGCTGAAACACTTAAAAACACCTCAGAAGATGCACTATATAAACAATCCATAGATAGAGTAAATAAAATAATAAAATTAGGTACTGGTGCTTTAGAAATAAAATCTGGTTACGGCCTATCCACAGAGGCCGAAATTAAAATGCTACGTGTTATTAAAAGAATAAAGCAAGACACTCCTATTAAAATAAAAGCTACATTTTTAGGCGCACATGCTGTACCTAAAATTTATAAAGAAAATAAACAAGATTATTTAAATTTAATAATTAATGATATGCTACCTAAAGTAGCTAAAGAAAATCTTGCAGATTATGTTGATGTGTTTTGTGAAAAAGGCTATTTCTCTTTAGATGACACCGCACAAATTCTTAATGCTGCTAAGCAGTATCATCTACGTTCTAAAATTCATGTTAACCAATTTAATGCTTTTGGCGGTGTTGCTTTAGCTGTAAAACATAATGCTTTAAGTGTAGACCATTTAGAAGAGCTAAATAACGAAGATATCGATGCTTTAAGAAACAGTAATACAATGCCTGTAGCTTTACCTTCTTGTTCTTATTTTTTAAGTATACCGTATACTCCTGGACGAAAAATAATTGATGCAGGCTTACCATTAGCACTAGCTACAGATTATAATCCTGGTTCTACTCCATCTGGAAACATGAATTTTGTGGTTAGTACGGCATGTATAAAAATGAAGCTTACTCCAGAAGAAGCTATTAATGCTGCAACAATAAATGGAGCTTACGCTATGGGAATTGCCAACAATTATGGAAGCATTACAAAAGGGAAAAAAGCTAACTTAATTATTACTAAACCAGTACCTAGTTATAATTATTTACCGTACTCTTTTGGTGAAAATAATATAGATCAAGTATTAATAAATGGAGAGTTAATTTAATAAATTTTAAAACCATTTAATTTTAAAACTAAAAAACCTGAAACGCTTAAGTTTCAGGTTTTTTATTAAGTAAATATATGCGACTATAATTTACTTTAAAGCGAATTTAGAATTGGCTACTAATTCGTTTCCATTAAATACATTTACTTTATAAACACCTGCTTCAAAATCTGTATCTTCGTCAGCTTTTGCAATATATTCGCAAATATCAATACTATTATTTTCGTAATTAAATTTACTAATTAAACTATAGTTTAAAGATTCTTCTCCAAAAGCTACTTGATTATTTAAACCTAAAATATTGTTTTTAGGGTCTATAACCTGTACAAATAATTCTTTATCACCAGCTTCTACTAATCTGTTTTTAGCTACAGTAAAACAAACTCTAATTTTATCACTTCTTCTTGCTCTTTCAGTAGGAATTTGTTTCCCAGAAGAACGCTCTATTACACCATAAACCTCCATACTATTTGCTGTTAAAACAGCGGCACTTTCAACCACATCTGCTAATGCTGTATTCTGTACCAATAAAGAGTCTGTAAATGTTGTACGCTCTTCTAATTGTATTTTTAAACTATCAGACGCTGTTGCTAATAATTGGTTTTCAACTTTTAATTTATCATTTTCAGATAAAATTGCTGTCATCTCATCTTGTAAGGCAAGGTATTTATTTTTATACTTCCAAAGACTTTTTAAATTAGTTTCAGATACTTTTAAAGAGTCAATTAAACCTTCAATACGCTCTTTAGCCTCAATTAAATTTTGGTTTGCAACCGTATTTTCACTCATAGCAACATCGTAACGATTTGCCATTTGGTTTAGCTCATCTAAAACTTTGTTTTTTTCTTGAACTAATACTTTTTCGTTTTCTTGCTTCTCTTTATAAAGTGAAGAAGAAAATACTCCAACGCCAATAAATAATGCTATTGCAATACCTAAAGCAACTTTTAATCCTGTGTTTCCTGAATTTGCCATAATTTAAATGTTTAAAGGATTTACCTTTTTTCTTTTAATTATTAAATATATTTCTTTTTTAAACGTAATTTTAATTTCTCTAAACATTTATTATATGAGTAAACTTGTTTTATTTAATTCAAACCAATTAAACAACATAATAAAAAAACGCGAAGGCGAAATTAAATTTGGTGAACGCATCAAATTGTTAACTGCATTCGATGATATATACGGCAAGTTAAAAAATTTAGACGTTAAATATGTACTTATTGGTTTACCAGAAGATGTTGGTGTGTTTGCAAACCTAGGAAACACAGGCACTAACAAAGCATGGGAGTCCACAATTAAAATTTTGTTAAATACGCAACATAACCAAGAAAACAACGGCAACAATGTATTAATACTGGGTTATTTAGATTTTAGTGAAGAGCTAAAAACATGCTCTAAATTAAGTCAAGACTCAAATAAAGACTTAAAAAAATCAAGGCAAATAGTAGAAAATATAGACAAAGAAGTAACCAATATTATATTTAATATTGTAAAAGCAGGAAAAACACCTATAATAATTGGTGGCGGTCATAATAACGCATATGGAAATATTAAAGGCACATCATTAGCATTAAATAAAAAAATAAATGTTGTTAATTTTGATGCGCATACAGATTTTAGAGCATTAGAAGGCAGACATAGCGGAAATGGTTTTAGTTACGCTTTCGCGGAAGGCTTTTTAAATAGATATTTTATTTTTGGCTTACATAAAAACTATACTTCTCAAGCTATTTTTGATACAGCGTTAAATGCTAAAAAAAGAATTAGATACAATACCTTTGAAGAATTAGAAGTTGAAAAAATACTAAAATACAAACCGCAAATGAAAAAAGCTTTGAAGTTTATTTCAAAAACCAACTTTGGAATTGAAATAGATTGCGATGCTATAATTAATATACCTAGTAGCGCAAAAACACCTTCCGGTTTCTCTGTTAGTAAAACAAGACAGTTTGTTAGCTATTTTGCTTCAAATAAAAATGCTAAATACTTACACGTTTGTGAAGCTGCACCAACACCCAAAACTGCAACACAAGTTGGTAAATTAATTACTTATTTAATAACCGATTTTATTAGAGCTAATGAAAGTTAATATTATTCCTTTTAACAAAAAATACTCAAAAGACTTCTACAACTTAAATATAGAATGGTTAGAAACTTATTTTTACGTAGAACCTTTTGATAGAGAGGTACTCACAAATCCAGACCTGTATATAATTAACAAAGGTGGTTTTATTTTTTTTGCCAAAATAGAAGAAACAATTGTGGGTACATTTGCATTAATGCCTTTAAAAGAAGATAATGCATATGAGCTAACAAAAATGGCTGTTTCTCCTAAACATAGAGGTTTTAAAATTGGACAAAAATTATTACAATATGGTATTGGTTTTGCTAAAAAAAATAATTTTAATAGACTACTTCTCTATTCTAATACAAAGCTTGAAAATGCCATCTATTTATATAGAAAATTTGGATTTAAAGACATTGATGTAGAAAAAGATTGCCCGTACGAACGTTGTAATATAAAGATGGAATTTTTTGATTTATAAATTAATCCTCTGATGCATTTTGAGAACGTATTGTAAATATCATAGCTACAATTAGTAAAATACTAGAACCGGTGCGAAGCCAGAATTGTTTATCGAAGGCTTCAGAGTCTAAAATATTTACAAATATCAATCCTATGCTTGCTAAAATTACTATAAATGGTAAAGCTTTTTTCATAATTTAAATACCTTTTAAAGAGTCTAATTCTTTTTTTAAACGCTTTATTTCTTCCTCTTTTTTAAGTTTTTTAATAGAATCTACTTTATGTTGTAAGGACTCAACAGTTTCTTCTGTATTGTTTTCATTTACATTTTCTATAGTAATTGATTCTAATTCATCTCCAACCACATCAATAATTTTGGTGTCTTCAATAAAATACTCTTCAATACCTTCGCTTGATCGCCAAGCTTCGTTTAATTGATTATAGACTTCTTTTTCCCAACCGCTTGGGTGTTTAACATCTATCCAAACAACATCACGATATTCGCTATCTATTAAAGCCAAATCTGGTGTGGCAGAACCATCAAAATTATCTGATCCTTCACGAATTGCTGCTATTGTTCCTAAAAAAAACAATCGTTTTCTTCCTGCAATATTCTTAATATATGGTCTAAATTCTACTGGTTTATTTACAGACCAATCAAACTCTTTACGAGATTCAATTACTTTTAAAGGCATTGCAGACACTCCTGCATAACCTTGTTTTTTTGCTGCGTGATCATAATAAAACAGTTTATCTGTACCATCGGCAGGAATAAAAACACTGTATGTTAAACTAGTACGCTCATCGCCTACTGGCTCTAATCCAAACCAATGGTATAAACCGCTGTAAGCCTCTATTTTGGTATCTTCAAAATTAAAATCGGTTACAAATGGTTGTTGGTTTTGGTCGTCTGCTAAATCTGGAATTTTTACTGCTGTTTCCATATTCCACGGTAATGGATCGCTAAAACCACCTAAAAATTTAAGCGATTCTGCTTGAAGTCTTGATACTTTTTCTGCTAAAGTATTTTGTTTTGTTAGGTATGGATAGTTTTTCATTTCCTCTGGAGCAATATATTCTCCTTTACCAATTGTTATACGCTCTAAATAATCGCTTGCATCATGCTCACCATTTTCTATAACCATAACACCACCAAAACTTGGATACGGAAAAAAGAAGCCTTTCCATTTTATTAAACTTACAACTTCAACCCATTGACCGGTATCGTTTTTCATGTAATACGTATCGCTTGGCTCATAATTTACAAGCATCCAAGGATTAAAACGCTGTACAACTGCATTGTAAGTGTTTCTACTAAATTTTAACGATTCACCAATAGAAAATGTTACAGGTATTCTGTTCTCGTTAGAAAAACGAGGAAAAGGTGTTGTACTTGAAACAGCAAAAACCTCTTCGGTATTATCACGCATACCTTGCCAGTAATACTTCTCGGTTGGCTGTATGGCCATGGTCCATTTATTTTGTCCATCTACTCTAACTAAATGTGGCAACGAAACATCTTTAGTTTCACCAACACTTTCGTTACCCATAGAATGGATGTTTTTTAATGGTTGTATGCGTTCGTTTTGTGTTAATGGTAAATCATGTATTTCAACTTTATTTAAATCGTTAAACACGTTATAGGTTTTCATATAATCGTATAACTGCATACTCCAACCAACAAAATATAATGCTCCAAAAAACACGGCTAAAATTGCAAGTATTAAAATACGTTTTCCTGTTTCGGCTTGTTTTCTAAAGAGACGTAATCCAAAAAATAATACAATTGCACAAAGTATTATTATGAAAATAAATTTTCTAATAAACAGTAATGCTGGTTGATAATCGTCACGCATAAAAAATAATAATGCGATAATTATTATACTTAGTATTACAACAATGCGTTTTTGTTTTCCGCCTTTATTCCAGTAATTTTTTATCATAATATTTTCCTGCGTAAGCAGGAATCTGTTTAATTGTTATTTAATTTCTATAGGTTAAGAATCAAGTACAGAATTACAAATGTCCTTTATCTTTTAATCGTTGTCTTGCACTTTTTTTAGGTGGTTCTGGCTCTTCTTTAATTTCTTTTTTTGCTTCTTGCACTGCTTTTGTGTCTTTAGTTTCTAGATCTTTTATAAAGTCTTTACCTTTATCTACAGTGTCTTTTACTGCATCGAAAAGTGAATCTCCTTGTTCATCCATAACTTCTGAAGATTTGAAGACAAAATTAGCTAAATACGTACCTATTAATGTTCCAGAAATACTGGCAATAAATAGTTGGATGGTGTACATATCTATTGGAATTATTAATCTTAAAACTAATACACCAATTAAAAACAAAACACCAATATAAACCAATCGCATTAAAAAGGACTGCTGATATAAAAAGCCTTTTTTACTATCATCCTTCATTTGTAGGTCTTTAGAATAAAAGAGTTTATTGAAAAATTTATAAATTTTATTGCTTTTAGATTCTCTCCAATACAGCAGTATTCCAAAAAGGATTGATGCGATGAATACTATTATTTCTATTGTCATTTGAGTAGTTTTTTATGATTTTAAGGTTTGTCATTCTACGCTACGACGCAGCGTCTATTTTAAAAATTCCAATTAGACGATAAATCAGTCCAATCTTTATTTTCTTTTTCTATTAATTTAATTTTCCAACTTCTATTCCAATTCTTCAATTGTTTTTCTCTTTTTATTGCATCATTAACATATTGAAATTGTTCAAAATAGATTAATTTATTTAATCCATACTTTTTAGTGAATCCTTCTACTAATTTCTTTTTATGTTCAAAAATTCTTCTTTCTAAATCGTTTGTAACACCTATATATAATGTTCCATTTTTCTTGTTTGAAAGAATATACATGTAATATTGATGATAATTTCCTTTCATTTTATTATAGATTCTGCGTCGTAACGCAGAATGACAAACATTCGTGTTTCAATTAATAATTTTATTATTGCATTTAAACTTCAAATAAAAATCGACATTCTTACAATTAAAAAATTAATATACTCTCTGTCATTCTGCGCTACGACGCAGAATCCATTTTACTATTAGTAACCATTTTTTAAATATTGTTACTAATTTCCTCTATTACCCAATCTTTTAAAGAGTCGTTCCAAGTCTCGTATGTTTTATAAAATTGTTCCTTATCATACCAATATAAAAATAATACATCTTTAGCAGAAACATTTATTAATAGCTTCCATATTAAATCTTGATGCTTTGCGTGTAAAGATGAGTGTGGTTTATGTAAAGCCTCAAAAAACTTAACATCTACAATATCTGCAATTTTAAATTCGTTACTTACTTCTAATTTTTCGAGATAACGTTCTACGCTCATTACACGTTTTCTACTTTCTATATCAAGCTTATTCAAATAGCTTTTATATAACACTTTATCGTTTAAAATATTAGTAAATGGATGTTGTGCTTCTTTTATAGCTTCGGCAAAAACAAACTTTTTTATACGCTCGTATCTTGGTGTTTTAACTTCATCTTCTAAATCACATTCAATTATAATATGATCTCTCAATTTATCCATTAATTCTGGCTGAGAAATATGATAAATTAATACATCGTGCGCTGTATCTTTAATGGCTTCTTTATGCCATTTTTCATCTTCAAAAACTACAATTTCCTTAATAAAATCTCGTAGCACGTAAACGCCTCCAAATGCCTTTGTATAAAATGAATTTGTTGTATACTGGAGTTCGTGCAACTTTAAATCTCGCGTTCTTAAATCGCCATATGTTTTAGCAGAATTTAATAATTGCGCATGAATGTCTTCATCTATAAAATTATTACCGTGCTTAAATTTTGCTACAAGTTCTAATTGGTCTTTTTGAATTTGATCTAAGTTATCTATTAAATGAAAATTTATAGTAACAACACTGTATTTTAAAACATCTAAAGGTTCGTAAAATGCATCTATATTTTGATCGAAATCTAAACAAATTGCACTGTCTCGAGTTATATTATTAATTTTAGCTTCGTGTGTTCTAAATACATGTTGCATCATTTCACGGTCGAACGTGTGAAATGGTACGTAAACCGGTTTGCCTTTTTGTAATGGTGAAATTATAATAGCATGCATATTTGCCTCACCATTATTAAGATAATGCAAATTTTGTTTTTCTTCTGCTATTTCTGGACTCCAACCTTTTCCATCTATAGAAAATGTAGTGAGTTTTGTTGGTAAAAAACCAAGTTTTACTAAGCACTTATTATAACGTTCTACTAGTTTCCCGCTAATAGGAATTAGTTCGCTTCTATAAAGGTTTGCTTGTTTTAATTTATCCATTTTATTTCCGCGAAAGCGGTAATATTAATTTAATTACTCTTAGTTTAATTTTTACAAAGGATTTATTGATTGATTTTATATTAAATAAAAACTATAACAGCTTATTAATTTTTGCGTGTTGTAGTAAAACTATTGTTTTTATATCTACAATTTCTCCTGTTTCAATGCCTTTTAAGGCTGTTTTAAAAGGCATCTCTATAATTTCGATATCTTCTTGTTCACTTTCAACGCCACCACCAGAGCTCACTTTCATATCACTGGTATATTCTCCAACAAAATAGTGAAGTTTCTCGGTTAATGCGCCTGGCGATGAATAGGCATCAAAAATCTTGGTGACTTTAGGTAATCTATAACCTGTTTCTTCTTCTACTTCTCTAATTATGCAGGTTTCTGGCGTATCGTCATCTAACATTCCTGCACAAGTTTCTAGTATAAAACCAGTTTTATGTTGGTTTAAATATGCCGAAACTCTAAACTGTTTTACCAAAATTACAGTTTGCTTTTCTTTATTGTATAATAAAATTGTTGCGCCATCACCACGATTGTACGATTCTCTCCGTTTATGCGTCCATTCGCCAGAACTCATTTTATAATCGAAAAAAATCTCGCTTAATGTTGCCCAACCTTTATGTAAAGTTCTTTCGGTTATATTTTTTATTCTATTTCCCAAACTGTTCTCTTGCTTTGGTTTCAATATTTAATTGATTTACGCGTGCATCAACTTTTCGTTTAAAATCGGTATCTGCAATGGTTGCCACATTATCTAAATAACGTACAACTTCTTGTCTTCTAATTTCTGAAAAATCTAAACCTTTCATGTTTTGCTTCATCAATTCCTGAAGCATATTTAACTTGGTATTGTAATCTTTTTTGAAATAAATTTCAGGATTATCAAACCAATCTTGTTCTAAATCAAAATCGGTTAAACGTAATGATATTGCCGATTGAATATTTCTAACATCTCTTGAAGAAAAGAATGGAAATATTTTTTGAATCTCTAAATATAAATTAGCAAAAAACTCATGCTCGTTAACCTTATTTTGCTTTTCGGCTTTATGGTAAGCTTCTAAAACTCTAGCTTCGGTTGGTTTTTCGATAGTATTTAAAATATCTCCCATGTTTTTTGCTAAACCTTGGGCTTTTAAATATTCGTAATCGCCTGGGCTTTTCATGTTTATAAATTCTGGCATGGTTTGCTCAAGTTTTCGCCACCATAAATGATCTTGGTCTAAGAAATCGTGCTCTGTTCTTGCACCATCAATTTTAAATCGACCTTGTACACGAGAAATTACCGCTTTATCTAACATTTCTGGTAAATTGGTAAATAACCCAATTGAACTATTACCATAATTTACAGCGTAAGCGCCTTCGGTATAACGCAGAAAAACACCAATAACTTCTTTTACACCTGCCGAAACACCTTGTGCTGTTCGTTCTTGTAAATTGTTTTCGGCATCATCAATTGGTGCAAAAATTAATTTTGAAGGATCTTGCATTGGTTTCATCCATTCTACCATTTTCTCGGCACTTCCACCTTGAAATGTACTTATTAAAGTATCTGGCATTGGATGAAATAAAAACGGAATATCTAAATTATCGCAATGTTCTTTTAAACGTGTTGCAATGGCTGCAATAAGCATACTTTTTCCTGTTCCTGGAATACCGTAACCCATAAAAACTGGCATAAAACCACCAAGCTCTTGAAATGGATTCTTTTTAGCCTCGAAATCGTAGCTTAGCATACGTTCTGTTAAACGTCTTGCAAAGTGCTTTGCATCTCTGTTTCCTACTATTTGTTCGAATTGTATTTTATTAAATTCAACGCTTTTTGCTGTTCCTGCAAATACGTTGTCCCAACCTGAAATGGCAAAATCGCTATTTTCTAATTTATAGGTTCTATCGACAATGGTTTCGGTGTACTCTAAGCTGCTTTTACGTAGTTGAATTTCATCTATTAATGCCTCGAAATAAACCACTGTAAAATCTACTACATCTTTATCGGTTTTTATAATATCTGGATGCCCTAAATATTTATCGTAGTAAAATAAACTACACGCAATACCTTTTAATGGTGACATAAACGAAACTTCTGGAAGTCCAGCAAATTTTTGTTTCATTACAGATAAATCATCTGATGCATGTGGTTTTAAATTATGAAGCACATTGTAAGCCATAGAAAAGAGCATAAATGCTGTTGCTGTATGCATTTTACTTTCGTATTCTCGTTTTCCGTTACTATCTAAACCACTTCTACGCTCGTGCAAACCAGATAATCCTGAAGCATCATAATAACTATCTTTAACCCAAATACCTAATGCTATACCTTCTTGTACGGCATAAAGTGTTTGATTTAAATGTACAGGAATGGCAATAGAATCTGGTAATAATCGCTTTTTTAAAGCTAATATGGTTTTTGACACCGAAGTTACCTGAGTAGCTCCACTTCCATTATTTGCACGAGATAAATACAATAATATAGATTCATCTTTTGCGTCTTTATCTTTATTTTTAGCTCTTGCGCCTTGCTCCCACTGTATACTTTTAAGGTAACCGCTTGCTTCGTCGCGAAGCATGTTTAATTCGTTTTGTTTTATAGGGAATGTTGAGTTATGCTCCATTTTTTTTAGTCTTCAGTTTTCAGCAAATATTTTTGATTATTGGTTTTTGAAAGTAATATTTTTAAAGTCTGAAGTTGTAAAGTTTTGCAGACTCTTCTACTTCTTCGTCAATATTACCATCGTATTTAAAGCTGTAAATAACCCACTCATCATTAGGTTTATAAAATTGAAATGTAAAACGAATTGGTTGTCTATCGTATTTAACCATGTAACTCAATAATATATAGCTATCTGCTAGTTTTTTTTCAAACATTAATTCATGGCCATATAGCTTGCCAACAAAATCTTCATTTAATCCTGCTATTTGACTTTTTAATTGAATTATAGCATCTGAATTCTTACTAATCCATTTATTAGGTTTGTATAAATTATCGATAGCTGTTGATGAACCTTTCTCTTTAAATTCTTTAAAGAAAAGTTCTGCACTCTCTTTAGGTGCTGATTGTGAAAAACTAAAAAATGTAATAAATAATAAGGTTGTAAATAGTAATTGTTTTTTCATAATTAAATTTTTACTTCATTTTTAAATCTGCTACTTGAAAAGGTGGTTTTGCCAACTTGTTCATAATTTCAGAATTTTTGTTGTATAATAATTGAATGATACGATGTGGTGCAAACACGTAGTTTTGCTTTATTACATCGCTCCATTTCTGTAAGGTTTGTTTACTAAAATAGCCACCTTCTTTAAATTCACTACCAGATAAAACCTCATCTATTTTTAGAGATAATGCGTAAGATTCTAATGGTATTTCTTTTTTAGCTATGCTTTCTAAAATACTGTGCGTTAAAATATTTTCGTCTTTTGCAAATATGTTATGGAATGGCCCTAAATCTATACGTTTTATGTGTTTAGGTTTTACGTCTTTTAATCGTCTGTCTATACCATAAGCCATAGTGTCTAACGGCATTTTTCTGTCTGCAACGTTTTTTAGTGTATCGTAAAGTTCTTCTTTTATACTTTCTGGACTTTTACCATCGTAATAGAAATACATAAAACAGATAAATGGTCTGTTTAATGCCACGTCGTAAAAACTCCAACTTACCATATATTCTGCTTGACTTCCTGCTTCTGCTTCTATTATTTTACCTTGTACAAAACGGTTGAATATATATTTTTGTTCTACGCTAGTGTAATAAACAATGGATGCTGCTTGAAAGAGTTTGTCGCGTCTTACAGGTTCCTTTTTATGCATTAATTGCGTTAAAAACTCTTCTTGTAATTCGCTTACGTCTTTTAATTTATTTAAGTAATTATCGCGTAGTGATAAATCGTTATACAGATAACGAAACTCTAAGTAGTTTGGGAAACCAGAATCGGTTAAATCTACCTTCATATTATCTTCATCGTCGTACATGTATTTTACACGCATGGCTTCGATAGAATATAATAGTAGGTCGCAGTATTGTTTAAAATACGTCATTTCTTGTCCTGTGCATAATGTGTTGAATTGCACACTTGTAATGAGTTCTTTTAATGCAAAATCTACTTTTTTATGATAGAACACGTATTGTTCTTTACTGTCTAAAACAGCTGAGTCTAATGGTGTTACTATGTGGTTTAATGACATGTTTTTAGTATTCAATTTTTAGTTGCAGTTTTCAATAACTACTTTTAGCCTGCTTACTCTTGTGTTATTTAAACACGATTACTACTGATTTCAATTTTGTTAAAATTTAAGAATATCGTTTAAGGTTTTTTTAATAACCTCCACATCCTTAATTGGTATTTTTCCAATTTTTTTATCTAATCTTGTTTTAGAAACAGAACGTACATGAAAGGTTAAGACTTCTGATGTTTTAGCTAAACCATTTATTGCGTTAGGCTCAAGTATTAAATTACCTTTATAATTTTTCACACTAGTTGTTAAAGGACAAACAATTACCACTTGCAAATAGGTGTTTAACATATTACCACTTATTATTACTGCTGGTCTTCTACCACTTTGCTCACTACCTTTTGTTGGGTTTAAATACAACTCCCAAATTTCGCCTTGTTTCATGTATTAAGATTCTATTTCGTTTATTGTATTGAAATAGTCTTGCATACCTTCTTCGGCAACCATTAAAACGTCTTTATCTTCACCAGCTAATTTGTAAGATTTAATGTAACTCGCTTTTTCTATTTGTTCTAAATAAAGCTCTAAAGCTTTTTCTAAAAGTTTGTTTTTAGGAAGCTTTAACTCTTTAGCTGCATTTGATAACTTATCTAAAAGCTCGTTTGGTAAAGAAGATGTAAATGTTGCCATGAATTTGTTTTTATTTATTTACTTAATACAAATGTAATAAATATTTACAAAATGTAAATATAAATTATAAATAGCACCAATTTTTAGGCTTAAACAGAACTTAATAGTGTATGCGTTAAGGATTGAACGGCTTGTTTGAGCTCCTCGCAGAGAGCGAGTAGTGAAAGCCTGACCTACTTTTGCCATTAAAAGCAAAAGTAGGTAACGCCATCATTATTTTAGCCTAGTAAATCTTCGTTGCTTGTGTCTTCCTTTTTTGGTGCTGGAGCATTATCTCCATCGCCTGAAGGTGCGTTTGCATCTGCTGCGTAATAGTCTTCAAAAATTTCTTTCATGTCTATACCGTAACGTTCTGCAAAGTTTTTTTGGATGTCTACATCTTTTGCACGAATCTCGCTTAAAGCTTCAGCATAACTACCGTAAACACCTTGCATTACTTTTTCGTGAACTGGAATATTGTCCATCATTTCTTGTCTTGCTTTTGCACTTGCGGTATGCATAGATGCTAGTGTTTCTCCAATATGTTCATCGGTTTTAACTCCTAAATGTTCTAAAATTGCTGCGAATTCTTGGTCTGTTCTTGCTTTTAAAGCCACAACGTAACCATCGTAATATTTTAAACGCTCGTCTGTATCACTTTTTAATTTTGCACGATGCGTTTGTAAGTTACTACGTAAAGATGTTAGTACTTTAATGGTTAAATTATGTTTATGCACGAAACTGTCTTTTGAAGCGGCTAGTGTTGTGTAAGCGTTTTTAAGTCCTTCTAACTCTTCTACTTTTTGCTCTAAAGTGGTTACTTTTGATAAGGCTTCTGAGTATTCGGCAGATTGTTTATCTACTATTTCTTCTAGTGCTTGACGTGCTTGTTTAAGTAAAGCGTATTGCTCTTCTAGCTTCGCTTCGGTTTCTTTCTTTTTCTCTAAGGCTTTTGTATGGTTTTTTGATGCTTCTACAATAGCGTCTTTAAGTTTTTCTTCTACTTCTTTAATCTCTACTTCACGGTTTTTTAAACGCGTTACTGCTGCTTGAGATTTGTAAGATAACTCGCTTAATAATGTTTGTACATCTGCGCTTTCTATACGCTCTTGAAACATTGCTTTTGCCTTATTGTCTGCTCCTGCTCTAACTTTCTCTGCATCTTTTAATGCTTGTTCTGCTTTTGCGATTTTGCTTTTACGTCCCCAAAGGTTATTCCACCACGTGTCTGGTTTGTTTTTTGCATCTTCAAGTTCAACCTTTGCACGTTCTAATGCTTTTTGTGCATCGTCTATTACTTTTTGTTCGGTTTCGTTTAAAGATGAAAAACGCTCGAACAATATACCAACCTCATCTTGATAATCTGTTAAATCTTTAATAGCATCTAAAAGCGTTGTTCTGTCTTTTTCTGCCATGTTTACAACATCGTCTAATGTTGCGTTAAGAATTTTTTGACGGCTTTCTGGATCGTCTTCTTGAGCAAGCTTAGACTTCATGGTATCTATAGCTTTTCCCCAATTAACATCTACTTTTTCGGTTTTTTCGTTTGAATTTGTTTCTAGTAAGTCAAAATCGTCAGACATAAGGTATTTTTAGTTTTAAGGTTGTACATTTTATGCTAAGCAATTTCGTTAAAAAAATCTACTTTCAAAATAAAATTGCATACTTATATGTATTAACTTTAATTTAAATGTTACAATTATATTATTTTAAATAAAGAAATTATCTTTAACCAAAATTATAATACTATAAAATATGAAAATAAAATACTATCTAATTCTTGCTCTAGCTATTAGTTTAACTGCGTGTAAAAATGATAAAAAAGAAACTATAGAAAT